>NZ_BAABII010000010.1:0-595087 GCF_039542665.1 Saccharopolyspora cebuensis
CGGCTTCGACGAGGCCACCGCCACCGCACTGCGCGGCCGGGTCGAAACCCTGGCCAAGGCCAACCCCCTCTACCCCGAACTGGACGGAGGACGCTGATGCCGCGCACTCCCGGCGCCGACCTGCCGGAGCACCCGGATTTCCTCTGGGACTCGGCAGCTCCCGGGTCCTCCTACGACGTGGTGATCGTCGGTGGTGGCGGCCACGGGCTGGCCACGGCCTACTACCTGGCGGTCAACCACGGCATCACCAACGTCGCCGTGCTGGAGAGCGGGTGGCTGGCGGGCGGCAACATGGCGCGCAACACCACGATCATCCGTTCGAACTACCTGTGGGACGAGAGCGCCGGTCTCTACGAGCACGCCCTGAAGCTGTGGGAAGGGCTCGACGAGGAGCTGGACTACCCGCTGCTGTTCTCGCAGCGCGGGGTGCTGAACCTGGCGCACTCGCTGCAGGAGGTGCGCGACGGCGTCCGGCGGGTCGGGGCGAACCGGCTCAACGGCATCGACGCCGAGTGGCTCGATCCCGACCAGGTCGCCGAGATCTGCCCGATCCTGAACACCTCGGCGGACCTGCGGTATCCCGTGCTCGGGGCGACGTGGCAACCGCGGGCGGGAATCGCCAAGCACGACCACGTCGCGTGGGGATTCGCCCGCGCGCTGAACCGCATGGGCGTGGACCTGGTGCAGAACTGCCAGGTCACCGGGTTCGAGCGGGTCGGGGACAGGGTGACCGGGGTCCGCACCACCCGCGGCACGATCCGGGCCGGCAAGGTCGCGCTGGCCGCCGCGGGCCACACGTCGGTCCTCGCCGACGAGCTGGGGCTGCCGCTGCCGTTGCAGAGCCACCCGCTGCAGGCGCTGGTCTCCGAACTGCTGGAGCCGGTGCACCCCACCGTGGTCATGTCCAACGCGGTGCACGTCTACGTTTCCCAGGCGCACAAGGGTGAACTCGTGCTCGGCGCGGGCATCGACGCCTACAACTCCTACGGGCAGCGCGGGTCGTTCCACACCATCGAGCGGGAGCTGACCGCGGCCGTGGAGCTGTTCCCGGTCTTCGCCCGCGCGCACGTGCTGCGCACCTGGGCCGGAGTCGTCGACGTGACCCCCGACGCCTCGGCGATCATGGGACGCACCCCGTTCGACGGCCTGTACCTCAACTGCGGCTGGGGCACCGGGGGCTTCAAGGCCACCCCGGGAGTGGGTTGGTGCTACGCCCACACCATCGCCCACGACGAACCGCACCCGCTCAACGCCCCGTTCAGCCTCGAGCGGTTCACCACCGGTGCCCTGGTCGACGAGCACGGCGCCGCCGGTGTGGCGCACTGAAGGAGTCCTGCGATGATGCTCATCCCCTGCCCGTGGTGCGGGCCGCGAGACGAGACCGAGTTCCACTACGGCGGCCAGGCGGGCGTGGCCTACCCGGCCGATCCGCATGCCCTGTCCGATGCGGACTGGTCACGATTCCTCTTCTACCGCGCCAATCCGAAGGGCGTGTTCGCCGAGCGGTGGATGCACCAGGTCGGCTGCCGCCGCTGGTTCACCCTCCACCGGGACACCGCCACCAACGAGATCCACCCCGCGGCGAGGACGGTGACGACGTGAGCAACGAGTTCAGGCTGCCCGAAGGCGGCCGCATCGACCGGGCCCGTCCGCTGCGCTTCCGCTTCGACGGGTGCGACTACACCGGTTACGCGGGGGACACCCTCGCTTCCGCGCTGCTGGCCAACGGCGTCCACCAGGTCACCACGAGCATCAAGTACGGCCGCCCGCGCGGGATCATGACCGCCGGGCCGGAAGAGCCGAACGCGCTGGTGCAGATCGACAAGCCGTTCCCGGAGCCGATGCTCACCGCGACCACGGTCGAGCTGCGCGACGGGCTGGAGGCCACCGGACTGCCCGGGCAGGGCCGGCTGGCCACCGAACCGGATCCGGCCCGCTACGACTCGACCAACGCGCACTGCGACGTGCTGATCGTCGGAGCCGGCCCCACGGGCCTGGCCGCGGCGTTGTCCGCGGCACGCAGCGGTGCGCGCGTGATCGTCGCCGACGCCGGGACCGAATTCGGCGGCAGCCTCCTGGGCAGCGGCGAGGAGCTCGACCGAGCCCCGGCCCGGCGCTGGATCCGGCGGGTGGTCTCCGAGCTGGAGTCCACGGCGGACGTGGCGGTCCTGCCGCGCACGACGGTGTTCGGGCACTACGACGACAACTACCTGGTCGCGCTGGAGGACCGGGGGGAGGACGCCTTCACCCGCCAGCGGGTCTGGCACGTCCGGGCCCGCGAGGTGGTGTACGCGACCGGCGCGCACGAGCGCCCGCTGGTCTTCCCGGGCAACGACCGCCCCGGCACGATGCTGGCCGGATCGGCGCGGACCTACCTGCACCGCTACGGCGTGCTGCCCGGCCGGCGCGCTGTCGTGTTCACGACCAACGACAGCGCCTACGCCGCCGCGGTCGACCTGCACGACGCGGGGGTCGAGATCGCCGCGGTGGTGGACGTCCGCCCGGTGGTGCCGACGGTGTGGGCCGCCCGGTGCGTCGAGCGGGGCATCCCGATCCTCACCGGGTGCGCCGTGGGAGGCACGTCGGGCGTCGATCGGGTGTCCGCCGTGGACATCGAGCGGTTGCCTGGTTCCGACGTGGAACCTCCATCGGAGCTCGACTGCGACCTGCTGCTGGTATCCGGGGGCTGGAACCCTGCGGTGCACCTGCACAGCCAGGCGCGCGGCACCTTGCGCTACGCACCGGAGCTCGGCGCGTTCCTCCCCGGCCGCGGCGCGCTCGGCACCCGCTCGGCCGGCGCTGCCGCGGGCACCTTCGCCACGGCGGACTGCCTCCGCACCGGTGCGGCGGCGGGCAGCGACGCGGCGCGGGCCGCCGGGTTCGAAGCCGACGCCGCCGAGGTGCCCACCGCGCCCGCCGGCCCGGGCGTGGCGCCGCAGCCCACGTGGCTGCCGCCCACCGGGCCGGAGGCCGAAGCCGAGCAGTTCGTCGACCTCGCCCGCGACGCCACGGTGGCCGACCTCCGCAAGGCGATCGGGGCGGGGCTGACCTCGGTGGAGCACATCAAGCGCTTCACCACGATCGGCACCGGGCACGACCAGGGCAAGACCTCCGGGACGCTGTCGTCGGGGATCATCGCGGAACTGCTCGACGCCGAGCTCGCCGAGGTCGGTGCCACCACGTTCCGCCCGCCCTACACGCCGGTCCCCTTCGCGGCACTGGCCGGCCGGGACCGCGGCGACCTCTACGATCCGATCCGCGTGACCGCCGTGCACGACTGGCACGTCGAGCGGGGCGCGCCGTTCGAGGACGTCGGCCAGTGGAAGCGGCCCTGGTACTACCCGCACGACCGCGAGAGCATGGAAGACGCTGTGCTGCGCGAATGCCGCGCCGTCCGCACCGGGGTGGGCATGCAGGACGTGTCGACCCTCGGCAAGATCGACGTGCAGGGGCCCGACGCGGCCGAGTTCCTCGACCTCGTCTACACGAACAAGATGAGCACGCTGCGGGTCGGCCGCATCCGGTACGGGCTGATGTGCACCGCCGACGGCATGGTCTTCGACGACGGCACGGTGATGCGCACCGGTGAGCACCGCTACCTGCTCTCCACGACCTCCGGCGGCGCGGCCGGGGTGCTCGAGTGGCTGGAGGACTGGCTGCAGACCGAGTGGACCCACCTGCGCGTGCACCTCACCTCGGTCACCGAACATTTCGCCACCGTCGCGCTGGCCGGACCGCGCTCCCGCGAGGTGCTGTCCCGGGCGGCACCGGACATCGACCTGGACAACGAGAGCTTCCCGTTCATGTCCTGGCGGGACGGGGTCGTCGCGGGCCGCCGGGCGCGGGTGTGCCGGATCAGCTTCTCCGGTGAGCTGGCCTTCGAGATCAACGTGCCCTGGTGGCACGGACGCGAGGTGTGGGAGGCCCTCATCGACGCCGGTGCACCGTGGGACATCACGCCC
Source organism: Saccharopolyspora cebuensis (assembly GCF_039542665.1). Classification (NCBI taxonomy): domain Bacteria; kingdom Bacillati; phylum Actinomycetota; class Actinomycetes; order Pseudonocardiales; family Pseudonocardiaceae; genus Saccharopolyspora; species Saccharopolyspora cebuensis. The sequence continues at coordinate 3,963 of NZ_BAABII010000010.1, forward strand.
TACGGCACCGAGACGATGCACGTCCTGCGCGCGGAGAAGGGGTTCCCGATCGTCGGGCAGGACACCGACGGCACGGTGACCCCGCACGACCTGGGCATGAGCTGGGCGGTGTCGAAGAAGAAGGACGACTTCCTCGGCAAGCGGTCCTTCACCCGGGAGGACACCGCGCGTGCGGACCGCAAGCATCTCGTCGGCCTGCTGCCGCCCGAGGGGTCCGCGGTCGTGCCGGAGGGCTCGCAACTGGTGGACGGCGCCGAGCTGCCCGAACCGCCCGTGCCGATGCTCGGGCACGTCACCTCCAGCTACCGCAGCGCCGCGCTCGACAGGCCGTTCGCCCTCGCCTTGGTCAAGAGCGGGCGCGAGCGCATCGGGCAGACGATCTACGGCCACGTCGGCGACCGGCTGGTCCCGCTCGAGATCACCGAGCCCGTGTTCTACGACAAGGAAGGAACGCGCCGCGATGGCTGAGCTGTACGGCGAATCCCCGCTGGCCGCGCACGCCGACGTATTCGCCCGCGCCTCGGCGCCGGGCTCGGTGCGCTTGTCCGAAGTGGCCTTCACCGCTCAGGTCGTGCTCCGGGTCGACCCGAAGGGCCCGGCGGCGGAGCGCATCGGCACCGCGCTCGGCGTGATGCTGCCCAACCAGGCAGGGCAGGTCGCGCACACCGACCGGCTGACCGTGCTGTGGCTCGGACCGGACGAATGGCTGCTGGTCGGACCGGAAGGCGGCGCGGAGCCCATCGAGGACGCCCTGTCCGAGGCGCTGGACGACGAGCACGGCGCCGTCGTGGACGTCTCGGCGCACCGCACGATCATCGCGGTGTCCGGGCCGAGCTCCCGCGAGCTGCTGGCCAAGGGCTGTGCGCTCGACCTGCACCGGCGCGCCTTCGGCCCGGACCAGTGCGCGCAAACCTCGCTGGCGCGCGCCGGCGTCGTGCTGCTGTGCCGCGACGCCGAGCTGCCGAGCTACTGGATCTTCGTGCGCGCTTCCTTCGCGCGCTACCTCGCCGACTGGCTGTCCGACGCGGCAGCCGAGTACCGCGAGGTGGTCCCGCACGCCGCGTCCGGGAGACACGGGTAGCGGCACCTCAGCGGGCTTCCCCCGAAACGCAACGGACGAACTGGAGCAGCAAGTGACCGAAGTGCGCGCAGTCGTGGCCACCGGCAAGGGCAAGCCGGTCGAGGTCACCACGATCCACGTGCCCGACCCGGGCCCGGGTGAGGCGGTCGTGCAGGTGCAGGCCTGCGGCGTCTGCCACACCGACCTGCACTACCGCGAAGGCGGCATCAACGACGAATTCCCGTTCCTGCTCGGTCACGAGGTGGCCGGGGTCGTCGATGTGGTCGGCGAGGGCGTGCGGAACGTCGAGCCGGGCGATTTCGTCGTGCTGAACTGGCGCGCGGTGTGCGGAACCTGCCGCGCCTGCAAGCGCGGTCGCCCGCAGTACTGCTTCGCCACGCACAACGCCGCGCAGCCGATGACGCTGGCAGACGGCACCCCGCTGTCGCCCGCGCTGGGGATCGGGGGATTCGCCGAGCGGACCCTGGTCCACTCCGGGCAGTGCACCAAGGTCGACCCCGCAGCGCGGCCGGCCGTGGCCGGGCTGCTCGGTTGCGGCGTGATGGCCGGCATCGGCGCCGCCGTCAACACCGGTCAAGCCGGTCCCGGCGATTCCGTGGCCGTCATCGGCTGCGGTGGTGTCGGTGACGGGGCCGTGGCGGGAGCGGCGATGGCCGGAGCGCGGCGGGTCATCGCGGTCGACAAGGACCCGGTCAAGCTGGAGTGGGCGCGCGGATTCGGCGCCACCCACACCGTCAACGCCGCTGAGACCGACCCCGTCGAAGCGATCCGCGAGCTCACCGGTGGCCACGGCGCCGACCTGGTCGTCGACGCCGTCGGCGTGCCCGCGACGTTCGAGCAGGCCTTCTACGCCCGCGATCTGGCAGGCACCGTCGTGCTCGTCGGCGTGCCCGACCCGCAGATGCGGCTGGAGCTGCCGCTGCTGGACGTCTTCGCCCGCGGCGGCGCGGTGAAGTCCAGCTGGTACGGCGACTGCCTGCCGGAACGGGACTTCCCGATGCTCATCGAGCTGTACCGGCAGGGCCGGTTGCCGCTGGAGAAGTTCGTCAGCGAGGAGATCTCCCTCGACGGCGTCGAAGACGCGTTCGAGAAGATGCACCGCGGCGAAGTGCTGCGCTCGGTGGTGACGTTCTGATGGGCCTCCGCGTCGATCGAGCCACCGCGACGGGCAAGTTCTCGCTGGACGGCGAGGTGCACGACGTCGAGAACAACATCTGGGTCGTCGGCGACGACCAGCGGTGCGTGGTCATCGACGCCCCGCACGACGTCGAGGCGGTCCGCGAACTCGTAGCGGGCCGCGAGGTGCTGGCCGTGCTGGCCACCCACGCCCACGACGACCACATCCGGGTCGCTCCGGACCTCGCCGAGGCCGTCGGGGCGGGGGTGTACCTGCACCCCGACGACCTGCCGCTGTGGGAGCTCACCCATCCGGCGCGGAAACCGCACAAGCTCCTCGCCGACCGGCAGGTCTTCCGGATCGGGCGCGCCGGGCTGAAAGTGCTGCACACCCCAGGGCACTCGCCCGGTTCGGTGTGCTTCTACTGCCCGGACCTCGGGACGGTGTTCACCGGTGACACGCTGTTCGCCGGCGGACCCGGGGCGACCGGGCGGTCCTTCTCGAACTTCGGCACGATCCTGACGTCCATCCGGGACCGGCTCCTCCCGCTGCCCGGGCGGACCAAGGTCCGCCCGGGGCACGGGCCGGGCACGACGATCGGCGAGGTCGTGCCGCAGTTCGACGACTGGGTCGCGCGGGGGTACTGAGATCTCTCCGGGGCGCGTCCGAATCCGATGGGGGGACGCGCCCCGTCCCGGCCGGCCTCGTCGCGGCTGGGACCGATCGCCGCCGAGTGCGGAACCGGACCGGCAGCCGAACGGAAGAACGGGAAGTGGTGCTTCGATGGCATCTCCGCATTGGTCCCCGAGATCGGACGACGAGCCGTCCGCGGCGTCCCGACGGAAGGCGGCCCTCGCCGAGGCCCTGCGCAACGCCACCTACGAGGTCCTGCCCTTCCGCAGCACCGAGGACAAGGTGCTCGACCACGTGCCGCAGGACGTGCCGCTGACGGTCACCACGACCGAGGCCAGAGGGCTGGAAGCCACCGTCGATCTCACCGTCCGGCTGGTCAAGAACGGCTACGCGGCCGCGCCGCACCTCGCCGCCCGGCTCGTCCGGGACCGCGCGGAGCTGGGCGAGCTCGCCGCGCGCCTGCAGGAGTCCGGTGTGGACCGCGTCTTCGTCATCGGCGGGGACGCCGCCGAACCGGCCGGTGACTTCCCCGACGCGCTGAGCCTGCTGGCCGCCCTCGACGAGGACGGCCACACCTTCACCAACGTCGGCATCGCGGGATATCCGGAGGGCCACGGCACGATCCGCGATGACGTGATGGAGGAGGCGCTGCGGCGCAAGGCCGGTTACGCGGACGAGATCATCACCCAGTTGTGCTTCGACGCGGGCACCACCCTGCGTTGGGCTCGGAGGCTGCAGGCTGCGGGGGTGCGGACGCCGATCCGCGTGGGACTGCCCGGCGCGGTCAACCGCCAGAAGCTCGTTCGCGTGTCGGCAGGTCTGGGCCTGGGGCAATCAGCCCGCTTCCTGGCCAAGCAGTCCGCCCTGTTCTGGCGGTTCTTCCTTCCCGGTGGCTATCGCCCGGACAAGCTGGTTCGCGGCGTGGGTGACCAGATCGCCTGCCCGGGCAGCAACCTCGGCGGCTTCCACCTGTTCACCTTCAACGACGTCGCCGGCACGGAGCGTTGGCGGCAGCGCTGGCTGACCCGCTTGTCCTGAGACGCCCGCGTCCGCCCCCGCTCGACACCAGCCCGGCCGACCAGACCGATCCGAGGACCCATGACCCGAGACAGCTCCCCAGGTCGTGCTGGACCGCCCGTCGACGAGGAGGAGGCCCGGATTCGCGTCGGCAGGCCGGCGAAGCACGCCGCTGGGATCAAAGCGGTGCAGGTTTCGCTGACCCGGGCCGTCAAGCAGATGGGCCTGGTGAAGTCCGCCAAGAACCTCCTGGCGCTGAACCAGGAGCAGGGGTTCGACTGCATGTCGTGCGCCTGGCCGGACCCGCAGGACCACCGCCACACCGCGGAGTTCTGCGAAAACGGTGCGAAGGCCGTCTCCTGGGAAGGCCAACGCGAGACCGTCGGTCCGGAGTTCTTCGCAGCCCACCCCATTTCCGAGCTGTACCAACGGACCGATCACTGGCTGGAACGGCAAGGTCGGCTGGTGCATCCGATGGTCCGCCGCGACGGAGCAGATCACTACGAGCCGATCTCCTGGGACGCCGCGTTCGCGCTGATCGCCCGGCACCTGACCGCGCTGGACTCGCCCGACGAAGCGGAGTTCTACACTTCCGGGCGCGCCTCGAACGAAGCCGCTTTCGTCTACCAGCTGTTCGCCCGCGCCTTCGGGACGAACAACCTGCCCGACTGCTCGAACATGTGCCACGAGTCGACCTCGGTCGCGCTCGCGCAGACCACCGGTGTGGGCAAGGGATCGGTGACCCTGCACGACCTCCACGACGCCGACCTGATCATCGTGTCCGGGCAGAACCCGGGGACCAACCATCCGCGGATGTTGTCCGCGCTGGAGAAGGCCAAGCGCGGCGGTGCCCGCATCCTGGCGATCAACCCGCTGAAGGAGCCGGGACTGCTGCGGTTCGGCAACCCGCAGACCCCCCGCGGGCTCACCAAGGGCACCAGCCTCGCCGACGAGTACCTGCAGATCCGCTCCAACGGTGACCTCGCGTTGTGGCGAGCATTCGCGCACCTGCTGCTCCGAGCCGACGACGAGAATCCGGGCCAGGTGGTCGACCGGGAGTTCATCGACGCCCACACCGTCGGGTTCGAGGCTTGGGAGAAGCACGTCCGCGCCCTCGACTGGGACCAGGTCCGCACCGCGACCGGTCTGACCCGCGCGGAGATCGAATCCGCCGCGCACCTGCTGGCGACGTCCCGTCGGATCGTGAGCTGCTGGGCCATGGGAATCACCCAGCACCGCAACGGGGTGGCGACCATCGAGGAGATGGTCAACGTCGCCCTGCTCCAAGGCATGATCGGCAAGGAAGGGGCAGGTCTGTGCCCGGTGCGCGGGCACTCCAACGTCCAGGGCGACCGCACCATGGGCATCTGGGAGCGGTCTCCCGACTGGTTCCTCGACGCGCTGCGGGACGAGTTCGGCTTCGAGCCGCCCCGCGAGCACGGCCACGACGCGGCCAACGCGGTGCGCGCGCTCCGCGACGGGCGGGCGCGGGTGTTCCTCGGCCTCGGCGGGAACTTCGCCTCGGCGATGTCCGACACCGCCGTGACCGAGTCCGCGCTGCGCTCGGCCGCGCTCACCGTGCAGATCTCGACCAAGCTCAACCGCAGTCACCTCGCGGCGGGCCGGGATGCGTTGATCCTGCCCGCGCTGGGGCGCACGGAGATCGACCGCACCGCAGGGGTGGAGCAACGGGTCACCGTCGAAGACTCCATGTCGGTGGTCCACGCCTCACGTGGCCGGGCGGAACCCGCGGGCCCGCTGCTGAGGTCCGAGGTGGATGTGCTGTGCGGCATCGCGCACGCCACGCTCGGCGACCGGTACGGCATCCCGTGGCAGGAGTTCGCTCGTGACTACTCCCGCATCCGCGACCGGGTGGCGCGCGTGGTCCCCGGTTTCGAGGATTTCAACGACAAGATCCGGCGCCACGCCGGATTCACGCTGCCGCACCCGCCCCGGGACTCGCGTTCGTTCCCGACGCCCGAGGGCAAAGCGGTCTTCTCGGTGAGTCCGCTGGAAGTCATGACCGTGCCGGAGGGCCGGCTGGTCCTGCAGACGCTGCGCAGCCACGACCAGTTCAACACCACGATCTACGGCCTCGACGACCGCTACCGCGGCATCCGATCGGGCCGGAGGGTGCTGTTCATCAACGAGTCCGACCTGCACGACCAGGGGCTCGCCGACGGCGACCACGTCGACATCATCTCCGAATGGCCGCAACGCGACGGCACCACCGACGAACGACGTGCGGAGCGGTTCCGCCTCGTCGCCTACGACACGCCCCCCGGCTGCGTGGCCGCCTACTACCCCGAGACGAACCCGCTGATCCCCCTGGACTCCCAAGCGCTCGGGTCCGGCACCCCCACCTCGAAATGGGTCGTCGTCCGCCTGGACCCGGCTGCGGCGAGCGGGTCGACGGCGGAGGGAGACCAGGTGTAGGTCGGCGGGTTCCGCTTCCGAGGGACAGCACACCACCCGACCACGCCCACCACACCTTCGACCAGGGCCCCGAGCAGCGAGCCCATCCCCGGTGCCGCCGCCCGCCGCGTGCAACGCGGCGGGATTCGCCGCGGTCCCGACCCGCCGGTACGCCGAGAAGGGGGACGACATGAGGCCGGGCGGACGATTCGGAATCGTCCCTTCAGCCGGGAATGAGGCGAAATGATCCCCCTAGTCTGAGACGGCTGGAAGATCCCAGATCGAGCACGAGGAGAACGAAGACGATGAACCGATTCCCGCGCATGATGACGGTCGCCCTGGGTGTCACGACCGCCTTCGCCGGCACGGTCTTCGCGGCTGGTGCTGCCGCCGCCGACGGTCCCGACCACACCGCCGAGCAGTCCGGTATCCGCATCATCGCGCAGGGCGTGACGGCTGACGGCGGCTGGGTCGAGTACACCGGCGTGGGCCACATCGTCGTCGACGGCACTGCCGACGGCGTGGGAGCGCGGGCCGTGGAGGAAGTCGGTGGCGGCATCTGGAGCTACGGCTCCACGCGGAACGCCATCGGGCAGAAGAGCTGCTACTCGCAGTACCAGCACGACACCGTCGCCCACGGCTCGTCGGTCTCGATGGACGGCAGGGAAGACTCCGAATGGGTCGGCCCGGGCGCGGTGTCGAGCGCACGGCTCACCGAGTACACCACGGCGACGTGCAAGACCTACTGGCGCAAGTGATCCCGGCCGCCGGCGGCCAGATCGGGCCGCCGGCAACCCGGCTCGGCACAGCCAGCGCCCTGCGCTCACCGGCCGTCCAGACCCTCGAACTCGGTCACCCTGACCGCGCACTCGACCTCGGCCAGCAGCAGGCATGGATCACGGCCACGGCAGCGCATCCACCCACAGCCACCTGATGGACCGGCCTAACCGCACCCGGTAGGTCAAGAGGTCGATTTCGACGCTGTACGGCCAGACCAACTCGGAACGCCAAGGAAACATGGCAACTCCTCTCCCGAAAAGGCGTTCCCCCACGCCTCAAGGTGAGTTTGCACCAACACCCGCTGCAGCGACCACTCGATACCGCGCCGCACTTCCAGCACGGCACTGCAACAGGCGGGAACACCCACAGCCTGGCCAAGCTGTGGGTGCACCAGGCCGGAGCAACTGGGCAGGCCGCCGCGGTCCTCGCCGGCGCCATCACGGGCGGATGGTGCTGAAGTTGGGGGCATCGCCACCTGGCACCCGGAACAGGACCGGCCCGCCCTCGCCGCGCTGCGCCCCGACTCGACGATGCCCGGGCTGGTCGTGACCCGTTCCGGACTGCTAGCAGGGGACGCCCGCGCAGGAGCAGTTGTCGTGCTCGGGCCGTCACTCGCGCACGGCAGGCGGTGCTTGCGCCGTGATGCGCAACGACTCGGCCATCGTGAGGAACGGGGCCCAGGTACCGGCCAGCTGCTCGACGGTGAAGCCTGCCGAGAGCAGGTACGTAGCCGCCGTGATGACCTCCCCGGCTTCCTCGCCCACCATGTGCACGCCCAGGATCCGCCCTGCTGCTGGCTCGGACACCAGCTTCAGCAGGCCGCTGGTGCGTTGGTTGACCATGGCCCTGGGCACGAAGGCGAGCGGCAACTCGCGGGTTTCGCACGGCTGTCCCGCTGCTTCCGCTTCGCGCGGCGTCAGGCCGACCGATGCGATGGCGGGCGCGGTGAAGGTCACCCGGGGAACGGCGGTGTAGTCCAGCGCCCGGGGCGTGTCGCCGAACATGTTGGACACGGCCGCGACGCCTTGGGCGCCTGCCACGTAGACGAACTGCCGCTGTCCGGTGACGTCGCCCGCTGCCCAGATCCGCGGGTGGGCGGTGCGCAGGTGCTCGTCGACGACGACTTCACCGCGCGAGCCCAGCTCCACGTCGACGGCTGCGAGGTTCAGCCCGTCGGTGACCGGGCGTCGCCCGGTGGCGATCAGGATCTTCTCCGCCGACACCTCTCGCTGGTCGCTGTCGGCGGTCAGCTCGGCGAGGACCCCCGTCCCGGTCGGCTGCACGCGGGTCAGCGTCGTGCCGGTCAGGAACTCGACCCCTTCCTCGACCAGCGCCCGCTGCAAGGCCGCGGACAGGGACGGGTCCTCGAACGGGGCGATGCGCGGGGCCAGTTCCACGACGGTGGTCCTGGCTCCCAGGCGGGCGAACAACTGGGCTTGCTCCAGACCGATCGCATTTCCGCCGATCACGAGCAGCGACTCGGGAACCCGGTCCAGCGACATGGCGCTCGCCGACGTCAGGTGGTCGACGTCGCCGAGGCCGGGGATGTCCGGGATCAGCGGCTCGGCACCGGTGCCGATGAGGACGTGCTCCGCAGAGATCCGCGTCTGCGCACCGTCCTGGCCGGTGACGATCAGCGCGGGACGTTCCTGCCCGGAGGGCGAGAACGACGCCGTGCCGCGCAGGAGATCGATTCCCGCCTGCTCGGTTCCTTTGACGTGGTCTTCTTCGCGCCGTTCGCGGAGCAACGCGTCCTTGGCTGCGACCAGCGGCGGCAGGTCGACAGGTCCGGCGGAGGTCGGGATGCCGGGGAAGCTGCTGTTCTGGGCCGATTTCCGCGCCTCGGCCGCGGCGAGCAGGCTCTTCGACGGGATGCACCCGACGTTGAGGCAGGTGCCTCCGGGATCGGCTCGCTCCACCATGGCGACCGACTTGCCGCGCCGTCGTGCTTCCGTCGCTGCGGCCTTGGCCGCGGATCCGGCTCCGATGACCGCGAGGTCGTAGTTCTGGATGTGGCTGGTGCTGTGCATCACGTGCTCCGGGGGAGGTGGTGGTCAGGCCGCGCTGCCGGCCGGGTGAGGAGTGGTTCGCCGACCGGCTCGCGACCTACCGCCAGGTGCGGTCGAGGAAGTCGGCGATCAGCGGCGCGATCTGGCCCAGGTGGTCTTCGAGGGCGAAGTGGCCGGTGTCGAAGAGGTGGAGTTCGGCATCGGGCAGGTCGCGCAGGTAGGCGCGGCCGCCGGGTTCGGGGAAGAACGGGTCGTTGCTGCCCCAGGTGATGAGCGCGGGCGGGGTGTGCTCGCGCAGCCAGGCCTGCCAGCGGTCGTAGCGCTCGATGTTGGAGTGGTAGTCGAAGAGCAGCGACAGCTGCGCTCGCTGGCGCTCCGGCTTGTCGAGGAAGTACTGGTCCAGGACCCAGCCGTCCGGGGCGATGAGTTCGGGCGCGGCCACACCGGTCTCGTACTGGCCGCGCGTGGTGGCCGGGGTGAGGAAGTCCCGGAGGGTGTCCTCGGCGCCGGGGTCGTCGGGGTGTTGGGTGAGTACGTCGCGGGCGAGCGCGGAGAGCCCGTCCTCGTAGGCGTTGCCGTTCTGCACGACCAGCCCGGCGATCCACTCGGGGTGGCGTTCGGCGAGGCGGAAGCCCGTGGGGGCGCCGTAGTCGAAGACGTACATGACGAACCGGTCCAGTCCGAGCCGCTGGACGAAGCCTTCGGTGACCTCGGCGAGCCGGTCGAAGGAGAAGACGAAGCCATCCGGGGTTTCGGTGTGGCCGAACCCGGGCAGGTCCGGGGCGATCAGCCGGTAGTGCGATCCGAGGACGTCGATGAGTCGGCGGAACTGGTGCGAGGCCGAGGGGAAGCCGTGCAGGAGCAGCAGCACGGGCGCCTCCGCCCGGTCGGGCAGTGACTCGCGGTAGAAGACGCGGACACCGTCGACCTCGACGTGCCGGTGAGCGGTGCGCGTGATCCGATCGAACGCCATGCTAATCCTTTCTTTGTTCGTTGATGCATTAGTACTCGACGCGTGCTAATGCGTCAAGGAGCGAGGTAGCATTAGCCCATGTCTGATGGAACCCCGCTCGTCGGCGAGCCGCTGGCGTTGGACCTCGTCAACACCCGCCCGGTCACGGGTGATCTGCTCACCACGCTCGACGAGCTGCGCACCTGGCTCAGGCTTCAAGGTGATCGGCTCCCGGAGGCGTGCGAGGTGTTCGCCCAGCTCACCGAGGAGGACCTGGCCGGCGTCCGGGCGATCCGCGAGCACGCGGCCGGCGCTCTCGCCCGCGTTCGCCGGGGCGAACGCCCCGACGAGGCCGACCTCGAAGCGCTCAACCGCGCGCAGGGTGCCGCGCCCCTCATCAACGAACTGAGCTGGAACGGGTCGACCACCACTGGCGCCCGACGGCGCATCGGCCCGCCCGGAACGTGCGTGGCGGGCTGGCTCGCCGAAGCCGCCGCCGACCTGCTGTCCGATCCAGCGGTCGCCAAGGTCCGCGAGTGCGCGGCCGATGACTGCGTGCTGCTGTTCCTGCCGGCTCACTCGCGCCGCCGCTGGTGCTCAGCCACCCGCTGCGGCAACCGAGCCCGCGTCGCCCGCCACTACCAGCGCCACAAGGCCGGATAGCCCGGAACCCCCTGGGGGTGTTCCGCACCCGCTCAGGCGGGAGGGTGCTCAGCGGCCTGTCGCCGCCGGGGGTGCAGACCCTGTCGCGTGCTGCGGAGTTTCCAGCTCGCTTCCTGGCCTGCGGGCGAGTGCCGTCGTCGTCGACTGTGCTCTTCGCCTCGCCGGATTGACGCGGGCGTCGTTCACGAGTACCCCTACCCCCTAGGGGTATCATCCCCGGAACGGACGTCCTGGAGACACGTAGGAGACGGTGTGACAACGAGGACAGCACCGCGAGGCGGGTTGATCCCGCTGCTGGTGATCGCCACCGCGCAATTGATGCTGGTGTTGGACGACTCGATCGTGAATATCGCGCTGCCGAGCATTCAGCAGGCGTTGGGGGTGGATGCGGTGCATCTGCCCTGGATCGTCAACGCCTACATCCTCGCCTTCGGCGCCCTGCTGCTGTTGGGGGGCCGAATCGGTGACCTGTGGGGGCAGCGCCGCACCCTGCAGGTGGGCATCGCGATCTTCGTGCTCGCCTCCCTGGCCGGCGGCCTGGGGCAGAACACGACGATGCTCATCGTCGCCCGTGCGGTGCAGGGCCTGGGGGCGGCGCTGGCCTCGCCGAACGCCCTGGCGCTGATCGCCACGACGTTCGGCGAGCGCAAGACCCGGGATACCGCGTTGTCGCTCTACGGAGCGATGTCCGGGCTCGGCATCGTGGTCGGCCTGCTGCTCGGTGGCGTGCTGACCAGCACCCTCGGCTGGCGCTGGGTGTTCTTCATCAACGTCCCGATCGGGCTGCTCGTGCTGCTCGGCAGCCGCACCCTCATCGCCGCCGAGCGCAACCGGGGCCAACTCGGCATCGGCGGCGCGGTCCTCGGCACGGGCGGGATGATCGCCCTGATCTACGCCATCACGCGCTTCGGCGAGGACGGGTTCACCGACCCGCTCGCCCTCGCCCTGGTCGGTGTGGCGGCCGCGCTGCTCGCCGTGTTCATCGCCACCCAAGCCCGGAGCCGCAGCCCGTTGATCCCGCTGAGCCTGTTCCGGGACCGCAACCGCACCGGCGCCTACGCCAGCGTGTTGCTGCTGGCCATCGGCCCCATGGGCACGCTCTACGTCATCACCCTCTACCTGCAGAAGGTGCAGCAGTTCACCCCGATGCAGACCGGTGCGGCATGGTTGCCGTTCGCCGCCGGACTCGTGCTCGGCACCGCAAGCGCTCCGAAGCTGCTGCTGCGGATCGCCCCGCGCGTCGTCGCCGGAGCCGGCGCGCTGCTCAGCGCCCTGGCCGCGTTCTGGTTCTCCTCCATCGCCGCCGACACGAGCTACTGGCTGCACCTGGCACCAGCCATGTTCCTGCTCGGGCTCGGGTTCGGACTCGGCATCCTGGCGCTGATCCAAGCGGCGGTCTATCGCGTCGACGAGGACAAGGCCGGGATCGCTTCGGCCCTGTTCAACTCCGCCCAGCAGATCGGCGTCGCCCTCGGCCTGGCCGTGCTCGCCGGCATCGCCGCCACGATCACCGCCAGCCCGGAGAACGCCGACCTTCCCACCGGGGCGGCCCTGGTCAGCGGCTACAGCACCGCGATGACCGTCGCCGCCGGCGTGCTCGTCGCGGCCGGGGTCCTGGCCCTGACCATGCTCAGCGCACGACCGAGCACCAAGCCCGGCCCGCACGACACCGCCAAGGACGAACCCGCCGAATCGACGACCTGACCGGACACAACCCCCGCCAACGGACGGGGAGCCCGCACCGGCCGACGCGGGCTCCCCGTCCTGCGGCTCAGCGCATCCACGGGAATCAACGTCCACGACGAGGTCTTCGTCGACGAGGTCTCCGGCCCGGTACCCGAGTTCGACCGAGTCGACACCACGCTTGCGCCCGCGTCGGCTTGCAGACTGGTCTCGGTACGGGGCGCGCGAGGCGAGGCAGGCCGCCACGATCCGCTCGCCAGGCGGCTCGATGTCTTGGTGCACGACGCGAGCGGCAGCGCGAGCCTCATGCCTCGGACGTTCTGTGTTCAGCGCAGCGGGTTCGCGGCAAGGCCTTCGGTGATGAGCAGTACGAGGACCGAGCTCCGGGTGATGCCCAACTGCTCGCGCCGGCTGCTGTCGGCCAGCACCTTCCGGACGCCGGCGAGCGTCGCCGCACCACAGGGGCCTGCGACTTGGCCGAGGGCGGTGAGGTCCCGGACCGCCTGACGGCATTCGTCCTCGGTGACGCTGACCGCTGCGTCGAGTCCGGCCAGGAGGCTGGGCCATCCGAGCCCGGACGGCGTACCGCAGTTCAGGCCGGTCATGATCGAGGGGTAGCTGGTGTCGACGCTCACCGGATGGGCGGCCACCAGCGACTCCGCGATGCAGGCAGCGGTCTCGGGTTCGACGCTCAGCAGGGCGGGCGGGTCGCCGTCCGGGGACCTGTAGTGGTCGACCATCGCGTGGGCGAACGACCCGACGCCGACCGGGCACGCTACGAGGTGCGGGCCGGGTAGCTCGTAGGCTGCCATGGCGTCGTCGATCTCGCGGAACAAGGTTCCGTAGCCTTCGACGATCCAGCGCGGGATGTCGACGTAGCCCTCCCACGCCGTGTCCTGGATGAGCAGGTCCGTCTCGCTGTTGGCTGCTGCCTCGGCGGCGGCTTCGATGACCTCGTCGTAGGTCCGGTCCAAGGCGACGAGCTCGGCGCCCTCACCTCGGATGCCGGACACGGCGTTCTCGCTGACCCCGGTCGGGATGTAGACGCGCGCGGCGAGGCCGAGGAGAGCCGCGACGCGCGCCACCGCCCACCCGTGATTTCCGTCCGTCGCCGTGACCAGGACCGGGCGTGCCGCCACCGGCAACGCCGCGAGGAGGTGGTCGCGCAGCCGCGGGAGGGTCATGTCGACCGCTTCGAGCCCCAGCCGCTCGCACAGCGCGCGACAGGTGGCCCAGGACGCACCAAGCACCTTGAACGCGGGAAGTCCCAGGCGCTGGGACTCGTCCTTGGCATGCACCTGGCCGACGCCGAGCTCGTCGGCCAGGGCTGGCAGGGAGGTCAGCGAAGTCGGTTGGTAGCCGTCAAGGGACCGGTGGAACGCCAGCGCCGAACGAGGCGGCTCGGTGCGCCACTGGCGGGCGTCGGGGTTGTGGTACCAGTGCTTGAGCGACATGCACCCCATCCTCCGCGCGGAGACCGTGCAGGAAAAGCACGAGTTCCCGCACTACCATTGCAACTTCTGCTTCACGATTGGGTGGGGGCGCACCAGGAGCGCGGCCGTGCCGGAGGAGTGAGCAGGATGCTGAACGTCGGTCGACTGCGAGTGCTGCGCGAGCTCCACCACCGCAAGACGTTGTCCGCGGTCGCCGAGGCGCTCTCGTACAGCACCTCGGCCGTCTCGCAGCAGGTGCGCCAGCTCGAGAAGGAAGTCGGCGTCCGTCTCATCGAGCCTGTCGGGCGGCGAATCCGGCTCACGCCGCAGGGACTCCTCCTCGCCGACCACGCCGAGAAGATCCTCGGCCTGGTGGAGCGAGCGCAGGTCGATGTGGCGGCATCGCTGGAGCATCCGCGAGGCACGGTCCGGCTGGCGGCGTTCCAGTCCGCGGCGTTGACCTTCGTGCCGCGCGCCCTCCGTGAGCTGCAGGACCGGTACCCGGACCTGATCGTCGAATTCCACCAGGGCGAGCCGGAACGAACCCTGCCCGCCTTGAGCTCGGGCGACTTCGACCTGGTGATCGCTGAGTCCTACCCGGGTATCCCGCTGCCGTCGATGCCCGGCGTCGTAGTCGACACGCTCCTGGAGGACGGCCTGTGGCTGGCGATGAACGCCTCGATCGCGGACTCGATCGACCCCGCGTGCGACACCTTCGCCCAGTTGTCCGGTGCCGGGTGGGCCGTGGAAGTGGCGGCTTCGGCGCCTCGCACCTGGGTCGTCGACGAGTGCCGCAAGCACGGGTTCGAGCCGAGGATCGTCTGCTCCTCGGAAGACCTCGCCGTCCAGCTCCAGTTCGTCGAAGCCGGACTCGCGGTCGCCGTGCTACCCGGGCTGGCCCTCGAAGCCGCTTCAACGAGCCTGCGGAAGTTCCCGACGGCGCCCGGCATCCAACGCCGCCGAGTGCTCCTGGTGTCCCGTGAAGCCTCGTACTCGCTCCCGGCCTCCTCGGTCGTCCGCACGGCACTGGAACGCGCCTCCGCCCAGCTCCGGGTAGGCGAACTCGGCCGATAGGGGCCTGCACCCGATCGTCCACTTCTACTTCACTCGAACGAACACGAATCACCGCTTTTTCTTCCCCGTCGGGTTCACGGAGGATGAGGCCTCGTCCAGTGATGCAGGCCGCACGGTGCTGGTTCCAGCCCGCCTCGGAGCGCGGAGGTCCTCGCCGCTGGGCTCCACCGCCGTCGACTGGGCCGATCGAAGTACCGACGCGGCAGCGCTCGGGCACCTACCGCGCGGGGCGCTCGACCGGCGACGAACGAAGGAATGGGGATTGTCACCGTGGAAACAACGCTGACCTCCGAGCTCTGCGAGAACCTGCGCTCGTGGCGCCACCACCTGCACCGGAACCCCGAATTGCCGTTTCAGGAGCACGGCACTGCGGCCTATCTCGCCGGCATCCTGGAGACGCTCGGCGGGGTCGAGGTGACTGGTGGAATCGGGGGCACCGGTCTCGTCGCCACGCTCACCCGTGGCTCGGGAGCCGGAGTCATCGGGCTCCGCGCCGACATGGACTGCCTGCCGCTGGCGGAAGCCGGGGACCACGCCCACATCTCCCGGAACGGCGGTGCGATGCATGCGTGCGGGCATGACGGGCACATGACGATGGTCCTGGGTGCCGCCGCCGCACTCGCAGCCGGTGGGGGCTTCGACGGGACGGTGCGCTTCATCTTCCAGCCGGCCGAAGAGCCGGGGCGGGGCGCACGCGCCATGGTCGACGACGGCCTCTTCGACACGTTTCCGGTCGACCGCATCTATGGCCTCCACAACCTGCCGAGCGTCCCGGCCGGCCACTTCCACCTGCGCGAGGGTGCCCTCCTGGCCAGCGAGGACAACTTCGAGATCCGCATCCGCGGACGCGGCGGTCACGCCTCGATGCCCGAGGTGCTCGTCGATCCGCTCGTGGTGGGTGCTGAGATCATCCTCGCACTGCAGACGGTGGTGGCTCGAAACATCCCGCCGAGCCAGTCGGCGGTCGTGTCCTGCACCGAGGTGGTGACCGACGGGTCGCGCAACGCCATCCCGAGCGAGGTCATCATCCGCGGCGACACCCGAAGCTACACGCCCGAGGTCCGCGAGATCCTCGAACGACGTATCCGTGGAATCGCCGAGGGCCTGTGCGCCGGCTACGGCGCCAGTTGCACCGTGAGCTACATCCATGAGTTCGAGCCCACCGTCAACCACCCCGGTTGCGTCGAGGCCGCCGCCCGCGCCGCAATCAGCGTCGTCGGCCCGGACGGCGTGAACACCACCGCGGACCCCGTGATGGGGAGCGAGGACTTCGGCGTCTTCGCGCGCGAGGTTCCCGGCTGCTTCGCCTTCATCGGCAACGGAACGGAGCCCGGCAAGGGTGGAACTCCGCTGCACAGCAGCGACTACGACTTCAACGATGACATCCTCGCGGTCGGCGTCGAGTACTACGTGACCCTCATCCGGTCACTCCTGCCTGTCTCGACCTGACCTCGAGGCAGACTGCGTCTGGCCTGGCGCGTCCCGCGGGCCGTCCAGGCACGTCCTCCAGCGCGACGTGGCTCGCAGTCGATGCGTTCGGCTGTTTCGTCGCTCGTCGGGTAGCGGTGAGTTCGTGCCCTGGCTGCACCGGTACCGGTGCGACCGCGGTGAACCCCCTCGTGCCGCCGAGCGGCATGCAGTCGGGTGTGCCGCGCCTGTCGCGTGCCAATCGTGGCGTCCGCCCGGGCGGGATTGCGGCGGGCGCGGCAGAGGGCTAAGTTGGATGCAACTTGGATCCCAAGCAGGTGGTGTCGACCGCCGTACCGCGTGGTGCGGACCAGAAAGCCGGCCCGCAGTTCGATGGTCGCGCTGGTGAAGAACTCCTCGGGGAAAGGGCGAGATATCGCGTTTCGGCATGATGCGGCAGTCGGAGGAAAGGCTTCTGATCGATGCCCGTTGCTTCGCATCACGCGGTCCAGGTGGCCGAACCCGATGGGTTCCTGGCCGCCGCTGAGGTCGTGCCGCCGGAGCCGTTGTCGGAGAGGTGCGTGCGCGGGTACGTCACCGGCAGTCCCACCGAGATCCAGGACGCCCCGCGCTTCGCCGCTCGAACGGGGATCCGTCCGTGGGCCGAAACCCGCGCGCTCGGCGAGGCCGGTGCTGCCGTGGCGGCGACGCCCGGTTCCGGCTGGTCCTGCAGCCGTGAGCGGAACGGCTCCCGGGGCAGGTTTCGGGTGCGGCGGGGCGGGGAGCGCACGGACTGGCCGATGCGCTCGCGGCGAAGCTGCCGGAGCCCGCACCTGTCCTCGGGGGCGGGCGTCGGGGACGGACTACGCCCTGTTCGGCCACTCCCTCTACCGGCAACCGGCATGGGACGGGAGGCTGCGCCGGGCCTCCGCCGAGATCTCGACCGCAGCACCGGGCCACGTCGAAGGAGCGCTCCAGGCCGCGGAACGCGCCGTCGAGGCCGTTGCGTCCGCACCAGCCGTCACGCACTGAGATTCCCGGGAGGACGAGATGTTCGAGATCGCTGAACTGCTGGCCGAGTACGACCGCGCACGCGCCCACACCGATGAGCTCTGGCGCGACCTGACGGCCGAGGAGCTGCACTGGCGTCCCGTCCAGGACTTCAGCCCCATCGGGTGGCACCTGGGGCACCAGGCGCACGTGGCGCACTTCATGGTCCGCAACCTCACCGCCGCCGAACCGAGCCCGGCACCGGAACTGGACGGCATCATGGACTCGGCCAACCCGGAGGCGAACCGGTTGCCGCTGCCGGACCCCCGGCGCCTAGCCGACTTCCGCGCCACGGTGGCCGACGTCGTCCACGCTCGCATGAACGACATCGGAGCTGGCGCGGTCGGGGCTCCGGGGCAGCTCAAGATCGTCGCGCAGGCCCTGCTGACCGCGGTGATCAACCACGAGTACCAGCACGACCGCTGGATCGGGGAGGTCCGCCACCGCGACCTCGGCCACCCGCTGCCCGACGACCCGACCTCTGACCGGATCACCACCGTCGACGGCTATCTGGTCGTCTGCGGGTGGAACCCGTGACCGCCGTCGCTCGTGAGCGCAGAACCGCTGCGCACCACGAGGTGCGAGCCTGCCGGTCCTGCTGGTGGCCGGGCTCGCGGGCATGTCGGGTGGGCGTTTGGTGATCGTCTCCTGCCTGGCGGACCGTGCTCACCTGATCCTTCGCGCCGGACCGCGGGTGCTGCGGGCGACTCCGGACGCCTGCTGACCGGGGCCGTTATCGTGTGAGCATGTCCTCGAAGCTCGGAGCATCGTCGAAGAGGTCCGCGGTGAGCGCGGTCGATCGCGCGCACGCGGAGATCCGCGGGGCGATCATCGAGGGCCGGTACGAGCCCGGCGTCATGCTGAGCGAGAGCGAGCTGGCCAGCGCGCTCGGAGTCAGCCGGACCCCGGTGCGCACGGCGTTGGCCCGGCTGCAGGACGAGGGCTGGGTGACCATCTACTCGAAGCGCGGAGCCCTCGTTCGGGGGTTGAGCGCCGAGGAGCTGCACCACTCGGCTGACGTGCGGCAGACCCTGCAGATCATCGGGGTCGAGCGGGCGGGGGAGGAGGACCGTGCGGCGGTCCGGCCTCGTCTCGAGGAGATGCTGGTCAAGCAGGAACGGGCGCTGGCGGACGGTCCGTTCGACACCTTCGTCGACTTCGCCATCCGCTTTCACCGCGTGTTCGTCGAGCTGGCCGGGAACCCGCTGTTCACCGACTTCTACGACAAGCTGCGGGATCGCCAGGCGATGATGCTGCTGCGAAGCGAATCCGTGGTCGTCGAACGCGCCTCCGAGGTGGTCGGAGAACATCGCGAACTGATGGAACTGGCCGTGGCGGGCGAAGTCGTGGCCTTCGCCGAGACGCTGCGCCAGCACCGGGACGAGATCTTCAAGCCGCTCGTGCGCGCCGCGGGCGGTGAGGGGGAGAGCGTCGGCTGAGACAGCGGTCGGTGCCCGGTCCGACCGCGTGGCAGCCCGCACCGATCCGCGGCGCACCTGGAAGTCCTACGCTGCTGCGCGCCTGAGGCTGCGGCGCACCAGCGAAGCGCACACGGGCAGCAAGGTCGCCGCGGCGACGAGCGACAACCCGTCGAACCCCACTGCGGCCATCAGCGGGCCTGCCAGGAACGCACCGGTCGCGGCGGCCAAGTGCGAGCTGGCGTCCGCCAGGCCCTGGATCGACGGGCGTGCCGCATCGGGCACGGAGGCGCTCAGCCAGCTCGATCCGGCCACGCTCATGAACGACCAGCCGAGTCCGAGCAGGACGAGTGCTGTGGTGACGAGTGCGGTGCTCGACTGCCCGGCCACGGCTGCCACGAACGACCCCGCGAACAGGACGAGACCGACGAGGATCGCGGATGGCGCTCCCGCGCGGTCGGTGACCCAGCCGGCCACGGGTGCCAGGGCGTACATCCCGACGATGTGCAGGCTGATGGTCAGCCCGATCACCGTGAGACCGTCGCCGTGACCGGCCAGGTGAACCGGGGTCATGGTCATGATGGCGACCATCACGACCTGCGCGCTGACGACCGCGAGGAAGGCGGTGCGGGCGGTGCCGTGGGCAGCGAGAACCCGGAATCCGTCGCGGAACCTCCCCGACGGATTCGCCGTTGCGCCCAGACCACGCCCCTGATCGCCGCGCGCGTCGGTGGGCGTGGACCTCGCGTGGTGGCGCGCTGCCAGCAGCGGGTCGGGACGCAGGAGCAGCGTCGTCAGCACCGCAGCGGCCGCGAGCGCGACGGCGGCGAAGACGAAGGCACCGCCCAACGGCGCCAGGCCCGCGGACTCGGCCAAGGCAGCGCCCGGTGTGCCCAGGTTCGGGCCGAGCATCGAGCCGATCGACCCGACCCACACCACGGTCGCCAGCGCGCGTCCGCTGTGCGCCGGGCCTGCCAGGTCCGTGGCGGCGAAGCGGGCCTGGAACTGGGCCGCGGTACCGGCACCGGTCAGGAGCAGCCCGATGAACAGAGCGGTCGCGCTGTCCTGCTGAGCGGCCATGACCAGCAGGGCCGCACCGATGGCGGCTACGGCCCACCCCGTGGACAGCGCGCGGTTCCGGCCGCTGCGGGCGGCGAGCAGGGCCAGGGGCACTCCGGCGAGCGCAGCGCCGACCGTGCTGCCCGCTCGCGCCAGCCCGGCCCAGACATCGCTGTCGGTGATCTCCCCGGCGAGCAGCACGCCGACCGTGGGGATGACGCCGATCCCCACGGTTCCGATGATCTGCGCACTCGCGAGCGCGCGGACCGTCCTCCGCTGGACGCCCGCGATGTCCGGTTCAGCGGAGTGCGACGCTCGGCTGGCGGATGTCTTCGGCTGGGTTCGCCTCGCGTTCCGACGGCGCGGCATGTTGGACACAACTTGGATCCTAGATGCACGATCGGGTGATGTCGACCCGGTCCGCTGGTGGTCACGGCGGACCGGTCGGCGAGTTCGGTCCCTACGATGCGGTCATGGCTGAGCGTGGACGGGATGCGGTATGCACGGGCCGTCGCGGACGCGGGCAGCCGCCGCTGTCCAGGACAGCGATCCCCAACAGGAAAGGGCCCGCGAACGTTCCCCGCTGTTCGTCGCCGCGACCGAGCGCGCGATGAACCCGTGGTGCAAGCTGTGAGTTTCCACCGCCGACGGCGTCAACGCCGCCTCGGCAAACTCGCCCGCTACCAGCGGCGGTGCACTTCTTCGGCCCAGCCGAAGTGGTCGCGGACCTGGTAGGTGCGTCCGGCTCGCGAGGTGACGGTGCCGGAGAATCGACCGAACACCTGGTCCTCCCGGCTGCGGACGATCACCTTGTCGAACTTCGAGGCGCGGTGGAAAACCGGCTGGAACCGCACGTCGACGCCGCTGCCGCGGATCCGCCACGGCGCCATCCAATCCGCGGGGTCGTAGAGCCACTCGAGCTCGGTGCTGATCTTCTCGATGTGGCCGTCGATGCGCAGCGAGTTCTCCGTGGAGGGCGTGCCAGCCGTCCACTTCGCACCGAACTGGAGGCCGATCTCGTGTCCGTCGGTGGAGCCGCTGGCCGATGCCCAGTTCCACACGATCGAATAGGGCCAGCGGCCCCGGCCGTGGTCCATCGTCGCGTAGGAGTCCTCACCGCCGACGACGTGCTCGCGGCCGTCGAGGACGATCCGGCCCGTCACCGGTAGGCAGTTGTCCTTCCGGGTGTACTGGAAGAGCCTGCTGCTCCAGGGAACGAGGACGCCCATCGACTCGTGGTCCTCGCCGATCTCCACGAACAGCTCCGCCGTCACGCGGCCGGCGTTCGCGGTCAACCGAACCCCGCCGTCGCACGGGTGGATCCCCACATCGAAGCGCTTTCCGCTGCCCACGATCGGCCGGGTACCCCACGGGGCGGACATGGCGTGGTTGCGCTGCAACCACCTGACCTCGGCGTCGGCCACCGATTCACGTGTCGCCAGGTCCAGGCAGAACAGGGAGAACCCGGATTTGTAGTCGGTGTCGGAGATCGAGAACGCCAGCACCACCTCGGGAGTGGTCACGCACCAGTAGTCGAAGCGCTTGTTGCGGCCCCAACCCGTCAGGTTGTCCCGGTGCCGGGGGAACCGGCTCCAGCCGATCGCCCGAGGGTTCAGCCTGCCGTTGGGAAGGCACAGGTTCACGGTGTGGTCGATTTCTCGTTCCATTGACGGCTCCATACGGAAGGGGTTGTTCAGTCGTGCGGGCTCCCGGACGTGGCCTCGCACCGGTGCGTCGGGCCTCCCACTCGCCACCGGATCGACTCGGGTGCGCGGGACTACGCGCGCCACCGCGGATGGTTCACGCCGGGGCTCTTGCCGAGGTCCTCGAGGATCTTCGGGTATTCCGCGTCGAGCTTGTGGAAGAACAGCAGCACGATCATCATGAGGCTGACGACCACCGGAACCCAGATGAACAGCGCGGAGATCGCCGAGATCGCCCCGGGCGACTGCACGGCCTGGGTGCCGACGTAACCGCTCAGCGCGAGACTCCAACCGATCAGCGCGCTGCCCAGTCCGGTCCCGATCTTGATGCCCATGCTGGCGCCGCTGTAGATCAGACCTTCGATCCGGATCCCGGTCCGCCACTGGCCGTACTCCATCGTGTCGGCCAGCATCGCGAAGATGATCCCCATGACGGCCGCCTTGCCGAACCCGCGCACCACCTGCCCGATGGTGGCCAGCGCAACGTTGTCCGGGTCGATGAGGATGATCAACGATCCGACGACCGCGACGGCGCAACCGACGATCGCGGTGTTGCGCTTGCCGAAGCGCTTGGCCACCGGGACGACGAACAGGATCCCGATCAGCGTCGAGAGGGTCAGCGCGGTCGCCAGCGCACCGACCAGCGCTGGGTCTCCGACGACGTACTTCGCGAAGTACACGGCCATGCCGGCGGTGATGCCGTTGAACACGTACATCAGCAGCAGCACCGCGGTGACGATCGCCCAGTACTTGTTGCGCAGCAAGGAGCCGAGTCCGTCCTTGACCGACGGGCGGGTATCGCCACCCCGCTCGTTCGACGACGGGTCGGTGCGTTCCACCGTGGACCGGAAGGTGATGAAGTAGATCGCGGCGGCGATGATGCCGTACACGACGAACGCGGAAATCCAGCCGGACTGGCCGCCGCCGAGTGCGTCGACGAACGGGATGGTGACGTTGCTGATCGCGATGATGGCCACGTAGGCGCCGACCATCTTCGCCACGTTCAGGATGGACCGCTGGTGCTGGTCGTAGGTCATCAACGCGCCGAGCGTGCCGTGCGGGATCTCCACCGCCGTGTAGATCAGCAAGGCGATGTTGTAGGTGATGATGACGTAGACGATCTCCGTGACGCCGCTGCTGCCAACCGGAACGGTGAACAGCAGGACCGCGGCGATCGCGAAGGGGATGGCAAGCCACAGCAACCAGGGCCGCGCTTTCCCGTGCCGGGAACGGGTCTTGTCGAGGATGACGCCCATCGCCACGTCGCTGACCCCGTCGAGGATCCGGGAGAAGAACAGGATGGTGCCGATGACCCCGGCAGCGATACCCGCGACGTCGGTGTAGAAGAAGACCAGGAACGTCGAGATGCCGGTCCAAATGACGTTGTTGGCGGCACCGCCCATCCCGTAACCGATCTTTTCCCAGCGACCTGGTTGCCCGGATGCGTCGTCGGCTGTGCTTCTCGCTGTGTCGAAGGTGCTTGAACCCGGCGTTGACATCGTCGTCCTCGCTTCAGTTTCTTCAATACGAAGGTCCGCCCGGTGATCTCGGCCGACCGCAGGTGGGCCGCTCACGGATGGCCGCAGACCTCAACGCCCATTCCAGCGAAGTGGTCGATCACCACGAGCGCCTGCATGGGGCGAGCCATGGATGCCGCGCAAAGAGGACGGACCTCACGTTTCGAGTGGTCCTCCGAGGGGAGGGGGTGACGGGTCCGTGCTTCGCGTGCTCGACACCATCGTTCTCCCCATCGATCTGCCGCATGAGCAGTCAGAGCGGCCCGGCGGCGGCCTTGACGGGAAGTTCGCACACGTCAGCACAGTGGTGCAAGATCGTGCACGGACGTGCACGGTCACGGATGAGGCGTGGGAATCCTCCCATTCATCCGGCTGGTGAAGGGCCTGATCACGGATGGTGTTGACGAAGCTGGCCAGCCGTGTCCTCATCGATGATGAGATCGGTGATCGTCCCCGCGCGCAGTGCGGCGCGGAGCGCCGGGACCTTCGATTCGCCGGCGACCACGCAGACGCGGCGCCTCACCAGTTTGAGCTCGTGCGGTCGGGGGCCCGTGGTTCGCTCGTTGAGCGGGATGTCCGCGTACGAGCCGTCCGCGCGCAGCATCACCGTGCAGACGTCACCGACGACCTTCTCCCGACGCAGCGTCTCCATGTCCTCGTCGTCCAGATAGCCCGCCGCGTAGACGTGGGACGCCAGTCCACCGGCGAGGGAACCGACTCCGAACAGCGCCATGTCAGCCCGGCGTTGCAAGGCGAGCACCCGGCGTATCGAACGCTCTCGCCACATGGCTTCCTTGGTCGTCGTGTAGTCGAAGAACGCGGGGACGGGAAAGTGGTGCATGCTGGCGTCGAAAGCGGTGGCGGCAGCGGCGACGATCGCGCCTGCGTGGTTGACGCCCGAGGTGTTGGCATTGGCGGCACCGTTGAGCTGGACGACCGCGCTTTCCGGGCACGGGTGCGGGGTGAGGTGCTGGGTCACTGCCGCGATCGTCGTGCCCCACGCGATCCCGAGTACCGTGCCGGGCTCCATCCAGCTGGCGACCAGGCGTGCGGCGACCCGCGCGACGAGGTCGAGGCGGCGCACCTCGGTGTCGCTTTCGCGCACGGACACGAGATGGACGCGCACGCCGAACTCGTGGCCCAGGTCGCTCGACAGGGACTCCGGGGTCGTGCCGGGATCCTGGAGGCTGATCTTCACGACGCCGGTTTCCCGAGCCTCGGAGAGCAGGCGGGAGACGGTGGACCGGGAGACCCCGAGGCGGCGTGCGATGGCCTCCATCGTCTCGCCTTGGAAGTAGTACAGGAGCGCCGCCTCGTAGGCGGTGTGCTCGTTCTTCCTCATACCGCACCCTCACCGGGCGTGGTACGAGTAGGCGCCGGGTGGCGAGTGGGGCGTCCGATGGCTTTCACGTCCCCATCATCTCCTCCACCTGCACGTTGCGGGAGCACGTCGAGCTCGTCGTGCTCCGCGCTCGGTCGGCTGGAAATTGGTGCTCGCGGGGGATTGACGCTCTCTTGGTGGTCGTCCGAAGGTTCTCGGCCAGGACGCTATCGCGGTGACTGGCTCCGCAGGTACTCGTCGGAGATGCGTCGGACCACGGGTGCCGTGTCGGGGTAGGGGTCGAGGCAGTGCAGCCGGACGCCGTCGCGGCTTTGCCGGGTGCACGTTCAGCCTCAATCCGGTCTGGGAATGTCGATGCCGGCGGCGCGGAGCTTCGTCTCGACGAGCGAGGCCAAGCGAGCGGCGGCGGAGTTCTGCTCCTCGCCGTGGTGGGCGATCAACCGGTACCGGGTCGCGGTCTCCGTGTGGGCCTGCAGACCGGTCACGATCCGCAGCTGCGCAGGGTTGGCGAGGTAGTGCTCGGCCATGTCGGTGGCCAGTTCGGCGACGCGGGGATCATTCGGTTCCCATCCGATGACCTCGGCGCTGCGCTTGGTCAGTTCCACGAAGCCGGGGTCGCGCAGCGCGTGCTCGATGTCGGTGAGGTAGTCGTCGAAGCCTTCTGGGACCAGGGCCTTGGCCAGCACGAAGGATTCTCGGGCGGTCAGCACGTCCTGCGGGGTGAAGCCGAGGGCCGGCATCCCCTCCAGCATCGCCACGGCGCGGTCGGGCAACAAGGTTCGGTCGCCGGAGGTGAGCCGGTGGAGCATGTCGCGCTGCGCGGTCAACTCGGCGATCCGTGCGGTGAGGAGCTGCTCGACGTCGGCGAGCGCCTCGGCGAACAGGGCGGTGTCGGAGTCGAGGATCGGGCCGATGTCGGCCAACGGCACCCCGGCGGCGGCCAGGGTCCGGACCTGGACCAGTCTCAACAGCTCGGCTGAGCCGTATCGCCGGTACCCCGAGCTGTCGCGCGCCGGCTCGTCGACCAAGCCGAGCTTGTGGTAGTGCCGCACCGCCTTGATCGTCACATCGGCGAACGCGGCCGCCTGGCCGATGGTCACCCCGTCGGTCATCGACTCAGCGATCCTTCCGGGCTCGCTCGGCAGCGACCTCCCGTGCAGCGGCGGCGATCGCCCGGAAGTCCTTGCGCAGGATCTGCGTGTGGTTGCTCCCGACTTTGGCGCTGACCCGCAGGTTCAGGTTCCGGCGGAGCACCGGTTCCAGGGAGGCGCGCATCCGCTCCATCTCCGCAGCATCCCCACCGAGGTTCGCACCCGAGGCCAACACGTAGCGCACCGGGCAGGACAGCCGGTCCAGAACCGGTTCGAGGGCGGCGCAGACCTCGTTGATCTCGATGTTGACCTCGGCGTGCTGGGCGGCGGTCATCGAGGCGGCCAGGCCGAACGGGCGCGCGAGCGGCAGTCCCAGCCGCATCGTGCGAAAAGCCCGCCGGATCCGTTCCTGGTTCTGCTCGCCGGTCAGCCCCCAGGGCACCGCACCGTCGACCGACACCACACCGGCGACCCGGTCCGGGTTGCGGTCGGCCCAGTGCACCGCCAGTGCCGCCCCGTAGGACCAGCCGACCAGCAGCGGCTGGTCCACCCCGGTCGCCTCGACCACTGCGTCGACGTCTCGGAGACATCCCTCGAAGGAGTAGTCCGCCGACCGCTTCGATCCGCCGCGAGCCCGCTCGTCGTAGGTGACGTGCCGCCATTCAGGGCCGAGCTCGGCGATCACGCGCCGCCAGGACCGCTGGCCGGCATAGGAGCCGTTCAGGTACACGACGGGACGACCAGGGCCGCGGCTATCGGTGACCGACAGGGCCGTGTCGTCGACGGGCACCATGCTGGCCGAGGATGAAGAACGAGCCATGCGACCAGCCTCCACCTTGACCTCGGGTCAAGGTCAAGGTGGCCACCAGGCCGAGTGCCGTGACCGCGCCACGCCTGCGCTAGCGACCGCATGGCCGGGGTCAGCACCGGGCGAGCCCTTCGCCGCATCCGCGCGGACGCGCTCGCGGCGGACTCCTGCAGGGACGGGGTGCTGTGCTGGCCTGGGCCATCGCGGGCACCGTGCTCTCCATCGTCACGCTGGTCGCGCCCGGTAGCCCAACCTCGCGGAGGCTCCTGAAGTGGGGCTGCGGCAGGCGTGGTGCCGCGGGACCGCCCCAGCGATGCCCGCAGCGGTGAGGCCGAGGTCCGATCAGACCCATCCGGCGAGCTTGAGCAGGAGACCGCTTCGGACGACGTGGTCGAACAACCTGAGGAGGTGGGCGGTCCAACGAGGACACTCGTCAGTCCGGCCGGGGGGCAGCCGAGCGCCGTCTGCGTCGACAATCCACGGGTGCCGAGTATGGACCACGCTCCACGGAGCGTGCCGGTGGCGAAGGCATTCGCCCGCTAGCCTTTCCCCATGCTGTTCGACGTTGGCCTCCCGTGTTCCGGGGAGATCGTGTGACCACCGACCTGCGGGCGCTGATCGAGCTGGTCATCGCCGACTCCCCGGTCACCGAGGCCGAGCTCCGGAGGGCGGCTCGGGGGCTTGACGCGGAAACCACCGGCGTCCTGGTCGACGCCCGGGCTCGCCTGGACCGTCTCAGGGCGAGGGACCGGGAGCTGTCGGTGTTGATGTCGAGCCTGCGGGAGCTCGCCGAGGTGCGCGACCTGCAGCCGCTGCTGCAGAAGCTGGTGGACCGCGCCCACGAGTTGATGGGCACCGACCTCACCTACCTCTCGGAGTACGACGAGGGGACCGACGAGCTCTTCGTCCGGGCCAACCGCGGTGCGGTGTCGACGAACATGCGGGAGCTGCGGGTGCCGGCCGGGGTGGGCCTCGCCAGCAAGGTGGTGCGGACCCGCGCGCCGCAGTGGACCGCGGCGTACGACGTCGGCTCCTTCCCGCGCGACCGGGAGGTGACCGCCGCGGTCCAGGCCGAGCAGATGCGGTCGATACTCGGAGTGCCGCTGATCGCCTCCGAGCGGGTGCTCGGGGTGCTCTTCGCGGCGGATCGCTCCACGCACGGCTTCAGCACCGAGCAGATCGCGCTGCTCACCGCGTTCGCCAACCAGGGGGCGGTGATCCTGCAGACCGCCCGGCTGCTGGCGGCCGAGCGCGAGGCCGCCGCCCGGGCGGAGGCGGCCAGCGCCGAGACCGAACGGCGGGCCGCCGCGATGGAGGCGTCGGCCAGCCTGCACGAGCAGTTGACCCGCTTGGTGCTCGCCGGTGAGGGGTCGGACGCGATCGCGCGGACCTTGGCCGACTCGTTGGGCAGGCCGGTGGCGATCGCCGACCGGGACCTGGCCGCCTTGGCCACCAGCGGCGAGGAGGCCGCCGCCTGGTGGACCGCGGGCCGGCTCGCACCGGAGGTGCTGGCGGCGGTGGAGACCAGTCGAGGTACCGCTCGCTGGGTCGACGTCGGCCACGGCGAGGTCCTGGGGCTGGTCGCGGCGATGGCCGGCCGCACCCTGCTCGGCGTGCTGCTCGTCGGCGGGGAGCCGCTCGACGACGTGCAGCGGCGCACCGTCGAACGCGGCGCCCAGAGCCACGCGCTGGTCACCATGCAGCGCGACGCGGTCACCGATGCGGAGGAACGGGTCCGCGGGGAACTCGTCGCCGACCTGGTTTCGGGGCGCGGCGACCGGGCCTCCCTGCGGCAACGCGCCCAGCAGCGCGGAATCGAGCTGACCGGGTGCTGGACGCCGGTGCTCGCCGTCGGTTGGGAACAACAGCGGTGGAGCCTCGGCCGGACCCTGACCGGCCTGGACCGGCGTTGGCTGGTGGCCCAGCACGATGCCGGGGTCGTCGCCCTGGTGCCCGGCTCGCCGGATCCCCACGACCTCGCGGGTCGCGTGCACGCCAGGCTCGCCCGGGCGGGGGACCGGGGCCTCGTGGTCGTCGGTGGGACCCAGCGCGTGGAGCAGATTGCGGGCGAGGTCGCCGACGTCACTGCGCTGTCCAGGATGCTGCCCGGTGTCGGCGTGGCCGACGCGGGGGTGGCGGCGCGCGACTACGCGCCGTACCTCGCGCTGTTCGGCGCCAACGGGCAGCGCGCTCGGGCCTTCGCCCGGGGGTTGCTGGCGCCGTTGCTCGAGTGGGATGCCGATCACCGGAGCGATCTGGTCGCGACCTTGGCGGCCTACCTGGCGCAGAACGCGAGCATCACCCGCTCCGCGGACGTGCTGTTCGTGCACCCCAACACGGTGAAGCAGCGCCTGGAGCGGATCACCGAGCTGCTCGGGCCGGGGTGGCGAGGACCCGAGCAGCAGTTCCGCCTCGGCATCGCCGTGCAACTGCACCGGATGTCCGAAACCGACATGTGAACGGGCTTTTCCCTGGCCGGTTCGGACCTGTGCGCGCCGTCACCTGCTGGTGTTTCCTGGGTTGATTACCCGATCGAGGAGGAACCACTGGTGAGCAGCCGGATCCCGGGCATGCGCGACCTGAGCATCAGCGAGCGGCGCGCGGTCGTCGCCGAGACGGCGGGTATCGACGTCGCCGAGCTCGCGGCCTTCGACGCGGGCGGCTTCGACGGCGAGGCCGCGAATCAGCTGAGCGAGAACGTGCTCGGCACCTTCGCGCTGCCCGTCGGGGTGGCCGCCAACCTCACGGTGAACGGCGCGGACGTGCTGGTGCCCATGGTCACCGAGGAGGCCTCCGTCATCGCGGCCGCCAGCAACGGCGCCCGGATCGCCCGCGTCCTCGGGGGCTTCCACACCTCCAGCACCGGCCCGATCATGCAGGCCCAGATCCAGCTCGTCGACGTCGTCGATCCGCACGCCGCTCGACTGCGCCTGCTCGAGGCCCGCGCCGAGCTGGTGGAGCTCGCCGCCGCCCAGGACCCCAAGCTCGCCGAGGTCGGTGGTGGGGTGCGCGACCTGCTGGTGCGCACGGTCGGCTTCGAGGACCAGACGTACCTCGTCGCCCACCTGGTCGTGGACGTCCGCGACGCGATGGGCGCCAACGCGGTCAACACCATGGCCGAAGCGGTCGCCGACCGGGTCGCCGAGATCGCCGGCGGGCGGGTCGTCCTCCGGATCCTCACCAACAAGGCCGACATGCGGCTGGCCCGGGCCCGCGCCGTCCTCGACGCCGAGGCCCTCGGGGGACCGCTGGTCGTCGACGACATGGTGCACGCCTACAAGCTCGCCGCCGGCGATCCCTACCGCGCCGCGACCCACAACAAGGGCATCATGAACGGGATCTCCGCGGTCGTGCTGGCCACCGGCAACGACACCCGGGCCGTCGAGGCCGGCGCCCACTCCCACGCGGTCGGCTCCGCGGGCCGCTACACCGCGCTGTCGACCTTCGAGAAGGACGCGGACGGCAACCTCGTCGCCACGCTGGAACTGCCGATGCCCGTCGGTCTGGTCGGCGGCGCCACCAAGACCCACCCCGGCGCCCGGGCCGCCGTCGCCCTCACCGGGGTGTCGTCGGCCGCCGAACTCGCGGAGCTGATCACCGCCGTCGGACTGGCGCAGAACATCGCGGCCCTGCGGGTGCTCGCCAGCGAGGGCGTCCAGCGCGGCCACATGTCCCTGCACGCCAAGAACATCGCCATCGCGGCCGGTGCGGGACCCGACGAGGTCGGCCCCGTCGTCGCGCGGTTGATCGCCGACAAGGCCTTCGGGTACGACAACGCGGCAGCCGTGCTCGCCGAACTGCGGCGCGGTCGATGACCTCGCCCCGCGCGCGGGGACTGCCGATGGTCGTCGGCGACCCGGCCCTCCCGCCCCGGGTGCGGATCTGCACCTCGGCGAGCCGACCGCCTCGCGGGTCGCCACCGCGCTGAGCCACCACCGATCGAACGGAGCACGACCGATGTCCCGACTCATCGAGGTCTGGGGTGACACCGTCGACACCAGGCACCTGGGCATCTCCATCGCGCTGGGCGTCGGGATCGCGGCCCCGGCCTTCCTGCTCGGCAGGGCCTTCTTCACGGCGACCGTGGACGATGAGACCTTGGCGCAGTCCTACGCGCTGCTGCTCGGCCTCGCGGCCTGCCTGGTCGCCGCGGTGATCGCGGCCCGCTTGTTCAAGCCGAAGCGGATCGTCCGGGAGACCGCGACCGCCACCGAGAGCCGGCGCGAGGCGCTCGAGGCCATCGCCGCCGACGGCGGCGAATGGACCGATCCCGCCGAGCTCGCCCCCGAGGTGCGGGAGGAGCTGCGCCTGCTCGGGCTGTACGACGTGCTCGTCGACGCCCACGAGGAGGCCGAGCGGCGGGAGGCCCGCCCATGATGGACGCATTCCTGTGGGCCCTGGGCATGGGCCTCGTCGGTGCCGTCGTCTTCGCCGCGATCGGCCTGGTGTCGGGCACGGACGAGACCGCCGTGGTCGCGCCGCTGACGTTGCTGGTGGTGCTGCTCGGAGTCCCGCCGTCCGGGGTGTTCAGCTTCTTCCTGGCCGCAGTGGTCGCCAAGCACATCACCCACGCCGTTCCCACGACGCTGCTCGGCATCCCCGGCGACACGATGACCGTGCCGCTGCTCGGCGACGCGCAGCGGCTCCGCGAGCTCGGGGTGCCGCACATCGCGCTGCGCAAGGCGATCTCCGGCGGCGTGATCGCCGCGGTCATCGCGGTGCCGCTGGCGGTGCTGTTCGCCTGGGTCCTCTCGCCGATCGCCGACGAGATCGGCGAGCTCGCACCGTGGATCTTCGCCGGTGCGGCGATCCTGATCGCGCTCACCTCGAAGGGGCGGTGGGCGGCGGTGGCCGCGCTCTTCCCGTTCGTGCTGCTGATCGTCGGGATCGACCAGTTCGTGACCGCCCAGCTCGGTCACGGGCTCAGCATCAGCTTCTTCCTCGGCATCGCGACCGGTCCGCTGGTGGCGGACCTCTTCTTGGCGCTCTCGCCCACCGGTCGCAGGACCCTGCACCGGGACGGGCCGACCGAGTTCGGACTGGCCCCGGACGTGCGGACGTGGCGCGGAAGGCTGCCGAACCCGCTGAAGGTGCTCGACCGCAAGCAGACCGCGTACACCTCCGGGGCCGCGGCCATCTCGAGCGCCACCTTCGTCTTCTCGCCGGTGGCGATGACGGTGCTCATGGGCGAGATGGTCGGCGCCCGGATCAAGAACGGCTACCACAAGCTCACCTCGAAGATGGCGGTGCGCAACGGCACCACGGAGTCGACCTACATCGCGGAGACGATGATCCCGCTGATCGCGCTCGGCCTGCCGCTGTCCCCGATGGCCGCGGGCCCGGCGGCGCCGCTGTTCAACGCACCGCCCGTCTACACCGTCGACACCGAGACGGGGCAGACGCACAACCTGCACAACCTGCTGGAGACCTGGGAGTTCCTGGTCTTCGGGCTGCTGGCCGTGGCGATCGCCTGCCTGATCGCGTACCCGTTCGCGATGACCAACGCCCACCGGGCGGCGTCGTGGGTGATGAAGAACGTCTCCCACGAGGCGATCATCGGGGCGTTCGCCGGCCTGATCCTGGTGATCTGCCTCTACGAAGGTGGTCTGCTCGCCGTGCTGGTGACCTTGACGGTCGGTCTGGTCGGCGGCCTGATGAACCGGATGTTCGGCGTGCACTCAGGCGTGCAGTTCATGGGCTACTACGCCGCCGTGCTGACCGTGCCTGCGATCACCGCGCTCGTCTGATCCCGGGGGACCAGCAGCTCCGGGTCGAGGGTGCGGTGCTCTTTCGCCGGCACCGCACCTACCAGGGGATTCACCCGCCAGCAGCTGCCGGGTTCACCGGTTCGGGAGGCCGCCGCCTCCCGGCGCGGCAGACCTCTTCGATGGCGGCTCCGATCTCCAGCACTGCGCGGTCCTGCCCGAGCGGCCCGACGATCTGCAGGCCGACCGGCAAGCCCTCCGGCGTGAAGGCGGCCGGAACCGAGAGGGCGGGGCAGTGGGTGGCGGAGAACGTGGAACAGGCCCCCATCCAGGCGAGGTAGTCGGACATCTCGACCCCGGCGACCGAGGTGGGGTGGACCAGGTCGGCGTCGAACGGGACGACCTGGCTGACCGGGGCCAGCAGCGCGTCGTAGCGGGTGAAGAACTCCGCCACCTGCCGTTGGAGCGCGGTGTGGAGCCGGTCCGCCCGATCGAGGTCGGCGTCGGTGAGCGCGCGCCCCTGCTCGATGTTGCGCACCGCGTCCGGCTTGAGCGCCTCCCGGTGCTGGTCCAGGAGGGTGCCGTACGACCGCTCCAGCTGCCAGGCACGTCGTACCCGGAACACCTCGTCGGCTGCGGCGAGGTCGGGGCAGTCGAGCACGACGTCCGCGCCGGACTCCTGCAACCGGCGCACCGCCGGTTCCAGGGCCTCGATCACCGCCGGTTCCACCGGGAGCAGGCCCCCGAGGTCCGGCGTCCACGCGACCCGCAGTCGGCCTGGGTCGCGGTGCAGCGGTGCTGCGAACGAGTCGTCGCCGGCCAGCACTGCCATCAGCAGGGCCGTGTCCGCGACGGTGCGCCCCATCGGGCCCTTGGTGGACAGGGATGGCCACGGCGTCGGGCTCGGCCCGGAACGGACGCGTCCGGGTGAGGGGCGCAGCCCCACGACGTTGCAGAACGACGCCGGGTTGCGCAGCGACCCGCCGGTATCGCTGCCGTCGGCGATGGGGATCATCCCGGCGGCGAGCGCGGCGGCCGCGCCGCCGCTGCTGCCACCCGCGCTCCGGTCCAGGGCGTAGGGGTTGCGGGTCACGCCGAACACCGGGTTGAACGTGTGCGAGCCGAGACCGAGCTCGGGGGTGTTGGTCTTGCCGACCGTGACGACGCCGGCTGCCCGCAGCCGGGTGATGATCGGGTCGTCCCGGGTCGGCACGTGCTCGGCGAACAGCGGTGACCCGTACGTGGTCCGCAGGCCCGCGGTGTCGGTGAGGTCCTTGTGCGCGATCGGCAGGCCGTGCAGCGGGCCCACCTCCTCGCCCGCCGCGAGGCGGTCGTCGGCCGCGGCAGCCTCGGCCGAGGCGCGCTCGACGTCCAGCGTGACGATGGCGTTGACCGCCGGGTTGGTGTCCTCGATGCGTCGCAGGTGCGCCGCGAGGACCTCGCGGCTGGAGACCTCCTTGCGGCGAATCGCCGCGGCGAGGTCGACGGCGTCGTCGAAGTGCAGGCTCATGTGGACAACGTCTCCATCAGTTCGGTGGCTCCGAGGTAGACGAACAGCACGACGATCGAGCACAGCAGGACGTTGCTGACGACGCCGTTGCGGTGCTCGGGGCTGAGGCGGCGGGAGTTCAGCAGCACCAGCAGTCCGACCGACAGGAGCGGCATGAAGATCGCGCCGGAGATGCCGTAGATGAGCACCATCATGATGGGCGCGTCGAACAGCAGCAGCAGCATCGGCGGGAACGTCATCAGGGCGAGGTAGCCCCGGAAAGCGGTGTCCTTGTCGGACGCCGGTGCGACGCCGTCGAGGTCGGCCTTGCGGTGCCGCACGATCCGGACGAAGTCGGCGAACAGGTACGAGCACCCGTGCCACGGGCCGATGATCGAGGTGAACACGGCCGACCAGACCCCGATCAGCAGGAGCCAGCGCGCGGTGTTGCCGAATCGCTGCCCGTACGCGTCGGCGAGCTCGACCAGGCCCTGGTTGCCGCTGATGGTGACGCCGGTGCCGAACAGCAGCTCGGCGGCGATGATGAGCACGGCGACGGCGAAGATGCCGGTGAGGGTGTACGCCGTGGTGATGTCGACGCGCATCGTGCCGAGCCACTTCTTGCCGGCCCAGCCCTTGGCGGCGATCCAGTACGAGTAGCAGGTCAGCGAGATCGTGCCGCCGACACCGCCGATGATGGCCAGGATGCGGGAGAACGACCCGTCGGGGATGGACGGGGCCAAGCCGTAGGGGACGTCGCCGAGGTTGGCGAGGATGATGGCCGCCGACCCGACCACGGTGACGAACATGATGCCGATGAACACCGTCATCGCCTTCTCCACCAAGGCGTACCGGCCGAACCGGACCAGCAGGAACCCCGCGAGCGCGGTGAGGATCGCCCACATCGCGAAGGAGGTGCCGGGGAACATCGCGGTGAGGACGAGGGCGCTGATCGCGGGTTCGGCCGCGCCGTAGATGATCGCGAAGAAGACGAGGTACAGGCCGAAGTAGACGGTCGCCCACGAGCCCAGCGAGTGCCACCCGCGCAGGAACGACTGCCCGGTGACGAGGAACCAGCGCCCGATTCCTTCGCTGAGCACCAGTTTGATGCCGGCCCCCGCGACGATCGCCCAGAGCAGGCTCCACCCGAAGCCGGCACCGGCGAGGGCGGCCATGATGAAGTCGCCGGCGCCGACACCGGAGGCGGCGACCACGATGCCGGGGCCGATGAACCGCAGCTTCTGCCTGGGCGTGCTCGGCGGCTCGACCGGAGTGGGGACGTCTGCGCTGTCTGCCATCGTGCTCCCCTTCGGGCTGAAGTGGCCAGGTGAGCTGGTGGCTGAGCCTGTAGCGGCGCGTGTCCTCGTGTCAAGACCCGGAATTTCGGCCCCTCGGCGCCTGCGAGCGACCCTTGACAGGGGTCTGAAGTGCGGTGTGCAATATTTCGCAT
The DNA here is from genome assembly GCF_039542665.1 of Saccharopolyspora cebuensis. NCBI lineage: Bacteria > Bacillati > Actinomycetota > Actinomycetes > Pseudonocardiales > Pseudonocardiaceae > Saccharopolyspora > Saccharopolyspora cebuensis. The sequence continues at coordinate 38,859 of NZ_BAABII010000010.1, forward strand.
GCCGGTGCCGAAGGAGCAGGGACTCGTTTCCCGGTCGTTGCTGCGCGACGCGGCGTACCGCTCCATCCGGGATGCGATCGTCGACGGCACTCTCGCGCCGGAGGAACGGCTCAACGATGCGGACCTGATCAGTTGGCTCGGAGTCAGCCGGACACCGATCCGCGAAGCCCTGACCCGGCTGGAGCAGTCCGGGCTCGTGCAGACCAAGCCGGGACGTTTCACCATCGTCAGCCCGCTGGACGTGCGGGAGACCCGTGCGGCCCAGTCGGTCGCCGCCGCCATGCACGAGTTGGCCGTGCGCGAAGCCGTGCCGGTGCTGTCGGCGCAGGAACTGGATGCGATGCGCGGCGCCAACGAACGTTTCGCCGCTGCGCTGCGACGGGACGACGCCGCCGCCGCGCTCGCCGCCGACGACGAGTTCCACGACGTCGCCATCACCGCTTCGGCCAACCCGGTGATCCGGTCCGTCCTCGAACAGGTCACCCCGGTCTTGCGGCGGCTGGAGCGGCTGCGGTTCTCCACCCTGACCGGGCGCGGATCCGTGGCGATGCACGACGAGATCATCGAACTGTGCGCTGCCGGTGACGCCGAACGGGCGTCCGTCGCTGCGCGAACGAACTGGCAGGCTTTGGCGCCGCTGCTCGACGCGGAGCCGGGCCTCGACGGCCCAGACCAGTAGCCGGTCAGGCCAGTAGCCGGGCCGGTCCACCTCGACTCGGTGCGCCTCCGCGCCGCCGCTGCCCCCAGCTAGGAGATCCGCAGGATGCTCGACGATTTCCCGCGCTATCCCTTGACCTTCGGCCCCACTCCCGTCCACCCGCTCGACCGGCTCTCGCAGCACCTCGGTGGGGCGGCGGTGTGGGCCAAGCGGGAGGACTGCAACTCCGGCCTGGCCTTCGGCGGGAACAAGACCCGCAAGCTGGAATACCTGGTGCCCGATGCGCTGGAGAAGGGCGCGACCCACTTGGTCTCCATCGGCGGCGTCCAGTCCAACCACACCCGGCAAGTCGCCGCCGTCGCGGCCAAGCTGGGCCTGAAGGCCCATCTGGTCCAGGAAAGCTGGGTGGACTGGCCGGATGCGGTGAACGATCGGGTCGGCAACATCCTGCTGTCCCGGCTCATGGGAGCGCACGTCCAGCTCGTCGACGCGGGCTTCGGCATCGGCATCAAGTCCAGCTGGGAACAGGCGTTGGAGGACGTCCGATCCGAAGGCGGCATCCCGTACCCGATCCCCGCAGGAGCCTCCGACCATCCCCTGGGCGGGCTCGGGTTCGCGAACTGGGCCGAGGAAGTGCGCCAGCAGGAACGTGAACTCGGCGTCTTCTTCGACACCATCGTCGTCTGCAGCGTCACCGGGTCCACGCACGCGGGCATGATCGCCGGCTTCGCCGGCCAGGACCGACCTCGCCGAGTCCTCGGCATCGACGCCTCGGCGAAGCTCGACGAAACCCGGGCCCAGGTGGCCAAGATCGCCCGGAACACGGCCGAACTCATCGGACTGGGCCGCGCCCTGCGCGACGACGAGATCACCGTCCTCGACGGCTGGGCCGGCGATCGCTACGGGATCCCCGTGCGGTCGACGCTCGACGCGATCCGCCTCACCGGCCGACTCGAAGGGATGATCCTCGACCCCGTCTACGAGGGCAAATCGATGGCGGGCCTCATCGACCTCGTCACCACGGGCGAGATCGGCAAGGACTCCACGGTGCTCTACGCGCACCTCGGCGGCCAACCCGCCCTCAACGCCTACAGCGCCCTCTTCACCGACTAGAACCCTCCACGAGCGGCCGTGCTCGGCAACTCGGGGGATCGCTGAGGGCGAGCGTGCCCAGCGGTTTGCGTCGGCTCGGTCCAGGAGTTGAACCAGGTCCGGCGCATGGTGTGGTCCCGACCGGGTAGCCGTCAGCGCTCGAACGTTTCGCGGTGGTCGCCCGGCCTGGGAGGAGTCGCCGCGGAACGACTCAATCCCGTACCAGGCCAGCCACCAGCGGTGCGTCCAGCACGAGGTGGCGATCGAGCTCGACCCCGAATTCCTGGCGGATGAGCTCCAGCGCCCCGCCCGGGCCGGAGGTGAATTCCTCGTCGGCACCCAGGCCGACGCGCTGCATGGCCTCCGCGAACCGGTCCGGTTCCGTGCCGCCGCAGCTTTCCGGCATCGTCGGCTCGAACCACGTCACGACTTGACCACCAGCGGCGTAGTGGAAGACATCCGCCCCGGACCCCGACGAGAACACCGATACCACCTCGGTGTCCGCCGCAAGCGGCTCGAGGAGCTCGGGCCTGGCGCCCTGCCAGCTCAGCAGCTCCACGACCACGGACCACCCGGGATCCAGCTCGGCGGCGCGAGCGATCCACGCGCCCTCGTCAGCGGTGGGATGCGAGGCTGCTTCCCCCGCGGTCAGCTTCTCCGAGACGGGTTCGGCGCCCAACCGCCGCAGCGCTTCCACCGGCGACGCCCCGCGCACGAAGGTCACGCACCACATCACGACCTGCGGATCGCCGAGCCAGGAGAACCGCTCGCCACCACCGCTCATGGACGCATCTTAATCGGGTATCCCGGCCAAGAAGGTCCCTGCTCAGCAAACTCTCGTGGGGAGTCCCACTCGCGCTGGTCCTTGCCATGAGCTCGCCCAGCTCCGCGGACACGACGTGGAACGGTCGGCTGGCGTTGGAGCCGTCCCCGCGTGCGGCGGGAAGCCGATCCGTGGCGGGTCCCGGGGCCGCGCTCAGCGGGTCGGGGCACCGCCGAGTGCCCCGAGCACGCCGAGGCCGGTCCGGATCGGGTCGAGCACCAGGGGGAGGCCGGGTTCCTGGTCGGTGGCGGTGTCGACCGCCGAGCACCCGTTCACCACCGCGGTGACCCCGGCGGCGCGGGCCGCGCTCAGCGCGGGGCGCATCGCGGCGGACCAGCGCGCGGGGTCGGTGATGTCGGCGACCGGGAGGGCCAGCACGCCGACCTCGTGGAACGACGAGTCCCAGCCGTAGCGGGTGATCCGGTGCCGGAGCTCCGCCGCGATCGCCGCGTTCCGGGTGATCGCCCCGACCCGGTGCCCGGCGGCGACCGCGGCACCGACGGTCAGCCGGAGCAGGCCGAGCGCGGGGCGGCCGTTGATCGTGCCCCCGTCGGCCGGTACCGCGGGGTCGAGCACGCAGTCCGGGAGCACCGCGTCGCAGTCGGGCGCCTCGGCCAGGGCTTCGCCGACGAGGGTTTCCGAGTGACGCACCTCGGCCGCGGTGTCGAGCGCGCGGGGACCGTCCGGGCGGAGGTCGGTCAGCACCACCTTGATCCCGGCGGGGGAGAGCGCGTCGTACCGGGCCTGGCGGCGGGCCAGTTCGGACCGCCCGACGGTGATCGGGGTGACGGCGTGGACGAACATGCGGTTCCTCCTCATCGGAAGTGGGTCACTCGGCCGAGGGCCCGCAGCGGTTCCCCGGCGTCGGCCGCCTCCGGCAGCGCGGCGCAGCGGTCCCGGATGCCGACGACCACGTCGGGCGCGCCGAGCAGCTCACCCAGGACGCGGGCCCGGTCGTCCGGGGTGAAGGGGTGGTACGCGGCGTCGCCGACCGGGTTCGGCCGTTCCGCGACGAACCGGCCCCGGGCCGTGCGCACGGTGACCCGGACGGGGCGCTCGGCCGGTAGCCGGGCGTCCAGGTCGGCCGCCGCCCGCACCACGACCCGGCGGGCGAGGTCCGCCGTGGCGGGGTCGGCCAGCGCGTCCGCGGACAGGTCGGCCGGGACGACGCGTCCTCGGCGCAGCGCGGTGGCGACGACGAACGGCAGCGAGAACATGGCGGCCAGCGGGGTCGGCCACCGCGTCCGGTCGAGCTGCGCGCCGAGCGAGTGGATCTCGACGAGGACTTCCGAAGGGTGGTCGTCGACCCGGTCCCGCAGGGAGAGCGCCGCGTCGGCGGCGGCGTGCGTGAACGAGCACGACGCGTGCTGCTTGAAGTAGCCGCCGAGGATCTCCCAGCGCTCGCCCAGGCCGTCGTCGAGCGCGCCGGGGTCGAGATCGCCGAGCAGGTCCCCGAGCGACTCGGCGGCGACACCGGTCGAGTGCCCGGTCCCGGACGCGGCCAGCCGGGCCGCGGCGAGTCCGGACTGGTTCGCGGCGCCGACCCAGGCGTCGCGAACCGGGTTCCCGTCCAGGGCCGCGGCGAAGGGCCCGGCGATCGGCAGGCCGCTCGCGGCGTCGATCGCGACCGCTGCGCCGTCGGAACGCAGCCCCAGGACCCGGGCGCAGCCCGCCCCCGCGCCGGCGACGCCCCAATTGCCGTGCGGGTGCGTGCCCGGCCGGAGGCGGGTCGCACGCCCGAACCTGGCGGCGACCTCGTAGGCGGCGAGCAGCGCGCTGCACAAGTCCGCTCCCGTCGTCGCTCCCCGCGACGCCAGGGCGAGCACGGCGGGGAAGCCGTGCGCCGCCGGATGGCCACCGGCGAGCCGGTGGCCGTCGTCGAGTTCGAGCCGGACCGACGCGGTGGCGTTCAACCACGCGGCGGCATCGACCGCGACCGTCCGGGCCGTCCCGAACAGGGGCGCCGGCCCGGTCGGCGGGTCCCACGCCTCGACGAGCGCCCGCTGCGCGGGCTCGCGCGAGCCGAGCGCGGTGACCGCGACGGCGTCGACGAGCACGGTCAGCAGCCGTTCCCGGACCTCGGCGGGGACCTCGGACCAGCGCAGCCCGGCCACCCAGTCGCCCAGCCGCCCGACGGCGGCCCGGACGAGGTCGTGACGCGTCTCCCGCGCGGCCATGGTCAGGACCGCGCGGTGACGTTCGTGGCCGCATCGGCGGCGGCGCGCTCGCGCGGGACGAGCAGCATGAGCAGCGCCCCGGCCACCGCCAGCCCGGCCATGACGACGAACCCGCTGGTGAAGCTGCCGGTGCTGGACACGATGAAGCCCATCACCGACGGGGCCACGATCCCGGAAGCCGCGAAGGCCGCGTCGGCGAATCCGGCCGCGCTGCCGGGTTGGTCCGGAGCCGCGTCGATGGCGGCGACCCACCAGATGCCGCCGGTGATGAAGCCGAAGCCGACGCCGAGCGAGATCGAGATCAGCGCGACGGTCAAGGTCGGCGCGATCGCCAGCGGTACCAGCGAGCACCCGGCCAGCAGCAGGGCCACGCCCATGACCGCGAACCGGCTGCGGATGCGCGGGCTGCGGCGGTAGACGCGGTCGACGATGACGCCACCGGCCAGCGCCCCGACGATGCCGCACGCCCACGGCGCGATCGAGAACGCGCCGGCCTGCTCGACGCTGAGCCCGTAGGCACCGGACAGGAACGAGGGCAGCCAGTACATGAAGCCCCAGAACATGAAGCCCCAGGCGAAGTAGCCGCCCGCGACCACCCACAGGTTCCGGTTGGTCAGCAGGGGGCGCCACCGCACCGGCGACCGGCCCGCGCCCGCCTCCGGTTCCTGCCCCGACCGGATGAGGGCCCGCTCGGCCGCGTTCACCCTCGGCGATTCCTCCGGCAGGTCGCGCAGCAGCGCGAGCGCGAGGACGGCCCAGACGACGCCGAAGATCGCCAGCGTCCAGAACATGCCGCGCCAGCCCACGAGGTCCATCAGCCAGGTCAGCAGCGGGCCGGAGATCAGCAGGCTGCCCGCGACCGCGACACCGCCGCAGAGGGCCAGCGCGACCCCGCGTTCGCGGACCGGCAGCCAGCGGCTGACCGTCCGGGTCGCCGCCGGGAACGCCGGTGCCTCCCCGATCCCGAGCAGCAGGCGGACGACCAGCAGGCCCGCGAACGACCCGGCGACCGGGATGAGCGCCGTGGTGACCGAGAACAGCGCGACGGCGGCGAGCAGCACCCGCTGGCACCCGAACCGGTCCACCAACGGCCCGGACAGGAACGCGGCGACCATGTACCCGACCGAGAAGACGGAACTGATGATCCCGTACTGCGCGGTGGTGATCCCGAACGCTTCCTCCAGCGGTTCGACCGCGTAGGAGACCGCGCTGCGGTCGAGGTAGTTGATGACGATGAGGCCGACGACCAGCCCCAACGTCACGAAGCGGAACCGTGTGCTCATGAGCGTTTCCCTTGGCTCGGATCAGCTTTCGCGCGGATTCTGTTGCGCCCCGCGAAGCGGGAGTGGTGTCACCGGAGAACCCCGCAGTGTGGGCGGCGATGGCCGGGAATCCCGCGCCCGGTGCGTGGTGTCAACGACCCGTGGGGCGGTGCAGGTAGCTCCCGCGCGGCTCGCCGCGCACCTTGCCCTCGTCGAAGATCCGCTGTCCGCGGAGGAACGTCGTTTCGACCGTCGAACCGATCTCCAGGCCGCGGAATGGCGTGTATTCCTGAGTGGACTCGGAGTCCGCCGGGTCCACCACGAAGGAGCGGTCCGGGTCGACGAGCGCGATGTCGGCGTCGAAACCGGGGGCGAGGTCGCCCTTGGTGGGCAGGCCGAGCCGCCGGGCGGGGTTGGTCGACACGAGTTCGGCGACGGTCGACATCGGCAGTCCCCGCTTGCGGCCTTCGCCGACGAGACCGGGCAGGAGGTACTCGGTCCCCCCGAAGCCGGACTTCGCCGCGAACACGTCGTCGCGGTCCGGGCCGAACTTCTTCTCCTCCCGGCAGCAGGCGTGGTCGGAGACCACCCAGCTGACGTCACCGGCGAAGACGTGCTCCCACAGCTTCTCGACGTCGGCCCGCGGGCGCAGCGGCGGGTTGACCTTGCCGCCGATCCCGTCGGCGGTCGTCACGTCGGCGAGCAGGTGCCCGATGGTGACCTCCCGCCGGAAGTCGACGTGCGGGAAGGTCCCCGCCATCAGCATCGCGGCCTCCATCGCCTTGGCCGACGACAGGTGCAGCAGGTTGATGGTCGGCAGGCCCGTCTCGTGCGCGAGGTAGGAGGCGATGGTCACCGCCAGCCCCTCCGAGTGCGGCGGGCGCGAGGCGCTGTAGGCCTCCAGCCCGGACAGCGCGCCCTCCTCCTCGACCAACCGCGTGTAGGCGGTCATGATCTCGGCGGTCTCGCAGTGCAGGGACAGCGAGATCTGGTCGGCGATCTCCGGGTTCGCCTCGCGGACGGCCTGGATCCCGCGCATGACGAACTCGAAGTGGGCGATGTCGTAGCGTTCGCCCTCGGGGATCATCAGGAAGTCGCTCTGGTCGGTGGAGCGGCCGTGCAACCCGTGGCTGCCGTAGAACATGAAGATCTTGAACGACGTGACGCCGTGGTCGCGGACGAGGGCCGGGATCTCGTCGATGTGCGACACCTGCATGGGCGCGAGGTGGAAGGCGTAGTCCACGTACGACCGGCCCTCGGCGGCGGCGAGCACCTCCGGGAACACCTCGGAGTAGGGGCCGCCGCGGTTGAGGTAGTACTGCCCCGTCCGCATGTAGGTCAGCGAGGTCGTCACGCCGCCCTGCGCGCACGCCCGGCTCTCGGTGGTGGTGTCGTCGGACAGCGGGTTGTAGATGCCCCAGTGCTGGTGGGCGTCGACGACACCGGGGAACGCGAGCAGGCCCCGCCCCTCGTGCACCTCGGTGCCCTCCGGGACGGCCAACCGGGGGCCGACCTCGGTGATGACGCCGTCGGCGACGGCGATGTCGGCGGGGACGGGCTCCCCGCCGCCGGGGCGGACGACGCGCACGTCGCGGACGATCAGGTCGGGCTGGGTCATCGGACACCTTCCGGGGTGCGGGATCGGCTGGTGGGGACCGACCGGGCGAGGTGCCCGGCGGCGATGTAGGCGAGGCCCAGCGCGGGCAGCAGACCGTTGCCGGCCAGGTAGCCGGCCGCGCCGTGGCCGGAGATGCCCGCGGCCGCGCCACCGGAGGCGTACAGCCCGGGGATCGGGGCGCCGGCGGGGTCGAGGACGCGGGCGTGCTCGTCCACGAGCAGCCCGCCCTGGGTGTGGAACAGCGCCGGAACGATCTCGACGGCGTGCAGCGGTGCGCGGAGCGGCTGGGCGGTGGTGCGGCCGAACCGGTCGACGTGCTCGCCGGCCGCGACCCGGGCCAGCGCGTCGAGTTCGGACTCCAGCGGTGCTGCCGGGACGCCGGTCACCGCGGCCAGCTCGGGGATCGTGCCGGCGGTGCGCACGGCGCCGGCGGCCAGGACGTCCTGGTAGTCGCCGAAGGCGCGGCACAGCCCGTCGATGCGCTCGTCGAACACCAGCCACCCGCGTCCGCCCGGACGAGCGGCGAGCGCCGCGGCGTACTCGGAGTAGCCGGTGGTCTCGTCGCCGAAGCGCCGCCCCCCGGTGTCGACGACAGCGGCGCCGTGCATCACCGCCGTCCAGGTCACCAGGGTGTGCGCGGCCGCGGAGAGGGCGGCGTGGCCCTGGTAGGCGTCCAGGAAGCCGGTGGCCGCACCGAGCTCCCCGCCGATCCGCAGCGCGTCGCCGCGGGAGTGCTCGCCGCCGTGGTAGTGCGCACCGGCGATCTCCGGCAGGTGGGTCGCGACGAGCGCGGCGTCGGCGCCGTACCCGTTGGTGGCGAGCAGCACGGCACGGGTGCCGATCTCCTCGCGCGCGCCGTCCGGGGTCTCGACGACGGCGACCCTGCTCCCGTCCGGTCCCGCCTCGACCGCGGTGAGCCGCGCGGGGACCAGGAGGTCGATCCGCTCGCTGCGGTCGGCGGCGTCGAGCAGGTGGCGCAGCAGCGCCGACCCGTGCCGCCCGGGCAGGCTGTGCACCCTGGGCGCGGAGTGCCCGGGGTAGGCGAAGTCGGTGGGCAGCTCGATCGGCATCCCGACGTGGTCGGCGAGCCATTCGACGAGCTCGGCGCCGACGTGGGCCAGGGCCGTGGCGATCCGCAGGTCGGCGGTCCCCCCGGTCTTGCGCGCGATGTCGGCGACGAACCGCTCCGGGGAGTCGGTGATCCCCGCGGCCGCCTGGAAGCGCGACCCGGGGCCCGGGATCATCGCGGTGGACATCGAGGTGTTGTTGCCGCGGCGGAAGTGCGGGTCGGAGTCCACCACCAGCACGTCGAGACCGAGCTCCGCGGCCCGGACCGCGGCGGTCAACCCGCCACCGGCACCCGCGACCACCAGGTCGACGTCGAACGTCATCGTTCCTCCTGCCCCGACCGGACTCGCTCTGTTCCGGTGAGCGAAACGCGCTGCCCGGCCGTTCGGTGAGCTCGATAACACCAGTAGGACCTGCACAAGTGCAATACCTCCGATGTAAATTCCTTGACACGCCGCACGATGCACCACATGCTTGTTCCGTCCAGCGGTACATGTCTGAGCGCGAGGAGACCGGCGTGGCGGAGTCGACCGGAGGGACCGGGGCCACCGAACGGGTGGCGGACGTCCTGCTGCTGTTCACCGACGGGCCGCCGACCCTCGGCGTGAGCCGGGTGTCCCGGGAGCTCGACCTGTCCAAGGCCGTCGTGCACCGCATCCTGCAGTCGCTCACCAGCCGGAACCTGATCGCCTACGATCCGGCCAGCCGGGAGTACCGGCTGGGACCGGCGGCTGCCGCGCTGGGCAGCCGGGCCCTGCGCGACTCCGACCTCCGGACCGCGGCCCTGCCGTTCCTGGCCGACCTGCGCGACCGCTTGCACGAGACGGTGACGATCAGCGCGAAGGTGCACGGCGGTCGCGTCTACCTCGACCAGGTCGTCGGCACCCACGAGATCACCATGTCGGTGGAGCTCGGCCGGCGGTTCCCCTTGCACGCGGGTTCCTCCGGCAAGTGCATGCTCGCCCACTCCGCCCGCGACGAGGTCGACCGGCTGCTCGCCGACGAGCTCACCGCGCTCACCCCCGCCACGCCGACCGACCCGGACGCGCTGCGGGCCGAGCTGGTCCGGATCCGCGAGCGCGGCTACGCGGCCTCCGCCGGCGAGCGGCAGGGCGACGCCGGCTCGGTCGCCGTGCCGGTGTTCGGTCCCGGCGGGCTGGTCGGCGCGGTCTCGGTGTGCGGGCCGCGATTCCGGGTGACGGAGGAGTTCGTCGCCGCGACCGCCCCCGAACTGATCGAGGCCGCCGACCGGATCACCGCTCGGCTCGGCGGCACCGCGCCCGCGCGCGCCGTCCCCACCCCCACCGGAAGGACGCCATGAGCCACGACCACCCGGTTGCGCTGGGGGGCCTGAAGGTCCTCGACGCCTCCACCCTGTTCGCCGGCCCGCTGGCCGCCACCCTGCTGGGCGACCAGGGCGCCGACGTGATCAAGATCGAGCACCCGCGCGGTGACCCCGCCCGGACCCACGGCGCGCAGAAGGACGGCGTCGGGCTCTGGTGGAAGATGCTGGCCCGCAACAAGCGGGCGATCACGCTGGTGCTCTCCACCCCTCGCGGGCGGGAGCTGTTCCTCGACCTCGCCGCCGACGCGGACGTGGTGATCGAGAACTTCCGGCCGGGAACCCTGGAGCGCTGGGGGCTGGGCTGGGAGGAACTGTCCGCCCGCAACCCGCGGCTGGTGCTGGCCCGGGTGACCGGGTTCGGCCAGACCGGGCCGTACGCGTCCCGGCCCGGCTTCGGCACGCTGGCCGAGGCGATGAGCGGGTTCGCCGCCATGACCGGCGAGCCGGACGGCCCGCCCACCCTGCCACCGTTCGGCCTCGCCGACGGCGTCGCCGCGCTGACCACGGCGTTCGGCATCATGACCGCGCTGCGCGCCCGCGAGACCACGGGCCGCGGTCAGGTGCTGGACACCGCGATCATCGAGCCGTTGCTGCACCTGCTCGGGCCGGGGCTGATCGCCTACGACCAGCTCGGGGTCCTGCAGCCGCGCACCGGCAACCGCTCGACCAACAACGCTCCGCGCAACACCTACCGCTGCGCCGACGGCCGGTGGGTGGCCGTGTCCACCAGCGCCCACTCCATCGCCGAGCGGGTGATGCGGCTGGTCGGCGCGCCCGAGCTGATCGACGAGCCGTGGTTCGCCAGCGGCGCGAGCCGGGCCGAGCACGTCGAGGAGCTCGACGCGGCCGTCGGGTCCTGGATCGCCGCCCGCGGCCGGGACGAGGTGGTCGAGGCGTTCGAGAAGGCCGAGGCCGCGGTCGCCCCGATCTACACCGCCGCCGACGTGCTCGCCGATCCGCACTTCAACGCGCTGGGCAGCATCGTGACCATCGACGACGACGAGCTCGGCCCCGTCCGCTTCCAGAACACCCCCTTCCGGTTGTCGGAGACCCCCGGATCGGTCCGCACCACGGGCCCGCGACTGGGTGCGCACACCGCCGAGGTCCTCGGCGGGCTCGGCGTCGATGCCGACGAGCTGGACCGGCTGCGGGCGCAGGGGGTCGTGTGACCGCCGTCGGCCTGGCCCGGAGCTGGCTCTACGTCCCCGGGCACCGCGCCGACCTCGTCCGCAAGGCGCTCGACGGCCCGGCGGACGCGGTCGTCGTGGACCTGGAGGACGCGGTGCCGCCCACGCACAAGGAACAGGCCCGGGACACCGCGGTGACGACGTGCGCGTCCCGGCGGAACCGGGTCTGGGTCCGCATCAACGGGGCCGGCACCGCCTGGGCCGACGACGACGCCGCGGCGCTGGCCGGCCGCGACGCCGCGGGCCTGCGGGTCCCCAAGGCCGAAGATCCCGCGGCCGTCGCCGCGCTGGCGGAGCGGACCGGGCTCCCGCTGCACCTGCTGGTCGAGAGCGCCCGCGGGCTGCGTCGGGTGTTCGAGCTCGCCGAGTGCCACCCGCTGGTGGTCGGCGTCTCGCCCGGCGAGACCGACCTCGCCGCCGACCTGCGGATCCGCGACCGCCGCGAGCTCGCCTGGGCCCGCGCCCGGATCGTCACCGCGAACCGCGCGGCCGAGCTGCCCAGCCCGGTCGCCAGCGTCTGGACCGACCTGTCCGACACCGCGGGGCTCACCGAGGACAGCACCGCGCTGCGCGACGCCGGGTTCTTCGGCCGCTCCGTGATCCACCCGGCGCAGATCGCCCCGGTGCACCGCGCCTTCACCCCGGACCGCGACGAGGTCGAGCGGGCCCGGGCCCTGCTCGACGCGCTCGACGTCGCGGGTGACGCCGCCGCGTGGGTCGACGACCGCGGCCGCTTCGTCGATCCGGCCGTCGTCGCCGGCGCCCGCTGGGTGACCGACCTCGCCGACGCGCTGGCCGACTCCCCGAACGACCACGACGAACCGGCCCGCACCCGGCCGGGAAGGAGCACCCCGTGACCACCGCACGCCCCGACCTGCTCGACGCCGTCCGCGCCGGGACCCGGGTGATCGAGCTCGGCCACCCGCTCTACACCGGGATGGCCGGCTCGCCGAACCACCCCGGGTTCCGGATGACGCTGGAGCGCCGGCACGGTGACGCGGTCCGCCCCGACGGCGGCTCGGCGTCGAACGAGGTGATCGTCACCGGCGGGCACACCGGCACCCACGTCGACGCGCTCGCCCACGTCAGCCACGACGGCCTGCTGCACGGCGGCATCGACGCCGCCGAGGCCCAGCGCGGCGGGAAGCACACCGCGCACGGCGCGGAGACCATCCCGCCGATGGTCACCCGGGGCGTCTTCCTCGACGTCGCCGCGGTGCACGGGGTGGACGTGCTGGAACCCGGGTACGGCGTGACGGCGGAGGACCTGGCGCGGGCCGCCGAGCGCGCCGGCGCCGAGCCCGGTCCCGGTGACGTGGCGGTGGTGCGCACCGGCTGGGGCCGGTTGTTCGGCGACCCGGTCGCCTACGTCGGCAAGGAATCCGGCGTGCCCGGCATGACGGTGGCGGGCGCGCGCTGGCTGGCCGAGCGGCGGATCGTCGCGACCGGCGCGGACACCACCGCCTACGAGCAGATCCCGGCCGGCGCCGGGCACCGGGTGCTCCCGGTGCACCGGGAGCTGCTGGTCGACGGCGGCATCCACATCGTCGAGCACATGGCGTGCGAGGACGCCGCGGCGGCCGGTCTCGGCGAATTCCTGGCCGTGTTCGCGCCGCTGCGCGTCGTCGGCGCCACCGGTGCCCCGGTCCGCCCGCTGGCGGTGGTGGCGGCATGAGCACCCCGGCGCAGCGGATCGGCGAGGTCGGCGCCCGGCTGGCCGCCGACGGCGTCGACGACCGGTTGGCCGACGACCTGGTCCGGCGGATCGTCGACGTCGTCGGCAACTCGCTGGCCGCCACGCGCGAGGAACCGGCCCGGATCGCCGGCGCGGTGGTCGCCGAGTGGGGCGGCACGCCCTCGGCGACCGGGATCGGGCTGGCGCAGCGGGTACCGGCGCCCTCGGCAGCGCTGGTCAACGGCACGCTGGCGCACAGCCTGGACTTCGACGACACGCACCTGCCCTCGGTGCTGCACCCCTCGGCGGCGGTGATCCCGGCGGCCCTGGCCACGGCGGAGCGCACCGGGGCGGGCGGTCGGGCGCTGCTGGCCGCTGCCGCGGTGGGCGTCGAGGTGACCTGCCGCCTGGGCATGGCCGGCTACGACGAGGAGCTCGGCAACTCGGTCTTCTTCGAGCACGGCCAGCACGCGACGGCGATCTGCGGCGCGGTGGGTGCGGCCGTCGCCTCGGGCATGCTGCGGGGGCTGGACGCGGATCGGCTGACCTCGGTCGTCGGCATCGCGGCGAGCATGGGCGCCGGTGTCATCGAGGCCAACCGCACCGGCGGCACGATCAAGCGGGTGCACTGCGGCTGGGCCGCGCACGCCGGTGTGGTCGCCGCCGACCTGGCGCGGCACGGCCTGACCGGGCCGCCGACGGTGGTCGAGGGCCGCTTCGGATTCCTGCGCGCGTTCTGCGGCGAGCGGGTGCACCCGGAACGGGTCACCGACGGCCTCGGCGAGCGCTGGGAGACGCCGGGCGTGTTCTTCAAGCCCTACCCGTGCAACCACTTCACGCACGCGGGCGTGGACGCGGCGCTCCGGCTGCGCGAGCGGGGGGTGACCGCCGACGAGGTCCGCGGGCTGGTGCTCGGGGTGCCCGCACCGGTCCTGCGGACGATCGCCGAGCCCGCGGCGGAGAAGCGCCGGCCCCGCTCCGGGTACCACGCGGCGTTCTCCGGTCCCTACACCGTGGCCGCGGCGCTGCTCGGCGGCGGGGGACTGGGTGTGTTCCACGAGGACTTCACCGATGCCGCCGCGGCCGACCCCCGGCGGCTGGAGCTCGCCGGGCGGGTGCGGGTCGTCGCCGACGACGAGGCGACGGCCGGGTTCCCGCGCCAGTTCCCGGCCGTGCTCACCGCCGAACTCGCCGACGGCAGCTCGGTGACCGAACGCGTCCGGGAGAACCGCGGCGGGCCGCAGCGTCCGCTGTCGGCCGACGAGCTCGCCGCCAAGTTCACCGGCAACGCCGAGCGGGTCGTGGACGCGGACCAGGCGACCGGGATCGTCGGGGCGTTGTGGGACCTGCGCGACGACCGCCCGGTCGCCGAGGTGATGACCGGCTTGCAGCACGCCGCTGCGCGAAGCTGACCGGAGACCTCTTCGTGGGGTGGCGCGATCACCGCCGCGATCGCGCCACCCCTGATCCGGTGCCCGGTCAGCCCAGGAGGGTTCCCACGATGCTGGTGCAGAGTTCGTAGGTGGCCCAGAGGCCCACCCCGCCGATGAGCGCCAGGAGCGCGGTCTCCCACCACTTGTTGGCGTAGCCCTCGGCCATCAGGGACCGCTTCGAGGTCATCACGATCAGCCCGATGATGATCATCGGCACGGTCAGCACGTTGATCGAGTTGCCGAGCAGGGTCATGATCACCATGCCGGGCATCCCGGGCAGCGAGAACACGATCGGCACCGTCATGATCACCGTGAGGATGATCCAGAACAGCGGGTCGTGGGAGAACGCGTCCTTGTCCGCGACACCGGTCAGGTCCCGGTTCGAGCGCAGCCGCGCCAACCGCTCGGGCCGGGACTTGTGCAGCGACTCCACGAACATCCGCACGAACACGCGCGGCTGGGTGACGATGTTGTTGAACACCGTGAAGAAGATCGCCAGCCACATGATCGGCGGCCCGGCCGGGCCGATGGCCTTCTCCATCATGCTCGCCAAGCCGTCGGCGGAGGACACGCTCTCCCCGGTGCCGTGCAGCGTTTCGGCCGCGACCACCCAGACGGCCAGCACCAGGCCGAACATCACCAAGCTGCCGAAGCGCAGGTCCAGCCGCTGCAGCTTGAGGTAACCGCTCCCGCGCCACCCCTTCTCGTGCATCAGGTACGGGTAGAGCAGGTTGGCCGCCGAGCCGCCGACCGCGCCGATGAGCCCCACGGCCGTGCTCGCCGCCGTGATGTAACCGGCTTCGCCCGGCGGCATCTCGAACAGCAGGCCGCCGAACAGCTTCGGGATGTCGATGCCGGTGCCGATCAGCGCCAGCAGGAAGCAGACCACGAGCACGGCCATGGTGATCTGGGCGACGATCTCGAGCCCGCGGAAGTGCCCCTTGCGCCGCGCGGCCAGCGCGTAGGCCACGGCTGCGGTGAACAGCGCCCACAGCGGGATCCCCCAGCTGCCCAGCGGCAGGACCGGGCGGAACAGGGAATCGAGCGCGGTCGCCGCCGCCAGGGTCAGGAAGGAGACGTAGACGAAGCCGAGCACGCACGTGGTGGCCCCGATGAACATCGGGAAGCCCTTCCACACCCGGCCGTACCCGTCCAGGATGGTCTCGTCGCCGACCGCGTTGCACAGCTGGTACTTCGACATCGACGAGACGATGAAGTACCGCGAGAAGGTGGCGATCAGCAGCGTCCAGACCAGCGCGTAGCCGAAGGTCGAGCCGGAGACCGAGGCGCTGATGAAATCGCCCGTCCCCAGCCAGGACATCACCACGACGATTCCCGGGCCCATGCTCCTGAGGAAGCCGGACCAGGTTTCGGGTGGGCCTGGGTGGTTCACCGCCGCGGATTTCGCATTGACGTCACTAGCCATGGCTGCTCCATTGCAAAGGCCGGGTTTCAGCCGCCGAACCAGGTGGGGGACACGCGCACGTGCTTGATCGCCCGGCGGAAGTAGGTGAAGGCGACGTGCAGGTCGCCGTCGTCGGTCTGGGTGATCGAGGGGTAGGACAGCTCCCGGTTGAGGCCGTCGCGGGAGTTGTTGGTCAGGCAGTAGCCGTCGCCGACCTCCACGTCGCGGCGCACCGGCCAGCTGCGCCCGCCGTCGGCGGACAGCGCGACGGTCAGCGGGGCGCGCGGGGCTCCCCAGAACGCGGTCCCGGGCGCCTGGTCCTGCACCGCACCGGGTTCGGCGATCGAGTCGCCGTCGATCTCGTCGTAGAGGGAGGCGCGGCGCTCGGTGGCGTCGGCGGCGCTGCTGGCGTTGTAGGCCAGCGCGAGCCGCCCGTCGTGCAGCGCGGTGACCTGGATCGACGAGTTGTTGTTGGGCAGCTCGGTCGGCTCGGGAGCGCTCCAGGTGGTGCCGTCGGAGGATCGGCTGGCGAAGATCGCATCGGCCTGGCGGCGCCGGAACAGCGCGAGCAGCCCGCCCCCGGCCAGCGGCACCACGTTCATGTGCACGCAGCCGGTGCTGCCCGGCACGTCGTGGTGCGACCAGGTGGCACCGCGGTCGTCGGAGACGAGCACCGCGCTGGTGTCGTCATCCCCGCGCCACCGGCCGGTTTCCGGCCGCACGCAGTGGAACACCGGCAGCACCCAGCGGCCGGAGCCCAGCACCACCACGGGCTGCCGGACGAACACGCCGCCGGTGTCCGAGGCCGGGACGAGGGTGCGCGGCTCGCTCCAGCTGCGCCCCTCGTCGCGGGAGGTCACCAGCCGCACCTCGGCGGTGTCCTGGTTCCCGGAGCGCTGCGCGGTGTAGAGCAGCCAGAGCTCGCCGCCGGGCGTGGGGAACAGCACCGGGTTCTGCTCGGAGCGCTCGGGGTCGGCGGAGACCTGGACCGGTTCGCTCCAGCGCCCCCGGTCGTCGAGCCGGGCGAACCAGACGTTGATGTCCGAGAGCCCTTCCTGCGTCCCGGCGAACCAGGCGCACCCGAGCTCGCCGCCGGGCAGCGGCATGAGGTTGGCGGCGTGCGACTGCGCGGTGCCCGCGCTCAGGAAGGTCTCGCGGCGGTGCGGCTCCACCTCGCGGAGCACGCCGTCGGTGATCAGGTCGGTCACGACTTCGCCGCCTCCAGGTGCTCGCCCGCCACCCGTTCCAGGTGCACCAGGTCGCAGGCGATGCTGGCGAAGGTGTAGCCCTGCTCCAGCCTGCGCGCGGCGGTGGCGCCGTCGGGCGTGTGGATGCCGGCCGCGATACCGGCTTCGGCGGCTGCGCTCCGGACGTCGGCCACCGCCTGCTCGAACTCCTCCGCCACGGCCGGGTCACCCGGGAACGTCCCGCCGACGGCCAGGCACAGGTCCGACGGTCCCACGTAGACGCCGTCGATGCCTTCGGTCGCGCAGATCTCGCGGACGTTGGCCAGGCCCTGCGGGGTTTCGATCATCGCCAGCAGCGCGGTGCTCCCATCCGCCTCGGCCGGGCGCGGGCCGATCCGCAGCCCCGACCGCATCGGCCCGTAGGAGCGGCGGCCGTGCGGCGGGTAGCGCGTGGCGGCCACCGCTGCGCGGGCGTCCTCGGCCGAGTCGACCAGCGGGACGATGACCCCGCCCGACCCGGCGTCGAGAGCGCGCCCGATGGCGGCCGGATCGTTGGCCTCCACCCGGGTCAGGCCGACGGACCGGCCGCCCGCGTCGATGGCCATCATGGCGTCGCGCAGACCGGAGTAGCCGAGCAGGCCGTGCTGTGCGTCCACCGCGACGTAGTCGTAGCCGAGCCGGGCGATGCGTTCGGTGCCGATCGGGTTGTCGAGCACCACCCAGTACCCGACGACCCTCTCCCGGGCGCGCAACTTGCGCGCGAATTCCGTTGCGGACACGGAGTTTCCTTTCGATCGAGACGGGTTCAGCGGTTGTAGGCGGGCATCGGTCCGCGCAGGAACGCCCCGACGGCGTCGCACGCCTCGACCACGTCCGGCGGCAGCGGCCCGGCCCCCAGGGCCGCGATGTTGGCCTGGAGCTGCTCGACCTTCGAACCGCCCAGCAGCACCGCCGAGGTGGCGGGTTTGCCGAGCACCCAGCGCAGCGACAGCTCCACCAGCGGGATCCCGGCGTCCTCGGCGATCGCGGTGAGGCGTTCGATGGCGTCGAAGAGCCGCTCGTCCCAGTAGCGCTCCCGGTACATCTCGGCGAGCCGGGAGTCGGCGAAGCGGCCCGAGGACGGGTCGCGTTCGAAGCGGTGCCGCCCGGTGAGCAGCCCACCGGCCAGCGGGTTGTAGACCATGGTCAGCAGGCCCGCCGCGTCCGCGAACTCGACGTACTCCTCCTCGACGCGGCGGGCCAGCAGGTTGTACAGCTGCTGGGCGATGACCGGGCGCGGCGCGCCCACCTCGTCGGCGACCTGGTTGAGCTCGGCGATCTGCCAGGCGGCGAAGTTGGAGACGCCGAGCGCGCCGATCTTGCCCTCGGCGACCAGGCTCGCGATCGTGGCGAGGGTGTCGGTCAACGAGGCCGCGCGATCGGGCTGGTGCAGGTAGAACAGGTCGACGCGGTCCACGCCCAGCCGGGACAGGCTCCCGTCGACGCCGGCGCGCAGGCCTTCGGGGGACAGCGGTGAGTGCTCGCCCGCGTCCGGGTGCGGCATCCCGGCCTTGGTGGCCAGCGAGATGCGGTCGCGCCGGGAGGGCAGGAGCTCGCCGAGCATGCGCTCGGTCGCACCGCCCGCGTACCCGTTGGCCGTGTCCACCGCGGTGATCCCCGCGTCGAGCGCGGTGTCGAGCATCCTCGCCGCTCCGGCGGCATCGACGGTGTCACCGAACGTCATCGTCCCGAGCACGAGGGACGACAGGGGCACCTCGACGCCGGGCACCTCCAAACGCGGCATGGTCATGCGGGGACTCCTCGGGGAACGGCGATGGCCACTCGGCCTCGTTGCGTGGCTCACGTTCGCAGGGTTGCGCGTTTCGCGCAATAGCTATGGCGCGAAACGCGCATCGGCGCTACCGTGGTCACCACGCCACGGGACCGACCGCGCCCCCGTCCGACGAGCCGGGAAGAGCTACGACGAGGAGCTGAACACGGTGGAAGCAGGGCTTCTCGCGCTGGCCGACGATTTGTCCGGAGCAGTGGAGACTGCTGCGTGCCTGCGCCCGCTGGGGCGCGCCACGACGGTCGAACTCGCGCGGGCCGAGGCGCCACATGCGCACAACGCGCAATCCGTGGTCGTGGTGGACCTCGACGTCCGCGCGCTCCCGGCCGCCGAGGCCGCCCGCGTCGCCGGTGCCGCCCTGCGCGACGCGCACGAGCGCCCGGTCTTCCTCAAGATCGATTCCCAGCTGCGCGGCAACGTGGCGGCCGTGCTGGGCGCCGCCGCGGACCGACCGCTGGTCGTCGCCCCGGCCCTGCCCGCGCTCGACCGGACCGCGGTGGGCGGGGTCGCCCACCTGCGCGGCGTCCCGCTGCACCGCTCGGGGGCGTGGCAGGTCGAGGGCACCTCCCCGCCGCGCAGCATCGCCGAAGCCCTCGCGCCGCTCCCGTGCCGCAGCATCCCGCTGCCGACGGTGCGCTCGGCGGCGCTGCGCGCCGCGCTGGTCGAATGCGCCGCCGCCGGTGAGGTCGCGGTCTGCGACGGGGAAACCGACGCCGACCTCGACGCCGTGGTCACCGCCGCCCCCGACCGGGCCCGGCTCGCCGGTTCCGGCGGTCTGGCCGCCGCCCTCGGACGCGCCGCCCGCCGCTGCGCGGTCGAGGCACCGCCCCCGCCGACCGGGAACCCGGTGCTGATCGTCGTCGGCACGGCCGCTCCCGAGGCCGCCGAGCAGCTGGGCGTCGCCGAGCTGCGCGGAACGCACGTGGTGACGTGCCGCCCCGCCGACCTCCTCGGCCGGGGGACCAGCGAGTCCGCCCTCGCCCGCGCACTCGGCGCGCTGGAGCGCGGACCGACCGCGCTGAGCATCGACGCCGCCGAACCGGTCCCGCCCGAGCGCTCCCGGGACCTGGTACGAGGACTGGCCGCCACCGCGGCAGGCGTCGTCGAGCGCCACCCCGGGCCCGTCGACCTGGTGCTCACCGGTGGTGAGACGGCGCGGCTGGTGCTCGATGCGCTCGGCGTCCGCGCCCTGGTGCCGGTCGGCGAGATCCACCACGGTGCCGTGCGCAGCCGCACACCCGCCGGTACCTCGGTGGTGACCCGGCCCGGCAGCTTCGGCGGGCGCGACAGCCTCGTCCGGATCGTCGAACACCTCCGTCCGCAGCAATCGAAAGGTTGACGAAGTGAACAACGCCTCCACCACCCCCGTGATCGCCGTGACGATGGGGGACGGCGCCGGTGTCGGCCCCGAGGTCACCGTCGGGGCCCTCCTCGACGAGGCCACCGCCGCCCGGTGCCGCCCCGTCGTCATCGGCGACGCCGCCCGGCTGCGGCGAGCGGCCGGCATCCTCGGCGTCGAGGCCGAGGTGGTCGCCGTCGAGTCGGTCGAGGACGCGGTCTTCACGCCGGGCCGGATCAACGTCATCGATCTGGGCCTGCTGCCCGCCGACCTGCCGTGGGGCGCGGTGTCCCCGGTCGCCGGCGACGCCGCCTACCACTACGTCCGGGTGGCCAGCGAGCTGGCGACGAGCGGGGCCGCGCAGGGCATCTGCACCGCGCCGCTGAACAAGGAGGCGCTGCACGCGGCCGGGCACGTCTTCCCCGGGCACACCGAGCTGCTCGCGCACCTGACCGGCACCGACGAGGTGTCGATGATGCTGGCCACCCCGGCGATGAAGGTCATCCACGTGACCACCCACATCGGACTGATCGACGCCGTCGCCGCGATCGAGCCCGGTCTCGTCGAGCGCACCGTGCGCCGCGGCGACCGGACGCTGCGCGACTCGGGCGTCGGGTCCCCGCGCATCGGCGTCTGCGGGATCAACCCGCACGCCGGGGAGAACGGCCTGTTCGGCCACGGCGAGGAGGACGAGAAGATCGTCCCGGCGCTGGAGCGGCTCCGCGCCGACGGCATCGACGCCCAGGGCCCGCTGCCCGCCGACACCGCGTTCTTCCTGGCCACGCGCGGGGAGTACGACCTCATCGTCGCGATGTACCACGATCAGGGCCACGGCCCGGTCAAGGTCCTCGGCATCGAAACGGGCGTGAACATCACCGTCGGCCTGCCCGTGATCCGCACCTCGGTCGACCACGGCACGGCCTTCGACATCGCCGGAACGGGCGAGGCCAGCGCCGACAGCATGGTCGAAGCCCTCCGCCAAGCCGCTAACCTGTGCGCGTGAACCGACCAGAGGGTGGTGCGATGCCCCGCGGAGCGCGGGAGCGCCGGACGGCGATCCTGCAGTTGGCCGATAGTTCCGGGTTGACCAGCGTCGACGAGCTGTCGACGGCGTTCGGGGTGACGGCGTCGACGATCCGGCGCGACTTGGCGCAGCTCGAGGCCGCGGGCCAGCTCGCCCGGACCTACGGCGGCGCCATGCCGCTGCGGCACGAGGCCTCGGTGCGCCAGCGCAACGGTGAAGCCGCCGAGGCCAAGCAGGCCATCGCCCGCTGGGCCGCCGAGCAGGTGCGGCCCGACGAGACGATCCTGCTCGACTCCGGCAGCACCACCACCGCCCTCGCCCGCGAGCTGGCGCACCGCAGCGACCTGACGATCGTCACCACGGCGATCACCGTGCTCCACGAGCTCGCCGGCGCCGACCTCCGCGTCGAATGCCTGGGAGGTGCGCTGCGCCAGCTCAGCCAGGGCTTCGTCGGCCCGCTGACCGAAGCCGCCCTGGAGCGCCGGACGTTCGACCGCGCGTTCCTCGGCGCCGACGGCGTCACCGCCGAGCACGGCATCTGCGAGGCCGAACTGGAGCAGACCCGCCTCAAAGAGCTCATGGCCCGGCGAGCCGACCACGTCTACGTCCTGGTCCACGCCGAGAAGCTCGGCCATCGCCCCTTCCGGGCGCACACCCCGCTGAGCCCGGGCTGGACCCTCGTCACCGACGACTCGGCCACCCGGTCGAGCACCGCCCCCTTCCACGCCCGGGGCCTCAACTTCGTGGTGGCCCCGACCACGAGCACGACCACCGACCAGGCCGGTTGACCAGGACCGGCACGACCCCGCCGGGCTCGTCGCGTTCGGCGGGCTCGTCGCGGCCACGCCCGGCCGCGGGTGCTTCCGCCGGAACTCCTCCCGTGCGCGGGAGGCCGTCGGCGCACCGCTGAACGCGTCAGGCTCCATCGGGTGTGTGCGGGATCACGCTATGGAGTGGTCGGGAATGATGTCGGTGTGCGGTCGAAATTCGTCTCAATTATCGTCGATCGGGACCTGATCGATCGGCGAAGGGCATTCGGCGAAGCCGGGAGCTGCGAACTTTTCGGACCGTGCTCGGCCTTGCCGTCGCCCGGCTCGGCCGCGACGATCTCGGAGGTGGCGAGTGCTACGCGTCGGAACGTGGAAAACCTTGCCGCAGCGGCGGTTCCGCGGACAACGGGTGCGGACCGAACGCGGAGATCGATTGTCGGGAAAACGGGTGCGCGCACCGGTGGAGAAAAGGGAGATCGTTTCTCCGCCCGGCCTGATCCTTTTCATCGAGTCTTCGCGGTCCGGCTTAGCGGCACCTGGCGGTTGATCGATTTCCGCGAATTCGTCCCCGGATGTTCGATCTCGTGCGGGAGCGATGGCTGATCTTTCCCGCCGTGATTCCGTGCTTCGTCCAGGAGCGCGGCTCGAAGGAGCTCTCCGCACCGCGACAGCGCGGTCATGACGCTGACCTTCCTCCGCGCCGTTCACCCGATCACCTCCGAGCCGATCGGCACCCCGGGATGTGCCACCCCGCGGTGAGCCGACTGGTCCTGAGCAACCCGAACCGCGCGCTCGGCATACCCCCGAAGATCCGCTGACGATTGGGCAAGCATGGTGAGGCGCAGCGTCCCCGCGAAGAAGACCATCGTCCAGCTGACCACCGCCGGTCGCGACCGCGCTCGCCTGGCGGCGTCGGTCAGCCCCGAGGGCCCGTCGTGCCCGGGAGCTTCCGACGCGTCGCGGCACCGGGACGGTGCTGCGGCTGCCGGGGCGGCGCGATGAGCAGGGCCGCCGGACTCGCCATCGGCGCGGTGCTCGCGCTCGCGGCCGCGTGCCAAGCGCCTCCGCAACCCGACACCGCCTCGTCCCTGCCCGCACCCCCGCAGGCCCGCTACGTGCAGGTGGTGTCCCACCCGGACGACGACATCCTGTTCATGAACCCGGATCTGGCCGCGGGGTTGCGCGCCGGACGGCCCACCATCGGGATCTACCTCACCGCCGGTGAGAACAACGTGGCCGAACCGGCGCGGTACAGCGCCGAGCGCCAAGAGGGATCGCGGGCGAGCTACGCGCAGATGGCCGGGAAGCCGAACGACTGGAAGCGCAGCACGATCCCGGTGGGGCAGGGGCGGGTCGCCGAGCTCAACACGCTGCGCGCGGCGCCCGACGTCAAGCTGGTGTTCCTGAACCTGCCCGAGAACGCGAACGCGCGGGGCGGTGAGCACGGGCTGACGCGGCTGGTGCAGGACCGGGACGGTTCGGTCATCGTCAACACGACGGTCCCGGTCGGTGCCGCGGTGCAGCACTCCCAGCCGTACGACCGGCAGGCCGTGGTCGACGCGCTCACCACCCTGCTCGACAGGTTCCAGCCCACCGTGGTGCGCCTGCAGGACGACCAGCCGGACGTGCGCTACCAGGCCCACTGGGGCGAGTCCCACAACCACCCGGACCACGTCGCGGGAGCGGTGCTGGCCGAGGAAGCCCTCGCCGCGCACCGGCCCGACGCCTCCCCGCCGACGGTGCTGACCTACCGCGACTACAACGTGGCCGACGCACCGAGCGGTCTGTCCGAACAGGACAAGCGCACGACGCGGGAGGCGTTCGCCGCGTACTCCGCGCACGACGTGCTCGCCCACGGAGGGATCTACCAGAAGTGGAGCGACCGCAGCGCCTACCGGTGGCCGCGCCGCGGCAGGTGGGCGGCGCAGGACCCGAGCGGCGGGGTGCAGGCGTTCTCGGTGCGGGCGGGCGGCCTCGTGCACTGGACGCGCACCGCGGAGGGCACCTGGGGAGGTCCGCAGCAGCACCCGGTGCCCGGACCGGTCCGCCCGCAGGTCTCACTGCTGGGCGACGGGCGCGAACGGCTGACGCTGGTGGTGCAGAGCGAGGACGGGGCGCACCTGTTCGTCAAGCGCCAGGACGGGCGGGGGACCTGGCCCCGGCGGTGGCAGCTCCTGGACACCCCCGGTGGGGCCGATCCGTCCCAGACCGGACCGCCCGCCGGCACCGTGGACTCCGACGGACGGGTCGTGCTGGCGCTGAAGAACGCCGCGGGCGGGGTCAGCATCCGCCGAGAAGCCGCCCCCGGGAGCCTGCGGTGGCTGCCGTGGACCGATCTCGGCGGAGCCGACGTCCAGGACGGCCTCTCGGTGGTCCCAGGCCGGGGAGGTGCGGTGCACGCGTTCGCGGTCACCCGGGAACAGGTGCTGCACTGGGAGGTTCCCCGGGACGGGGCCGCGCGCGGCGAGGTGGTGCCGATCGGCGCTGCCAGCCCGGCGGGGGCGCCCGTGGCCGGGCGTGGCCGCGACGGTCTCCTCCGGCTGCTGGTGCGCACGGACCGCGGTGGTGAGCTGGTCGAGTGCGCGCTCACCCCGCGGGGCCGGTGGATCGGGCGCGGTGCGCTGCCCGGTCCCGGCGGGATCGGCGCACCGGTGCTGGCCGATCCGGGACCGCACGGGGGCGCAGGCCTGGTCCGGATCGCCCGGGACGCCGCGGGCACCGTGCACGTGGCCGAGCGGGCCGGAGCGGGGGGAAGCTGGACCGACCTGGGCGGCGCGGTCACCGATCACCCCGCGGCGGTCACCGAGCCCGACGGCGGCATCACGCTCGTCGGGCTCGGCGCCCACGGCGAGCTCGTGACCAACACCGGCGCGCAGGGCCCCGCCGGGCTCACCTTCGGGGGATGGCACCCCGCGGTCACCGCCTCCCCGGATTCCGCGGAGCAGGCCGGCTGGCCGCACGGGGGTGTGGATGTCCGCCGGATCCGACCGGCGCCCGGCGAGAGCCACGGCACCGACGCGATCACTCCCGCTGATCCCGCCACTCCTGAAGCTCTTCCCTAGTCGTACGAGGCCATGCGGTGCCGTCGAGAAGCCGGTTCCCGGCGGCGGAGTGCGGCGTACCTCGGTCAGGATGCGCTGGTAGCGCTCACCCTTGGCGCAGCGCCCCCGGAGGTGGTGCGGCACGCGGGCGCGCCGCACCACCCGCCCTACCGCTCCGGCCGCCGGGAGGCGAACGCGATGACGGCCGCGGTGGCGAGGCCGAGGCCCACGAGCGCGGCCGTGAACGCCCACCGGTAGCCCTCGGCGCCGAAGGTCGCCCCCGCCGAGCTGGACGCGGCCACGCCCACGAGGACGGACAGCCCGAGCGCGCCGCCGAGCTGGTCGACGCTGCGCTGCATGCCGGAGGCGACGCCGGCGTCGTCCTCCGTGACATCGGTGAGGGCCGCGTTCTGCAAGGCGATGAGACCGATGCCCATGCCGACGGCGACGGCGAGCAACCCGGGCAGCAGGTCCACCGCGTAGTCGCCCCGCTCCGGCAGCCGGGAGAGCCAGGCCGTGCCGAGGGCGGTGGCCAGCAGACCGGCGACGGCGGTCCAGCGGCTCCCGAGGGCGTTCACCACGCGGCCCACGACGGAGACCGCGAGCAGCAGCGCCGCGCAGAACGGCAGGAACGCCACGCCCGCCGCGAGCGGGCCGAAGTCCAGCACTTCCTGGAGGTAGAACGTGGTGAGGAAGAACGTGGTGGACAGCGCGGCGCTGAGCAGCACGGTGGCACCGTTGGCGGTCAGGCG
This sequence comes from Saccharopolyspora cebuensis, assembly GCF_039542665.1. NCBI lineage: Bacteria > Bacillati > Actinomycetota > Actinomycetes > Pseudonocardiales > Pseudonocardiaceae > Saccharopolyspora > Saccharopolyspora cebuensis. Next base: position 64,543 of record NZ_BAABII010000010.1, read on the forward strand.
CGTGCGGTGGGCGAGGATCCGCAGCCGCACCAGGGGGTTCTCGGCGCGGCGTTCGTGCCGGACGAACGCGATCCCGCAGGCCGTTCCCGCGGCCAGCGGGGCCAGCACCGGCCACGAGGTCCAGCCGTGCCCCTCGGCCTGGACGATGCCCAGCACGAGCAGCAGCGGTGCCGCGGTCAGCAGGGCCGCCCCGGGCAGGTCGAGCCGCTCCGGGCGCCGCGCGGGATCTCGCGCCACCAGCGCCGGGACCACGGCCAGCACCGCGACGACCAGCGGCGGGTTGACCAGGAACACCCACCGCCAGCTCGCCAGATCGGTGATGACCCCGGAGAGCAGCACGCCGAACACCAGGCCGCTGGAGGACACGGCCCCCCACACCCCGAGCGCCTTCGCCCGCTCGGTGGGATCGGTGAACATGAGCGCGATCAGCGACATCGCGGCCGGGGACGCGAGCGCCTCGCCGATTCCCTGGGCGAACCGCGCGAGGACCAGCACCGGCAGGCCCGGCGCCAGCCCGGCGACGAGCGAGGCGACGCCGAACACGGCGGCACCGGCGACGAACATCCGGCGGCGGCCGAGCAGATCGCTGATCCGCCCGCCGAGCAGCAGGAGCCCGCCACCGACCACGGTGTAGCCGGTGACGACCCAGGTGAGGGCGTGCGGTGACGCCTGGAAGTCCTGCCCGATCGAGGGAAGCGCGATGTTCACGACCGTGACGTCGATCGCGATGAGGAATTGCAGGAGGGAGAGGAAGACGAGCGCGGTCCACCGCCGCTTGGCAGGCGTGGGACCGACGCGCTCAGCAGCGCGAGAAGTCATGGGGATCAAGAGCTTTCACCGGAGGTCGCGGAGAACGCGACGACGTGCGAGGGACCCGGGAGGCCACGGGTGGGGTCGTCGTGCGGAGCACGGACGCCACGCGGGCGGGGTCACTTGGTGAAAGCTGCCATGCGAGCACCGTACCACCCCGGTGCCGAGCCATTCCCGCGAATGGTTCGGTCCGCACGGCGGATTAGGGCGGTGAGCGGGCCTCGGAGCCGAGCCGGGCCACGTGCCGGCTGAAGCGGCCCGGCGACGTGCTCGGCCGGGCACCCGCGCCGGCGGCTGCCCGGCCGAGCTGGAGCAGGAGCAGGATGCGGGGCCCGCCGCCGCTGCGCCGGGCGACGAGGCGGAGATGGCGGTGCGGGGCCTGAGCACCATCGCCGACACCGCGGTCGGAGGCATCGCCGACGCGCCCCGGTGCGGTCGGCCCGGGCGGGGGACCGGGCACGAGCGCCCCCGCACGCGGGTGGTGCGCGCCTCCCGCGTGCTGCGGTGGTGGAACCGCTCGATCGCACGGTCCCGCCCGGACCTCGTCCTCACCCGGTCAGTCCCGGTAGTGGATGGCCAGGTCCGTGCGTCCGGGGTGGACGTCCGCGTGCAGGGCTCGGGTGTCCCGGCCGTAGTCGCCGTCCAGCAGTCGGCGGTAGGGGCGGTTGCGCTCGTCGGGCAGGCCGGTGATCCGTTCGGTGAGGCGCTCGGCCTGCTGCCGGCGTCCCTCGTCGTCGAGGCCGTCCGCGTCGTAGACCACGTGCAGGTCCAGCGCTTCGATCCCGACGTACCAGAGCGCCCCGTGGGTCAACGGGAACAGCAGCGATTCCAGGTCACCGCTGACCCCGCGCGGCCCCAGGGTGCGCTGATCATCGCCGGCGGTGACGATGATGAGCGCCTTCCGGCCCATCAGGCGTCCGTCCCCGTACCGGCGCGGCAGGCCCGTGGTCTCGTCGAAATCGCCTTGGGCGAACCCGGTCTGCAGCACGCGGTCGAGCCACCCCTTGACCATCGCGGGCGGGCCGTACCACCAGAGCGGGAACTGGAGCACCAGCAGCTCGGCGGCGGCCAGCCTCTCCTGCTCCCGCCGCACGTCGGACTCCACCTCGCCCCGCGCGTAGGCCTCGCCCGTCAGCTCGGCGAGGTTCCCCGGCGAGCCGGACAGGCTGCCCAGATCGCGTTCGCCGAGCGCCGGGGCGAACCCCTCGGCGTAGAGGTCGGAGACCGTCACCTCGTACCGCTCCGACAGCGCGGCGGTCCCGGCGCGGAGCAGGTGCCGGTTCAGCGAATCGCGCTGCGGGTGGGTGTAGACCCAGTGGGCACGGCCTGGCGTCGGTTCGTGGAATGCGTTCATGCCCCCATCACACCTCGCTTCCGTGAGACGGAGAATCGCCAGCGGTCTCATGGAGATGCTCCATCGTCTAGGCTGGCGGCGGTGGACACCTTGACCGATGTGCTCAACCACATCCGATCGTCCGGAGCGCTGCTGGGCCGGACGCTGGCCAACCCGCCTTGGTCGGTCACCCTCGCGGAACGGGCCTCCCTCTCCCTGGTCACGATGCTGCGCGGGCAGGCGTGGATCGTGGACGGCGGCGAATCGCACCGCCTGGAGCCCCAGGACATCGCCGTCGTCGTGGGGCCGGGCCACTTCGACGTGACCAGCGATCCCGAAGCGAGCCCCGCGCCCCTGTACGTCCAGACCGAGGCCGGGGTGTGCCTCGACGAGGCGGGCAACGCCGCTGAGGGCATCGCACTGGGCACCCGCACCTGCGGGATGCAGCTCGACGCCGATGACGCCATGCTGACCGGGTCCTTCGCCGTCACGGGACGCGTAGCCGACCGGCTGCTGAGCGCCCTGCCGCGCGTGCTCGTGGTACCCCGAGCCGACCAGCGCACCGCGGCGCTGCAACTGCTGGAGGCCGAGATCCTCCGCGAGGAGCCCGGCCAGCAGGCCATCCTGGACCGGCTGCTGGACCTGGTGCTGGCCGGCGCGCTGCGGGACTGGTTCGCACTCCCCGAGGCGAAGGCCCCCGGCTGGTACCGGGCGAGCTCGGACCCGGTGGTGGGGACCGCGCTCGCAGCCATCCACGGCGAGCCGCACCGGCCGTGGACCATCGAGTTGCTGGCCCGTCAGGCCCACGTCTCGCGCGCCACGCTGGCTCGGCGGTTCACCGACCTGCTGGGGGAGCCCCCGATGTCCTACCTGACGAGCTGGCGGCTGTGCGTGGCCGCCGATCTCCTGGAGCGCGGCGACGACACGGTCGAGTCCGTCGCACGCGAGGTCGGCTATTCCAGCGCCTACGCCCTGAGCACGGCGTTCCACCGCGAATACGGCATCCGCCCCGGCCACTACCGCCGCAGGTCGGTAGGCGTGGCGGGATAGGTGTTCCTGGGACCGCGACCGATCCGTTCCCAGCGCGCCCGGCGGCGTGCGAGGATGCCGCGGGTGGAGATCGACACCCGCACCCCGCAGTCGGCCAGGATCTGGAACTACTGGCTCGGCGGCAAGGACAACTACGAGGCCGACCGCGCTGCGGGCGACGACGTGCTGGCGCAGATCCCCGACATCGCCGTCGGTGCCAGGGCCGAACGGGCGTTCCTGGTCCGCGTCGTGCGCCACCTCGTCCGGGAGGCGGGGATCCGGCAGTTCCTGGACATCGGCACCGGCCTGCCCACGATGAACAACACGCACCAGATCGCCCAGGACATCGCCCCCGAATCCCGCGTCGTCTACGTCGACAACGACCCGATCGTGATGGCGCACGCCCGCGCCCTGCTCACCGGCTCTCCCGAGGGCGCCACCGCCTACCTCGAAGCGGACCTGCGCGAGCCCGATGCGATCTTCGAGGAGGCGGCGCGGACGCTGGACTTCGGCCAGCCGGTCGCGCTGATGCTCCTCGGGGTCATCAACCACATCGTGGACTCCGCGGAGGCCCGCCGGTCCGTCGCGCGCCTGGTGGCGGGCCTCCCGCCCGGCAGCCACCTGGCGTTGAGCCACTCCACCGCGGAGCTGCACGGCGAACCGATGGTGCGGGTCATGCGGGAGATCACCGCGCGCGGCGGCACCCCCATCAGAGCTCGGGACCGCGGCGAGGTCACCCGGTTCTTCGACGGCTTGGAGCTGCTGGAGCCCGGCGTGGTGTCCTGCTCCCGCTGGCGCCCCGAACCGGGCGAGGAGGACGCGCCCGAGGTCTACATCTTCGGCGGTCTCGGCCGGATCGGCTGACGGCCACCGTCCTGGTCCTCGGTCCGGCGGTCAGGCCCGGTTCCGGTGGCGTTGCGGGCTGATGCCGCGGACCCGTTTGAACGCGGCGCTGAGCGCGAACGCGCTGCCATAACCCACCTGGCGGGCCACGGCGTCGACGGTGGCGTCCGACTCGACGAGCAGATCGGCGGCCAGGTCGATCCGCCGCTGGGTGAGGTAGGCGATGGGTGGCATGCCGACGAGGTCGGTGAAGCGGCGGGCCACCGTCGCCCGGGACACCCCGGTCCGCCGGGCGAGCGCGGTCACCGTCCAGGGGTGGGCCGGGTCGCCGTGGACGAGTCGCAGGACGGGCCCGACGACGGGGTCCCCGTCGGCTCGGCACGCGGCCGGTGCCTCCGCACCGGGCCTGGTGAACCATTCGCGGAGGACGGCGACCAGCATGAGGTCCAGGAGTCGTTCGAGCACGAGGTCCTGGCCCGGTCCGTCGCGCGCGGCCTCCTCGGACAGCAGCGACACCAGCGCGGACTCGACGTGGGCGGCGCTGGGGACGACCAGGAGCGGGGGCAACGCGCTGAGCAGGCGCGTGGCGATCCCACCCGGTCCCCGGCACTTGCCGATCAGCAGCACCGACGAGTCGTCGCCGCAACCGCCGTTGACCCAGGTGCGCGCACCCGGGTCCGCGTCCCCGGGCAGCTCCGCGCCCGCCGCGGTCGTCCGCCGGGGGCCGGGCTGGACGACCACTTGCGTGGGGGTGCGGGGATCGTCGGCGAAGGTGAACGGGTCCGGGCCGCGCAGCACCGCGATGTCGCCTGCCGCGAGCGGCACCGCCTCGCCGGTGCCGGGTACGACCCAGGGCGTCCCCCGCAGGACGGCCACCACGTTGAGCGGCGCCCCGTCGCGCACGTGCACCGCCCAAGGCGGGCTCTGGATGGTCCGCAGCACGAACGCGTCCCTGGCCCTGGCTCCGTCGAGCAGGTGCGACAAGGGATCCACGTGCGCAGTGTAAGAGGCACCATCATGGGCCTGCGAGCCTCGACCATGGGCCCGCGGCCCGGCATCGCAGTAGCTTGTGGAGCATGACGGCGATTGGATCGACGACGTTGGTCCTCGCGGGGACGGGCAAGACCGGACGCCGCGTGGTGGCCGGGCTCGAAGCGCGCGACGTGCCGGTGCGGGTCGGTTCGCGGCGTGCCGACCCCCCGTTCGACTGGGAAGACGAGAGCACCTGGGAACCCGCGCTGCGCGGTGTGGACGCGGCTTATGCGGCCTACTACCCCGACGCGGCGTTCCCCGGTGCGGCCAGGGACGTGGGGGCTTTCGCGGAGGTCGCGGTGCGCTGCGGCGTCCGGCACCTGGTCCTGCTGGCCGACCGCGGTTCCGCCGAGGCCGAGCGGTGCGAGCAGGCCGTGCGGGACTCGGGCGCGGAGTGGACCGTGGTGCGGGTCGGGTTCATCACGCAGAACTTCAGCGAGGCGTTCCTCGCCGACCTGGTCCGCGCCGGGACGATCGCGCTCCCGGCCGGTGACGTCGCGGAGCCGTTCACCGATGCGGAGGACATCGCGGACGTCGCCGTCGCGGCGCTGACCGAGGGCGGCCATGCCGGTCAGGTCCACGAGATCACCGGACCACGACTGCTCACCTTCGCCGATGCCGTCGGCGAGCTGTCGGAGGCGACCGGCCGGGAGATCCGGTACTTCCCGGTCACCCGAGAGCAGTTCCTCTCGTCGCTGATCGGGCGAGGGGTGTCGGCCGAGTACGCGACGCGACTGGCCGATCTCATGGTCGAGGTCTTCGACGGCCGCAGGGCCCACGTGACCGACACCGTCGAACGCGTTCTCGGCCGCCCGCCCCGCGATTTCGCGGAGTACGCCCGCGACACCGCCGCGACCGGGGTCTGGGGACGCCCCCCGCTGAGTCCTCCCGCGAAGCCTGACGTGTTCGGGAAGCCGGAGCACCGGTCGACGGTCCCGACATGACCACCGGCGGCAACGGTCCGCACCGCCCGGGTCAGGCGTTCATCATGCGGGTGTCGATCTGCCGGCCCTGACCCTGGCGTTGTGGCTCTTCGAACGACTCGGCCTGTCGCAGCTCGCCCTGCCGCTGCGCACGCTCGTCCTCACCGCCGTACTCGTGCCCGCCTGCGTCTGCACTGGCCGGACCACGATGGTTTCGCCAAGTTCTTCGGGTCCATGGTCGCCAGTGCGGCTCGGTCGAGCAGGGCGTGCTCAGCCCGAGGCAGGTGGCCGACAACATCTACACCCAGCTGCGCGAGGCCGACCTCGTGCCCGAGCACTTCGGTCCCGCCGAAAGGGGACAGCGCTCCATCCCACGCCGATGCAGTCCATCAAGACGGTGCGTTGGGCGAAGCGGGAAGGCGATCATTAGCTGTGCGATCTGATCAACAACAACGCCAAGAAGTCGCTCGAAGCCCGGGTCAAGGGGAGGAGCTGTACTCGCGGCGGCACCGGCTGCGCGGTCGCAGCGACGGCGCAGCCGGTGGAATTCGCGATATCTGCGGCCTTGTCAGGTGCCCCGCCAACTTCTAGTGTATGCGTATGCACTTGAGCGAAGCGGACATCCGGCGCATCGGTTCCCCGATTCGGGCGGTCAAGGAAGCGGCCACCGCGGAGACCCCGGACCGGCGGGATCCGGCCCTCGTCGCGCGGGTCTCGGAGATGCTCAGCGCGATCGAGTCCGGCGGCGTGGACGCCGTGCTGCGCTACGCCCGGGAGCTCGACGGGTTCGTCGGTGACGACCTGGAGGTCGGTGCGGCGGAGCTGGTCAGGTCCGGTGATGAACTCCCGGCCGACCTGCGCGCGGCCCTCGATGCCGGTGCGGAGCGGACCCGGCGGTTCGCGGAGATGCAGCGCGCGCGGTTGCAGGACTTCGAGGAAGAGGTGCTGCCGGGGGTCGTCTGCGGCCAGCGCTTCGTCCCGGTCGAGAACGTCGGTGCCTACCTGCCCGCCGGGCGATTCCCGCTGCTGGCCAGCGCCTTCATGACGGTCGGGGTGGCGGGCGTCGCGGGCGTGCCGAACATCGTCGCGGCGACCCCGCCCTCGCGGGCCGGCCGTCCGCACCCGGCCGTCCTCTACGCGGCCCGGGTCAGCGGCGCCGAGTCGGTGTACGCGGTGGGCGGTGTGCAGGCGCTCGCCGCGATGGCGTTCGGGCTGCTCGACGGCACTCCCTCGGACATGGTCGTCGGTGCGGGCAACGCCTATGTCGCGGAGGCGAAGCGCCAGCTCTACGGCCGGGTCGGGATCGATGTGCTGGCAGGCCCGTCCGAGGTCGCGGTGATCGCCGACGACACCGCGGACGCCGCCGTCGTCGCCGCCGACCTGCTGGCCCAGGCCGAGCACGGGCCGACCTCCCCGGCATCGCTGGCCACCACCTCCGAGCGACTGGCCGAGGAGGTGCCGCGGGAGATCGAAAGGCAGCTCGCCGGCCTGGCCACCGCCGAGATCGCGGGTGCGGCGTGGCGCGACCACGGCACCGTCTACCTCGCCGAGGACCGGGAGACCGTCGCCCGGATCATGGACGCCCTCGCGCCGGAGCACCTCGAGGTGATCGCCGACGACCTCGACTGGTGGCTCGACCGGCTGCGCAACTACGGGTCGCTGTTCCTCGGGCCCTGGTCGACCGTGGTCTACGCGGACAAGGGCATGTCCGGGACCAACCACGTGCTGCCGACCGCGCGGGGAGCCCGGTACTCCGGCGGCCTGTCGGTGGCGGGTTTCCTCAAGCAGTTGACCTACCAGCGCGCGTCCCGGGACGCGACCCGCGCCCAGGCCGAGCCCACGGTCACCGTGTCCGACTTCGAGCAGCTGGTGGCGCACCGGGACAGCGCCCAGCTCCGGCTGTCCGCGCTGCGCGGCTGACCCGCAAGGCATGCGTATGTACCTCAACGGAGAGGGAGGCAGGATGCGCGCACGGCGCCCGGTCGCGACCGCTCTGGCGGTGGTGATGGCCCTCCTGCTGGCCGGGTGCGGTGCCGGATCCCGGACCCCGGCGGCCACCGCGACCCTCGTGCCGTGCGACTTCCCGCCGCCGCGCGAGAGCGTCGACGTGAACGTCCTGGCCTACAACTCCTCGGCGATCGATCCGTTCACCAACTCGATGGTGCGCAGCTGCTCGAAGGACGGCGTCACGCTGCACCACGAGCCGATCGACTACGCGGGGCAGTCGCAGAAGACGGTCGCCACCCTTGCCGGTCGCTACGGAACCTACGACGTGCTGGAGACCTACGGCCTGGTCGTCCCGCAGTACGCGTCGAGCGGCAAGCTGCACCCGCTCGACGATCTGGTCGACCGGCACGGTGAGCGGTTCGGATTGCATCAGCTCAACCCGGAGATGCGCGAAGCGCTGTCCTACGGCGGCGAGCTGTACGCGATCCCGATGCAGGCCCAGATGTTCGTCATGGCCTACCGCGAGGACGTCTTCGACCGGCTCGGCCTGCGCCCGCCGCGGACCTTCGCCGAGCTCCGCGACGTTGCGGCCCGGATCCAGCGCGACGGTGGTATCCGCTATCCGCTGGCACTGCCGTTGCTGGCGAGTTCGGACATCGCGACTGCGTACGACGCGGCGCTGGGGTCGCTGGGGACCGACTACGTCGACCGGGAGACCGGGCGCCCGAACTTCGACACCCCGCAGGCCGCCGAAGCCTTCGAGCAGCTCCGGTCGCTGCTGCCCTACATGGACCCGCAGGTGACGACGTTCGCGCAGCCCGCCGTCCAGCAGCAGATGTACAACGGCTCCGCAGCGATGTCGATCATGTTCAGCGGTCGGATGAAGGACCTCACGGAGCCGGAGAACAGCCGGTTCGCCGCGGACTTCGCGTTCGCGCCGCCGCCGTCGGTGGCCGGTGGCGACGTCCTCTACAACACGCTGTCGGTCGACGGGTGGGCGATCCCGGAGAACACCGACGTGGACAAGGATCTGCTGTTCCAGCTGATCTCGGCCGCGGTCGGGCCGGAGTCGTCGAAGGCGGCGGTGCCCGGCGCGTTCCCGGCCCGGGAAGGCATGGTCGGTCCGGACAGCAGTCCGTTCGCCGAGGCCCAGCTGGAGTCGGTCGGCAAGGCGTCCCCGCCCGAGCCCTACCCCTGGACGTCGCGGATCAGCACCGCGACCACCCCGATCGTCGCCGATGTCATCTCCGGGCGGACTTCCGTCCGGGACGGTCAGCGGCGGATGCAGGAGATCGCGACCGCGATCGTCGCCGAGTACCGGCGCTGACCCCTCCCGAACCTGGTCCCACCCACGAGAGCGAGGTGAGGTGATCATGCGGAGGCGCGAGTTCTTCGGCTTGGTCTCCCCGAGCCTGCTGGTGATGCTCGGCCTGTTGGTGTTCCCGCTCTACAAGACCGTGGAGTGGAGCCTGAAGCGCGTGAACTACGGCGAGCCCGGCACGTTCCTCGGCCTGGACAACTACGCCCAGGCCCTGACCGACCCGCGGCTCGGCCGCGCGGTGCTGTTCACCGTCGGCCTGACGGTGGCGGTGGTCGCGCTGCTGCTGGTCGGCGGGTACGTGCTCGCCGTCCTGGTGAACGGGCTCGGGCGGTCGCGCCCGTGGGTGCTCGGCATGCTGCTGGTGTCCTACGTGGTCCCGAACGTCGTCGGCGCCACGATGTTCTCCTGGCTGTTCGACTCGAACTTCGGTGGCGTCGTGAACTACCTGATCACGAACCTCACCGGGCAAGAGGTCCTCTGGTTCACCGAAACCTGGGCGAACCGGGTCATGATCGTGCTCAACACCGTCTGGTTCATGCTGCCGTTCGCGATGCTGGTGATCCTCGCCGGGCTGCAGGGCGTCTCCGAGGAGGTCGTGGAGGCCGCCCGGATCGACGGCGCGACCGGCTGGCGGGTGCACTGGTACGTCATCGTGCCGTCCCTCCGCGGCGTCCTCTCCTTCGTCTCGATCATCTCGATCATGGACGTGCTGCGGACCTTCGACCAGCTGGTACCGCTATCCCCGCAGGCGCCGCAGATCGGCAACGAGTCGATCATGCTCTACATCTACAACATCGCCTTCCAGGACGGCGGTCAGCAGCTCGGACTCGGCAGCGCGGTGAACGTGCTGCTCATCGTCCTGATCGTGCTGCTGCTCTCGCCCTTCATCCGGGACATGGCCAAGGAGGCGCGCCAGTGAGCACCGTGCAGTCCCCGTCTGCGACCGGCCCCGTCCGCCGTCGTCACCGCGGCCGCACCGTCCTGATCGGGGGTCTGCTGCTGGTCATCTGCTGGGTGATGCTCAGCCCGGTGATCTGGACGGCGATGTCGGTGATCAAGCCGACCGACGTCGCGTTCCTCGACCCGCCCGTGTTCACCTGGCAGCCGACGTTCACCGCGTTCGTCGACCTGTGGCAGACCACCGAGTTCTACCGGTACCTGCTGAACACCGTGGTCGTCGCGCTGATCAGCACGGTGGTCGCGCTGGTCATCGGGATCCCGGCCGCGTACGCGCTGTCCCGGTTCCCCGGCTGGGTGTCGGTCGCGCTGCTGATCGCGGCCCTGGTCTTCCGCGCGCTGCCTCGGTTCGCCGTCGTGCTGCCGATGTACGACATCTCCCGGGCGCTGGGGGTCTACGACACGTCCTTCGCCGTGGCCGCCGCACTGGTCGCGATCAACCAGCCGTTCTCGATCTGGTTGCTGCGGAACTTCTTCGCCGAGATCCCGAAGGAGCTCGACGAAGCCGCGATGCTCGACGGATGCAGTCGCTTCCAGACCCTGCGGCGGGTGATGGTGCCGCTGATGGGACCGGGGATCCTCACCGCGGGGATCTTCATGTTCCTGTTCGCGTTCCAGGAGTACCTCACCGCGAACGTGCTGACCGACGTCGTGGCCAGGACCGTCCCGGTGTTCATCGCCACGCAGCTCGGCCAGACGTTGCCGATGCTCCAGCAGTCCGGCGCCGCGGCGATCCTGCTCACGCTGCCGGTGATCGGCTTCGCCTTCATAGCCCAGCGCTACCTGGTGGCCGGGCTCGGCGCCGGCTCGGTCAAGGGCTGAGGGTGCCCGGCGAGCTGCCCTTGGTCCTGCTGCCGGGGATGAACTGCTCGGCCCGGCTCTGGGGTCCGGCCGGAGCGGGGGCGGTGCACGGCGTGCTCGACCGCCCCGGGCTCGCCACGCAGCTCGACGCCCTGCGCGACGCGCTGCCGGAGCGGTTCGCCCTGGCCGGGCTGAGCCTGGGCGGGATCGTCGCGATGGCGCTGACCCGGCACGTACCGGAACGGGTGGCCGGGCTGTGCCTGATGGCGACGAACGCCCGCCCGCCGACCCCTGAGCAGCACGCTGCCTGGGACGCCCAACTCGCCCGCCTCGCTGACGGGGCCACCGCGCGGGAGCTGCAGCCGCTGGACCTGCTGCTGCACGACCGGACGTCGGCCGACCGCGCGCTGCGGATGGCCGACGAGGTGGGCGAGCGGACCCTCGCCGCGCAGCTTCGGCTGCAGGGCACCCGGGTCGACGAGCGTCCGGCGCTCCCCTCGGTCGCGGTTCCGACCCTGGTGATCGCGGGAGAACGGGACCGGCTCTGCCCGGTCGAGCGGCATTCCGAGATCGCGGACCTGGTCCCGGGAGCCCAGTTGCACGTGGTGCCGGACACCGGTCACCTGCTGCCGATGGAGGCACCGGACATCGTCGCCGCGTTGCTGGGGGAGTGGCTTGCGGAGGTGCGCGGGCTCGAGCGGTCCGCCGACCGCCGGAGCGGGTGAGGTCCCGGGCCGCACCGCGGCGCCGGAGCCGGTGCCGAAGGGGCGGTGAGCAGGCCGGTCGGGTTGGATGCGCCGGACCGGGTGTCGCCCGCGTGCCGGTGCGCACCGCGGTTCGGTGACCCGCGGTCGCACGGGCGAGCGCTCCAGCGGACGTGACGCGGCGGGCCGTGACCCGGGAACCCGGGCCACGGCCCGCCGCGTAGCGGGGCGGGTCCTGCCGGAGCGGCCTTCAGCCCGTGGCCGCGGCCAGCTCGCGGAACGAAGCCATCATCACCGCGGTGAGGTTGTAGGCGACGATCTGCGCGCCGTCGGCGAAGGACGCCGCCGCCTCCTCCGCGGATCCGGCCAGGTCGGCCCGGACCGCTCCCCGCACGGCCGGGTCGCCGTGCACGGCCGCGAGCAGTTCGGGGACGGTCGGGTCCGCCCCGGCCCGGGAGGCCCCGAGATCGGCGACGCCGACCAGGTAGCCGTCGATGCCGTCCACCGCGACGATCTCGCCGGCCCGACCGATCGCGCTCGTCGACTCCAGCATCGCCAGCACCACGACGTCGTCGGCGGCGGCGCGGTGCTCCTCGGCGGTCACGGCACCGAACCGGCCCGCGCGCGGGTAGGTCGCGAAACCGCGGGTGCCGTGCGGCGGGTACCGCAGCGCACGGGCGAGGTCCGCGGCCTGCGCCGCGTCCTCCACGTGCGGGGCGATGATCCCGCGCGCGCCCTGGTCGAGCGCCCGCTGGGCAAGGTGGTGCTCGTCCTGACCGGGCCGGACGAGCACAGCCAGGCCGTGCGCGTCGGCGAACGCGATGTGGGTGCGCAGCGATCCGACGTCGGCCGGGCCGTGCTCGCAGTCGATCAGCACGAAGTCCAGCCCGGCGACGGCGAGCATCTCGACGATCTCCTCGCAGGGCATCCGCAACAGCGCTCCGGTGAGCCGCTTCCCAGCGGCCAGTTGCGCCCTCACGCGACCATCCCCGCGGACAGGTCGACGTCGGCACCGGACAGCCCGGGCATCTCCAGCATGGCGACCACGGCAGCACCCACCTCGTCCTCGGTGATCATCCGGCCGAGCGCGGCCCGGCCGACGAACGCGGTCCGGGCGGTTGCCACGTCGGTCCCGGACCGCTGCGCCTCGAGGGCGAAGTTGCGGTCCATCCGGTCGCCTTCGACCGGCCCGGGGGACAACGCGTTCACCCGCACCCCGGCGGGGCCGGCCTCGAACGCGAGGGTCGAGGTCAGGCCGAGCACCGCCATCTTCGACGCGCAGTAGGGCGTCCGCCGGGTCAGCGGCCGCTTCCCGGACACCGACGCCACGTTGATCACGTCACCGGTGCCCCGCTCGACCATGGCCGGCAGGAACGCCCGGCACACCAGGTACGTGCCGCGCACGTTGACCGCGAACACCTCGTCCCACTCCTCGGGCGAGACCTCGACCAGCGGAGCGACCGGGCCGGCGATACCGGCGTTGTTGATCACGATCGAGATCTCTTCGTCGGCCAGCCGCGCGGCCAGGTCGTCGACGGCGGCCGGGTCGGCGACGTCGCACACCTCGGCCCGCGTGGCCGGCCCGATCCGTCCGGCGGTCGCGGCCAGCGCCTCGGCCCGCCGCCCGACCAGCACGACCCGGGCCCCGGACCGGGCGAGGTGCGAGGCCATCGACGCGCCGAGCCCGCTGCCGCCGCCGGTAACCAGCGCGGTGCGTCCCGCGAGCGGCCCGCTCATGACCGGGCCGCCGTCCGCTCGGCGGACAACGTCTCCGGTTCCCAGCCGTCGAACCGTGCCGGGAATTCCCGCACGGCCTCGTCCCCGCGCGGCCGGACGCCATCGATGATCTCCCGGACCCGCTCCGCGACGCGCGCGTCGCTCCGTCTCGGGGTCGAACCCGACGCCCTCTTGATCTCTTGCGCCATACCGCCCTCTCCTGGCCACGCGTAACATACGTATGCGCTTACAGTTTCGCAGTGAACGGCGGCGGCGCGTCGCTGTCAAGGGGGGTCCGGCGGGGCGTTAGGCTGGGCAACCGGTTCAGGAGGGTGGAGATGGTCACCAGTCGCGACGTGGCGAGGCTCGCCGGAGTTTCGCAGCCGACGGTCTCGCGGGCGCTGACCGACCACCCGCGGGTGTCGGAAGCGACCAAGCGCAAGGTCCGCGAGGCGGCGCGCGCGCTCGGGTACTCGACGAACGCGATCGGCCGGGCGCTGTCGGTGGGCCGGTCGAACCGGATCGGGCTGGTCGTCGCGGACCTGGAGAACCAGTTCTACGCGAACATGATCGCTCCGCTGCACGACGAGCTCGAGCGCCTCGGTCACGAGCTCGTGCTGATCACCGAGTCGGCGGCCAGCGCCCCGCTGCCGGAGCGGGTGGCGGCGCACGGCCTGGCGGGAGTCGTGCTGTCGACGACCACGGTGGACTCGGTCCAGCCGGCCAGGCTGCGCGACCGCGGAGTGCCGTTCGTCTACCTGAACCGGGTCGCCCCCGGCGTGCGGGCCGACGCGGTGACGGTGGATCCGGAGACCGGGGTCCGCGAGATCGTCGCCGAGGCCGTCCGGCTCGGCCACACCCGGATCGGGGCGATCTTCGGGCCGCGCAACACCAGCACCGGTGAGTTGCGGGAACAGGTCGTCCGCGAGGTGCTGGACGAGCACGGCCTGGGGCTCGCGCAGCGCGATGTCCTGCACGGCCCGTTCGACTTCGACACCGGGCGGGACGGGTTCCGCACGCTGCGCGAACGGGCCGGCGGACCGACTCTCGTGCTGTGCGGCAACGACGTCGTCGCGCTCGGCGTGCTGAACGCCGCGGCGGAGTCCGGGGTTCCGGTGCCCGAGCACACCTCCGTGGTCGGCTTCGACGACCTGCCCACCTCCCGGTGGGCGTTGGTCCGGCTGAGCACGATCGCCTACGACCTCGACGAGGTCGCCCGGGAGTCGGCGCGGCTGGTCGTGGCCCGCCTGCGGGAACCGGACGCCGAGACGGCGCACATCGTGTACCCGACGCACTACGTCGCCCGCTCCACGGTGTCCGCTCCCCGGACCTGAGCCCTTCCGAAGCGGAAGCCGCCGCGGCCTTGTGCCCGTTTGTGCATACGCATACAGTCGAAGCACGGACACCGTGAGGAAGGACGGCCATGGCCCTCGACCCAGTCGCGTACGAGCCCTACTCCGATCCGGACGACTTCATCCGTGAAGTGACCGACCGGATCTGGGTGCAGCGTGACGTCTCCTACATCGTCGACAACTACGAACCGGATTCGATCGTGCACGGCGGTCTCGGCACGGTGATCGGGCGCGACGGCGTGATCGAGGGAAGCCTGATGCGCATCGCAGAGACCCCGCAGCACGTCGGCCAGGCCGAGGACGTGGTCTGGGAGGCCCGCGGCGATGACGCGTTCCTCAGCTCCCACCTGGTGTTCTCCGCTGACGAGATCCTGGTCGGCGGTGTCGTGAAGCGGATCCGCAAGCGCACCATCGCCAACTGCCTCTACCGGCGCGGGAGGATGGTGGAGGAGTGGGTGGTGCGCGACGAACTCGCGGACTGCCTGCAGCGCGGCCTCGACCCGGCCGAGGTGGCGCGGGAGCAGCGGTTCCGGGGCTACCGGGGTTCGATGACCGAGGCGCCCCCCGAGGACGTGCTCGCCGTGGGGGACAGCGGCCCGCGTCCGGACGACTTCCGGCCGGAGTGCGAGATGGTGCTGGAGTTCCTCGACGAGGTCTGGAACGCCCGGCGCTACCACAAGGTCACCGACTACATGCACCGCGACCTGTTCCTGCACACCGTCGGCGACCAGACCGTCATCCGCCCGGACGGCTACCAGCGCGACCTGCTCGCGCTCGTCGCCCCGTTCCCGGACGCCCGGTTCTCGGTCCGCGACGTCCAGACCCACCACGCCGAGCGCTACGCCGGATTGCGGATCGCGGTGACCTGGGTGATGCGTGGGACCTACCGCGGAACCCCGGCCTACGGCCCGCTCACCGGCGGCGAGGTCGAGCTCCTCGGCGTCTCGCAGTTCCTGGTGCAGGACGGCCGCATCGTGCGCGAGGTCCGCGTCTTCGACGAGATCGCCCTGCGCGCCCAGATCGACGCCGGCCGCACCGGCGAGTTCACCGACACCAACATCTACTGATCACTCTTCAGCTCTGGAGCACTGACATGCGCGATACCGTGGTCGGTCCGGACGAGATCGTCCGTCGCACCGTCCGACACGCGGACTGGGTTCCGTGCAAGGCCGCGTTCATCGACTGCCGCACGCCCGGCTCGGACCGGAAGGACAACTACTCCTTCATCGGCCCCGGGGTCACCCAGAACGCCTCGCAGCACGTGAACCTGCGCGAGCCGCACGGGTTCAACCTCGGTGCGGCGGGCATGCCGAACGGCACCACGAACAGCCTGCACCTGCACTTCACCGCAGAGGTGTTCATCAACTTCGGTGGTGACTACCAGCTGAGGTGGGGCCCGGACGGGACCCAGGGCGAGTACCGCAGCACCGACGGCGACGTCGTCTCGGTCCCGCCGTGGATCTTCCGCGGGTTCACCAACGTCGGCCCGGACGAGGGGATCCTGCTCACCGTCCTCGGCCGTGATGACCCCGGCGGCATCATCTGGGGTCCCGCGGTCTTGGAGGAGGCGGCCGGGCACGGCCTCTACCTCACAGCGGACAACCGGCTGATCGACACGGTCGCCGGGGACGAACTCCCCGGCGATGTCGCGCTGATCCGGCCGATGGCCCAGGCGGAGATCGACGAGCTCGACGTGTACACGGCCGAGCAGTTCCGCGGCCGGGTCGTAGCCGAGGAGGACCGCACCTGGGTCGAGGAGCCCTACCTGTGCTCGCGACTGCCCTCCGGTGCCGCCCAGCTCAGCCCGGTGATCGGTTACGGCACGGTCGAGCACCGCGCCGCGGCGCCGCACCTCGGCGAGCCGCACGGCTTCAGCCTGGCCTGGCTGCGCGCCGAGCCGGGCGAGGGCGTGCTGACCCACCGGCACGACGCGACCCAAGTCCTCGCCGCGAAGGCGGGACGCTGGTCGGTCCGGCTGAACACCGGTGACGACGAGCGCACCGTCGAGCTCGGACCGCGGGACATGCTGTCGGTGCCCCCCGGTGCGTGGCACTCGATCACGCTGCTCGACGCCGGGCCGGGCCGCGCCGCGACCCCGGGCACCGGGGAGCTGGTGGTCGTCACCGGCGGCGACGGGCGCGTCCGTCCGGAGTGGAGCGACGAGGTGGTCGCCGGAGCTCGGCAGCGTGGCCGGGTGCTCGACGCGGACGGCTACCTCGCGCCAGCCTCGGTGCTGGCCTTCGCGACCGAGGACGACTGAGGAAGTGGCGATCGCGGCAGGGCGGGTCGTGGCCGCCGCGTGCCGGATTCCGGCGCGGATCGACGCCCCCGACCCGGGGATCGCCGATCGCGCGGTGCGCGAGGCGGTCGCCGGTGGGGCGCGGCTGGTCGTGCTGCCGGAACTCGCCGTCTGCGGGTACGCCTTCGCCGACGCCACCGAGGCGCGGTCGGCCGCGGAACCGCTCGACGGGCCGACCGTCGAACGGTTCGCCCGGCTGACGGCGGAGCTGGAGTGCGTGCTCGTGGCCGGGGTCGCCGAGCTCGGCCCGGACGGACGGGTGTTCAGCAGCGCGGTCGTCGTCGAGGGCGGGCGGCTGCGCACTTCCTACCGCAAGGTCCACCTGTGGGACCGGGAGCGGGAGCTGTTCGCCGCGGGGTCCGCGCCGCCGCCGGTGGTGTCGACCGCGGTCGGCCGGATCGCCCCGATGGTCTGCTACGACCTGGAGTTCCCGGAGTGGGTGCGCGGCGCCGCCGAGGCCGGGGCCGAGATCGTCGCTGCCCCGGTGAACTGGCCCTCGCGCCCCACCCCGGGCGGCCAGCACCCGCTCGAGGTGGCGAAGGTGCGGGCGGTCGCCGGGACCTACCGCGTGCACGTCGTCGCCGCCGACCGCTGCGGCACCGAGCGCGGCGTGGACTGGTTCGGCGCGGGCATCGTCTGCCGGGCCGACGGGCACCTGCTGGCGGGACCCGGTGAGCCACCGGTGGAGGAGCCCGGGGCGGTGCTCGCCGTGCTGGATCCGGCCGAGGCGCGGGACAAGCGCCTCGGCCCGCGCAACCACGCCGTGCACGACCGCAGGCCCGACCTCTACCGCGAGACCGTCCCCTCCCCGGAAGGAGCACCCCCATGGCCGGCGTGACCTACGACGCGGTGACCCGGCGGTACCCGGGTTCCTCCCGGCCCGCCGTCGATGCCCTCGACCTCGACGTCGCCGACGGCGAGTTCCTGGTGCTGGTCGGGCCCTCCGGCTGCGGGAAGACCACCTCGCTGCGGATGCTCGCCGGGCTGGAGGACATCGACGGCGGACGCATCCGGATCGGCGACCGGGACGTCACGCGCGTTGCGCCCGAGGAGCGCGACATCGCGATGGTGTTCCAGAACTACGCGCTCTACCCCCACATGTCGGTGGCCGCGAACATGGGTTTCGCGCTGAAGATGGCGGGGACACCGAAGTCGGAGATCGCCCGCCGGGTCGCCGAGGCGGCCCGGGGCCTCGACCTGGCGCCCTACCTCGACCGCAAGCCCCGGGGGCTCTCGGGCGGGCAACGCCAGCGGGTGGCGATGGGCCGGGCGATCGTCCGCCAGCCGCAGGCCTTCCTGATGGACGAACCGCTGTCCAACCTCGACGCCCGATTGCGCGTCCAGACCCGCACGCAGATCGCGTCGCTGCAGCGGCGGCTCGGCGTCACCACCGTGTACGTCACGCACGACCAGGTCGAGGCGATGACGATGGGCGACCGGGTGGCGGTCGTGAAGGACGGGCTGCTGCAGCAGTGCGCCGCGCCGGGGGAGCTCTACGACCGTCCGGCCAACACGTTCGTCGCCGGCTTCGTGGGCTCTCCGGCGATGAACCTGCTGACCGTGCCGGTGACCGGCGACGGCGTCCGGCTCGGCGGGATCGACGTGCCGGTGGAACGGGACGCGATGCGCGACGCGGGGCCGACCGTGACCGTCGGCGTCCGGCCGGAGGACCTGCGGCTCGCCCACGACGGCCTTCCGCTCGAGGTCGACCTCGTCGAGGAGCTCGGCGCGGACGCGTACGTCTACGGCCGCGCCCGCCTCGACGGTACCGAGCACCAGGTGGTGTCCCGGGTGAACGGGCGGCAGTCCCCGGCCCGCGGCGCCATCGTGCACGTGGCACCCGACCCGGAGCGGGTCCACCTGTTCGACGGGGGAAGTCGCCGGCTGGGCTGACCGGGATCGCGCCACGGGTGCGCGCCGGTCGACCTATCGCGCGGGTTACCGCGTCCGTTCACAACGCGGAACGCGCGCCGGGCAGCTTGCGGACCAGCGCTGCGGCGGTCCAGCTCAGCACCATGCCGACGGGGAGCGCGATGGCGAACTTCGCGACCGCGGTCGTGTCGATCCCTTCCAGGACCGCCACCACGCCGACGATGACCGGCCCGTGCAGGACGTAGACGGCGAGTGCCTGGTCGGACAGAAATCGTGCCATTCGGCCGGTGACGTCGACGAACCGCTGGAAGGTGCGCAGCAGGACGAGGATCGTCCCGGTGGCGAACAACGCGTCCCACAGGGCGAAGCTGAGCTGGGCGACGTCGGTGGGCGGCGGTGGGGATTCGGTGAGCACTTCGTACCCGCCGAGCACCATGGGCACCAGCGACGCGGCCAGCAGCGCTGCGCCGAGCAGTCCGGTGCGCGGGCGGAGGCTCGCGAGCCAGCCGTAGCGGTACGCGCAGATGCCCACGACGAACAGGGCGATGTACTGCGGCAGGTAGAAGAGGCTCGGCAATTCGAGGACCTCCGCGCCGTACGGCACGACCAAGCGCCACAGCCAGCTGATGCCCCCGAGGCCGATGGCGAACGCCACCACGTGCGCGGAGCGCGGTCCCGCAGCGGCGCCGGTGCCGGGCGGCCGGGCAGGAGGGTCCGTGGGACGGGACCCGCCGAAGGCGGCGTAGGCGAGTGCGAAGAGGAGCAGCACGGCGAGGAACCAGGCGATGCCGGGATCGAGTTCGGTGAGGTAGAAGCGCCAGTACGGCGGCTGGTCGGCGGCCGGGATGTCCAGGTAGATCGGCAGCGTGAACAGCGGGCGCAGCAGCAGGTAGTAGATCAGCAACGGGACGCCCAGCCGTCGCAGGCGATCGACCGCGAAACGCCTCGGTCCCTTGCGGTCCAAGGATCGCGGGCTGACGTATCCGGACAGCAGGAAGAACATGCCCATGAAGAACGTCTGGTTCAGCATGGCCAGCAGGTCCAGCAGCCCCGTGAACGCGTCCGGCCGCGCCTGTTGCGGTCCGTTCGGCCACCCGCCGATGTCGCCGTAGGCGAACGCCACGTGGTGGATCACGACGACGAAGGTCAGGTACACGCGGAGGTTGTCGACGAAGTGGACTCGTGCGCGCGCGGGCGCGGCGACCGGGATGACGTTCATCGGGCGTCCTCTGCTCGGGTGGCGTGGTCGAACAGGTCGATGACTTCTGCGATGTAGGCGGTGGTGTCGAGGTCCGGATGCGCGAGGAGTTCGTACATGAACCCGTCGATCGCGCGCCGCACCGAGATCGCCATGACGTGCGGGTCGAAGGCGCGGAACTCGCCCGCTTCCTGGCCCTGGCGGCAGATCGATTCGAGGGGTGCGAGCATCTGCGCGGCCCACGCCGAGTCGAAGACGTGACGGCCTTCGTCGTCGCGATAGCTGCGGATGATCTCCACCACGGCCTGCAGTTCGTGCGGGTGGCCGGCGATGTAGCCCAGGTGGCTCCGCAGGTAGGTCCGCAGCAGGACCCAGGCGCCCGCGTCGTCGTCCAGGTGATCGAACCACTCGCGGTGTGCGTAGTGCTCGCCGCGGGCGAAGACGTCGCGCACGATCTCCTCGATCAGTTCCGCCTTGCCTGCGAAGTGGTACAGCACGACGCCCTTGCTCACGCCCGCCTGTTCGGCGATCCGGCTCAGCGAGGCGCCGCCGTAGCCCAGTTCGCAGAGGACCTCGATGGCGCAGTCGATGATCTGCGCCCGGCGGGCGTTCTCGGTGAAGGTCCGCCGCCGCGTCGTCTGGCCGTCCTGACCGGTCGGCTTGTTGTCTGACCGCACGGTCAGAGCATAGTCCGAGCGGTGGGGAATTGGCTATTGTTCCTGTTCAGCCGGTGATAGCCGGGGCGTCTGGAGGTGCGTGACGGGCCTCGTCGGCTGGCGCGTCGGGGAGCGGAACGACCAGCCCACCGCCGGTGACCGGGGTGCGCTGGCGTTGGCGAATGCGCCCTCCGGCTGTGGGTCCCCGCCTGCGATCGGGGAGGCCCGCGGGGCGCGGTCGGTGGCCCGCGCGCGAGGAGCGCCGACCGGCGCGGGCCGGGCCGCGCGCTCGCGGGGCCGAGGTGGGGCGGCGCTGCGGCGGTCCACCGGTCCGCCGTGGTGGTCGCGCCGAAGCCGTCGACCCCGGTGCGGGATGGTGGACCCGCGTGGAGCTGGGTGGACCGCACCCGCCGGGCCGCGCCCGGCGGGTGCGGCACCGGGTCAGTCCCCGACGACGGCGAGGGCGTCGATCTCCACCAGCAGCCCCTCGGGCAGGCCGACGTAGACCGTGGTGCGGGCCGGGAACGGTTCGCCGACCACCCGCGCGTAGGTCTCGTTCATCTCCGCGAACTGCGAGACGTCGGTCAGGTAGACGCGCAGCATGAGCACGTCCTCCAGCGAGGCGCCACCGGCCTCCAGGATCGCGATGACGTTGCGCAGGCACTGCTCGGTCTGCTCCGGCACGCCGCCCTCGACGAGCTTCCCGGTCTCCGGGCTCACCGCGGTCTGTCCCGAGACCTGCAGGATGCCGCCCTTGCGCACGCCCTGCGACAGCGGGATGTGCGCCGGCGGGGTGGGAGCGTTCTTCGTGGTGACCACGGTCCTGGCCATCAGAGTTCCTTCCTTCGGGTGGTGATCTCGCGCCGGCACCCCAGCTCGCCGGACGTCCGGCCTGCGGTGCGCAGCAGGTCGTCGACGAGCCCGAGGAGCCCGTCGAAGTCGAGCAGCACGTCGGGCACCGACAGCGACACCGCCGCGACCACTTCGTCGCGGTCGTCGCGGACCGGTGCCCCGATGCAGTGGATGAAGTCCTCGTGCTCGTTGCGGTCCACCGCGTAGCCCTGCTCGCGAACGCGGTCGAGCTCGGCCAGGTACCCCTCGGCCGAGGTGATCGTGTTCGCGGTCATCGGCGGGTAGGCCAGCCGGTCCGCGATGGCCTCGCGCCGCGCCCGCGGGAGCCCGGCCACCAGGACCTTGCCGACCGCCGTGCAGTGCAGCGGCGCCCGCTTGCCGACGCGCGAGTACATCCGGACCGCGTGGTGGCTGTCCACCTTGTCGATGTAGACGACTTCGTCGCCCTCCAGGGTGGCCAGGTGCACCGTGTGGCCGGTGACCTCGCTCAGCTCGACGAGGTGCGCACGGGCGACGGCCCGCACGTCGAGGTCTTCCAGCGCGCGGTGGGCCAAGTCGAACAGCGTGCTGCCCAGCCGGTAGTGGTGCACCCCGTCGCGGCGGACGAAGCCGGCCGACTCCAGCGTGCGCAGCAGCCGCAGCACCGTCGACTTGTGCACGCCGAGCCGCTCGGCGAGCTGGTCGAGCGTGTGCGGACCGGTCGCCAGCGTCGTCAGGACGCGGAGGCCGCGTTCCAGGCTCTGGCTCATCCACCTCTCCCTCGTTGACGTGCTGCCCGGCGGATGTTACACATCCCGAAATCATTCTACGCAACTGGCGTTGCAAGACATGCAATGGGAGGCGTCCGTGTCGGTAACGGGCATCGACGGAGCCGCGGTGCGCGCACTGCGCGACGAACGCATCGACTGGCGTTTCAAGGGCATGCCGTCCGAGGCGTTCGGCAGCACCGTCGGCGAGTTCCTCGCGCGGCGGCCGCGGCTCTCCGGCGCCGGCTTCGTCGGCCCGCTGCTCGTGCTCGACGACGACGCCCTGGAGCACAACCTGCGCACCATGGCGCGCTGGTGCGCCGAGCACGGCCTGCGGCTGGCGCCGCACGGCAAGACGACGATGGCACCGCGGCTGTTCGAGCGCCAGCTCGAGCACGGCGCGTGGGGCATCACCGCGGCCAACGTGAGCCAGTTGCGCGTGTACCGCGCGTTCAGGGTGCGGCGGGTGCTGCTGGCCAACGAACTCGTCGATCCCCACGGGCTGCGCTGGCTGGCCGGTGAGCTGGCGGCCGATCCGGACTTCTCCGTCGCGTGCTGGGTGGACTCGGTGCGCGGCGTCGAGCTGATGACCGAGGCGCTGGGTTCGCCGCAGCGGCCGTTGGACGTGCTGGTCGAGGTGGGCGATGCGGACGGGCGCACCGGCGTGCGGACCGTCGCCGAGGCGGTCGAGGTCGCCGACGCGGTGGCGGCGAGCCCCGCGCTGCGGCTGGTCGGCGTCGCCGGGTACGAAGCGGCGGCCGCGCACGACCTCAGCGAGCGCGATCTGTCCCTCGTGGACGACCACATGGCGCGGGTGCGCGAGGTGGTCGGCGAGCTCGCCGACCGCGGCCGCTTCGCGCACCTGGACGAGGTCCTGGTGACCGCGGGCGGCAGCGCCTACTTCGACCAGGTCGCCGAGGGGCTGGCGGGGCCGTGGCCGGTTCCGGTGGTGCCGGTGCTGCGCAGCGGTGGGTACGTGACCCACGACGACGGCCTGTACCGCACGATGTCGCCGTTCGGGCGGGAGCACCGGCTGGCCGGCGACGAATCGCCCTTCCGGCCGGCGATGCGGATCTGGAGCCAGGTCGTCTCCCGGCCCGAGCCGGGGCTGGCGCTGCTGACGATGGGGCGCCGCGACGCGTCCTTCGACCAGCACCTGCCGGAGCCGCAGGTCGTCCGGGCCGGCGACGGGGCGGTGCGCGACCTCGCGCCCGGCGCGTGCCGGGTGACGTCGCTGGCCGACCAGCACGCCTTCCTCGCCGTGGAGCCGGGTACCGAGGTCGAGGTGGGGGACTGGCTGGGCTTCGGGCTCTCCCACCCGTGCACGGTCTTCGACAAGTGGCCGCTGATCCCGGTCGTCGACGGTGACGAGGTCGTCGACCTGGTCCGCACGTTCTTCTGAGCCCGACCGGCCCGGTGTCGCGTCGTCATCGGCGGCGCGCACCACCTCGTCCCGAGGACCGCACCGGCGGCGATCGGGCGACTGATCGACGAGCCTGCGAGCGCCTCGCGGGCCGCGCAACGAATCCCACCGGCGTGGGTGAGAAGGAGAGGCCACTATGGACATCGTCGTGCGTGGCGCGCACGTCGTCGACGGTGACGGCGGACCGCGGCGGCGGGCCGACGTCGGGGTGCGGGACGGGCGGATCGCCGAAGTGGCCGCGCCGGGCAGCCTGGGCGGCGGCCGGACCATCGATGCCGACGGGCTCGTGCTGGCGCCCGGGTTCATCGACATGCACTCCCACTCCGACCTGCAGGTCTTGGCCGAACCCGACCACCTGGCCAAGGTCTCGCAGGGCGTGACGCTGGAGGTCCTGGGGCAGGACGGGCTGTCCTACGCCCCCGTCGACGACGACACCCTGGCCAACCTGCGCGCGCAGATCGCGGGCTGGAACGACGACCCCGCCGGGTTCGACTGGGACTGGCGCAGCGTCGCCGAGTACCTCGACCGGCTGGACCGCGGTATCGCGGTCAACGCGGCTTACCTCGTCCCGCAGGGCACGCTGCGGATGCTCTGCGTCGGCTACGACGACCGGCCCGCGACCGAGGCCGAGCTGGAGCGGATGCGCGAGCTGCTGGCGCGTTCGCTGGACGAGGGCGCGTTCGGCATGTCCTCGGGGCTGACCTACACGCCCGGCATGTACGCCGACACCGCCGAGCTCGCCGCGCTCTGCGCGGTCGTCGGTGCCCGGGGCGGCTACTACAGCCCGCACCACCGCAGCTACGGCGCCGGAGCGCTGGAGGCCTACCGGGAGATGATCGAGGTCTGCCGCGGTTCGGGCTGCCCGCTGCACCTCGCGCACGCCACGATGAACTTCGGCGTCAACGAGGGACGCGCCACCGAGCTGCTGTCCATGTTGGACGAAGCGCTCGACGACGGCTGCGACATCACCCTCGACACCTACCCGTACCTGCCCGGTTCGACGTCGCTGCACGCGCTGCTGCCCAGCTGGGCCACCGCGGGCGGCGTGGCGGCGACGCTGGAGCGGTTGCGCGACCCCGCGCAGCGCGAGCGGATCCGCCACGTCATGGAGGTCGAGGGGTCCGACGGCTGCCACGGCGTGCCGGTCGACTGGGAGACGATCGAGATCAACGGTGTCCGGTTCCCCGACCGCAACGGTCACCTGGTCGGCCGCTCGGTCGCCGAATCCGCGCGCCGGGCGGGCGAACCCGCCGCTGAGCTGTACTTCGACGTGCTGCTGTCCGAGCAGCTCGGCAGCTCGTGCCTGATGCACGTCGGCCACGAGGAGAACGTCCAGGCGATCATGCGCCACCGCGTGCACACCGCAGGCAGCGACGGCCTGCTCGTCGGGGCCCGCCCGCACCCCCGGGCGTGGGGCACCTTCCCCCGCTACCTCGGGCACTACGTGCGCGAACTCGGCGTCCTGACGCTGGAGGAGTGCATCGCGCACATGACCTCCCGGCCCGCCGACCGGCTGGGGCTGACCGACCGCGGGCGCGTGCGCGAGGGCTTCGCCGCCGACCTGGTGCTGTTCGACCCCGAGACCGTGGCCGACACCGCGACCTTCGACGAACCGCGGCAGCAGGCCACCGGCATCCCCCACGTCATCGTGAACGGCGTCCCGACCGTCGAGGACGGGCGCCGCACCGACGCGCTGCCGGGCCGCGCCCTGCGCAAGCCCGCCTGATCCGCCCACCGCCCCCGAGGAGTCCTCCGTGGACACTTTCGTCAACTGGCTGCAGCACGACACGGCCGGTCTGCTCACGCTGTGCGCCGTGGGCATCTTCGTCCTGCTGCTGATGATCATCCGGTTACGGATCGAACCGTTCATCGCGCTGATCATCGCCGGACTGCTCATCGCGCTGGTCGCCGGCCTGCCCGTCGAGGAGATCGTCGGATCCGCGCAGTCCAGCAGCGATTCGTTGCTGGAAGGCGGTTTCGGCAGCATCCTCGGCCACATCACCGCCATCGTCGGCCTCGGCACGATCCTGGGGTCGCTGCTGGAAGCCTCCGGCGGCGCGCAACTGCTCACCAGGAAGCTGCTGTCGGCCTTCGGCGAGAAGCGCGCCCCGCTGGCGATGGGACTGGCCGGCCTGGTCTTCGGCATCCCGGTGTTCTTCGACATCGGCATCTTCGTGCTCGCGCCGCTGGTCTACGTCGCCGCGCGGCAGGGCGGCCGCTCCATCCTGCTGTACTGCCTGCCGCTGGTGGGGGCGCTGTCGATGACCCACGCGTTCCTGCCGCCGCACCCCGGTCCGGTGGTCGCCGCCGGGCTGCTCGGCGTGGACCTGGGCTGGCTGATCCTGATGGGCTTCGCCTGCGGCATCCCGGCGTTCGTGGTCAGCAGCCTGATCTTCCCGGCGTGGATCGGGAAGCGGATCCACCTGCCGGTCCCCGAGGAGATGCTGGCGGCGGCCGAGACCGGCGACGGGGAGGACCGTCCCGAACCCGGCCTCGGGGTGGTCGCGTTCATCATCGGACTGCCGCTGGTGCTGATCCTCGGCGCCACCTTCGGCAGCATCACGCTGCCCGAGGGCAGCACGCTGCTCCAGGTGCTGACCTTCATCGGCAACCCGACCGTGGCGCTGACCATCGCGGTGCTGCTCGCGTTCTGGCTGCTGGGGCTCCGGCGGGGCATGACCGGCGCGGAGCTCTCGACGCTGACCGGGACCGCGCTCAAACCGCTGGGCATGATCCTGCTGGTGGTCGGCGCGGGCGGTTTCTTCGGCGAGGTGCTCTCGGCGACCGGCGTCGGCGAGGCCCTCGCCGGGTCGCTGCAGGCCAACGGGCTGCCGATCCTGGTCTCGGCCTACGTGATCAGCAGCGGCCTGCGCATCGCGCAGGGCTCGGCGACGGTCGCGATCGTGACCACCGGCGGCATCATGGCGCCGCTGGTCGTGGGCGCCGGCTACTCGCAGCCGCAGCTCGCCCTCATCGCGGTGGCCATCGCGGCGGGCTCGATCATCGCCTCGCACGTCAACGACGGCGGGTTCTGGATCATCTCGCGCTACTTCGGCATCCCGGTCAAGGAGATGCTCAAGACCTGGACCGTGCTGGAGACGCTGCTGTCGCTGACCGGGTTCGGCATGGCCGCGTTGCTCAGCGCCCTGGTGTCCTGACGACGAGCTCACCGTGCGCTCCGGGCAGCCGTCGGCGGGTTCCACCGCGGGAACGGCCGGGGGCCTCGCCATCGACGGCGGGGCCCCCGGCCGTCCGGCTACCGGTCACGTCATTCCGCTGAGGTCCGCGGAGTCGCGGCTTACTCGTGCTCTGGACTGACGGTGCGCCGGGCGCTGACGGCACTTTTCGCAATCCAGGTATCCGAGCGGGTCCGAGAACTGGAAACCGCTGCGGGGTGAGCCTCCAGCACTCCCTGGCGGCGTTACCTGCCGCAATCACGACTCAACAGCGGTGAATGGACTGCGGGCAGCAACGCTCGGTGCGATCCGGGTGCCACTCGCTGTGCGAGACACAGGGTCCATGCCGCGTCCTGAAAGTGCAAGTGTGGCCAGCGGGCAGGTATGGGAGGGAAAAGGAGAATGGGCACGCCCGGAAGCGTCATCCTGGAAATGTCCGGCATGTGTGTTGGTGGACGCGCCAAGTGACGGAAAGCCGTTCATCGAAGCCTGGGAACGGCATTGCGGAATGCCGAATTCACGCTGGATGTTGTGCCGACCTTCGACGGTCCGGGCAGGCCGGGGCGTCCTACAAAGGATCACATGTTGAAGTTGTGGTGGCGTCGCCCCTCGGTAAGTGGGAAGTCGCCGCTTCCGCTGGTGATCCGAACGGCCGCTCCGGCGTGAAATTCAGCGCAGCAGTGCCATTGCCAACACAATCGGCGGGTCCGTGGGCCGGGGCGAACGGAGCGTCAGTCGGAACGTCGTTCCCGGCGATGCCATGGGCAAGGTGATGGGTTCCGCGGCGACCGCCCGGCAATCGTACTGGTAGTCCAGTGAGTCGGAGACCCGCACGTTCGGTGTGAAGCAGACCGCGAGTGCGTGATACTGGCCGTCGTTCGGACGGGGCAACCGCACCAGGCCCGGACCACGACGGGCCGCGCAGCTCGCCGGGGCTCCTTGCGGAATGCCATGGCGGAACAGGCCGACGAACAGCATGCCCTCCTCCGCCCCGTCCACCAGCACCCGCACTCCGTCGACCGGCGGTCGGGTGGCCGCCCGGTCCACGAGGTCGGTCAGCGGCTGGTCGCCCAGTTCGGTGGCCAGCAGGCGGAACCGCTGCGGTGGCAGGCCGACCAGGCGGGTGAACTGGGTGGTGAAGGTGCTCAGGCTGGAGTAGCCGACTTGCGGGGCGATGTCGGTCACCCGAAGGGGGGAGCGGATCAGCAAGCGTTGCGCCTCAGCGATGCGCAACGCGGCGAGGAACCGTCCAGGCGTGGTGGCGGTGACGTTGCGGAAGACGCGGTGAAAATGGAATGGGCTGAACAGCCCGGCGCGTGCGTGATCCGACAGATCTCGGGGAAGGGCGAGGTCGTCCCGCATCTGCTGGACGGCCCGCTCGACCGAGTCATACCAGATGGCCGAAATCGGTTCGGTGTGCGCCATTTTGCCACCGGTCGGCTCGGTGTCGACTCCTGTGGAGCCGTTGACACTCCTGGTCACCGTGCATCCTTCCCGGGTGTGTACTGGTTCGTCACACCGCCCAGGATACGTAGTCCGAGTGGGGCGCACTTCGATTTCGATCCCCCCGAACGGGCGAATGTTCCTCCGTATCGCGGGCGGATTCGGCGGACGGTTACTCTGGTCGGAACCTGCGGTCCGGCCGTCCGGGTGCTCTCGTCGGGGCCGTTAGCGAGATAGATTGGCAAATGTCGAGTTGCGGTCTCCTGGATCGCAGAAGCTCGGCAGAAGCGTTGCCGGCCCTGGGGAGATGACGTGTCCGGTGAACCTGCCGACCAGCGTGGGGAACGATCCGCGCGGCAAATCGACGATCACCGTGTCGCCGCGGTGATGCGCTCCGTCCGTTGCATGCAGGCGGATGTTGGTGAGAAGCACCTGCTGCCCGACCTCGCACGCTCTGCCTCACTCAGCCCCTTCCACTTTCACCGGGTCTTCCGCATGGTCACCTCTGCTACACCGGGAAGATTCCTGGCGGCGGCCCGGATGGCCGAGGCGAAGCGCTTGCTGGTGCGCACCTCGATGAGCGTGACCGATATCTGCATTCAGGTCGGGTACTCCAGTCTTGGCACCTTTACGACCCAGTTCACGAGGTTGGTCGGGGTGTCACCGCGGCGGTTCCGGCAAACGATCGAACGGCACGGGGCCGAGTCCTTCGCTGCGGTCCTCGACCAGCTTCGCGAGATACTCCCGGAACCACTCGAAGTGCAGGTGGCCGGGTCGGTGGTGGGAGGAGCGGGCGACGGCGCGTTGGTGGCAGCCGGACTGTTCCGGTCAGGCATTCCACAGGAGCTGCCAGCGGCCTGTGCGATCGTGTCGTCGCCTGGGATCGCGGCTTTCGGTGGGCTGCCCGACGGCGATTTCCATGCGCTGGCGATGAGTCTCGCTCCGGATGCCAGCGTCGAGGACGCGCTGGTGACGCAGGATCCAGAGCTGTGCTATGTGGGGACCGCCGAGCGGTTGGTGCAGATCCGCGATGGCCGGATGGTGTCGTCGACGCCGCTGCGCATCCAGTTGCGGCCGTCGGCACCGGTGGATCCGCCCCTTGTCCTGGCCTTGCCGATCTTACTGGCGGCGGGGGTTGTGTGACCGCTGCGACCTGGATCAACAGTGGCTTGCTGGCAGCGGGCCCAACTGAGTCGGGTGTCGACGTTCCGCCGGTTGCACGGTCGATGCACTCGCACCGGCGGGTGCCAGGAGCCAGGAGGCGACGGTGTCGTACTGCGAAGAGCGTTCGGTGTCGAAAACGGAACCGCGTGCTCGCCACGTGGCACAGCGTTCGGCGGCGATCGCGGGTACGGGCTTGCGGCACGGGGGCAGGGCTCTGCTGCGGTGCATCGCCCGTCCGACCGGCCAGGCGTCGACAGACGGAACCCGGGGGCTGGCCGAGTTCGTCGCCGACCTCGGTCCCGCCTTCGTCAAAAGCGCCCAACTGCTCAGTACTCGTCGGGACCTGCTGGCGCCGAGGTGGTGCGATGCCCTCGGGCAGCTTCACGACCAGGTCCGGCCGATGTCGCGGCGGCAGGCAGCGACCGCGCTGCATCACGCATACGCTGGTCGCGCTACCTGGCCGTTCCGGCGGTTCGACACCACTGCGGTCGCGAGTGGCAGCATCGCCTGCGTCTACCGGGCGGAACTGCGTGACGGTACCAAGGCGGCCGTGAAACTACGCCGGCCTGGCCTGCACACGATGATCGACGTCGACCTGAGCCTGCTGGCAGCAGGAGCGGGGGTGGTGCAACGGTTGCCCGCGATGCGGCGCGTGCCCGTCATGCGCATGATCGAACAGGTATCGGCCACGATCCGTCGGCAACTTGATCTGGACCTGGAATCGCAGTCGTTGCAAGCCCTTCGGCAGAACTTGGATGGATTCCCGCGATTGTTGGTACCGAGGCACTTCCCGGATGAGTGCGGAGACGGGGCGCTCGTCATGGAGTTCGTCCCGGGTTTGCGTCGCTTCGGTCCGGAGAGCTTTACCCGAGAGCAGCGGCGCGAACTGGTACGCCAGATCTTGCACGGCGTCTACCGCATGATCTTCGTTGACGGGCTGGTGCACTGCGACATGCACCCCGGCAACCTCTACCTCAACCCTGATGGGCGCATCGTGCTGCTCGACGCGGGATTCGTGGTGGAACTGCCGGTGCACGTGAAGCGGCTGTTCGCCGAGTTCTTCCTGAACATGTCGCTGGGGCGCGGACCGGAGTGCGCCGAGGTCGTGTTGCGCAGTGCGGAGCTGGTGCCGCCGGACGCCGACCTGGATGCCTTCCGAGCCGGCATCGTCGACCTGGTGAAGAAGACCGCTGGGCGCAGGGCCGGTGACTTCCGGCTCGCCCCGTTCGCCACTCGGTTGTTCGAACTGCAGCGCCGTTCCGGAGTGGCCGCGGCACCGGAGTTCGTCTTTCCGCTGCTGTCGATGTTGGTGTTGGAGGGCATGATCAACGATTTCGATGTGGACGTCGACTTCCAGGCTGAAGCCATCCCTACCCTGCTTCCAGCGTTGAACAGATGATCCGGAAGTCGGTTGAGGTGCTTCGGGAGGAATGGGCGCCGGTCCCGCCAGCTCGGGCCTCCAACCGGCCGTGGCTCGTGATCGGCGACGGGCACGCAGCATTGCGGACCGCCCTGGACGAATCCACGACGTGTACGGGACCGGTGGTACCTGTGGTCGTACTGGGTGATCGGTTCCAGCCGCACCACAACGAGACTCTGCTGCGGGGCTTGGCCCTAGCGCGGTCCGGGTCCAGCCGGATCGTGCTGGTGCACAGCGGTGCGGGCGGTGGCAGCCTGCTCAGGTGCGCGGTGGCTGAGGAACCCGGTCTCTCGGCTACGGTGATCGAGCTTTCCGGCGGGGCGACTCCGCAGGCCGTCGAAGCCGCAGTCGCTGTTGCCGGCCAGCAGAAGTCCGGCTGGCACGAGGTGGTCATCGATCGCGCCGGAGGCACCTGGCGATCCGGTTGGACCGAAGTGGACCTGAAGTCGGGCATGTCATCGCGTCCGTTGGGAACGGTGCTTGTCACCGGCGGGCTCGGCGGGTTGGGCATCCGGGTGGCCGGCATGCTGCGCGCACGACTCGGCGTCCGCGCCGTGCTGCTCGACGACATCGCTCGTGCCGAACTGGCGGCGGATTCGATCGCCATGCTGACGAGGTTGGCAGCAGCCGGCGATGTCGAGGTCCTCGACGCGGACCTGGCCGACCGCGCCGCAGTGCGTTCCGTGCTAGGAGGGCGGATCGTGAACGGGATCGTGCATTGCGCGGGCGAGTTTCGTGGTGGATTCGTCGCCGACGCCACGGTGTCGCGCCTCGCTGCCATGCAAGAGCCCAAGGTGGCGGGGATGCACCACGTGCTCGCGGCGGTGGACCGTCGTGCGGTGCGGAACCTGGTCACTTTCGGCTCGATCGCGGCGCGAGTCCCGCACCGCGGGATGGGGTCCTACGCGCTGGCCAACGAACTGCTGCGGCGGGCGACGGTGGCTGCTGCGGCGGATCTGCCGGAATGCTCTTGCCTCGCGTTCGAATGGTCGTTGTTCAGCGGAGCCGGTGTGGCGCACCGGACGGGCGCGGTGCGCCAGGCGAAGGCGATGGGGATGCCGCCGGTACCGCTGCGTTCGGGACTCGACGTGCTGCTGTGGTCGTTCGCCCGCTCCCACACGCCCGCTGACTCCCTCGCCGTGGTCGGCACCGGTGATCTTTCCTTCCCTGCGCGGTCTCGCAGGTGAGCGGAAATCGTCGCGAAAACCTGGCTACCGGACGCCGGCTCCGACCCTGGCACGAACGGTACTGGACCGTGAACGCCCAGCGGCCTACTGACTGCTGGGCGTCACGACCCATCCCGACGAGCTGTTGCCTGCCGATCAGCCATCGTCACCTCCGCTGAGCGACCAGCCGTGCGGGCCAATCGGCGGAGCTTGGGCCCCAGGTGGTCGCAACAGCATCTGAGCCCGCGCCGCTGCTGAGGTCCAGTAGCCGGTGAGGATCCTTCGTTCCACGACGGCGGCGGGAATCCCGACGCCTTCCCAACCGCTCTGGAAGACCTGGAGCAGGCTTTCGTGCAGTCCGACGGGCTCGATCCAGATCCGCCCGGCGAGTGGCGCGGGCCACCTCGGACGGCGCAGCTCGAACTCCAAATATGGCAGGTACGATGGGAACTCCTGGCCGCTGTCAACCAGCCTGGTGACTTTCAGGAGGGCGCAACCGCTGGCGTCGCCCATCACCACGGTCATCTCGTCATCCACCGCCAGCGAGCCGGCGCAAGGTTGCAGCCAGTGCCGAACCGCTCCGGGCGCGGTCAAGGCCTCCCACGCCTGAAACGGCGGTGCGGGTAGCGGCACCTGCAAATAGGGTCCCATCCGGCGCCACGGCCAGCGCCACGTAGTACCGGTGCGCAGGTGCGCGGCGAGTTGATCGAGGATGCCCGGCCATCCCATGCCGTTCCACGACCTCCAGTCGGACGGCGGGTTGACGGCTTCCTCCACCACCGTCACCGAGGTGCCTCCCTCGGACGCGGCAACGGTCCAGGTCACCGAGGTCACCGGGCCAATGCCCACCCACCGCCACAGGTAGCGCAACCGGCCTGGGTGATCGGCCGTCGGCGCGCTGTTCTGCTGGATGCGGCACCAGAAGAACTCGCCGTCCTCGAAGTCGAGCATCACCTCGCAGTCGGCCCGGGCCCAGTTTCCGCGGCACACGCCGAACCAGTGCGCAACCCGACCCGGGTCGGTCAGCGCTGCCCAGACCGCTTCCGGTGGCTGCGGGATGTCGACCGCGCTGACCAAGCGTTCCCACCGGTCTTGGGCGACCGGGACTGCGCGACCCTGCAGCGGCGGAAAGAGCCTGGCATCATCGGTCACCGGCCCTGCCATGCCGGTCGGGTCGCCGGACTGCGGCTGCTCGGTGCTCATATGCGTTCTCCTCGACACGTCGGCGACAACCAAGCAGGCGGCATCGGAAGCCGGTGGCGCGAACCACCGGCCTCCGTTGAGAGTCCGTTCAGGACAGTTGTTCCCGAGTCAGGTAGCCGCCCATCGTGAACCGGAGGCTGGTCACGTAGGCTACCGGCTCGTCATCGGGTCTCCGGATGTCGTGCAGCGGCAGCATCCGGTAAACCTGCCCCTTGCCGGGGGAACCGGCCGGTGGGATCTGCCGAACATCGTCGATGGTCAGGATGATGGGTTCCTTGTTGATCAGGTGGACGCCGAGCTTCGGCATGGCGAAGATCGCTCCGACGGCCATTCGGCACGCCTTCGCGGACGGTCCTTCGCCGGCGTACGGATCGAACGGGGTGCGGATCTGGCCGGCGGACAGGCAGTCCGGGTTCAGCGTCACCGTGATCTCGCCGAGTTCCGGCGAATTACCGGACATTCGCATTTCGATCAGGTTGGTGTAGACCTCGGCGTTGGCCCACTCGGTCGCGGTCGGTTCCGAACGCACCACGCGTACGTAGCCTTCGAACGGCACCGTGTACTCTCCGACGCCGGGCACCGCGAACGTATCGATCGAGCTGATGCCGAGGTTGTCGATGCCGGGCTGTGGCGCGGTCCAGGGCTGCACCTCGGTACCGGAGTAGAGGTTCGGCACACCATCGACGTTGACCGGGCGACCATAGACGACGGTCGGCTTCTGCATCGGTGTGGACATGGTTGATCGTCCCTTCGGCTTCAGGGCATCAAGGCCGTGTGGTCGCAACAGGTCAGGCCCGGCCGGTCGGCGATGCCATCCTGATCCATGTCGATCTCGCCATCTACCGTGGAATAGACGTCGCGCGAGTTGAGGTCGATCACGCCATCGCCGTCCCAATCGTTGAGCTTGCCCTTGAACGTGCCTAGAATGAAGGCGTTGGTCATGGGGCCGACTTCGGGATCGTGCAGTGTGGACAGAACGCCGTTCCCCGGGACGAGGACCTCTTCCAGCGCCCGGCCCGCGATCCGGGACAGGTCGACGTAGCCCCAGCCTTGGAACCGGCCGCGTACGTACCGGATGGCCGCTTCTTCCCGGATCTGGAACCGCGGCTCGAGGTGCCAGGTGCCGTAGCGGGCGAAGCCGATATCGGCCTGCCTGACGCCCTGGCTCGGATCATCGGCCTGCCCGGACTTGAAGAACGTCCGGGGCACCAACGACTCGAAGAAGAAGTTGCCCCGGTCGCGACGAGTGCGGTCGGTGAATCCGCGGAAGAGGTAGTTGTCGCAGTGCGGCGATCCGTCCGCGTGCAACCCGTCGATCGTCTTGGCGATCACCAGTTGCTTCTCGCGGGTGGCCACGTTCGGACAAGCGTGTGCTTGGCCGTAGACACGCGCTAGCCCCTGCGGTGCTAGCGAAATCTTCCCCCAGTGCGTGTTGGACGGGTCCAATCGCACGTAGAGGTCACAGTGAATCAGCAGGAAGATCGTCTCGTCGAAGGTTCGACCTGGCGTGTACAGCCCCGAACGCCCGTCGAAGGCCGGATCGCCGGTCTGGAGCTCGCTGATGAACAACCGCGCCCACTCGGCGATCTCCGGATCGGCGTCAGTGCGGAACTCGCTCAACGCGTTGATGGCCTTCGGTCCACCGAGCTTCTCGATCGCCCACAGCGAATCCCACCGCACCTGGCGGTCCCGGTCGGTGCGCACGGCCTCGGCGAGCAGCTCCACCGCGTCCTCGTGGTCCCGGTCGGCATACTCGAACAACGCCTGCTCGCGCATCGCCGGATCTGGGTGCTGGAACGCCTGCTCGCGCAGCTTGTCGTTGCTGCGACTGTCCAACCTGATTGCCACCTTGTCCAAGGCGTAACCGAAGTCGCTGGCCCAGGCGGCCGGGTCGCCGGCTACGAACCGTGGGTCGACGTTGCTCAGCGTGGTGCGGTACGCGAAATTCAGCGCATCCGTCTGCTCGGCCGCCAAGTCTTCCAGCGCCTTCGGTTCCGGAACGGCGTCGTCCCAGCTCCCCGGATGGCTCTCGGCGAGTGCCCCGGGAGATTTGTTGCACAAATCGATCGCCATTGCACTGGTTCCTCTCGGTGTCGAGCTGTACCAACCCTTCTGAAGGTATTGAGCGCCGCGTTCCCCAGGCTTCTCCGAACTTGCCGATCGGAGCTGTCCTTCAGCGAGTACGACTGCGGGCCGATTCGAGTGCGGCGATCCAGCTCGCGGCGAACCGGCGGCGCATGGACTGCGAACGTTGCTCCGACCAGCCCAACCTGTTCCAGCCTGTGTGGGAGAAGGAGAGCCGGCGGATTCCGTTTCCGAGATCGCGAACCTGGACGGTGCACGCCGGGTGGTGTCGCTCCGCTGAAAGGTCGATCGCGAAGCGAAGTTGCTGATCGGGTTCGAGCACCCAGTCCAGGATCGGGAACCGCCGCGGCCCTTCCCCATCGAGGACGAAGAACCAGCTCGGGGCGAAGCCGTCGCTGGCTATGGGCAGCCACTCGTACAGCTCGGGTTCGCGCAGCGGGTGGAAATCGTCTGCCGCCAGTTCCACCGACCCATCAATGTCGTCCCGCCACGCGTAGCGGGTTTTCTCGCCCGTACGCAGGTGCAGTTGCAGCCGGGTCAGGAAATCGGTCCAACCGCTGAGCATCTCGTCGGCCTCGGCCGACGACCGGCTGCTGTTGCAGTCGTGCACCTCGACGGTCACGCCTGAGTTGGTCCGCGTCAACTGCCAGGTGATCAAGTCCCGCCGCCCCACCCCGAGGAAACTCCACTCGAAGACCAGCTCCGGCGGCTCGACGCGGCGCGGCATGAGGTCGAAGAAGTCGCCATCGCCGAACTCGATCCGGTTCTGCTCGCCGACCCGCAACGGCCTGGCCAGATCACCGAACCATTGGGCGAACTCGGGTGGATCGCTGATCGCTGCCCAAGCCTCCGGCAGGGACGCGGCACAGTGTGCCTGCACACTGACGCGGCCCTGGCCGATCTTGCCGCGAGGCGCGACTTCGCGGTCATCGTTTCGCATCTTGGCCTCCATCGCCGGGTTGTCCGCCAGTGAGAAATCGTGGCTGCGAGCGGTGCGGCGATCAAGGCGCCAAACCCTGTCGTGGGTCCAGCGGAACGGAACGCCGCAATCGGGGAGAAGTGTGTCCGGCGGCGCCCACGCATCCTGGGCGGGTCTGGGATTCTCAACTGCGAAGGGGCGACTCGTGGCCGACGACTTCCTGGTTGACCAGGAACGTACCCGCCAGACGCGTGACCTGGCCATCGCATTCGTCGAGGCGACGAACAGCCGTGACCTGGACGCGATCCTCGACTTGCTGCATCCCGATGTCGTGCACCACGGTCGCCGGAACAAGTACTACCGGGACATGATCGCCCAGTCCTACCAGTGGATCTGGTGGTCGGCGTTCCCCGACCTGCACTGGCGGATCCTCGACGTCATCGCGCAGAACGACCGCGCGGTGACGTTCCTGGAGATGGAGGGCACCCAGGAAGGTGAGTACTGCGGTCACGCCGCCTCGGGCAACCACGCCAAGTGGCGCTCGATCGACATTTCGCGAGCCGAGGACGGCAAACTGATCGAGCACACCGGGCTGATCGACGAGGTCCACCTGCTTGTTCAGATCGGTGTGCTGCCCAAGGAGGTTCTGGAGATCCGGGCCGACGACGAGGTGACTCGACTGGGTTCGATGACCGCAGTGGACATCGGGACGCGGGACGTCACCGCGGCGACGCAGTTCTACGTCGATGCGCTGGGGTTCACGGCGGACGAGAACGGGGCGATGGAAAACCCACGTCCCCGCCTGACCCCGCCCGGCGGTGGCGCGCAGGTCCGCTTGGTCGAATCTGCCTCCTCGCCAGCCAGTGGAATGGAGCTCCGCACCACCAACCTGGTGCGCAGCCGCGCCATGCTCGAGGCCCGTGGCGTCGTCTTCGACGGCGAGTCGACATCGCTCGCTGAGGGCAGCGCAGCCGAGTTCCACGACCCGGACGGGAACCGATGGCGGTTGGTGCAGCGGGATTGACCGCAGCGGCTTGGAAGTCCGATCGAGGTCAGGAGACGTATGGAACTCGGCTTGTCCGGCCGCACAGTGCTCATCACCGGTGGGTCCAGCAGTCTGATCGGCTCGGAAACCGCACTCGCCTTCGCGCGGGAGGGTGCGAAAGTAGCGATCACCTACCACCGCAACGAGGAAGCTGCAGAAGAGGTGGCGAACCGGATCGTCGAGCGCGGCGGTGCGGCGCGCATCGTCCCGTTCGACCTCGGTGCACCGGATGCGGCCAGCGAGCTGGTCCGTTCGGTGGTCGACTGGTCCGGCGGGCTCGATGTGCTGGTGAACAATGCGATTCACTGGCCGGATTCCGGGCCCGGGCCGCTGGCGACACCGTTCGACCAGACCGTCGGATGGGAGGCCGAGTTCGACGCGAACCTCGCCGGAACCATGCGCGTCATCCAGGCGGCGCTTCCGCACCTCCGGGCCGCTGGCGCCGGTCGGGTGGTGACGGTGTCCAGTGTGGTGACCGAGCGGTGCCTGCCGCACTCGTCGGTCTACGTCGCTGCGAAGACCGGCTTGCACGGGTTGACCAAGAGCCTGGCCTGGGACGTGGGTCCGGACGGGGTGCTGGTCAACGTGGTGATGCCGGGTTGGGTCAACCCGCGCTTCATCCCCGACGAACTCGCGTTGCTGATCGACGAGCACGTCCGCGCGACACCGACCAAGCGACTCCCGACCGCGGTCGAGGTCGGCGACACCATCGTCTTCCTGTGCTCGTCGGCGAACGGCAGCATCACCGGTGAGATCGTCCGCGTCACCGGCGGGTACTGAGTCGGAACAGCGATTCGGAAATACCGGTGCCCAAAGGCGAACCGGATCAGCAACGTCGAAGGTGCCGGGCCTGTCGTGGCGCTCGTAGATTTTGAGCAAACCGTTACGTGTCCGCCGCCCGCAGGCCGAGGTGGCGACTTCAAACGAGGTGGTCTTGTGAGCACTCAGCGGGACGCGAACCTCAACGTCGTGCGACGTTGGGTCGACGAGGTCTTCAACCAGCACCAGCTCGAGTCCGTCGAGCACCTGAAGGTCCCCGACTACGTCGATTGGAACCCGTACCCGGGTCAGGACATCGCGTTGGCCGGATTCAAGGCCGTGCTCGCCTCGTGGACCAAGGCATTCCCCGACTTCCGGTACGACGTGGACGAAGAGCTCGCCGAAGGCGACATCGTCGTGTGCATCGGCAAGTGGTACGGAACGCACACCGAGCAGTACATGGGCATGCCGCCGACCGGGACGAAGCTGTCCGCCCGGCGCATAGACATCGTCCGGCTGGCCGGCGACAAGATGACCGAGCGCTGGGGCACCGGCAATGAGCTGCAGATGCTGAAGTTTCTCGGTGTGGCCAAGCCCGCGGTCGCCCTGGATCGGGCTGACGGCCCGGAGGGCGTGCTTCGGCGGTTCGTCACCGAGGTGCTGGAGAACAAGAACCTCGCCAGCATCGACGAACTCGTCGACCAGGACGCCCGCGGTACGGCGACGGAGATGATCACTTTCATCGCCCTCTCAGCGGTGCTCGATGGGATGACTGCGTCGATCGACCAGTTGTCGGTGGATGGAGACCGCGTCTCGTCGACGTTGTCGATCCGAGGGGCGTTCGCTCGCGAGTTCTGGGACACTGCGCCGGATGGCGAGCCGATCGAGGTCCAGGGCGCGCTGAGCGCCCGGCTGAACGGCGGCAAGATCGTCGACCTCGACCTCGACCTGCCGCTCGAACCGATCGCCGTCCGGCTCGGGCTTCCCGCGGACCTGCTCAGCTCTGCCACCACCACCGTGGCACCGACCGGTAGTCCTGGAGACGGGCGATTCGTGCTGCGCAGCTTCGTGCAAGACGTCCTCAACCAGCACCGGCTGCACAAGGTGTCCGGACTGGTGGTCGACCGCGCCCGCGACTACCTCCAGGAATCGCTGACCACCGCGGCGCTGTTCGCCGCGTTCCCGGACCACCAGTTCAACATCGAGCGTGTCGTCATCGACGGCCAGCGCGTGACGGTGCTTGCCACGTTCGCGGGCACCCACCGAGGAACCTTCCTCGGCATCGAGCCGAGCGGACGCGGGGTGACCACCCGCAGCATCTCCTTGTTCACCGTCGAGGACGGCAAGATCACCGACCTGATCTTCAACTTCGACCTGCACACGCTGCTGACCCAGCTCGGAGCGTTTCCGGACGCGGGCATGTTCGGCGCGACGGCCGGTTGAGCACCCGGGTTCCGGTTCGTTCGGGAGGTGACTGATGACTGCGACCCACCTACCGGCGAAGGCGTCGATCGCTGCGCGGACGCGGCAGTACATTCTGTTGGCCTCGCTCTTCGTGATTCCGCAGGATCGACGGGCCCGCGTGCTCCAGCACATGGACGGCCGGTACAACCTGTTCGGCGAGGAGGGGCTCAATCACAACATGGGCTACTGGGCGGGTGATCCGGACTCACTGGACGAGGCATCGGACGCGCTTGCCCGGTTGCTCGCCGACGTCGGCGGCCTGCGCGATGGGGCCAGGCTGCTCGACGTGGGTTGTGGTTTCGGTGACCAGGACATGCTGTGGGCGCAGGAGTACGACCTCGCCGAGCTGGTGGCTATCGACATCGTGGAGTTCAAGGTCGAACTGGCTCGGCAGCGGGCCCGCGCGGCTGGCCTGGACCGGGTGCGGTTCGACACCGGGACCGGCTGTCGGCTGCGGTACCCAGACTCCTCGTTCGACCACGTGTTCGCGATCGAATCCAGTTTCCACATTCGCACGAGGGCGGCCTTCTTCGCAGAGGCGTTCCGCGTGCTGCGTCCTGGCGGGCGGCTCGCACTCGCAGAACCGGCTCCGGCCCGGGGTGTCCGCCTCAGCCGGATGGCCGTGTTGATGCAGCAGACGGTTGTCGCGACGCCGCGCGAGAACATCTACGACGCCGATGGCTACCGGCGGGAGTTGCAGCGCGCCGGGTTCACCGGCATCGAGATCCGTTCGATCAAGGACCAGGCATTCACCCCGTTCATGCGGTACCTGCGTCGGCGTCTGACCGACCCGGTCGTGGTCGGCCGGGTCAACCCGATGGTCCGGGCGATGTGGAAGGGGTGGGCCGAGCAGGCCGACGGGCAGTCGGGGATGGCCGGAGAGCAAGACTACCTCCTGGTCACGGCCTCCCGGCCGGGCAGTTGAGGTGAACGCGATGCCAACGTCGCGCATCGATCTGGACGAACCGGTCCTGGACGTCGATGACATCCAGGGCAACATCCTCACGGCGTTCAACACGGCTTGCGAGCAGCACGTGTTCCTGCGGGTGGTCGACGCGGAACGCTTTCCGACATGGGTCGCGCGGGTCGCCGAAACCGTCACGACCATGCGGGCCACCTGGGAGCGCAGGCAGCGCAGGCAGCGGTGGGGTCCCCTGGTGGCGATCTGGTTCAGCTATTCCGGCCTGCTGAAGCTCACCGAGACCGCTCGTGAGATCCAGGACGTGCCGTTCAAAGAAGGGCTGCCCAGCCGCTCCCGGTTGCTCGGCGATCCGGTTTCCCCCGATTCACCCGGCGCATGTGCGAACTGGCGGGTCGGGGGGCCTGACCGGGTACCAGACGCGCTGCTGGTAGTTGCCAGCGAAGAACCGATCACCGACGGGCTCGCCACGGCCGGGTTGGCGGACCGCTGCGTTGAAGTGCTCCACGAGGAAGTGTGCGCACGGTTGCCGCACGGGAACGAGCACTTCGGGTTCCGGGAACCGGTCTCCCAACCAGGCGTCCGTGGTCGGGTGGAGCTCGGCGAATCGGCGTTCCTCACTCCATCGCTCGACCCGACCAGGCCGGCAGAGGGTGCTCCCGGGCAATCTTTGGTGTGGCCGGGCGAGTTCGTCTTCGGCTATCCCACGCAGGACAACCTGGATCGGATCCGGCCGGGTCCGCGGTCGCGCGCCGGTCCGGCGTGGGCCCGCAACGGGTCGCTCGTCGTGGTCCGGCGGATCAACCAGGATGTTGCGGCGTTCAACCGGTTCGCCGGGACCGTGTCCCGGCGGTTGGGGCAAATTCCCGAACTGGCCGGCACCACGGTGGAGCGAGTGCGTGCGCAGCTAGTCGGCCGGTGGCCATCCGGCGTTGCGGTGGTGCACGGGCACGAGCGCGATCCAGGAGCGGCGGGCGCGGACGTGAACGACTTCGGCTACGTGGGCAAGTGGGGCGCGGCGGGCGACGACGCGGCCGGCTTGGTGTGCCCGCAGGCCGCGCACATCCGAAAAGCTTTTCCCCGAGATCATGAGACGTCGATGGATACTGCGGAGAGCATGGAAACCCATCGCCTGCTGCGCCGCGGGATTCCCTTCGGGGCCGTGGATACGGATGGAGAGCGGGGCTTGATGTTCGTCGCGTTCCAGACGTCCCTGGAGCGCCAGTTCGAGTTCGTCCAGCGGTCCTGGCTCAACAACCCACGTCTGCGCACAGCATGTGACGGACACGAT
Source organism: Saccharopolyspora cebuensis (assembly GCF_039542665.1). NCBI lineage: Bacteria > Bacillati > Actinomycetota > Actinomycetes > Pseudonocardiales > Pseudonocardiaceae > Saccharopolyspora > Saccharopolyspora cebuensis. Next base: position 106,411 of record NZ_BAABII010000010.1, read on the forward strand.
CCGCTGGTAGGGCAGTGCAACCGCGGCATGACCGGTCCGCAGGAACGGTACTTCGCTTTCCGCTATCGCCGAGCGGACGGCGTGGTCCGGACGGAACAGGTCGTCATGCGGGAGGAGTGGACCACGCCGACGGGCGGCGGCTACTTCTTCGCCCCATCCCTGTCCGCGCTCCGCGGAATCCTCAGCGGCAGGGCCTGAAACACCGGAAGCAAGTAAGAGCGCAAGCTGTGAGAAGAGCTTGGCGCCGCCAACCGGAACAATGGCAAGGTCGACTCGACGGAGGCTGACGTGACCGAGTACTTGCGGGCGCACCACGAGCTCACCGAGGTGAGCCGTCGGTTGCCGCAGCGGTTCGCTGACGCGTGCAATCGCCGTGATCTCGATACCATTCGAACCCTCATCCACCCGGATGCCGTGCACCACTCGCGATTGTCCGACTACCCGATGGCCGGTATCGAGTTCGCGTTCCGCGCCACCTGGTCCGCGTTCCCGGATCTGACCTGGACCGTTGAGCGGATCATCGCCGATGGTGCATGGGTCACTGCGCTGATGCGACTCAACGGTACTCACGAAGGAGAATACCTCGGGCAGGCAGGAACCGGCAGGAAGGTCTCCTGGTATTCGGTGGACGTAGCGCGCGTGCATGAGGGCCGGTACATCGAGCACCGGGGGATCTTTGATGAACTGTACTTGCTCGCGCAGACAGGTGTCGTGCCCGAATCCTACCTACTGCAGATGTCGTAGCAGGTCCACCGAAATCGGAGGTGTTGCACCATGGCAAAGACGCAGGTGACTGCCGGAAGTCCACCGGAGACCGCGGACCGCGCGGCGCCCGCGAACGCCTTCTACGTCGCGATCAACCGCGGTGACCTCGATGCCGCCATTGATCTCATGGCGCCGGAAGCTGTGCATCGCACCGCGATCTCCGACTACCGCGCGCCGGGAGTGCGGGTCCTGTTCAGCACCCTGCGCGAGGTGCTGCCGGATCTCGAAATCCAGGTTGTCGACCAGCGGTCGAATGGCAACCGGATCATCTCGACCGTCGTGTTCACCGGTACCCACGAGGGCAGCTACCTCGGCAAACCGGCTACCGGGCGACCGGTCGCGTGGCGCTCCACCGACATCATCGAGATCGATCCGTACGGGAGGATCGGCGAGCGGGATTGGGACGTGTTCGGCGATCCGTCGCTGTGGAAGCAGCTCGGCTTCATCCCCGCTATCATGTGTTGATCGGAGCCAGATGTGGACGACATGACCACGAAAGATCCGATTTTGTGCGACAAGATCCTCGTCGGCATCTCGGGTTCGCCCGCGTGTTTGTCCATGCCGCAGTACATCCTGTTGATGCGCCGGTCGCTGGCCCGGCGCATCGACGTGATCATGACCCGGACGGCGACCAGGTTCTTGCCGGGCTACGCGGTGGAGTTGCATGCCGGCCGCCAGGTGCACACCGACCTGCACGAGATAGTCGACGACGTCCGGGTGCCGCACCTCGATCTTGCAGCGGACGCGGATATGTTCCTGGTCATGCCCGCAACGGCGAACGTGCTGGGAAAGGCCGCCGCCGGGATAGGTGACGACCTGCTGTCCACCGCGATCTTGGGCTGTGCAGCGCCGGTGGTGTTCGTGCCCGCCATGAACGCGGCGATGTGGGAGAACCCGGTGGTCCAGCGGAACGTCGACGCCTTGCGGGAGGTCGGACACTGCGTGGTGAACCCGGGAATAGGTGTGCAGCTTGCCGATCGGGCCGAAGGTCGCGGTGCGATGCCTCCGTTGGAGATGATCCTTGACGAGTTGATGGGAGTTCTGAAAGCTCGACGGGAACCATCCGGCCTCGACGAGGACTAATCACATCAACAAGGAGCAGAGTGGTCGACCAGCTTGCCACGAACCCGCGCACGACATCGCTGCCCACAGCGGTGACGGTCACCGGGGCGAGGGAGAACAACCTGCGGAACGAGCAGGTGGAGCTGCCGCACTACAGCCTGGTGGTGTTCACCGGCGTTTCGGGGTCGGGCAAGTCCTCCCTGGCCTTCGAGACCATCTACGCGGAGGCGCAACGTCGTCAGTTGCAGTCGATGTCGTCCTTCGCGCGGCAGTTGATGGGTGAGTTGGAGAAGCCCGATGTCGATCAGATCGACGGGTTGAGCCCTGCGGTGGCGCTGGACCAGTCGACCACATCGCGGAATCCGCGGTCGACCGTCGGCACCACGACCGAAGTGTACGACCTGCTGCGGGTCGTCTTCGCCGGAGCGGGCGTGCCGCACTGCCTCGTCTGCGATGTGCCGCTGGATGCGGGTGCCACAGCGTGCCAGTCCGGCCACCGGGGTGCGGTACCGGAGATGCATGCGCGCGCCTTCTCCTTCAATCAACCGATCGGCGCCTGCCCTGACTGCGAGGGCCTCGGCGAAAAGCTGGACGCGGCTGCGGAGCTGGTGATCCCGGACCAGCGGTTGTCCGTCGCGACCGGCGCGATCTCCCCGTGGCGGGGGGCGATCACCGAAGCAGAACGCTTGCTCACGGTCGCCGTCCTCGAGGCGCACGGCGAATCCGCCGAGACTCCGTGGCGTGACCTTCCGGCGGAGGTGCGCGACCTGCTGCTCCACGTCGAAGCGTTGGAAGTGACGGTCAGGCAGCGAGGCCGGGACAAGGCCCGGTTGGCCGAGTACACGGGTGTGCTGCCGTGGGTTCGGCGCCGCTACCGCGACGCGCCGAGTTCTCAGGTAAGAAACTTCATGCTCGCCTCGGCATGCCCGACTTGCCGGGGCGGACGGCTCCGTCCGGAGCAGCTCGCGGTGCGAGTCGGCGGGCGCAGCATCGCCGAGCTGACCGAGCTCCCGGTGGATGACCTGCTGTCGTTGTTCGACGAGTGGGAGAAGGCCGGGCTGGCCGGTGTTGCCGATCAGGCGGTGGGCGAGATCTGTGCTCGACTGCGACATCTCGTGCAGGTGGGCCTCGGGTACCTCAGCCTGGATCGTTCGGCGCCGACGCTGTCCGGCGGCGAATCGCAGCGGATCAGGCTCGCCACCCAGCTGGGCACGCAGTTGTTCGGTCTCCTCTACGTGCTCGACGAGCCGACCATGGGACTGCACCCCAGCGACGTCGAGAGCCTGGTGGCCAGCCTGCAGGCGCTGCGCGATCAAGGGAACACGGTGCTCGTCGTCGAGCACAACCGCACCGTCATCGAGAAGGCGGACTGGGTCGTCGAACTCGGCCCCGGTGCGGGCTCGGACGGCGGGCGGATCATCTTCAGCGGAACCGTGGACGACCTGGTCAAGTCGGAGTCCTCGCCGACAGGCGATTTCCTGGCTGGGCGTCGGCGAGTGGGTGATGGCCCGCCAGCCGACCGCGTTGGCTCCGGCGTTCCCGGCCACCTCGTGCTCCGGGGCGCACGGGCGCACAACCTCAAGGAAGTCGATGTGCGGTTGCCGCTTGACCGGTTCGTGGTGGTCACGGGCGTTTCCGGTTCAGGCAAGTCGACACTGATCGACCACACGCTCTACCGCGCGGTCGCCCAGGCCCTCGGCATGTCCGAAGAACCCCCGGCGGAACACGATTCGCTCGTGGGAGCCGAACACCTGACCCGGGTGCTCAGGGTCGATCAATCGCCGATCGGCCGTACGCCGCGATCCAATCCAGCGACCTACGTCGGCGCCTTCGACGCGATCCGCAAGGTGTTCGCTCAGACGGATCTCGCCAAGCGGCGCGGGTACAAGTCGAGTCGGTTCTCCTTCAACTCCTCCGGTGGTCGTTGCGAATCGTGTTCCGGTGACGGCGCGGTACGCGTCGAAATGCACTTCCTGCCGGACGTGTTCTCGACCTGCGACCAGTGCGAAGGTCGCCGGTACAAGCAGGAAACCCTGGATGTCGAGTATCTCGGTCGGACGATCTCGGACGTGTTGACCATGTCCATAGGTGACGCGCACGAGTTCTTCGCCGGTAACCGTGCGATAGCCAGGTCCCTGGGCGCGCTGGTCGACGTCGGCCTCGGGTACCTACAGCTCGGGCAGCCCGCCAATACCCTGTCCGGTGGGGAAGCGCAGCGGGTCAAGCTCGCGAACGAGCTGCAGCGCACACCGTCCGGGAGGACCCTCTACATCCTCGACGAGCCGACAGCGGGCCTGCACCCCGCGGACACCGCGGTCCTGTCGCGGGTCCTGCACGAGCTCGTCGACCATGGGCATACTGTGGTCGTGGTCACCCACGATCTCGACGTGGTCGGGACTGCCGACTGGGTGGTCGATCTGGGTCCCGGCGGTGGTGACAGCGGAGGCCGGGTGGTCGTGGCCGGCGCGGTCGACGAGGTCGCACGTGCGGACACGCCCACGGGTTTCCACCTTCGGAAGATGTTGTTCACGGATTGAGGAGGAGTGCAAATGGCCGACGCGACCAGCGCCAAGAGTGCAGCGGCGAAAATGCACATCAAGTCGGGTTTCACGATCTGGGCGATCAACGCGCCGGACGGCTACGCCGAAATTCTTGGTGGACTTCCCGCGATGGCCACGGTCACGGCCTCCGATGACGGGGACGTCGACTTCGTGCACCTGTTCGTGCGGAGCCGCGACGAGCTGCTGCAGGAACTGCCCAAGGTCATCGAATCCGCCCCGGACAAGGCGCCGGTGTGGGTTTCCTTCCCGAAGCCGAAGAAGAAGGAGACACCCGACATCAGCCGGGACATCCTGATGCGCGAGGTGCTGACTTTCGGTTGGCGGTCGGTCGCGGGGATCTCCATCGACGACGAGTGGTCCGCCTGCCGGGTGCGACCTCAGTAGGTGCGCGGTTCGCCGGTCGCCCGCCGGCGGTCGAGCAATTTCGGAGAAGCGGCGCCCGCCCTTCGTCGCTAGTTTCACGGTCAGTTCGTCCGAAAGGAGCAACTTGTCATGGCGACCGGGATCGAGGTCGAAGGGCTGGCCAAACGCCTGGGCAAGAAGGAGGCGTTGCGTGGGCTCACCTTCGAGGCTGCGACGGGGAAGGTGGTTTCACTCCTCGGGCCCAATGGAGCGGGCAAGACGACCACCGTGCGCATCCTGAGCACCTTGATCCAACCCGATTCGGGGAATGCGCGTATCTGCGGCCAGGACGTGGTGCAGCATGCCAAGGCCGTTCGCGCACTGATCGGTCTCACCGGCCAGTACGCCGCCGTGGACGAGATCATGTCGGGCGCGGAGAACCTGGAGATGATCGGGCGGCTGTACCGCCTGTCGAAGTCCGCGGCGCGGGGACGCGCGCGGGAATTGCTCGACCGCCTCGACCTCGCGAAGGTCGCGGACGATCAGGTGCGCACCTACTCGGGCGGGATGCGGCGGCGGTTGGACCTCGCAGCTAGCCTGGTACTGCGCCCACGCGTTCTGTTCCTGGACGAACCCACCACGGGTCTGGACGTCCGGTCACGGCTCGACCTGTGGGCGGAGATCGAATCCCTGGTCGCCGACGGCACGACCGTGCTCCTGACCACCCAGTACCTCGAAGAAGCGGATCGCCTCGCCGACGAAGTGGTGGTGGTGGAGTCGGGACAGGTGATCGAGCAGGGGACCCCGGCCCAACTCAAACGCCGGGTCGGCGGCAAGCGCCTCGAAGTGGCGCTGGCCGATCCGGCTGATCTAGCAACCGCCCTCGAGATCAGCCGCCCAGTCGCCGAAGGCGAGCCGAGCAGCGACCCGAAAACCGGCCACTACGTCGTCGCGTTGCGCGGCGACGACATCGACGCGGTCCCGCGGCTCCTCCGTGATCTCGAGAGCGCTCGGATCGGTGTCATCGACATCGGCTTGCGCGAACCGACGTTGGATGACGTGTTCCTCGCCATGACCGGCAGAGCTCCGGGCGACGGTGAGCAAACCCCGTCGGACGCAGCCGAAACTTCCGGGACGGGGGCCTGATCATGTCTGACCCGACGCCGAGCAGCATCCCCGTCGCGCCCACCCCGACCGGCGTTGGTTGGTGGTTCAGCGATGTCCACCAGATGGCGCTGCGCAACGTGCGGCACATCGTGCGCTACCGCGACCAGCTCGGTCAGGCACTCGCACAGCCGGTGATGTTCTACATCCTGTTCACCTACGTCTTCGGCGGTGCGATCTCCGTACCGGGTGGGGACTACCAGCAGTTCGTCATTCCGGGCGTGCTGGCCCAGATCGTCGTGTTCGGGTCGGTGCTGTCCATGTGCGTCGGGATTGCGGCTGATCTGCGCAATGGCGTGATGGACCGCTTCAAATCGTTGCCCATGACGCGTTCTTCGGTGTTGGCCGGCCGTGCTGTGTCGGAGATCTTGCGCAACGTGATCGCTATCGCCGTCATCCTGGTGCTGAGCCACCTGCTCGGATACCGATTCGGTGGCGGGCCGGTGCAGGTTCTGGTCGGCCTGGGTTTGCTGCTGCTGCTGGGTTTCGCGCTCTCCTGGATCCTCGCGTTCGTCGGCCTGATCGTGCAGAGCGTGGAAACGGCCCAGTTCCTCGGCATGATGGGTTTGTTCCCACTGGCTTTCCTCAGCTCTGCGTTCGTGCCCGCCGAATCGATGCCGGGATGGCTCGCGGTCTGGTCGGAGAACCAGCCGGTGACAGTCGTGATCGATGCGGTGCGCGGTCTGCTGAACGGTGACGTCGGCGTTGATGTGGCGCTGCACCCAGTGCTCTGGTGCCTTGGCATCCTTGCAGTGTTCGTACCGCTGTCCGTCTCCACATTCGGCCGGGTGACGCGATCGTGAAGTCCGCTTCCCGTCGTCGGTCCTGGTTCCGAGCACCTGGTGCAGAGAGGTACGCCGGCGGGCAACCCGGGCTGGGACACCGCAATCTCGCAGAAGCCGCCGAATCTGTCCGGAGGTAGTGTCGGCCGCGAATCGCGTTGTCGAACAGTGTGAGGGCGGTGTCCAGTGGGAAGGCTGGTTCATTTCGAAGTGACATCCGATGATCCGCGGTCCACCGCTGCCTTCTTCGAGGTGGCGTTTGGTTGGGCGGCGGAGGACTCGCCCTTCTGCGACGACTACTTCACGCTGTCCGCTGCGGACGGGTCGATGGTGGGTGCTGCGATGAGCACTGAGTACCAGAACCAGCGCGTCATCGCATGGCTGAGCGTCGACGATCTGGAGAAGGTGATGGATTCGGTCGTCGCGGCGGGTGGGAAGGCCGGTGGCCCGATCAATGAAATACCTGGTCGAGGCCGCGTGACCTACGTAGCCGACCCTCAGGGCACTGTGTTCGGCCTACTGGAAGTGCGTTGATCGAGCCTGATGCGCCCCGAAGACCGTTCCACGAGGAGTGCCGTGACGTTACCGCCCATGCTCAGAAGCACGGGTCTGATGGGGAACATGGCCGACTTCCTCAATGACCCCGTGCAGATGTTCCGAACCGGTTACGAGCAGCACGGTCCTGTGTTCGGAATCCGGCTCGCGCACATGAAGGGCTGCGTGGTGGTGGGGGCCGACCGCCAGCAGCGGTTCTACGACGAGATCGACCGGCGGCTGTCCGTCGCGAAGCTCTACAAGTTCGTCATCCCGATGTTCGGGTCCGTTGCGCTCGCGCAGCCCGATGTCGAGCGGAGGATTGCGCAAGTCCGACTGCTCCATCGGGCGTTTGCTGAAAATCGGATGAAAGCCCACCTCGCCGTGATGACGCAGGAGGCGGATCTCGCGATGGGCGAGCTCGGCGAGCGTGGTGGTGCGGACCTGTGGGAGCTGTGCGAGCGGTTCGCCATCCGGGTTTCCGCCAGCGCTCTGCTCGGTCCGGAGGTACGGCAGGACATCGACCGGCTGGTGCCGATGCTGGACGACCTGGCACGTGGGATGGAGTTCGTCCTGCCGCCCTGGTTGCCACTCCCTCGCTTCATCCGTCGCGACAGTGCTCGCCGACGGCTCCGCACCTGGATTCAGCCGATGCTGGACGAGCGCCGTGCCCACCCGCGCGATCCACGTGACTTCCTGCAGGTCCTGGTCGACGGGGACAGGGAGGACCGGAACGGCGGCGCCGACCTCGTCGGGATCACCCTGTTGACCTTGTTCACCGGCTACATCACCACGGCTGCGTCGATGGCCTGGCTGATATCCGACGTGCTCGACCAACCGAAATTGCACGAACGGCTCCAGTACGAGGTGCGGCGCGACCCGTCGACGGCCGCGCGGTCGTCACTGGTCGCGAACACGATCCTGGAATCCATCCGGAAGAATCCGGTGATGTCCCACTACGCGCGGATCGTGGAGGAGCCTATCGTCGTCGACGACTACACTATTCCCAAGGGCTGGCAACTGATCGTGGTGCCCTCGCTGGCGCACCAGGAGGCGACGCACTTCCCAAATCCGGAAGCGTTCGACCCAGACCGGTTTCACACCGCTGGAGGCCTGGACCGCCCACCGGTGTTCCTGGGGTTCAGCGCCGGTCAGTACCGTTGTCCGGGGCGAGTCTTCGGCCTTGCCGAGCTCGCGTGTCTGCTCGTCGAGATGCTGCGCCGGTTCGAGGTGCGCTACCACCGCACAGGTCGTTCACCGAGCATGGACCGCGGTGTGATCCGACCACCCGACCGGGCGCTTCTCGTCGAACCGGTGCCGAGGACGTGACGCCCCTGGACCGACCCTGCGCGATGGTGGACCTCGTCACGGATGGAAAGAAGTACGGTGTTCTCAAGTTTCAGCGATGGAGATTGAAGCAATGTTCGCGAAGGAGCTCTCCAAGTCCGCATACGTCATGGCGACCGCGACGTCAGCGCTGTTGCTCTGCACAGCGCAGGCCGCGGCATCGACTTCAGCGCCGAGTGTTTCGGTCAACCCGAGTACCGGCCTGACTGACGGCCAGCAGGTTGCGGTCTCGCTCAGTGGGTTCGATGCCAACGAGGAAGTCGCAGTGCTCGAATGCGCTACCGTCGACGGGAACGGCACCGTCGCGTGCAACCCGGCCGACGGTGTTCAGCGGCAGCCGACCGATGGCAGCGGCTCGGCGTCGGTGGAGATTGCGGTCCGTGCCTCCTACGAGGGGTACACCCTCGACGGTCGGCAATGGGGCAGCGTCAACTGTGCAGACGCGGTCGGTGGCTGCAGCATCACGGTGCTGCGGACCAATGGCGAAGTCGCTGCACCCATCTCGTTCGGTTGAACGTAGCCGCACCACTGCATCTGCACTGCTCAGGTGGGCTCTTCGCGACAACCCGACCGGCCCAGACCGGTGTGTGCTCAGCTGGCTCGTCGCCGCGAGGTCGGTCTGCTCGGCGGGACAGCGGTACCGGCTGCGTGCTGGTGGGCTCGGCTGACCGTGGAAGCCACCGGTACCTGGTCTTGGTCGTTGACCCCTCCGGACCTCACTGCGTTGCGGCAGCGATCCCTCGTGCCGGAAGGTCCTAGCTGGCGCTGCTCCGGCCCAACACGCCGGCGGTAAGCGGTCGTGACGACGTGGCCGATCGAGTGACGTCTGCGCGTGGGACTGGGCGTCGAGCACGCGCTGGGCACCGTGCAACCAGGCGAGCTCGCCGAAGGTATTGCGATCGGCGGCAGCCCGTTCACCGACTTCGCGAGCTGTCCACGGTTTCGTGCTGAAGACCGGCGAGCGCACTACCCAGGACGAGCTCATCGCGCCGTTCTCGGCCGCGGACGCAGCGATGCGTGCACGTCGGGGAGGACGGTGATGGCACATCGGTCGCCGATTCCCCTGACGAGTACGTCGACGGGCAGCTGTACCCGGTGAACGCTGCGCAGTCCACATCGGCGGATTCACGGAGATCATCGGCAGGGCCTTCGACAGGAAGGGCCGGATGCTGGTGCTGGAGCTGGCGGAGAAGGGCTTCCGGTCCCACCGACAAGACCGGCCGCCTGGTGCGCATCGAGAAGGTCGGCAGCCGCACCGCCCTGGCTCGTGAAGGTTGGAGCAGCCGGTGATGTGGCGCTGGCGCCCTACGGTGGCTCCTGCGTGACTAACCGGACGTCCACGCTAGCTGGGAGCAGCGGCCAGCTCCTGCGCATTCGCGGCGAGGCGGTGGCAAGGCCGCCGATCGCGAGAACGGTGATCGGTGGCTGGAGTTCGCGCTCGATGTGCCATTGCTCCAGAATCGATCCACATGGCAAGCACCGGAAGTCCGGGAACGTACAAAAACTGGTGATTTCACGGATTTTCACCTGCTGTCAATCCGCTCCGCAGTGGACTGCGCCGCGAGTTTTTTTCCCTGCTTTTCCAATGGCCCCTTCGGTCCAATTTGGGCATCCATTTGCGCTGGTGCCAGATGTCTTTCCTTACTTGTCCTGCTCGTGGTCGGTCACTAGCCCGACCGGGTGGAACACGTCCGTGATCCCTGGTCGTGGCAGGGTTTTCGGGTTACTTGACTTGTTGCGTCCGTAATTGGTTCCATGGCTCCTGCTGTGCGGGGCGATGCATTCCGCGCAGCGGATGCGACGCCAGTAACCATTGTGCAAGTGGTAGACACGTCACATTCCTGGGGGCTTGTGCAGTGCTGTCGGTGCAACGCGTTCGAGATGTCACCAGAGTCGTCCGAGTCGGCCTTCCTCTTGATCTCGCGGACTTCGAGAAGCGGCGGTTTCGCCTCGACCGTCCGGAATGGCGAGAGGTTCTCGAAGGGCATGCCGCCCACTTCTTGCGCGGTTTCAACATCGCGGTCCGCCAGTGGCGCGATCCGCATTCGGCCCTCGGCGCGCTGCCGGTGGAGGAGCGCGGGTTCGCCTACGAGGGTGCGGCCATGCACGCCGCGGTGCGCGACGTCCTCACCGCCGGGCGGGCGCACGCGCGGGCCCGGCTGCTGGCCGGGCCCGGCCAGGACTACACCCACCTGATCCACGTCGGCTGCGGCTGGGCGTTGGTGCCGTTGCGGGTGCCGCTTCCGGTCCCGATCCCTCCGACGCCGCTGCTGCGCTGGTTGGCCCTGGACGGCGCGGGGTTCGCCGAGACCTACTTCGGCGGCCTCGCCGCGTTGCGGCGCCGGTGCCGGGCGGGTCCGTCGCTGCGGTGGCAGTCCCGGGTGGCGGGTTGCGGGCGCGCGTTGTGGTTCGCCGAGTCCGCCGACGTCGACGGGGTCGCCGCGGTGATCGCCGAGGCGCCGGCTCCGGCGCGTCCGCACCTGTGGTCCGGCATCGGACTCGCCTCCTGCTACGCGGGGTGCGCCGACGAGTCCGCATTGGACGCGCTGCGCGCGGCCAGCGGTCCGCACGCGGCCCACTACGGACAAGGCGCGCTGTTCGCCATCGCGGCGCGCCAGCGCTCGGGGGTAGTGCCGGAGCACACCCGGCGCGCCGCCGAGCACCTCTTCGGCGCCGATCCCACCGAAGCCGCCGGGTGGACGGACGAGGCCGCGGTCGGGCTCGTGTCGTCCACCGACATCGCCGCGTACGGCGAGTGGAAGGCGCGGCTGCGCCGCGTCGCCGAGCAGCGGCGCTGACCTGACCACCTCACCTCCTGCAGGAAGGATGCGTAGGATGCCCCGTGCGTTACGGAGAGCGATCCTGCCAGGAGTCGCGATCGCCCTTTGCGCAGTGCTGGCCATCGCGACCGCCCGTCCCGACACCACGGCGAGTGCCGCCACCGCGAGCTCGTTCTCGTTCCGCACCGAGGCCCTCAACTCGGCGCCCGCCGACGCCCGGTACGAGCGTCCGGTGCAGCCGCAGCTCGAGCACATCCGGAGCTGGATCTCCGCGGTGGGCGCCGCCGTGGCGCTGACCGACCTGCGCGGACTCGGGCACCAGGCCGACGTCTGCCTGGTCGATCCCCGGGACGATTCGGTGACCGTGTTCCCGGTCCGCGGCTCGGAACCGGCCTACGAGCGGTTCGAGCTGTTCCCGCGCGGACTGCGCTACGACGCGACGATGGCCCCGATGGGCTGCGTCCCCGCGGACCTCGACGAGAACGGGACCATGGACTTCCTGGTCTACTACTGGGGACGCTCCCCGGTCCTGTTCCTCAACGGGACCACGCCGGGATCACCACCGCGGGCCACCGACTTCCGGCCGGCCGAGCTGGTGCGTCCGATGGAGGTGTGGAACTCCACCGCGCTCAACGTGGCCGATGTGGACGGTGACGGGCACCTCGACGTGCTCGTCGGCAACTACTTCCCGGACGGCGCGAAGGTGCTCGATCCGACCGCCCGCGACGACGACCGGATGGCGATGCAGGACTCGATGGGTCTGGCGCGCAACGGGGGGATCAACCGGATCTTCCTGACCCGGCCGACCGGCGCGCCGATGACCGCTCCCGAGCTGGTCGACGTGAGCAATTCCGCGCCCGACCACTCGGCCCGAGCGTGGACGCTCGCGTTCGGGATGCAGGACCTCACGGGCGATCTGCTGCCGGAGATGTACGTGGCCAACGACTTCGGCCCGGACCAGCTCCTGGTGAACCACTCGACACCGGGTCGGGTCCGGTGGCGCGAGGTCAAGGGGTCCCGGGACCTGACGACGCCCCGCTCGGAAGTGCTGGGGCACGACTCGTTCAAGGGGATGGGGGTGACCTTCACCTACCCCGGCGGCCGGGGGCTGCCGCTCATCGCCGTCAGCAACATCACCACGCCGTTCGCGTTGCAGGAGAGCAACTTCGCGTTCGTGCCCACGGGGGAGGGCAGCGACCTGCTGGCGGGTGAGCTGCCCTACGACGAGCGCAGCGAGGAACTGGGCATCGCGCGCAGCGGTTGGTCGTGGGACATCAAGGCCGCCGACTTCGACAACTCCGGTGTGGACGAGCTCATCCAGGCCACCGGCTTCATCAAGGGCGAGCGGGACCGGTGGCCGGAGCTCCAGGAGCTCGCGATGGGCAACGACCAGGTGCTCGAACACCCGGCGGCGTGGCCGAACTTCCAGCCGGGCGACGACCTGTCCGGGCACGAGCACAACCCGCTGTGGGTGCGCACCGGCGGTCGCTACACCGACGTGGCCCCCCGGAACGGGATCGACCAGCCGCACGTGACGCGCGGGTTCGCCGTCGGCGACGTCGACGGGGACAACCGCCTCGACGTGCTGGTCGCCAACCAGTGGGAGGACTCGGTGCTGCTGCGCAACACCGCGCAGTCCCCGCCGGCGGCCGATCTGCGGCTGGTCCGCGCCGGAGCTGCCGGAGGGCTGCGGGACGCCCTCGGGGCGCAGGTGGAGGTCGGTGGCGCCGCCCCACCGCAGCAGGCGCAGCTCTACCCGGCCAACGGCCACGCCGGGGTCTCCGCCAGCGAGGTGCACGTCGCGCTCCCGCAGGGCGGCCCGGCTCCGGTCACGATCAGCTGGCGCGACGGTCGGGCGGTGCACACCGCGACGGTCGACGTCGAGCCGGGACACCACACGATCCTCCTCCGACCCGATGGAACGGCGGTGCCGCGGTGACCAGCACGAGGGAGCACGAGACCGGACTGGCCCCGGTCCCCACCGGTGCGGCGCCACCGCCGCCCGAGGTCAAGGCCCCGGTGGACAAGCGGGTCACGGCGCTGCGCCGATTCGCCCTGTCGATCACCGCGTTCAACGTCGTCGGCCACCTGTTCCTCGGCTTCGAGCAGTCCCCGCTCACCCCGCTGGCGGCGTTGGTGGCCAGCTACGCCACCGCGCTGCTGTTCGAGTGGCTCGACTGCTGGGCGCGCGGCACGCGACCGGAGTACCTCGGCGGCGCGGGCAACCTGGTGACCTTCCTGCTGCCACCGCACATCACCGCGCTGGCCTGCGCCATGCTGCTCTACGGCAACACCTCGCTGTGGCCCTACCTGTTCGCGGTGGTGGTCGCCAACTCCAGCAAGTACCTGGTGCGCGCGCGGATCCGGGGGCGGCTGCGGCACCTGCTCAACCCGTCGAACTGCGGCATCGCGGTGACCCTGGTGCTGTTCCCGTGGGTGGGCATCGCGCCGCCGTACCACTTCACCAACGCGGTACCCGCGGTCGTCGACTGGCTGGTCCCGCTGGGCATCCTGATGCTCGGCACGATGCTCAACCTCCGCCTGACCGGCAAGACGCCCCTCATCCTCGGGTGGCTCGGCGGGTTCGTGCTGCAAGCGGTGCTGCGCTGGCTGCTGTTCGACCACTCCCTGCTCGCGACGCTGACGCCGTTGACCGGGGTGGCGTTCATCCTGTTCACCAACTACATGATCACCGACCCCGGCACCACCCCGGTCATCCCGCGCAACCAGGTGCTCTTCGGCCTGACGACCGCGTTCGTCTACGGCGCGCTGGTCGTCTCCGGCGTCGCCTTCGGGCTGTTCTTCGCGCTGGTGATCGTGTGCCTGCTGCGGGCCGGGGTGCTGCTCGTCGCCCCGGTGGTGGGCGCGCGGCGGCGGCCGACCGGAGCCGTCGGTGCGGGAGGTGGCAGATGACCGCCGCGCGGATCGCCATCGTCGGGATGGCGTGCCGGTACCCGGATGCGAATTCCCCGGCGGAGCTCTGGCAGAACGTGCTGGCCGGTCGGCGGGCGTTCCGCCGGATCCCGGCCGAGCGCCTCGGGACTGCCTACCGGGGTGAGCCGGACGACCCGGACCGGACCTACGTCGACCGGGCGGCGGTGCTGCGGGACTGGGAGTTCGACCGGTCCGGGTTCGGGGTGCCGGGACCGCTGTTCCGCGCCACCGACCTCACCCACTGGCTCGCGCTGGAGACCGCGGCGGCGGCGCTGGCCGACGCCGGGCGCCCCGGCGGCGAGGGCCTCGACCGCGACGCCACCGGCGTGGTGCTCGGCAACTCGCTGACCGGGGAGTTCAGCCGGGCGGCGACGTTGCGGCTGCGCTGGCCCTTCCTCGCCGACGCGGCTGCCACCGCGCTGCACGCGGGCGGTGTCGCGGACCCGCAGGTCGCCGAGGTGCTGGGACACCTCGAACGGCTGGTCAAGGAGCCCTTCGAGGTGCCGGGCGACGAGTCGCTGGCCGGGGCGCTGGCCAACACCATCGCCGGGCGCATCTGCAACCACTTCGACCTCCACGGCACCGGGTACACGGTGGACGGTGCGTGCTCGTCGAGCCTGCTGGCCGTCATGACCGCGTGCAACGCGCTGGCCGCCGGGGAGTGCGACTTCATGCTCGCCGGGGGCGTGGACCTGTCCCTGGACCCGTTCGAGCTCGTCGGTTTCGCCCGGCTGGGTGCGCTCGCCGCGGACGAGATGCGCGTCTACGACCGCGCCCCGACCGGGTTCCTGCCCGGCGAGGGCTGCGGGGTGGTGGCGCTGATGCGTGCCGAAGACGCGGAGCGCGCGCATCTGCGCAGCTACGGGCACCTGGTCGGCTGGGCGTCCTCGTCGGACGGCTCCGGCGGGCTGACCCGCCCCGAACGCAGCGGCCAGGCCCTCGCGCTGCGGCGGGCCTACCGGATGGCCGAGCTCGACCCGGCGGCGGTCGGCCTGGTCGAGGGGCACGGCACCGGCACCGCCGTCGGTGACCGGGTTGAACTGGAGACGTTGAACTCGGTCCGCGGTGCCGGGGCGCCCGCCGCCGCGTTGGGCACCATCAAGGCCAACATCGGGCACACCAAGGCGGCGGCGGGCGTCGCCGGGTTGATCAAGGCGACGCTCGCCTCGCACCACCGGGTGCTGCCACCGACGACCGGCTGCGAGCGGCCCCACGAGCTGTTCGCCGACGCGCCGCTGCGGGTGCTCCCGGAGGCGGAGGTGTGGGCGGACCGGACGCCGCGCGCGGCGGTGTCGTCGATGGGCTTCGGCGGCATCAACGTGCATCTCGTCGTCGAAGGCCGGACCTCGGCAGCCGCGCCGCGCAGGCTGCCGCCCGCGATGGCCCGGTGGGCGCGCCGCACCGGTCGGCACGAGATCGTGGTCGCCGAGGCCAACGACGTCGCGGCGCTGCGCGGCAGGCTGGAGCGGCTGGCCGGGCTGGCCGAGCGGCTGGGCGAGGCGGAGGTCCGGGACGTCGCGGCGACCGCGTGGGGCGAGCGCAGCGGTACCGCCCGGTTCCGGGCCGCGCTCGTCGCCCGCACCCCGGACGAACTCGCCGCCGCGGCGGCGGAAGCGGCGGCGGCCACCGCCGACTGGACCGGCGGGGTCCGCGCCGACGCGCGCCGCGGGTTCGCGCTCGGGGCCGAACCGGCGCGCGTCGGGCTGCTGCTGCCGGGCCAAGCCGCGCCGGTGCGCACCGAACTCGCCGCCTGGGCCCGGGACCTGGACGTGCCCGACCTGCCCACCGAGCTCGTCGGCCGGGACGCCGAGGTCGACACGCTGGTGGCCCAGCCCGCGGTGCTGCGGCAATCGCTGGCCGGGATGGCGTGGCTGCACCGGATCGGTGTGGAAGCGGTGGCCGCCACCGGGCACAGCCTCGGTGAGATCGCGGCACTGCACTGGGCCGGGGCGTGCGACGCCGCCGAGGCGCTGGAACTGGGCCGGGTGCGCGGCCGGATCATGGCCGAGCACGGGCGTGCCGGAACCGCGATGATCGCTGTCGGCGCCGCGCCGGAGCTGGTGGACGAGCTGATCGCGGGCACCTCGGCGGTGGTGGCCGGGTACAACGCGCCGGAACGGGTGATCGTCTCGGGCACCCTCGCCGACGTCGAGGTGGTGTTGGGCCGGGCCCGGGACGCCGCGGTGCCCGCGAGCCACTTGCCCGTCTCGCACGCCTTCCACAGCCCCGCGATGATCCAGGCCCGGCAACCCTTGCGGGAGGCGCTGGCGACCACCGGGCTCGGCGCGCTGGAACGTCCGGTGCTGTCCACGATCACCGGGGAGCAGCTCCCGCCGGCCGAGGACCTGCGCGAGCTGCTGGTCGAGCAGCTCACCGCGCCGGTGCGCTTCACCGAGGCGCTCGCGGCCCTGGCCAAGCAGTGCGACGTGCTCGTCGAGGCCGGCCCCGGGGCGATCCTGGCGGGGTTGGCGTCGGCCAACAGCTGCCCGGTTCCGGTGGTCGCGATGGACTGCGCCGGTGATCCGCGCTCCCACGCCTTCGCCACGGCGGTGCTGGCGGCGTGCGCGGAAGCCGACCTCGATCCGTGGTTCGCCGATCGCCCGTCCCGGCCCCTGGCGATCGATGCCGAACCGCGCTTCCTCGCCAACCCCGTCGAGCTGCGGTCCGGGTGGTCGCGCGCTCCCGAGCTCCCGCGCGAGGGCCTCGGCAGCGCACCCGCACCGGTGGAGGTCGACGCGGCCGATCCGCTCGTGGCGCTGACCCGCCACCTGTCCACCACCCTGGAACTGCCGGAAGCCTCGATCGCCCCGTCGAGTTCGCTGCTCGGCGACCTGCACCTCAATTCGTTGCAGGTCGTCCAGGCGGTCAACGCCGTGGCCAAGGCACTGGGAAAGCAGGTGCCCGCCGCGCCGCTGACGCTCAGCGACGCCGACGTGGCCGACGTGGCCCACGTCCTGCGGGAGCTGCCCGCGCAGGACGCCGCGGTGGCGGCTCCCCCCGATTCGGTGGCCGGGGTGCGGGGGTGGGTGCGGACCTTCGAAACCGCCTGGGAACCCTTCGCGGCCGTCCGGGGGGACGAGGTCGCCTGGGAGGTGCTGGCCCCGGACGGGCACTGGCTGCACCAGATCGCCGCCTCCGACGGGGAGCCGCGCGGGCTCGCCATCGCGCTCCTCGCCGAGCACGGTCCCGACCACGTCGCCGACCTGCTGGCCCGCTTGGGCCGCGCGGCGCCGGCGGAGCTGCTGGTCGTGCACGCCGGACACCCCGCGGCGGCGGGGCTGGCCCGCAGCGCCGCGGTCGAGCTCGAGCGGTGCCGGGTCGTCGTCGTCGAGGTCCCGGAGCAGGACCACCGCTTCGACCCCGCCGACGTCGCCGATCCGGCGGGAGACCGGTACCTCGACGTCGCGCTGACCGCCGACGGTGCGCTGCACCGCCGCGTCGCACGCGCCCGCACCCCGGGCGAGGGCGCCGAGATCCCGCTGGGCCGCGGCGAGGTGTGCCTGGTGACCGGCGGCGTGCACGGGATCAGCGCCTACGCGGCGGCGGCGCTGGCCGAGCGGACCGGGTGCTCGCTGGTCTTCCTCGGCCGCACCGGTGCCGATGACCCGGCGGTGCGCACCGCGGTGCGCGAACTGTCCGGTCGCGCGGACGTGCACTACCTCGCCTGCGACGTCGGCGACGAGTCGGCGGTGCACCGGGTGGTGGCGCGGGTGCGGGAGATCGGGGAAGTGCGCGGGTTGCTGCACGGAGCCGGGGTGAACGAGCCGGCGTTGCTCGGCGGCATCACCCGCGACTCGTTCGCGCGCACCCTGCGTCCGAAGGTGCGCGGACTGCGGGTGCTGCTCGACGCGGTCGGTGCCGACCTGCGGCTGGTGCTCGGCTTCGGCTCGATCATCGGCAGGCAGGGGCTGAGCGGGCAGGCGGAGTACTGCGTGGCCAACGACTGGATGCGGGTCGAGCTGGAGCGCTGGGCGCACCACGGCTGCCGCACCCACGTCCTGGAGTGGTCGCTGTGGTCGGGCATCGGGATGGGCGTGCGGCTCGACGTGGTGGATTCGCTGCGCCGCCGGGGCGTCGAACCGATCGGACCGCGCGACGGCGTCGACGCGATGCTGGACGTGCTGGCCGATCCCGAGGCCCCGGTCTCGGTACTGGTCACCTCGCGATTCCCCACCACCCCCACGCTGTCCATCACCGGCGGTCCGCCGCGCTGGCTCCGGTTCGCCGAGGAGCCCCGCGTGCTGGTGCCGGGCGTCGAAGCCGTGGTGGAGGCCGAGCTGTCGCTGGGATCGGACCCCTACCTCGACGATCACCGGATCGAGGGCAGCCCGGTGCTGCCCGCCGTGGTCGGCATGGAGGCGATGGCCCAGGCCGCGGCGACCGCCGGGGCGGCCCACGAGCGCTGGGCGCTGACCGACCTGGAGTTCCGCACGCCCGTGGTGGTGGAGCAGAGCCGGTCCCGCCGGCTGCGGCTCGCCGCGCTCGTCGACGGCGGTGCGGCGGAGGTCGCGCTGCGCGACGACACCGACGACTTCGGCACCGATCGGTTCACCGGCCGGGTGGTGGCCGCCGCCGCGCCCCCGGGGCCGCGCGACGAAGCCGAGGTCGCGGTGTCGGCCGATGACGCGCCGACCTCGCACTACGGGAGCACGCTGTTCCACCGGGGCCGGTTCCGCCGGGTGCTGCGCTACGACCAGCTCTCCGCGTTCCGGGTGCGGGCCTGGATCCGCGCCGATCCCCGGGCGCGCTGGTTCTCCGACTTCCACAGCGGGGACCTGCTGCTGGGCGATCCGGGCGCGCACGACGCCGCGCTGCACGCCCTGCTGGCCTGCGTGCCGCACCGCCGGGCGCTGCCGGTGGGAGCGGACCGGGTGGACGTCTGGTGCCGACCGGACGGGCTGCTGCGGGTGCTGGCCGAGGAGGTCGCGCACGGCCCCGACGACTACGTCTTCGACGTCGACCTGGTCGGGGCCGACGGCACCCCGGTCGCGCGGTGGTCCGGGCTGCGACTGCGCGCGGTGGGACCGCTGGAGCTCCCGGACGGGCCCGCCGCGGACCTGGTCGGCCCGTGGCTGTCCCGCCGGATGATCGAATGCGGGCTGCCCGCGGTCGAGCTGATGACCGCACCGGGCACGCGCCGGGCGGGCACCGCCGCCGCGCTCGCGGCGCGGGCCACCGGGGACGAGGTGTGGCACGACCCGGCGGGGGCGCTGCGCACCGAGCGGTGCCACCTCAGCGCCAGCTACCGGGGCGACGAGGTGCTGCTGGCGATGGCGCCGGTGCCGGTCGGTGCGGACTGGACGGCGGTGCCGGCCGGAGGCTGCGCGGACGTGCTCGACGGTCCCGACCGGCGCACGGCGGGACAGCTCGCCGACGCGCTGGGCGGGCCCCCGGAAGCGGCGGGCGCCCGGGTGTGGTCGGCGCGGGAGGCGGTGACCAAGCTCGGGATCACGGCCGCGCGACCGTTGCGCGTCGATGAGGTCGCCGCCGACGGGCTCGCAGTGCTGAGCGCGAGGGACGTCCGGATCGCCACCGCCGCCCACGGCGGCGTTCCCGCCGTCACCGCGATCGCCGTACCGGTGGAGGGCTGAGATGCGTTCGTTCCGCTACAGCCACGTCGTGACGCTCGACGAGACCAACCTGGTGGGCAACGTCTACTTCGCGCACTACTTGCGCTGGCAGGGACATTGCCGGGAGCACTTCCTCGGCGAGCACGCCCCGGGAGTGCTCGCCGAGCTGACCGCCGGGGAGCTCGCGCTGGTCACGGTGTCCTGCTCGATGGACTACTACGCGGAGGCGTTCGCGCTGGAACGGCTCGACGTGGACATGAGCCTGCGGGCGACCGCGCGCAACCGGGTGGAGATGGACTTCGCCTTCCGGCGCGCGGAGGACTTGATCGCCCGGGGCGCGCAGGTGGTGGCCTGCATGCGCCGCGACGGCGGCGGGATGCGCCCGACGCCGGTCCCGCCGGAGCTGGCCAGGGCGCTGCGGGAGTTCTCCTGACCCGGCGTGCGGACACCGCGGAGGAGATCCATTCCCGGACGCGCCCGTCGTCGGCACCTCACCAGCTCGGCCCCCGTCCTCCGAGGAGCGCATCGTGCCCCTGCTCGTCCGACCGACCACGTCCGGCGATCGGCTCGTCCTCGCCGGTGCGGCGATCGTCCTGACCTGCTCGGCGATCGGCTTCGTCAACGCCTTCACCATGGGTCACGCGATGCCCGGTGGGCATCACGTGCGCTCCGCGGCTTCCGATCCGCTGCACGGCATGCCGCTGTCGCAGATGCCCGAGATGTACGTCGCCGGGATCGGCCTGCTGCTGGTCGTCCTCGGCGCCGCGATGCCGCGCGGGACCAGACCGGCTCCGTCCGCCGAGCGGGGGCGCCGGCGATCGGTGGTCGCGGTGATCGGCACGCTCGCGCTCACCATCGACATCAGCAAGACCTCGACGCTGGGGTTCGTCATCCCCGGAATGCGCGAGGAGTACGGCCTCGAGGCGGGTACGGCCTCGCTGCTGGCGGTGTTCGGGTTGGCGGGCACCGCGACCGGGGCCGTGCTGTTCGGCGTGTTCGCCGACCGGTTCGGCCGCCGCACCTCCTACCTGCTGGCGACGCTCGGGTTCACCGCGACCAGCATGTGCGGCACCATGCCGACCTTCGGGGGCAACCTCGTGATGTGCCTGCTGATGGGCGTGGCGGTCGGCGGGCTCGCTCCGTTGCTGATCACCCTGCTCACCGACGTCATGGGTGGGCCGTCCCGTGGCTCGGTGGTGGTCGCCCTGTCCGTCGTGGCCACGGCGGTGGGTTACCTGGTGGCGGCGGGCACGGCGCTGTGGTTGGAGCCGATCTTCGGGTGGCGGGTGCTGTGGTTGATCGGAGCGCCGACCGGGCTGGTGCTGGTGCTGCTGACGCCGTGGGTGCCGAACTGGACCGCGCAGCGCGTGCCGGCCGCACCGGTGGCCCAGGTGCAGGTCCGCGCGTTCAGCGGCGGCGTGCAGCGCGCCTACGCCCTGCTGATCGGACTGCTCACCTTCGGCCTCACCACGTGGGTCCCGAGCTTGGCGCGGCTCAGCGGGGTGCCGGTGGCGACGGCGAACCTCCTGCTCACCGTCGCCTCCTTGATCATGGTGCCGTGCGCGGTGCTCATGATGTTCGGCTACCGCCGGTTCGGCCCCACCCGGATCGCGGTGGGGATGGCGCTGGCCACGGCCGCGGTCCTGCTGGCCCTGACCCTCTCCGGGGCGGTGTCCGCGTTGAGCTGGGTCGGTGCGCTGGCCCTCGTCGCGGCCCTGTTCTCGGTGAACACCATGGCGGCGGTGTTCTTGCCGATCGCGGCCGATCTCGCCGCGCCGTCGGGTCGGGGTCGCACGACCGGGACCGTGTCGCTGTTCAACCGGATCGGCGGGCTTTGCGGTCCGCTGCTGCTCGCGGGTTTGATTTCGTCGACCTCCGATGTGCTGGTAGCGGTCGCCTTGCTGGCTCTGCTGTGCGCCATCGCCGCTTGGCACATCGGGCGCCGGCACCGCTTGGCCCGGGCCGAAGCGGCGAAGGCCGAGGCGCTCGTGCACTGACGGCGCGGGGTGCTCGTGCGAACCGATCGGGCGGCCGTGCCGACAGCGCGTACGGACCGAAGCAGCCTCGACGAGCCCGTGCCCGCGGAACTGGTGATCCGGCTGCGGCACTGCTCGGCGGTGCGCCTCGGCTGCGGGCGGAGGTGCAGACTCGGGTTCCTGACGACCGCAGAACCCGCCTCCTCAATCGGCCGAGGTGCGGCGCAGCGTGGTGCGAAACGTGCGGGAGAGTCCCCTGGCGCGCCTGCGCCACGGGCCGGTGCGGCGGCGGCTCCCACCGCGGAAGCGGCTCAACGCGCGAGGGATCGCGGGAACGGCCGGGGGCCTCGCCATCGACGGCGAGGCCCCCGGCCGTCCGGCTACCGGTCACGTCATTCCGCTGCGGTCCGCGGGGTGGAGCGGATCGCTTCGGCGTCCGCCGGGCGCGGGATGAGGAAGGAGGTGCCCAGCGCCGCCAGCGTGATCGCGGCGCCGAGGAGGATCCCGCCGGAGTAGCCCGCGACGGCGGATCCGGTGGTTTCGGTCAGGCCCAGCTGCAGCGCGGGCAGGATCGCGAAGCTGAGCCCGGAACCCAGGTTGAACGCACCGGCGTTGAGGCCGGGCAGGAAACCCGGGTTCGAAGCCGGGGACAGGACGATGCCCAGGCCGTTGAGGATGATGTTCGCGATGCCGGCGTAGGTGATGCCGATGAGCACCGTCGCGGCCACGAGCACCGGCATCGAATGCACGCCCACGAACGCCATGAGCACCGTCGCCACGACGCTGCCGATGAGGCCGATGCGCAGCACGCCGCGGTAGCCGAAGCTCGGGGCGAGCCGCCCGGCGAACGGCCCGACGAGCCATCCGACGAGGGCGTAGGGCGTGAGGAACACCAGCGACGCGACGTCCGCGGGCAGGCCGAACCCGGCATCGCGGTTCTGGGCCAGCGACATCACGAGCCCGTTCACCACGGCGAAGACGCCGGTCATCGTGAGCAGGGTCGTCAGCAGCAGCGCCCAGGTCCCGCGGCGCGCGAGCAGCCGCGGCTCCACCAGCGGCACGCGCACCCTCGCCTCGACGGCGAGGAAGGTCCCGAAGGAGATGAGGGCGACGGCGAGGCTGATGATCACCAGCAGCCAGTCGGCTTCGCCGAGCTCGCCCGCCTCGTTGAACGCCGTGAGCACGCTCGCGACGGACACGACGAGCGGGACGACGCCGCCCCAGTCCATCCGGGTGCCCGCGGACGGGCGCGACTCGACGCCCCAGACGGCCACGAGCGCGATGGCCACGACCGTGGTGGCGGCGATGACCCAGAACAGGGAGCGGAAGCCGAAGTTCGTCGCGAGCCACCCGCCCACCAGGGCGTCGACACCGGCGATCCCGCCGTTGACGGCGGTGAGCAGTCCGAGCGCGGCGCCGTACCGGCGCGGGTCGGAGATCTCGTGGCGCAGCATCAGCAGGCAGATCGGCACCACCGGCCCGGTCACGCCCTGGATGATGCGCCCGGCGAAGAGCATGCCGACGTTGACGGCCAGCGCGGCGACGACGCTGCCGAGCAGCATCATCGCCAGCATGCCGAGCAGCACGTTGCGGCGCCCGTAGATGTCGGAGAGGCGCGGCAGGAAGACCGAGAACATCGCCGCGAGCGTGAAGAACAGCGTCTGCGAGAGGCTGATCGTCGACTCGTCGGTGCGCAGCTCACGCGCCATCGTGACCAGCGCCGGGCTGAGCATGCTCGCGTTGAGCTGGAACGCCACGCAGGCGGCCAGCAGCGCGGCGATGAGCGAGGCGAAGGTGCCGGCGCGCCGGGTCATGCGGGGACCTGCCCGTCGACCTGGCCGCGCCCGCTCGGGGTCCAGCCGCTGCCGGGGTTCTCGCCGATGCGCTCCAGGGCGTCGACGACGAGGTCCCAGAAGCGCGCGTGATCGAGTTCCATCGCGGCCGACGTCCGGCAGCCGACGGGGGCGGGACCGCGCAGGTCGGCCACCGTCATCCCGAGCGTCCGGGCGCCGGCCGTCTCGACCTCGATCGGCGCCGGTACGGCGCGGACGATCGACGGGTCGATCACGTGGGCGACCGCGCACGGGTCGTGCACCGGCGGGGCGTCGAAGCCCTGCACGTCCCGGTAGGTCCGGCCGAAGAACTCGAGCAGTTCGCCGACGAACGCGGCCGGACCGGTGCCGACGGCGGCGATGCGCGCGGCGACCTCGGGGGTGGCGAGCGCTTGGTGGGTGAGGTCGAGACCGACCATCACGACGTCCCAGCCGGCCGAGAAGACGACGTCGGCGGCCTCGGGGTCGATGAAGATGTTGAACTCGGCGACGGCGGTGCGGTTGCCGACGTGGACGCCGCCGCCCATGAGCACGACCTTCTTGACGCGCTCGACGATGCGGGGCTCCCGCCGGGCGGCGAGCGCGATGTTGGTGAGCCCGCCGGTCGGCACGAGCGTGACCGTCCCGGGCTCGTGGGCCAGGACGGTGTCGATGATGAGGTCGACGGCGTGCCGGTCGTCCAGCTCCAGCGCCGGCTCCGGCAGGTCGGGGCCGTCGAGCCCGGTCTCGCCGTGGATGTCGTCGGCGACCTCGATCCGGCGGACCAGCGGCCGGTCGGCGCCCGCGGCGAACGGGACGTCGGTGATGCCCGCGATGCGCGCGACGGCCAGGGCGTTGCGGGTGACCTTCGCGAGCGTCTGGTTGCCGACGACGGTCGTCACGGCCAGCAGCTCGATGTCGGGGCTGCCGTGCGCGAGCAGCAGGGCGATCGCGTCGTCATGACCGGGATCGCAGTCGAGGATGATCTTTTCTGGCATGTTCCGTGCTGCTCCACTCCGTTGTGTTCGACGCACTCGCATCAAGCGCTTGACAGTGGAGGGCATCAAGCGCTTGATGTCAACCACGGGCATTCCCCGCCCGGTTAGGATCCCCCCATGGTCCGCGCTCCCGCCCCTCGTCCGCGCGTGACGGCTGCGATGGTGGCGGCGCACGCTGAGACCAACGTCTCGTCCGTCTCGCTCGTCGTGAACGGCAAGCACCGCGGGCGGGTGTCCGAGCAGCTCGCGGCGCGCATCCGCGACGCCGTCGACGAGCTCGGGTACGTCGTGGACCACTCGGCGAGCGCGCTCGCCCGCGGGCACGGCGACCTCGTGATCCTGCTCGCCCCGGACCTGTCGAACCCGTTCTTCGCCGAGGTGATCGCAGGCGTCCAGGACACGCTCGGTGATCGCTACCAGCTCATGCTCTCGGTGACCGAGCGGGGGGAGCAGCCCTGCGTCGACTCCCTCCGGCGGTTCAACGGCCTCCGCCCGGCGGGGGTCCTCGTCGACGCTCCCGACGAGACGTTCGCCGCGGTGCCCGCCGCCGAGCACCCCGTCGTCCTCTTCGACGCCCCCGACAGCGCGGCCGACCTCAACGCGCTCAACTACGACTACGCACCCGCGATCCGGTCGCTCGCGGCACTCCTCGCGGAGCGGGGCCACCGCACCGTCGCCTACCTCGACGGCTCCACGAGATCGGCGACCTTCGCCCTGCGGCGGGCGATGCTCGCCGAAGCGGTCACGAGCCACGGCCTGCACCTCCTCGACGACGACGTCCGCGCCGACGTCACCGTCTCCGGCGCGAGCGCGGCGACGCGGGCGAACCTGGCGCGCTGGCGCGAGGGCGGTGCGACGGCGGTCATCGCTGCGGCCGACACGCTGGCCTACGGCGTGCTGGCCGAGGCGCACCGTGCGGGCGTGCGAATCCCGGAGGACCTGGCCGTGGCCAGCTTCGACGACCTGCCTTCGTCCGCCGTCACCGCGCCGGCGCTCACCAGCATCGCCCTGCCCGGGGCCGCCCTGGGCAGGGCCGCCGCCGAACGGCTCGTCGCGATGCTCGACGAGCGCCCGCTGCCCACGCCCACCCCCCTCGAGACCGTCCTCGTGCGGCGGGCGAGCCTGTAGTCGCGCGGTCCCACCGGGCTGCGCTCGTCAGCGAGGCCGCCCTGCTGGTCACCCCGTCCCGGGCCCTCCGTCGCCGGCGGCGGCTCATTCGCGCAGGTGCTCCGCGGTGGTCCGCAGCGTGGCTGCGGCGTCGTGGGTCAGCGGTTCGCCGTGGCCGAAGCAGGCGATGTCGGTGTCGAGAGCCGCCTGGCGCTGGAAGGAGTCGATCGCCTGGCGGCGGTCGACGTTGAACAGCCCGAGGGTGACCTGCCCGTCGGACAGGCGTGCCACGGTGTCACCGGTGAACAGCACCCGCGGCCCGGGGAGGTGGAGCGCGACGCTCCCGGGAGTGTGCCCGGGTACGGACACCGCCCGCGCCCCACCACCGAAGTCGAGCACGTCGCCATCCTCGAGTTCGCGGTCCACGCGCACGGGTTCGGGGGTGCGAGGCGGTGACTGGGCCTGGATCTGCTCGAGCAGGGGCCGTTCCCAGTCGGTGAGCTCCGGGAGCGGCCCCTCCTCGTGCCCTCGGATGACCGGGGCGTCAGCGCGGTGCGCGTGCACCGTGACCTCGCCCCACCGGGCGATCTCGGCGGCGGAACCGACGTGGTCCTCGTGGAAGTGGGTCAGCACCAGGCGCCGCAGGTCGCTCGGATGGTGTCCCAACCCGCGGATCGCCTCGGCGATCCGCGGTGCGGAGCCGGTGGCGCTGGTGTCGATCAACGTGAGTCCGTCGGTGTCCTGCCACAGGTAGGCGTGCCCGATGGGGAAGCGCAGGAAGTGCAGGCCGGGGATCAGCGGAATGACGTCCATGCACCGACAGTACGAACTCCCACGTCGGTGCCGGCGCACGTTCCGCCGTCAGCGATTCCGCCAACGGTGAAGCGCTTTCGCTCGCCGCCGCTGCTGTCCCGTGCAGCTTGGGCGTGCAGTCCGGTGGGCGTCGTCCTCGTGCGGCGAGGACGCGACAGCCGGTGGCATCGCTGAGCGGCTCTCGCGGGAATCGTTCCGTAAGCTGGCGTGGTGTTCGTCATCTTCGGCTTCGGCACCAAGCAGAAGCACCTCGGCCCGGGGGAGACCCGGACCTGCCCGCGCTGCCACAACACGACGCAGTGGGCGCGGATGCGGGAGTACCGGCAGTTCACGGTGTTCTTCATCCCGGTGGCGCGCTGGAAGCGGCGCCGGTTCGAGGCCTGCGGCATCTGCGGTGCTGCCTTCGCGGCCTGAGCGGAGTCCCACCTCCCGCGCCGCGCCATCCGGCGGAGGCGACGCGGTGACCGGTCCGCTGGCGTGGACCGGTCACCGCGTGCTCGCCGATCAGCGCAGCGCGCCGAGGGTCAGCGTGAACACCTCGGGGTCGCCCGCGTTGACCTTCCCGCTGTGGTCCTCGCCGGCGTTCGAGCTGACGTCGTCGTAGGGGAACGCGTAGCCCTTGCCGTCGGGCAGGTTCGCGTGCACCACGCGCGCGTAGTGGTTGGTGACGGCGTGCTGGTAGAAGGTCGCCGGGTCCTCCCCGTGCGGCTGCTCGGGGTTGATCAGCAGCGTGGAGCGGTTGAAGGCCGCGGCCAGCCGCGGCACGATCGCCAGGCGTTCCGGCGAGTCGCTGCCCGGGTTGTTGGCGAACGGTCCGCCGTTGCAGCTCCAGATGTCGGCCGTGGACGGCTTGGCGAACCGTTCCGCGCCGAACACCAGCTCCGAACCTTCGACCCCGCCTTCGAGGACGCCGAGGTCGGGGCGCTGGGTGTCGATGTACAGCCGCTCGCTCGCGTACTTGGCGTACACCTGGTCGACGTAGGGTTCCATGTAGCCGGCGAAGTCGGCCGCCCGGTGGTTCGGGCTGAGCACCCGCACGACCGAGCCGCCCGAGTCCTGCACCAGGTTCGACCAGCTGCCGCCTTGCTCGCGCAGCCCTCGGGCGACCTGGTCCATCCCACCGGTGGGCATTCCCGGGACGTGCTGATCACCGCTGGCGGCGGTGAGGTGCAGCGAGATCGGCGCGGCGACGAAGTCGACGTAGCTGATGTTGGCGTAGAGCTGGACCGAGTTGAGGGTGAACTCCGCGAACGTCCAGTCCTTGCCGAA
This sequence comes from Saccharopolyspora cebuensis, assembly GCF_039542665.1. Lineage (NCBI taxonomy): Bacteria > Bacillati > Actinomycetota > Actinomycetes > Pseudonocardiales > Pseudonocardiaceae > Saccharopolyspora > Saccharopolyspora cebuensis. The sequence goes on from NZ_BAABII010000010.1 coordinate 134,226, forward strand.
GTTCGGGTCGGTGTCGGAGACGAAGTTCGGGTGCACGACGGCGGTCGTCCCGTCGGCGCCCCGCACGGCCTGGAAGGTCAGTTTGTCGTCGGTCACGAAGTACACCCGCGCGCCGTACATCCGCGGCACGGTGACTTCGACGCTGCCGGCGACCGGGATGGCCGGGTCCTCGGCCAGGGGCTGCGGTACCGGACCGCTGGCTTCCGGGAAGTACTGGGTGCCGTCCGGCCGGATGAACACGGCCTTCTTCTCGATGTCGGAGAACCCGGCGATGTAGGCGTGCGCCGTGGTACCCGAGTCGTTCCGCAGCACGAACTTCAGGGTTTCCGGTGCCGCTGACGCGAACGGGGCGCTGATCGCCTGGGCCCACAACGGCGCGGACAGGGCTGCGGCCGAGTACCCGAGAAACCGTCGACGAGAAACCATGGTCACCTCCGGCAATGCGGGACCACCTCGTAGGTGGTCGGTCTTCGCTTGAACGATCCCGGGAGTCTGCCGGTCTAGACCACCCCTGTGATACCTCCGAACGGACGCTATCCACCACATCCGAACAGCAATCAACGAAATTCTTCGTCGAAACCATCGCGCCGCCGCACCCGACCGGGCCGCGAACCGGCCACCCGCCGTCGGCGGCGTTGCCCTCGGTCGCCGGTCGCCGGCCGTCGGTAGGTGGTGTGGTGGCTCGGCGAGCTGGCGCGACCCAGGCCGTCCACACATCGGGTGACAGCCTTTCACGTGGTCGGCCGATCGACGGGCCTGCCGAACGGCTGAAGGATCGGGCACCGTGCCGAACACCTGCAATCCCGATTGGGTTGCCGCCGAACTGCGGGTGCGCGACTGGGTCGTCCGCGTCGGCTTGGTCACCAGCGCGGACAGCCGACGCGGCCTGGCCAGGATGGGCCAGGGCAGGTTGGCGGGGTGGCTGGCACCGGAAGCCGAGCGCGCCGAGCTGGGCCTGCTCGCGGAATGGGGTGCGTTCATCGCGCTCGTCGACGACGGTTTCGACCGCACGCGGACTCCGCCCGAGCAGGTGCGGGCGCTGCTGGACCAGCTGATCGACGTGCTCGAGCACACCGGCCCGGCGCGCGGGCATCCGGCCGTGGCGGCGCTGGCGGACCTGTGGCCGCGGACCCTGGACTCGGCCGCACCCGGCTGGGAGAAGCGGTTCGTCGAGCTGTACCGGCGCTACGCCGACGCCACCTGCACCGAGGCCGAACTGCGCGCGTCCGGCGAGCGGCTGGGGCTGGACGACTACCTGGCGCTGCGCAGGCACACCATCACCGCGTTGCCGACGATCGCGCTCGTCGAGCGCGCCTTGCCCGAGGACGCCGCGCTGGACGAGCTGCGGGACAGCACCGCCGACATCATCGCGTGGGCGAACGACATCGGCTCCGCGAAGCGGGAACTGGCCGAGGGCACCGAGAACCTCGTCGGCGTGCTCGCCCGCGAGCACGGCTGCGACCTGCCGGAGGCGGCCGCGAAGGCGCGGTCCATGCTGGCCGCGCGGATGGACGACTTCGACGCCGTCGCCGGGGACGCCGAGCGGATCGCGGTGCTCCGCCGGACGCGGGACGGCGCGTTGGCGTGGCAGGGTGAAACCCACCGCAACGCGCCGGGCGGGCTGCCCGGCAGCGGCGGGCGCGGTATCGCGCCGTTAGCCCGGCACCTGGCCGTCGCGGTGCGCGGCACGGGCGCGGTGGACGACAGGTGCGGTAGCCGCGTGCTGGAGTCCGCGTTGCTGCTGGCCTTGCTGCGCGCCGACGATTCCCACCCGGACGAGCAGGAACGGTTGGCGCGGTTCCTGGTGGAGCGGCGTTCCGGGGCCGACGAGATCGACGCACTCCTGATCGACGCATGCCTGTTCCCGCAGGAGATGGCACCGCGAGCCGCGGGCCTCGCCGCCGCGCTGCCGACGACGCTGAGCCGGGGCACCGCGGGACGACGACGGCTGAAGGAGGTCATGCTGCGCACGGTGCTGCACCTGCTCTGCGGTGCGCCGCTGGACCACGGGGACGCGCCACCGGCCGTGCCGCCGGAGGAGATCACCACCTTCACCGATGCGCACCTGCTGGCGATCCGGACCCTCCACGCCCACGCCTGCGGATATCCGCACGCGGTCTCCGACGTGGAACGGGACCGGCTCGTCGGGCTCCTGCGCGGCGGCCGCAACCGGCTGCTGTGGGAGGCCAGCGCCACCACCCACCTCCTCGGGCTGCACGCGGTGCACACCTTCCGGCGCGCGGACCGGAGCGTGTCCGACGGGCTGCTGCGGCTGACGCTCGCGCAGAACGAGGACGGCGGGCTGCCGTTCCTCGACAGCCAGGACCTGTGGCTCACCGCCGTCGCCGGGCTCGAGTTCGTCCACCACCGGGAGCTCGCACCGCTCACCAGCCGGATGGCCGACTTCGTCGCGGCATGGCAGGCGCCCGACGGCGGCTGGCCGTTCGCGACCGGCATGCACCAGACCGATGTGGACACCACGACCCGGTGCGTGGAGTTCCTCAACGCAGCGCCGAAGCGGTACTCCGCGGCACTGGCGCGAGCCACCGACTACCTCACCGGGATCGCCGATCCCGGTGGCGGCTTCCCGACGTGGGTACGCGGCGACTCCCCGGACCTGGACATGACGGCCGGTGCGATCCTCGCCCTGGCACCGAACTGGGAGCACCACCGCGAGCTGCTCGCCGGCGCGGTGGACTTCGTGCTGGCGGCCCAACTCCCCGACGGCACCTTCGAGCGGAGCTGGACGGTCAGCGAGTCGAGCGCCATCCTGCGGGCGCTGGACGCGCTGCACGCGATCCCGGCCTTCAGCGCGGGCCGGGGGGTCGCGACCGCGACGCGACGGGCGGTCGAGCGGCTGGTCGCCACGCAGCGGTCCGATGGCGGCTGGGGCCGGACCGAGGGCGATCCCAGCGACGTGCTGTCCACCGCGCAGGCGTTGCCGGTGGTGGCCGGCCACGGCGCGCCCGAGGCCGCCGCCCGCGCCACCGCCTACCTGACCGCGCAGCAGGAAACCGACGGCGGCTTCACCTCGGTGCCCGATCAGGTCGGGCCGCGTCCGCTGGTGTTCGACTACCCGGTGCTCACCGACCTCCACGCGCTCGCCGCGCTGCGCCGCGCCCAGGACGCGGCGCCGGCCCCGGTGCGCAGGCGCAGGCGGTTCGCCGGCCTCGCCGAGAACATCGACGGCATGGTGCTCGAACCGGGCAACGCCGCTTACGAGCAAGCCCGGTTGCTGGTGAACCAGCGGTTCGACGCCGTGCGCCCGCAGGCGATGGTCTACCCGGCGACGCCGCAGGACGTCGTCGAGTGCGTGCGCTTCGCGCAGGCGGAGCAGCTGCCGCTGGCGCCGCGCTCCGGGGGCCACAGCTACGCCGGCTACTCCACCGGCACCGGCCTCGTCATGGACGTCAGCTCCCTCAACACGGCTGAGGTCGCGGGTGGCCGCGCCCGGTTCGGTTCCGGGACCAAGGGCATGCAGGCGCATCTGGCGCTGGCGGCGGCCGGTGCCGGGCTGCCCTTGGGCCGCTGTCCCACGATCGGCCTCGCCGGCGTCACGCTCGGCGGCGGGCTGAGCGCGTTCACCCGCGCCTGGGGCCTCGCCTGCGACCACCTGGTCAGCGCGGGGATCGTCACCGCGGACGGGCTCCTCCGCCGAGTCGACGCCGAGCGGGACCCCGATCTGTTCTGGGCGCTGCGCGGCGGTGGCGGCGGCAACTTCGGCGTCGTCACCGATCTGGAGTTCGCCACCGAGGACATCAGGGACCTCTCGTTCACCTCGTTCCTGCTGGCTTGGCCGACCCGCGACCTGCCCGCCGTGGTCCGGGGCTGGTCGGAGTGGCTGGCCGACCCGGCCACACCGCGGGAGATCTGGAGCACGGTCGAGGTGCTCAGCGATCGGGGCAGCCCCGCACCACCCGCGGTGACCGGCACGTTCATCGGCACCCCCGCCGAGCTGCACCCGGTGCTCGACCGGATGGTCGCCGCGATCGGCCGGAGCGAAACCCAGCGGATCGCGGTGCCGCGCGGATACGTGCAGGCGGCGTCCGAAGCCGAACGCTGGGGTGGCGGCACCTGGGGCGCGCGAGTGGCCTTCGCCGCCAAGTCGCACGTCGTCCGCGACCCGGTCGCCACCGCGGCGGCGGAGGAACTCGCACGCGCCGTCGACAGCGTGCCCGCCGCGGGCGGCGCCAGCGGCCTGCTCATCGAGGCGCTCGGCGGCGCCGTCGCCGATGTCGCACCGGCTGCGTCGGCGTTCCCGCACCGCAGGGCGATCGGCGTCGTCCAGTACCACTCGTACTGGGACCAGTTCACCGATCCCGGCCACGTCGAGCAGCGGATGACCTGGCTGCGCAACGTGCACGCCGCGATGCAGCCGCACTTCGGCACCGGCGGCTACACCAACGGCATGGATCCGGAACTGGCCGACTGGCTGGTCGCGTACCACGGCGACAACCATCGGAGGCTGCAACGGATCAAGGCCGCGGTGGACCCCGGCGACTTCTTCGCGTTCCCGCAGTCCATCCCGCCCGAACGCGGTCCGGTGGCGGGCTACGGTCCGTCCGGCGAGCGGTAGAGCGCGGCGTACCGGGCCGCCTGCTCCTCGGTGGTGGTCTGCTTCGCCCGGTCCCGCACGGCCTTGCCGGTGCCGAGCTCGTAACCGTGCTTGTACAGCCGGTACTCGCAGGTGTACTCCATGTAGGACAGCGAGTACCACAGCGCCAGGATCACGCCGCCGAGCAGCGACAGGGCCTTGATCCACAGCGGCCCGGGGGCGAGCAGGAAGAGCAGACCGGGGGAGACCTGGACCAGGGTCCGGGCGACGTGGCGCAGGATCCACGTGCGGGTCGTGCTGTCGTGCAGCACCCACTCGCGATGCCGGGCGGGCAACCGCCCGCCGTAGGCGTACCAGACCCACAGCAGCGGGTTCGGGCGCACCAACCCCGAGTCGCCCACCACGCGCTCCCTTCGGTCCCGGTCCGGCGGTCCGGGGCGAGCCCGGCCGGTGTCGGGCCGCGGGGACCGCGACCCGACCAATTATTAGCACCCCAACTGTTGGCGCACAACTTCGGGGTGCGCGGGCTTCCCGGCCGGACCGGCGGCGAGAACGGTTGGTGCCCCAACGGTTGGGTATGCTGGGCGAGTGCCTTCCGACATGCGCGATCCGCTCGCCCTCGAAGAGCAGGTCTGCTTCGCGCTGGCGGTCGCCTCGCGGAGCGTGGTGGCCGCCTACCGGGCGGTGCTGGAACCGCTCGGGCTGACGCACCCGCAGTACCTGGTGATGCTCGCCCTCTGGCAGCACGGCGAGGTCGGGATCAAGCGGCTCAGCGAACTGCTCCACCTCGACCCTGGCACGCTCTCGCCGCTGGTCAAGCGGATGGAGCAGCTCGGGCTGCTCGAACGCGTCCGGCCGCCGCACGATCAGCGGTCCCTGCGGATCCGGTTGACCGCCGCGGGCGTGGACCTCAAGCGCGAGGCCCTCGGGGTGCCCGCCGCGATGCTGGAGCGGTTCGGCATGAGCGTCAAGGACCTCCAGGAGGCGAACGCCCTGCTCCACGGCATCATCGACGCCGCCCAGGCCGCGGCGGAGCGCTGAGCCGCCCCGCCCCTCGAAAGGCCGAGGCAGGGCGGCACGGCGGCGCGGGTGCCGATCAGCCGCCGGTACTGGTTCGGAAGGTGCGCACGTAGTCGAACTCGGCGGTGGCCCCGGGCGCGTTCAGCGACACCAGGCCGATCTCCAACGGGCCCCGGCGCGGCATCGACCAGGTCCCGGCCCAGGTCCAGTGCACGCCGTCGGTGCTGGACGCCGCCCGGACGTCGTGGGCCCCGGTGGCCGGGTTGGCGTGGTACGCCAGCCGCAGCCAGGTCTGCGCGGCGGGCGGGCCGCCGAACATCGGACCGTAGAACACCGGGGTGGGCGGTGTGGTCGTCGGTCGTTCCCCTTCCTTGGCGAACTCGGTCTGCCGGAAGACCGCGCCGTCGCCCGCGGTGACCGGGAGGACGGAATGGGTGAGCTTGAAGTAGCGGTCGTCGCCGTCGTACAGCACCAGCCCGGCCTGCTGCGCGGGCCTGGTTCCGTCGAAGGAGAGCTTGGTCTCGACGATGAAGTCCCCGGCGGGCGCGTCGCGCAGCAGCACCGGAGCGGTGTTGGTGCCGAGGAACAGTTCCGCGCCCCCGGTGGGCCAGGTGAGCTCGCCACCGGCTGCGGTGGCGGTGGCCTCGTCACCCCGGACCCAGCTCCAGGCGGGGTCGAGGTCCTCGGGCCTGCCGGTCCCGCTGAAGTCGTCGGAGTGGGCGGGCAGCGGTGCCCCGGGCCGCGGGTCGTCGACCCGCGTGGTGGCGGGCCGGTGGAGCGGGACGGCGCTGAGGTTGTCGGCCACGGCCGGTGCGCCCGTCGACAGCACCCCGACTCGCCCCGGACGGAGCTCCCCGTCGGGCAGCGGCACGGACACGGCCGCCTGCACGTCGCGCGACCGGTCCTCGGACACCTCGGCGGTCAGCGACGAGCCGCGCACCTCCACGGCGAGGACGTGCCACGACCTGTGGTCGAAGGTCGCGGGCAGCGCGGCACGGCTCGTTCTGGTGACGCCGTCCCGGGTGACCGACACCGACAGGGCGTGGTCGGCCCGGTCGAGCCGCGCGGTGATGGTGCCGCGCGGGCCCCGGTCCGAGACGACGAGGCCGACCGCGCCCCCGGTTCCGGCGTCGGCGAGCTTCAGCCGCGCCTCGGTGCGGATGTCGCCGCCGATCCGCCGCGGGGCGAGGAAGACCGACGGGTCGGCCGGTGATCCGGTCTGGGCGAGGACCCCACCGGACGCGGGTGCTTCGGCGAGGGCCCACCGCGCGGCCGGGTCCCCGTCGGCGTGCCACCCGGGCGGCAGCGCGGATCCGTTGAAGGTGCTGCCGACGGTGGCCTCGGTGACCGGCGCCCGTTGCGGTCGGCTCGACGGGCCCGCCCCGCCCCGCAGCACCGGCCAGCCGTCGATCCAGTCGAGCCGGTCCACCAGCATCGGGCGCTTGCTGAGGGCGGGCTTGACCCCGTCGGCGGTCTCGACCGGCGGGAAGTCCGGGTCCGCGGCGGGAATGGCGTGGTACACCAGCCAGTCCTGCCCGGCGAGGTCGGTCTGGATGGAGTTGTGGCCGGGGCCGACGAACCCGCCGCCGTTGGCGGCGGCCACGATGCCGCCCTTGCTCGAGTAGTCGGTCAGCGACTGGCCGTCCTGGGTGACGAAGGGCCCGCGCGGGTCGTCGGAGCGGCCGACCTTGACCGTGTACCCGCTGAACGCGCCTTGGCAGCAGCCGCCGTCGGAGTAGAACAGGTAGTAGAAGTCCCCGCGCCGCACCGGGAACGCCGCTTCCGCCCGTCGCCCGCGGGCGACGATCGTGACGGGCCCCTCCAGCCGGGTCGCCTCGGCGTTCATCGCCGCGACGCACATGGCGTCGTAGCTGCCCCAGTACAGGTAGTGGACCCCGTCGGCGCCGGTCAGCATGGCCTGGTCGATCGTGCCCCTCGGGTTGGTGGGGCAGCCGTCGGCGAGGGTGACGATCAGTCCGCGGTCGGTCCACGGCCCGGTCGGGGACGGAGCGGTGGCGAGCGCGACGCCGCCGCCGGAGAGGCCGTAGGTCAGGTGGTAGGAGCCCGCGACGTGGCGGATGTCGGGCGCGAACGGACGGGTGCCCGGCGGCCACCACGACGGCCGGTCGGCCGCGGTGAACACGTCGCCCGCGTAGGTCCAGCCGACCATGTCGGTGGAGCGCAGCACGGGGAGGATGCGCTCGCCGGATTCACCCCGGCTGTGGAAGACGGGGTTGGTGGTGCCGTAGGCGTACCAGTCGCCGTCGCCGCCGCGGATCATGGTCGGGTCCGGGAACGTGTCGACGACACCGGCGGTCACCGGGTTGGTGTAGGTGGTGGTCGCCGCTCGCTCGACCGGGGCCGGGGGCCCTTCGGCGGTGGTGGTCAGCAGCGGCACGATCAGGACGGTCGCCAGCAGGCGGGTCAGGCGTTGCACGGTCACGGCTCGTACCTCCGGAGTCCGGTGGATGAGTTCGCGGTGCGCTCGGGGACCGCCGGGCGCGGCGGTGCGGAACCGGGCCGCCCAAGGCCCGATGCCCCAGGGCCCGATGCCCCAGGGCCCGATGTCTCAGGGCCCGATGTCTCAGGGCCCGATGTCTCAGGGCCCGGTGTTCTGGTAGCTCGCTTCGTCCAGCCCGCTCATCGTCGGGTCGTGCGCGACGTCGCCGACGTCGTACATGGACGTCATCCAGTGGTAGAAGTTGTCGCCGCGCCGCCGCAGGACCTCGTAGAGCCTGCGCAGCAGCCGGGTCCGGACCGGCGCCAGCTCGGGGTGGCAGTAGCGGTTGATCAGCTCGTCCGGATCGGCCTCGAGGTCGTAGAGCTCGTTCACCGAGTCCGGGTTGACCACGAGCTTGTACCGGTCGGTGCGCAACATCCGTTGCGGGTACGGGAAGTGGTGGCCGTGGAACTCGCAGACGATGTCGTCGTCCCAGTCCGCGGCCTCGTCCGCACCGGTCACCAGGGGGAGCAGGGAGCGCGAGTCCACCGCGGGGCCGGGGTCGACGCCCGCGAGTTCGAGGATCGTCGCGGTGCAGTCCAGGAGGCTGACGAACTCCGAGCGCACCGCCCCTTCGGGGCCGCCGGGCACCCGCACGATGCCCGGCGTCCGGTAGATGTCCTCGTACATCGCGGGGCCCTTGTCGTGCAGCCGGTGCGCGCCGGTGAACTCGCCGTGGTCGCAGGTGAACATGACCGCCGTCTCGTCGGCGAGGCCGAGGCGCCGCATCGCGGCCAGCACCCGGCCGATCTCGTGGTCGATGAGCGCGACGTAGCCCCAGTAGACGGCGATCAGCTTGCGGGTCGTCTCGATCGGCATCGTGTCGAACGTCCAGTGCGCGCTGTAGTTGCGCTGCACCGGTGGCTTGCCGTGGAAGGTCTCGGCGACCGAGGGCGGCAGCGGCACGTCCGCGGGGTCGAACAGGTCGAAGTACTCGTCGGGGAGGATGTAGGGCAGGTGCGGGCCGAAGAAGTGCAGCGCGAGGAAGAACGGTGTGTCGCGCTCGCGCGCGTCCGCGGCGTAGCGCTCCATGGTCTCGATGGCCCGGCTCGCGAGGTAGTGCTCGAAGGTCGCTTCGACGGGCTGGTGGAGCCGGGCGGCGAGCAGGTTGCCGGGACCTCCGTTGGGCAGCGTGCCGCGGATCCGGTCGCTGATCTCGTACGGCGGGAGCTCGTTGTCGGCCAGGTAGGCCAGGTAGTCGGGGTGGTCGACCGGGTTGTGCCACCCCGGCAGGTCGGGTCCGTCGAACCCGAAGTCCCCGGCGGTCTTGGCCGTGCCGACGTGCCACTTGCCGATCAGCCCGCAGTTGTACCCGTTGTCCCGCAACGCCTCGGAGAAGGTGAACTCCCCTGCCGGGAGGTCCTCGATGTAGCCGACGTTGCGCTCGTAGTTGGCGAGCAGCTTGTGCCGGAACGGCGCCTTCCCGGTGAGCAGGCTGGCCCGGGCGGGCGTGCAGATGGCGGTCGGGGTGTACCAGCGGTCGAACCGGGTGCCGGTGCGCGCCAGCTCGTCGAGGTGCGGCGTGACGCCCCGGGTGTTGCCGTAGGCGCCCAGCGTGTCCGCGCGGTGCTGGTCGGTCATCAGGAACAGGATGTTCGGCTGTTTCATGGCCGACCTGCCGAGGTGAACAGCTCGCCGGTGTAGTAGTTCCCGGGTCCGACGCTGCGCTGGAGCTGACCGGTGCCCGCGAAGTAGTCGTCCATGACCGACAGCCAGCGCTCGACGGTCCCGTCCTCGGTCATCCGGTCGAGTTCGTCGACGCCGAGGACCTTCACGTTGGCGGCGTCGGCCCGCACCTGCGCCTCGTCGACGTCGAGCAACCGCGCGGTGAGCTCGATGGTCCGGTCGGGGTGCTCCGACCGGTACCGCATCGCGTCGCGGAGCACCGCGAGCACCTTCCGCGTCTTGTCCGGCTGTTCGGCCACGACGTCGTTGCCCGCGACGAAGGCCGTCGGGAACTCGACCTGGCCGGCGAAGTCGGAGTTCTTCGCCAGCTCGACGAGGCCGGGCACCTGCTCCTCGATCGTGGCGATCGCGGGGTACCAGAACCCGGCGGCGTCGATCCGCTCGGCGGAGAAGGCGGACACGATCGTCGAGGCGTCCATGTGCATCACCTTGACGTCGTTCTTCGTCATCCCGGCCTGCCGCAGCGCGAGGGTGAGGATCATGTCCCCGGAGGTGCCCTGGGGGACGCCGATCGTCTTGCCCCGGAGGTCGGCCATGCTGGTCGTCCCGGGCTGGGCGATGACCCGGTCGGCGTTGCCGAGGGTGTTCAGCGCCACCACCTTGGCCTGGCCGGAGGCGGGCAGCCACATCGCCCCCGGGCCGATGTAGCCGAAGTCGAGGTCGCCGGTGCCCAGCGCCTGGATCTGCAGCGGACCGTTGGTGAACGCGCTGGTCTCCGCCGTCAACCCGTGCTCGGCCCACAGGCCTTGGTCTTCGGCGACGGCGAGGAGGCTGGCGCCGTTGAAGTCGCCGATGTAGCCGAACCGGACCTCGTCGGAAGCGGCCGAGCCGGATCCGCCGCCGCACCCGGTGAGCGTCGCCGCGGCCACGAGCCCGGCGATCACCCCGCCGAGCAGCCTCTTGCTGATGGCCATGATGTCCTCCCGAGGTCAGTCCGCCGTCGGCGGTGGGGTGGGGTCGCCGCCGTGCTCGTGGTGGTAGACGGAGTTCCAGACGCGGTTGCGCAGGGCCGTGAACCGGGGGCTCAACCGGACCTGCTCGGTGCGGGGGTGCGGCAGGTCAACGTCGATCACGTCGAAGATGCGCCCGGGCCGGGCGGCCATCACGATCACCCGGTTGGCCAGGAACACGGCTTCGTCGACGTCGTGGGTGATGAACAGGACCGTGCGCCGCTCCCGGCCCCACGCCTCCAGGAGCTGTCCCTGGAGCTTCACCCGGGACAGGGCGTCCAGCGCGCCGAACGGTTCGTCCATCAGCAGGATCGAGGGGTTCACGGCGTAGGCGCGGGCGATCGCGCACCGCTGGCGCATGCCACCGGAGAGGGCCTTCGGCAGCACGTCGGCGAACTCGGTCAGGCCGACGACGTCGATGAAGTGGTCGGCCCGCTCGCGCCGCCGCGCCCGCGGCATGCCCGCGATCTTCAGGCCGAACTCGACGTTCTTGCGCACGCTCAGCCAGGGGAACAGGGCGTACTGCTGGAAGATCACCCCGCGGTCCGGGCCGGGTCCGGCGACCGGCGCACCGTCGACGAGCGCGCTGCCCGCGGTCGGCTCCTCCAGCCCGGCGAGGATGTTCAGCAGGGTGCTCTTGCCGCACCCGGACGGGCCGACGACGGTGACGAACTCGTTGTCGGCGATGTCGAGCGAGACGTCGTCGAGCGCGACGAACCGGTCCCGCCCGAGGGTGAACGTCTTGGTCACGTGGGACACGGCGATCTTCGCGGGTTCCGGGGCCTGCCCGGTGCGGGTGCTCACGATCGCTCCTGCCATCCGGTCAGCGTGCGTTCGGCGACCAGCAGCAGCCGGTCCATGAGCAGCCCGAGGATCCCGATCGTGATCAGGCTGACGAAGATCGTCGGGAGGTCGTAGTACAGCTGGGCGTGCTGCATGCGGTAACCGAGCCCCTCCTGCGCCGCGATGAGCTCCGCGGCCACGAGCGTCGCCCACGCGGAGCCGAGCCCGACGCGCATCCCGACGAGGATGAACGGCGACGAGGCGGGCACGACGACCCGGCGGAAGATCGTCGCGTCGCCCGCGCCGAGCACCCGCGCGGCGTTGATCAGGGTCGGGTCGACGGTGACCACCCCCTGCAAGGTCGAGATGACGCAGGCGAGGAAGGCGGCCAGGAAGATCACGAAGATCTTCGGGACCTCGCCGATGCCCATCAGCACGATCGCGAGCGGGATGATCGCCAGCGGCGGGATGGTGCGGAAGAACTGCACCCACGGCTCGACCATGCTGCGCACGAGCCCGTACCACCCCATGAGGAAGCCGATCAGCACCGCCAGCGTCGTGCCCAGCGCGAAGCCGGTGAGGACCCGGGCGAGGCTGGCACCGGTGTCCTGGAGCAGCGTCCCGTCCCGGATCATCTCCGCGGCCTTGCCCACCACTTCGGGCGGCGCCGGGATCTGGAGGCCCAGCGCCGCCAGCGCCCACCAGAGCCCGACGCCGAGCAGGATCGACGCGGCGTTGAGGGCCAGCGGCGCCGCCGACCGGCGCGGACGTCGGGCCGGGCCGGGCTCGGCGTGGACCGCGCTGTGCTCGTCGAGGAGGGCCATGGCGGGGGCTCCTTAGGCCGGCTGTGCGCTGATCCGGGCCGGCTCCGGGTGGCCGGCGAGCAGCGGTGAGCTGTGGAACAGCGCGGCGAGCGCGCCGAGGGCGCCGTCGTCGTCGGAGAGCCGGGCGCACCGGATGACCGGCATCGCAGCGCTCCACGGGAAGAGCTCCGCGGCGACGGTCGCGGTGACCTGGCGGACGAGCACCGGCGCCAGGTGCGCGATCTCGCCGCCGATCACGACCTCGGCGGGGTTGACCACCATCGCCACCATGCCGACGGCCCGGCCCACCGCCGAGGCCGCCTCGCGCAGCACCCGGCCGACCACCGGATCCCCGCGCCGGACCGCGGCCCGCAACTCGTCCAGGGAGCCGACCGCGGCGCCGCGCGACTGGCAGGACGCCAGGATCGTCGGCACCGAAGCGACCGTTTCGAGGCACCCGGCCTTGCCGCACCGGCACCGCGGACCGCCGGGCAGCACCGTCACGTGGCCCAGTTCGCCGGCGAGTCCCGTGGCACCCGCGACGAGGCGGCCGGCGACCACGAGCGCGCCGCCGACTCCGTCGGAAAGGCGGACGTAGAGCAGGTCCTCGACGGTGCCACCACCGGTGATCGCCTCGGCCAGGGCCGCGAACCGGGTGTTGTTGTCCACGATCACCGGGGCGCCGAAGCGCTCGGCGAAGGAGCCGTCCACGTCCTCGCGCGCGGCGGCGAAGCCCGGTCCGAACGCACCTTCCGGGGCGTGCGGCGCGGAGGACATCGGGTGCGGGCCGGTGACCCCGATGCCGATGCCCTGCAAGGCGTGGAAGTGCACCCCGCATTCGGCGCCGAGCCGGTCGATGAGCGCGAAGGCGGCCGAGATGCGCTCGGGCCAGCCGGCGCTGTCCGGGTACCGCTGACGACCCGACGCGACGATCTCGTGCGAGGCGTCGGCGACCGCCACGTGGACCCGGCGATGCCCGAAGTCCACGCCCAGGAACTGCCCGGAGTTCGGATCGAGGGCGAGCCGTTCGGCGGGCCTGCCGCTGCCCGCGCGCACCGCCGCGTCGGTGTCGACGACCACGATCACCCCGCGCCGCAGGAGGTCCCGCGTGATCTCCGAGACCGTGGTGCGGGACAGCCCCACGACCTCGGCGATCTCACCGCGGCTCAGCGCACCCCGCTCGCGGAGCGCGCGCAGGACGCGCTCCGTGTGCGTGCGGCGCACGAACGCGTGCACCTCGGTGGGCATCTCCATGCCGACCATGCTCGGCATGTCCAATTATTCCGGCAAGGCTCCGACAGAATTCGCTCGCGATGTGGTCGTGTCGGCCGTGAACTGCGACGGGGCGCGGGGAGCTGGTGCGTTCGGCCGGGCCAGCGACGACGGCACCTGCCCGGCCGGGCAGGTGCCGTCGTCGAGGAGCCCGGTGGGTTACTCGGTGACCTCGAAGGTGAGGGTCGAGGTGTGCTGGCGGCCGTGCACGTCGGTCGCGGTGACCTCGGCGGTGTGCTCGCCGACGGGCAGGTCGGCGGGCAATTCCAGGCGCCACAGGTGCATCGTCCGGTCAGCCGGGCCGCCGCCGTGGACGAGCTGTTCCTGCAAGGCGACCGGATCGGACCACTCGGCGCCGACCCGCTGGGCCTCGCCGTTCATCGGCTGGGTCCGGACCGCCTCGACCCGCTCGCCGCCGTCGAGCGACACCTCGACGGTGGAGCCGGTGGAGCCCATCCAGAAGTTGGTGGTCAGCCACGTGTCCCGGGCGAGCTCGTCCCGGGAGACGGTCAGCGGGTCGGTGAACTCCGGCGCGGAACCGGCGTTGTCGGAGTTCTCGGCGTACCAGGTCCGGTAGCGCGGGGTGTTCAGCCCGACGGCCATCTGCCGCGACCCGTCGTCGCCGCGGACGGTGAAGCGCTCGGTGACCGCGGTGCCGTCGATGTCCAGGGTGAGGGCGCCCGGCAGGCCGCCGTCGCGCTGGATCGCGGTGGGGTAGCCCTCCTCCAGCATCCGGCCCGAGTACCAGTCGCCGGAGATCGCGCCCGCCGTGATGTGCGGGAACGGCAGGCCGTCGACGCCGAAGAGGTCCTTCCAGCCGGCGAGGCTGTCGCCCTCGCGCAGGTTCTCGATGCTGTGGGTGTGCCCGCCCACGGCGATGGCCTCGCGGCCCTCGAGGATCTCGTAGATCTCCTTGACCTGGTCGATCTGGTGGGTCTCGCTGCCCTGGTCGGCGAAGTTCAGCAGCGGGATGTGCGCCGCGATGACGATCAGCTTGTTCTCCGGGACCCGGGCGATGTCGTTGCGCAGCCATTCGAGCTGCCGCTCGTCCAGGGCGCCGTCGTACCCGCCGTCGGCGAGCGGGTACTCGACCGTGCTCAGCGCGACGACGTGGGCCTTGCCGGAGTCGTAGGAGTAGTACTCCGGGCCGAGCTTCGCGCGGAACGTGTCGAAGGCGTGCTCGCTGGTCGGCGCGTCGAAGTCGAGGTCGTGGTTGCCCGGCAGGAAGCGGGCCGGGCCGTTGAGCATGCCGGTCAGCTCGCGGGTCCGCGGGTAGAGGGAGAGGTCGTCGCCGACGACGTCGCCGATGAACAGCGCGCCGCAACCGGCGTAGTCGTCGCGCGCGGCCAGGTCGGTGAACACGCCCTTGCGGGCGTACTCCACTTCCTGCTGGTCGTAGGTCTGGACGTCGCCGCCGATCAGGCAGTGCTGCTGCGGGGACCGGGTCAGCTTGCTCTGGGCGAGCGGGAAGTTCACCGCGTCGGGCAGCGGGCCGGTCGGCGCGATG
Source organism: Saccharopolyspora cebuensis (assembly GCF_039542665.1). NCBI lineage: Bacteria > Bacillati > Actinomycetota > Actinomycetes > Pseudonocardiales > Pseudonocardiaceae > Saccharopolyspora > Saccharopolyspora cebuensis. The sequence goes on from NZ_BAABII010000010.1 coordinate 149,302, forward strand.
CCGCCGTAGCGCAGCTCGGGGGAGCCCTCCGGCAGGTGGTGGTAGGAGAACTGCGCGACGTTGTCCTGGTCGACCGGCACCTGGTAGCCGCGGGGCTGGGTGACGAAGACCGTCATGTTGTCGTAGGCGGGGAGCTCGTAGCGGCCCCGGCCGTCCGTGGTGACGACCTCGCGGCCGTTGGAGACGGTGACGCCCGCGATGCCGGGTTCACCGGCGTCCTGGCGGGAGTTCTCGTTCTTGTCGTCGAAGACGACGCCGTCGAGGGCCTCCTGGCTCTCGTCCGGGCCCGCCACGACGTCGACAGCACCCTGGTAGGCGGCGGCCCCACCGGCCTCCAGCGGGGCGTGCTCGGGTGCGGCCGACGCCGCGGGGGAGATCAGCGTGCCGGTGACGGCGAGTACGAGAGCACCCGTGGTGCGGCTGCTCAGTGGTCGGCTGGACAGGTCCACGAAGACACCTCCGGTCGCAGGGCAGCCGGTCTCGGCGGCCGCGAGCACTCTCGCGGGCATGGGTGAATTGTCGCGAACCGGAAGGTTTCCGCCGATGGGACATCGGCGGTCGGATGATCGCGATCGACACCGGCCGTGAGACGTGGCGGAGGTGGGGCCTTCGCCGCCCGGTCACCGGTCGTGCGGAAGGTGGCCGGGCCTTGCGGCCGGCGGCCACCTCCCGCGGACCGGCCTACCGCGCGAGGCCGTCGACGTCCTCGGGCACGCGGCGGCAGGCCATCAGCGGCCGATCTCCTGCTCGGCGGCCATGTCGCGGAGCACCTTCGGCGCCGACCACAGGGACGGCAGGATGACGAAGCCGACGGGTACCGCGGTCACCACGATGAACGACTGGAGCGCGTCGACGCCGCTGTCCCCGACGGAGATCAGCGCGCAGGCGGCGGCGCCGATCATCATGCTCCAGAAGACGCGGGCCTTCCGGGGCGGTTCGCCCCCGTTGGTCGCCGAGGTGGAGATGGCCAGCGACATCGAGTCCGTCGTCGTGGCCACGAAGGTGGTCGTCAGGACGAGCAGCGCGATGCCGAGCACACCGCCCCAGGGGAGCTGCTGGGTGATGGCGACGACGGCTGCCGGGAGCCCGGCCTCGTTCAGCGGTCCGGAGACCGATCCGGGAGTGCGCTGCTCCAGCATGACCCCGGTGCCGCCGAGCACGGTGAACCACAGGGCTGTCGCCACCGGGGCCACCACGGCGACGTACCCGACGAGCTGGCGCACGGTGCGTCCGCGCGAGATGCGGGCGACGAAGATCGACATCAGCGGGGCGTAGCCGATGAACCAGCCGAAGAAGAACACCGTCCAGCTGCCGAGCCAGTCGTTGTCGCCCCGGTAGAGCGACAGCGGCGCGAAGTCCTCCACGTAGCGGGCGAATCCGGTCAGGAACCCGTCCACGACGAACGACGCGGACCCGACCACCAGGATCGCCGCCACCACGGCGACCGCCAGCCAGATGTTGAACCGGCTCAGGGTCTGGATGCCCTTCTCCAGCCCGGTGGCCACCGAGATCGCCGCGATGGCGGTGAGACCCACGATGATCAGCAGTTGCACCGGGAAGGTGTCGGGGGTCCCGAACATCTGCGACATGCCGTAGGACACCTGCAGGCCGAGGAACCCGACCGGCCCCACCGTTCCCGCGACCACCGCGATGATGGAGATGACGTCGACGACGGTGCCGCCCCAGTGGTGCTGGATGCGTTCGCCGAACACCGGGTCGAGCAGGGTGCGGGGGCGCAGCGGCAGGCCCTTGTCCTGCGCGCGGAGCATGACGATGGCGCCGAGCGTGCCCAGCACCGCCCACGCGAGGAATCCCCAGTGCGAGAAGCTCTGCGCGAGGGCGACCGTGACGGCCTCGGCCGATCCGGGCGCGACGTCGGAGTACGCGGGCGGGAGATCGGCGAAGTGGAACACCGGCTCCGCCGCTGCCCAGAACACGCCCCCGGCCGCCAGCAGGGTCGTCATGATCATGGCGATCCACTTGAAGGTCCCGAACTCGGGGCGGGCGTCCACGCCGCCGAGGCGGACCCGCCCCAGCCGGGAAGCCCCCAGCACGACGGCGACGAGGAAGGTCGCCAGCAGCAGGACCTGCCAGTAGGGCCCGAACAGGTCGGCGCTCGCGGTGAACGCCGCGGTGACCGCGTCCCCGGTCGCGGTGGGGGCCACGACCGCCGCGACGACGAAGGCGACGAGCAGCCCGCCGCTGATCAGGGATACCGCGAGGTTCGTCCTGGCCCCGGAGCTCTTCTGGCGGCTCTGCGCAGCGGTATCCGGAGGTTCGTAGGTGGTGGACGGCACGGTGAAGCCAATCTGTGGTGCGGAGAAGTGGGCCGGGGCGGCACGCGAGAGCGGGACCGGCGCTGCGCAGAAGTCGCGATGATGTGCGGGGCAGAGCCAGACCGACGCCGGGGCGATGAGGTCGGCGAGGCCGACCGTTTGCTCTCGGGAGGTACCTCCACGTTGGCGCCGGAGAACGACGAAACCTTAGTCGGGCAGCTCGGCGCCGGTCAAAGCGCGGCGGCCGGGCTGTGACGAGTTCGTCCCGGGCAGGACGGGTTCCGCACCCCGGGTGCCGACCCGAGCACGCGCCGTGACCGGCCCGTGTGACGCTCGACGCGCTCCCGTCCACCCGACGGCGCACCGCCGGAAAGCGAACGGGCATCTCCGGATTTCGCATTCGTCCGATGGCCGGGCGATCGGCCGGTGCCGTCTCCGGTCGTGCATTTCACGACGTCCTCAGCGATGTTCTCCGCGCCGCGGTGACCTACGAGCGCCGACGGGGTTTCCCGCCGCCGCCCCGGCGGCGGGACCGCGGTCGCTGCCCGCTCCGCGAAGTGCGCGCGGTCGGCTTGGTGCTGTCGGACCGCGTGCGCTTCGCCGACGGCGGGGTCGGCGGGCGACCGCGCGTGCTGTTGACGGTCCGGCCGCGGACGATCCCGATGAACTGCTCCATCAGATCGGTGGTCTCGTCCTCCAGCCACGACAGCGCGACGCGCGATTGCGGGGCGTCCGCGACCGGTCGGTAGGTGAGGTCCTTGCGGTGGTGCAGCCGGGCGAGCGACTGCGGGACGACGAGCAATCCCACTCCGGCGGCCACCAGCTCGATCGCCTCCCCGGTCGTGGCCGGGCGCTCGATCGCCGGCCGTCCGGGCGGCTGCTGCCAGTCGAGGACGTCGTCGAGGGGGTGCAGGACGACGTCGTCGGCGAGATCGTCGGCGCAGACCTCGGTGGCCGCGGTGACCAGGTGGTCCTTCGGGGTCACGACCACGGTCGTCTCGGTGTAGAGCGGGATCGCGTGCAGGCCCGTGCGGTTCGTCGGCAGCCGGAGGAGGACCGCGTCGGCGTCGCGGTCCCGCACCGCGTCGGCGGCTTCGGCGGCGGTCACCTGCGCGAGGACCAGCGGGACGTCGGGCACCCGCTCGTTCCACTTCCGCACCCACTTGTCGGGCGTCACCCCCGGTACGTGCGCGAGGGTGAAGGCGGGAGGCGCGTCCGGACCCATCACGTGGGCAGACTACCGGGCGTGGCCGCAGGGGGCGTGCGCACGGTGGTTACCCTGGGGACATGACGGCGCGCAAGACCCCGCAGACGATGAAGCCCGCGACCGCGGCGAAGAAGCTGAGCGTGCACCTCGAGGCCACGCCCGCGGAATTCCAGGAGGGGGTCGTCTCGCGCGACGAGCTGAACGCCTTGCAGGAGGCCCCGCCGGAGTGGCTGCAGGAGCTCCGGCGCGACGGACCCCACCCGCGACCGGTCGTCGCGGCCCGGCTGGGCGTTTCCATCGGCGGCCTCGCCCGCGGCGGGATCACCGACCCGCTCACCACGGAGCAGATCAACGCCCTGAAGGCGGACATGCCCGAGTGGCTCCGGCGGGAACGCGCCCTCCAGGGCGAAGTCCGCAAGGAGGCGGCGCGCATCAAGGAGAAGAAGGCGCACGGCCGCGGGCCACGCGCGAACGGGTAGTCCTCACCCGAGGCCGAGCACGACCAGCAGCAGCCACGGCACGACCGAACCGGTCACGAGCATCGCGCCCGCGTAGTACACGAGCTGGCGGAAGTAGACCTGCTTGGCGCGGTTGCGGACGTTGGCCATCAGCATCGCTCCGCTGGGCGAGGTGGGGCTGACGTCCACGACGCTGGCCGCGACGCCGAAACCGGCCACCGCACCGGGTATGTGCGCGAAGTCGGCGGCCTGCAGCGGCGGGATCAGGATCGGGAACGTCGCGCCGAGCGTCGCGGTGGTGGAGGCGAAGGCCGAGACGACCCCGCCGGTCAGGAACGCCAGCAGCGTCGTCACCACCGGGTCGCCCAGGCCGCCGATCGCGTGGGAGGCGTAAGCGATCGCGCCGACTTCCTCCGCGACGCCGACGAAGACGAACAGCCCCGACGTCAGCAGGATGACGCTCCACGAGATGCCGTGGACCGCGCCGTCGGCCCGTTTCGGGAACAGCAGGGTGAGCAGCGCGCCGAGGCCGAAGGCGGTGATCCCGACGTCGAGGCCGAAACCCAGCGCCAGCACCATCAACGCGGCGATGGCCAGCAAGGTCGCCCGCTGCTCGCCGGTGACCTCGCCCGTGGTCACCTCCACGTCGACGCCGTCGACCGCGGGTTCCCCGCCGTGGCCGTGCCGGATCAGGCGCAGGCCGCCGAAGGCGAAGTACACGACCGTCATCAGCAGCAGGTACATCGCCAGGAACAGGCCGAACACGGTCCAGATCGACACGTCGGCCAACCCGGAATCGGTCAGCACGCTCCGCGTGACCGCGCCGTAGGAGTTCAGCGGCGACATCGCTGTCGCGTTGACGCCGTGCAGCACGAGCAGCCCCATCAGCAGCGGGCTGACCCGGTACTGCGCGGCGAACGTCATCGCCAGCGGGGCCAGCAGCGCGAGCGCCGCGGACGGGAAGACGCCGAAGGCCACCAGCACCGCGGCGAGCACGCCGAACACCACGGGGATCAGCGCGACCTTGCCGGCGACCAGCCGCACCCCGGTGCGGATGATGAGCTCGACGGTGCCGTTCTCCCGGGCGATCGCGAACAGGTAGGTGACCCCGGCGATCAGCACGAAGATGTCGGCGGGGAAGGACTCCAGCACCTGGTCCGCGGACAGGCCGCCCACCGTGGCGACCACCAGCGCGGCGACGAAGCCGAGCGCGCCGATGTTGACGTTGAAGGCGATGGCCAAGGCGAACATCAGGAGCAGGCAACCCACGCTGGTCGCGATCGCAGCGGTCATCGGTGTTCCTCCCCGCGGGGTCGGAAGGCGAGCGGAAGCTGCGCGAGCACAGCGGTGCACGACTGCATGCAGGAGGATACGTAGGCGCTGCGCCGCGTCAAGAGGTCTGCGCTGCCGAACCCGGCGACGCGCCATCGAGTCTTGACACGTGCCGCCGCACTGTGCGTATTCTCCTGTATACAAGGGCGTACCGCTGCGGTCCGGGGGCTGTGGAGGTGTTCGGTACCGCGCACCGCGACGTCGACCGACCAACACGCCCAGGGAGTGCGCCTGATGACCGATCCCAGGTACCGGATGCTCGTCGGTGGGCAGCGGGTGGGGGCGTCCACCGGGCAGGAGCTGCCCGCGGTCAACCCCTTCACGGCGGAGGAGTTCGCCACCATCCCGGACGCGAGCCCGCAGGACGTCGACGCCGCGGTGGCCGCGGCCCGCGCCGCGTTCGACGGCGACTGGTCGACCACTCCGGGCGTCCGACGTGCGGAGCTGATGAACCGGCTCGCCGGGCTGGTGGACGAGCACGCCGACGAACTCGGGGCGTTGGAGTCCACCGACAACGGCAAGCTGGTCCGCGAAACGACCGGCCAAGCGCGCTTCGCCGCGCGCAACTACCGGTTCTTCGCCGGCTGCGCCGACAAGCTGTACGGGCGCACCATTCCGCTGGACGACCCGGAGACCCTGGACTACACGGTGCCGGAGCCGATCGGCGTCGCCGCGCTGATCACCGCGTGGAACTCCCCGATGCAGCTGCTGGCCAACAAGCTCGCGCCGGCGCTGGCCGCCGGGTGCTGCGTTGTCGTCAAGCCCTCGGAGCACGCCTCGGCGACCACGCTGCGGATGGCCGACCTGATCGAGCAGGCCGGTTTCCCACCGGGCGTGGTCAACGTCGTCACCGGCGACCGGCAGGCCGGGATCGCCCTGACCGAGCACCCCGACCTGGACCGGATCAGCTTCACCGGGAGCGTGCCGACCGGCAGCGCGATCGCCGCTGCCGCCGCGAAGAACCTGGTCCCGGTCACCCTCGAACTCGGCGGCAAGTCGCCGAACATCGTGTTCGCCGACGCCGACCTGGATCGCGCGGTCGCCGGCGCGGTCGCCGGGATCTTCGCCGCGGGCGGGCAGACCTGCATCGCCGGAAGCCGGTTGCTGGTGCACGAGTCGGTCTACGAGCAGGTGGTGGCGGCGGTCGCGGCGCGGGCCGCCGAGATCCGCCTCGGCGATCCGCTGGACCCGCGGACCCAGATGGGCCCGGTCGCCAACCGGCCGCAGCGCGACCGCATCCAGCGCGCCATCGACGCCGGTGTCGATTCCGGGGCGCGCGCGGTGGTCGGTGCGGAGCCGGTCGACGACCCGGCCCTGGGCGAGGGGTTGTTCGTGCGGCCGACGGTGTTCGCCGACGTCGCCAACACCTCGGCGCTGGCCCGCGAGGAGATCTTCGGACCGGTGCTCAGCGCGATCCCGTTCCGCGACGACGACGAGGCCGTCGCGATCGCCAACGACAGCGACTTCGGGCTCGCATCGGGGATCTGGACCAACGACCTGACCCGCGCCCACCGGGTCGCCCGGCGACTGCGGGCGGGGACGGTGTGGGTGAACACCTACCGGGCCAGCGCCGCGCAGGCGCCGTTCGGCGGTACCCGGAAGTCCGGTTACGGCCGGGAACGCGGCGAGGAAGCGTTGCGCGAGTACCTGAGCACGAAGAACGTGATGGTCGACCTGAGCGGCCGGACCCCGGACCCCTTCGCGATCCGCCTCTGAGCCACGGGCGGAGAACGCCGTTCTGCGCGGAACCGGAAAGGAGAACGCCTTGAGCGACACCGTTTCGTTGTGCGGCCTTGGGAACATGGGTGGCGCCGTCGCCGGTCGCCTCGCCGCGCGCGGCCCGCTGCGCGTGTTCGACCTCGACCCGGCGCGGGTCGCACCGGCCGTCGAGCATCCGCGGATCACCGCCGTCGGTGCGGTGGGCGAGCTGGCGGCATCCGACGTCGTGCTGCTCTCCCTGCCCGCACCGAAGATCTCGCGCCAGGTGATCGCCGAGCTGGCGCCGCGGATGCGCGCGGGTGCGGTGATCGTGGAGACCAGCACGGTCAGCCCCGCGGACATGGCGGCGGAGCGGGAGCTCTGCGCCGCGCACGGCATCGGCATCGTGGACGCCGCGATCCTCTCGGGCGTGGCGCAGATGGCCGGGGGCACCGCGACGCTGCTAGTCGGCGGCGACGAGTCCGCTGTGGACCGGGTGGCCGGGGTGCTGGAGGCGATCAGCGGGAGCGTCCTGCGCTTCGGCCCGGTGGGCAGCGGCATGGCCGCGAAGGTGATCAACAACGCGGTGGCGCACGCGGTGATGGTGGTGCTCGCCGAGGCCGGTGCGCTGGGCGCGGCGACCGGGGTCTCCGGCTCGGCGTTGGCCTCGCTGCTGTCCGGCCCCGAAGCCGGCCTGACCCGCCCGCTCACGCACCGCTTCGCCGAGCGCGTCCTGCGCGGGGACTACGACGGCGGCATGCCCACCGAGGCCGCCCGCAAGGATTCCACGCTCGCACTGGCCATGGCCCAGGACGGCGGCGTGCCGCTGTTCGGCATCCAGGGCGCGCACACCGTCTACGAGCTCGGCGTCGCCGAAGGGCTCGGCCGGCTCGACTACGCCTCCATCGCCACCCTCTGGGAGCGCTGGACCGGACGCCCCATGGGCGAAGCCCCCGGCGACCAAGAGGAACAAGCAGAATGAGCAGCCCGCAGCCCATCCGGTTCGGCGCGGTGGTCGCGGGGGAGGTGTCCCGGGTCTCCGGTGATCACCCGGGTAGCTGTCTGCGCGTGTCCGCGCCGGCGGTCATCGCGGGGTGCGCATGGCGGTGGCCAGCAGTGCGGCGGCGGGACCGGTGAGCTGCAGGCCGGAGCGCCACACGGCGCGCAGCGGTCGGCGCAGGTCGATCCCGTCGACGTCGACCTCGATGACGCGGCGTTCGGCGAGGTCGGTGCCGACGGCGAGGATGCTCAGCACCGAGGGTCCGGCACCGGCGACGACGGAGTTGCGCACGGCGGTGGTGGAGTGCAGTTCCAGCAGGGGAGCGACGGGGTCGGCGCCGAGGTCGGCGAGGGCGCGGTACAGGGTTTCGCGCGTGCCGGAACCGCGTTCGCGGACGATGAGCGGGGTGGCGGCGAGCTCGGTGGGGTTGAGGGGTCGGCGGAGCCGGGCCCAGGGGTGGTCGGGCGGGACCACCAGGACCATGCGATCGCGGGTGACGTGGCGGACGGAGACGCCTTCCGGGGCGATCGGGGTTTCGACGAAGCCGAGGTCGGCGCGCCCGTGGCGGATGGCTTCCACGACGGTGGCGGAGTTGGTGACGTCGAGTTCGAGGTGGCTCTCCGGGAAGGCGCGGCGCAGTTCGCTGATCCAGCCGGGGGCGAGGTACTCGGCGATGGTCATGCTCGCGGCGACGCGCAGCCGGGACTGCTGCTGGGCGCGCAAGGCGCGGACCCCGTTCATCAGGCCGTCGACGTGGGCGAGGACCTGGCGGGCCCAGTCGGTGACGACGACCCCGGCCGGGGTGAGCGTGCAGCCCTGGCGGGTGCGTTCGACGAGTTCGAGCCCGAGGCGGCGTTCGAGGCTGGTGAGGCGCTTGCTGGCGGCGGGTTGGCTGACCCGCAGTTCGGTGGCGGCGGCTCCGATGCTGCCGAGTTCGCCGACGAGGACGAGCAGGCGCAGTGATTCGGAGTCGGGCGCGGTCATGCCCCGAGGATAGGCATCGGGGCGCTGCGGCCGGGGGATGCGCCGGTGCTGGGCATGCATCGCGGTTATGACGTCCTGTCCGGTCGACGGCTACGCGCGGGCGGTTCCGCTGGCGACGCTGGGCACGTGGCTGAGACGGGGAACGCGCAGCAGACGTCCGCGGTGATGCGGCGGTGGCCGGGAGTGGTGGTGGCGGTCGCCGGGACGGCGGCGTCGATGTCGGTCGCGGCCCTGGTGCCCGCGGCGAGTTCGCTGACGTGGGCGGTGCTGCTGGGCGTCGTGGTCGGCAACCTCCCGGTGGTGCCGGGGGCGGTGCGGCCGGGGCTGGCGTGGACGATGCGGCGATCGCTGCGGCTCGGGGTGGTGCTGCTGGGGCTCCAGCTCGCGGTCGGTCAGGTGCTCGGCCTGGGCGCCGGGACCGTGGTGGCGGTCGTGGTGGTCGTGGCGGTGACGTTCGCGGGCACGGTGCTGCTGGGGCGGTGGCTCGGCGTGTCGCGGGGGTTGTCGTTGCTGGTGGCGACCGGCTTCTCGATCTGCGGGGCGTCGGCGATCGCGGCGGTGGAGGGCGTGGTCGACCGGAAGGACGAAGACGTGGCGACCGCGGTGGCGCTGGTGACGGTGTTCGGCAGCCTCTCGATGCTGCTGCTGCCGGTGCTCGGCGCCGAGTGGGGGTTGTCGGGCGCGGAATTCGGGCGGATCGCCGGGGCCGGTGTGCACGAGGTCGCGCAAGTGGTGGCCGCGGCCTCGCCGATGGGCGGTGCGGCGGTGGCGATCGCCGTCGTGGTCAAGCTCAGCCGGGTGGTGCTCCTGGCGCCGGTGGTGGCCCTCGTCGGCGTGGTGCGGCGGCGCGAGACGACCGCCGCGGGCGGGAAGCGGCCACCGTTGCTGCCGTTGTTCGTCGTCGGGTTCCTGGTCGCGGTGGCGGTGCGCAGCCTCGGGGTGCTGCCGCCGCCGGTGCTGCACGGGGCGCAGCAGGTGACGGCGGTGCTGCTGACGGCGGCGTTGTTCGCCCTGGGCAGTGCGGTCCGGGTCGCGGACCTGGTCCGGACCGGGCCCAAGGCGTTCGTGCTCGGAGCGGTGTCGACGGTGCTGGTGACCGGGACGGCGTTCGCCGGAATGCTGGCGCTGACGTGAGCCGCGCGACGTCGGTGGACCCACCGACGTCGCGCGAGCTGGTCAGCTCTCCCGCTCACCCGCGGCGGCGGATCCGTCGCGTTCGGCGCGGCGCAGGCGCGCGATCCGCCACAGCACCACGGCGAGGGCGGCCACCGCGAGCACCAGCAGCACGGTGGTGTTCGAGATTCCCGCGATGGTCTGCTGCAACCACGCCTGCACCGCGAACTGGCTGTCCACATCGGACAAACCGCCGAGGTTCGCGGTGCCCTCGGTGAGGACGAACATCAGGCCGATGGCGACGAACACCAGGCCGGAGATGATGTTCGTGGTGTGCAGGCGCAGCGGCCCGATGGCGACCTCGCGTCCGCGCAACCACGCCCGCCGGCCGAGCTGGAACCGCTCCCACAGCAGTGCCAGCAGGAACAGCGGGAAGGCCATGCCGAGCGCGAACACGGCGAGCAGGATCGCGCCGTAGAGCGGCTCGCCCCCGGCGGCCGAGACGGTGAGCACGCTGCCCAGCAGCGGCCCGGCGCAGAACCCGGCCAGCCCGTAGACCGTGCCGAGCGCGTACACCGACAGCCCGGAGGAGATCCGGATGCGGCCGGTCATCCGCTGCGCCGCGGCGAACCCGAAACCCTTGCCGGAGATCTGCAGCAGTCCCAAGGCGATCAGCACCAGACCGCTGACCACGGTCACCGTCGTGCGGTGCTGGGTCAGCAGCGCGCCGAAGAGCCCGGCCGCGGCTCCGAGCGGGACCAGCGTGGTCGCCAGTCCCAGGTAGAAGACCGCGGTCCGGGCGACCAGCCTGCCGAGCCCGTCGAAGGCGTAGGCGAAGAAGGACGGCAGGAGCATCGCCGCGCACGGGCTGAGCAGCGTCAGCAACCCGCCGAAGAAGGCGCCGAGCAGTCCGATCTCGCTCATTCCGCCGCGGCCTTCGCCTGTTCGATGGCCTGGACGAACTGGTCGAGCGGCTGGGCGCCGAGGATCGGATCACCGTTGACCAGGAACGTCGGGGTGCTCGACACGCCGATTTCGGAACCTTCCACCGCGTCGGCCTGGATGGCGGACAGGGTGGCGGGACTGTTCATGTCGGCCTCGAACCGGGCGATGTCGGTGATCCCGACCTGCTCGGCGTAGTCGATGAGCGTGTCGTGCGGCAGCGGCGGATGCCCCCGGCCCGGGGAATCGTGGTAGATCGCGCCCAGGTATTCCCAGAACTTGCCCTGGGCGGCCGCGGCGCGCCCGGCCTTGGCGGCTTCGATCGATTCCTCGCCGAAGATCGGGAAGTCCCGCCATTCGAGGCGCAGGACGCCGCTGTCGACGTAGCGCTTGATCAGTTCGGGCTCGATGTCCTGGGAGAACTTCGCGCAGAACGGGCACCGGTAGTCGCCGTAGTTGAGCATGACGACCGGGGCGTCGTGCCTGCCCAGCGCCAGCGGGTCGCCGGGGGTCCGGCGCGCCAGCTTCGCCAGCGGGCTCTCCTGCTGCTGCTCGGCCTGCTGCGGCGCGGCCCGGTCCGACCCGCCCTGCGAGGTCACCAAGTGCCCCAGCAGGAACGCGACCACCGCGACGAGCACCGCCGCGGTCACGTTCAGCCATTTCCTCTTCGCGCTGGTGCCACCCATCGGTCACCACTCTCCCTCGCTCGGCTGCCCCGGAGCCTAACTACTACGTGTCGTAGTAGTTGGGGCGGGGGTGCCGAGAAGGCCGGTGATGCCGCCCAACGGCCTCCCGCAGCGGGCGCGGGTCGCGGTCAGAGGATGTCGAGGCCGAGGCAGTACAGGAGCACCAGGCACGCGGCGGCACCGATCGCGAGGACGGCCGGGGACGCCGAGGCGACCACGGCGGCCACGCAGCTCGCCCGGTGCCGACCGCCCGGGGGCGCGGCCTGCAGCCAGTGCAGCCGCAGCTGCACCGACTCCCGCGACATCGCCAGCGACGTCGCGGGCACCGACTCACCGGTCACCGCGCGCAGCGCCGCGCACACCGAACTCGCACCGCAGTGCCGGGCCGCCCCGGCATCGGCGGCGAGCTCGACGAGCACGCGCACGGCCGGGGGCGCGGCGCGGAACAGCGGCACGAACGGCAGCGCCTTGGCCAGCGCGGTCACCAGCCGGACCAGTGCGTGGTGCCGCCCGGACAGGTGGGCGCGCTCGTGCGCGAGGACCGCCTCCCGGGCCTCGGGGGCGAGGTGCCGCACGCCGGTGGTCGCCACGATCGCGCCGTGCCGACCGCCGATGCTGTAGGCCACCGGTACGGCCTGGTCCAGCCACAGCACCCGCGAGTCCGGGTCCTCGCCGGAGAGCAACCGCACCGCGGTCAGGTGGCGGCGCCGCAGCGCGGCCTCCTTGCGGACGATCCCGGCGGCCACCACCAGCACGCGCAGCACCGCCGCCGCCACGAGCGCGGCACCGCCGAGCCGGGCCACGTACCCCCAGGCCGCCGGGTCGCCGTGCACCACGTTGACGCAGCTCCGCGCCATGCCGATGAGACCGTCCACGGACGCGCCGTCCGGGACCAGCAGCAGCGCCGCACCGGTGATCGCGGCGCCGATGGCCACCAGCGGGGACGCGACCCACCCGGCCAGCGCGATGCCGGGGCGCACGCGCGGGCGGAGCAGGGCGCGCAGGTACACCGGCCCGAAGACGGCGATCACGACCGCGCCGATGAGCAGGCCGAGGGCCACCGTCATGGTGTCCCACGCCCGTTCTCCAGCGCTCGCCGCAGCAGCTCCGACTCGCGTTCGGAGACCGAGGCGGCGAAGTGCAGCAGGACCGACTCGGAATCGCCGGAGGAGTCGAGCACCTCGCGCAGCACGTGCGCACCCGCCTCCTCGCGCGAGCGCACCGGCCAGTAGCGGTAGCCGCGCCCGACCCGGGTGCGCTGCACCCAGCCCTTGTCGTGCAGGTGGTCGAGGACCGTCATGATCGTGGTGTAGGCGAACGTCCGCTCGGCGGAGAGCCGGTCGAGAACGTCGCGCACGCGGAGCTGGTCCTCGGCCGTCCACAGGACGTCCATCACCTTCAGCTCCAGCTCACCGAGTCCGAGCATCACACCTCCAGTGCCCGCCAGTCTACGGTCGAGCGCCCCGGACGAGTCCACCCCGCCCGCCCCGGCACGGCGCCTCCCGATGTTCCGGTGACCGGCGGATCTCCTTCCGGCCGGAGCGGGGCACGGCTGAAGCTAGACCGCGGATGGCAGATGGTCAACCGTCTGCCTGTTCCGGCGCCGTGCCCTATGCTGGGCGGGTCCGCCGAACCGACTCCCAGAACTGGACAAGCGTGCGCGACTCAGCACCGACGTCGGCGATGCCGGTGTCCCGGCGTGATTGGATCCTGTCCTGGCTTCGCGAGGCGATCGCCAGCGGCGAGTTGAAGCCGGGAGACCGGCTCGTCGAACGGGACATCTCGGCGCGTTCCGGCGTGAGCCGCGGCCCGGTCCGCGAGGCGATCATGGTCCTCGAGCAGGAGGGGCTGGTCGTCTCGCACCTCTACCGCGGTGCCGAGGTCGCCGGCATCTCCCAGCGCGAGGTGCGCGAGGTGCTGGTGCCGATCCGGACGGCGATCGAGCGCTTCGCGTTCCGCGAAGTCGTCGCGCTCCCGGACCGCGGCGCCCTGGTCGCCGAGCTCGAACGGCTCGTCGCCGAGATGGAGCGGGTCCGGCCCGGCGACGACGGGGCGGCTGAACGGCTCGCCGATCTCGACGTCGCCTTCCACGAGGCCGTGATCAGCGCGAGCGGGCACACCCAGAGCCTGCAGATCTGGCGCACGATCCTGCCGCGGGTCCGGGCCTACTTCGTCCGGGACGCCCCCCGCCACGCCGACCCCGACGAGATCCCCGGTCAGCACCGGGCCCTGCTCGCGGCTCTGCGCCGCGGCGACGCCGACGCCCTGGACGACGACGTCGTCCAGCACATCGGGGTCTACCTGGGGGACTGACCGCACCGCCGGGTCGGACCGGGTGACGCCATCCGGTAGATGGTTGACCATCTGCCATTCGCGTCGTACCTTCGGGACGGGTGCGGTCCTGGCGACCGCGAGCAGCGGGCTCCCCGCCGGCGAGCACCGGCGACGACTCGGGTGGTGGCTCCACCGGGAAAGGACCTCATGAAGATCACCGACATCCGCGCGGCCGGGCTGCGCGGCGCCACCCCCGAAGGCGGTTGGACCGAGGAGCTCCAGCCCGACGACGTCGTCCACACCCTCGTGGCCGTGCACACCGACGCCGGTGCGGTGGGGGTGGGCAGCGTGTTCACCAGCGAGGCGCTGGTGCGCGGCGCGCTGGAGGTGCTGCGCCCGCTGCTGCTCGGCGAGCACGCGCTGGAGCCCGAGCGGGTCGCCGAGAAGCTGCACCGGACCACGTTCTGGCTGGGCCGCGGCGGCTCGGTCACCCACGCGATCAGCGGGATCGACGCCGCGCTGTGGGACCTGCTGGGCCGGGCCACCGGGCAGCCCGTGGGCCGGCTGCTGGGCGGACGCCACCGGGACCGGGTGCGGCCCTACGCCTCGCTGCTCATGGCCGAACCCGACCGGATGGCCCAGCAGCTGCACCCGCTGGTCGAGGCGGGCTGGACCGCGTTCAAGATCGGCTGGGGCCCCTTCGGCCGGACCACGTCCGCGGTGGACGAACGCATCGTCGCCGCCGCTCGCGAGGCGGTGGGCCCGGACGCGCTGCTCATGGTCGACGCGGGGGCGAGCGACGGCGCGTGGCGCCAGGGCTACAAGTGGGCGCTGCGCACCGCCCACATGCTCGCCGAGCACGACGTCGACTGGTTCGAGGAGCCGCTGCCGCCGGACGCGATCGACGACTACGCCCGGCTGCGCGAACACGCCCCGGTCCCGATCGCCGGCGGTGAGGTCCTGACCAGGCGCCAGAGCTTCCAGCCCTGGCTGGAACGCGGAGCCCTCGACGTCGTCCAGCCCGACGTCACCAAGGTCGGCGGCATCAGCGAGCTGCGCCGCATCGGCTGGACCGCGCACGACCGCGGGATCCGGCTGATCCCGCACGGCTGGAACACCGCCGTCGGCCTGGCCACCGACCTCCAGATCGCCTCCGCGCTGCCCGACACCGACCTCGTCGAGTACGTCACCGGCTCCCCGTACGTCGACGAGATCCTCGCCGCGCCGTGGACCCTCGACGCCGACGGCATGCTCCCCATCCCGGAAGGACCCGGTCTCGGCATCGAGCTGGACCGCGCGGGTCTGGGCCGCTACGCCGATGTCGACGCGCTCCTCGGCGCGGGCCGATGAGCGGGACCTCGATCCTGGTCACCGGTGCCGCCTCGGGCATCGGACTGGCCGTCTGCGCGCTCGGCGCCCGCGCGGGCCACCACGTCCACGCGCTCGACCGCTCGGCCGACGGGCTGGCCGCCACCGTCGAAGCCGTGCACGCCGAGGGCGGGCACGCGACCGCGCACCAGGTGGACGTCACCGCGGCCGACCAGGTCGACGCCGCGTTCGACGGGGTGGCGGCCGGGCCGCGGCTGGCCGGCGTCTTCACCGCCGCCGGCGTCGACCGCGGCGGCCCGGCCCACGCGCTCGACCCGGACGCGTTCCGGCAGGTGCTGGAGGTCAACACGACGGGGACGTTCCTCGTCGTCCGCGCCGCGCTCCGCACGATGATGGCAACCGGCGGCGGCAGCGTCGTGCTGTGCGGATCCCCGGCCGCGCGGGTCGGGTTCACCGCGGGCGGCGCCACCGCCTACGGCGCCTCGAAAGGCGCGATCTCCTCGATGGTCAGCACCCTGGCCGTCGACTACGCCCGCCACGGCATCCGCGTCAACGCCGTCGTCCCCGGGCCCACCGACACCGCGCTGATGTGGGCCAACGTCGCCGCCGAGGACCGCGCCGCGATGCGGGACCGGATCGCCCACGAGGTGCCCCTCGGCCGGCTGGCCCGCCCGGAGGAGATCGCCCGGTGCGTCCTGTGGCTGCTCTCGGACCTGTCCTCCTACACCACCGGCTCGCTGATCCGCTGCGACGGCGGTGTCCTCGCCAAGTCCTCGATCAGCCTCTGAAGCGGAGGCCCCCGGCCGCGACACCGAGCAAGGAGCAGCCAGGCGCGCTGTGGAACGTGCTGTTCCCATTCCACAGAGGATCACCGGTTTTCCTTCCGCACTGCGCGATCGCGATCGTCGCCGTGGCCCTCGTGCACGCGGCGGCCCGGAGGCCCGGGTGCTGGAGGCGAACGGGCCGGACCTGCGATCGAGGACCGCGGTGCCACCGGGTCCCGCTCCGCGACGAGGTCGAGGACGACCAGCCTCGCCGCGACTGCGTTCCGTCCTCCGGTCGGCGCCGGGGTTCCGGTCGGCAGTGGTCGGGACAAGCTCCGCCGTGTTCCTGCTCGATCCGTGGGATGGTGCGGAACTGCTGCCACTGGTCCCGCCGGGCTGGCGACCTTTCCGCCAGAACCAACCGGGCCGTCCGCTGGTCGTGCCCTACCGCACGAAACCCGCGACGTCGGTTCCCTGAGATGCCCGAACGGCGGGAAACCGCGATTCGGCTCGCTCTCGATTACCGCTGCCCCGTCCGGGTTCCTCAATCCCCAGAACGGGTTTCGACGCGTGTTCTTTGTCATTCGGTGGATCCAGGGCGGGTTCAGTGCTCGGTCGTCGGCAGTTCACCCGGCCCCAGCACACTGTGCGGTGCAGCAGCTGTGATCGACCCTTGAACGATGCGTCATCGATCCTCGCAATTCGGTCAACGACTCATTGCTGGAGAGCCAATGCAGTTCGGACGCAGCCACCATGTTCACCAGATCGTGCAGTCGTGCGTGGGAAATGCTCCTCCTGCCACCGCGCGCGACGACGGTTCCCGCCTGAACCGAGCGCTCGCGGGCGCGCTCGAGCGCGGCATCACGGGTCTCGACGACATCGTCGCGCGCCATTCACCGCCCGCCGACGAGGTTCCGTTCCTGCCGCTGCACCGGCTGATCTCCGCCGAGGAGGTCCGCGACGTCGAGGCGGAGTTCGGTTCCGTCCTCCGGAGCGGCCGGTTCACCTCCGGCAGCAAGGTATCGGAGTTCGAGGACGAGATGTCCGGGTTCCTCGGGGCCCGGGTCGTCGGTGCCTCCAGCGGCACCGAGGCGTTGATGGCCGCGCTCACCGCCGTCGGCGTGGCGGAGGGCGACCGGGTGATCCTGCCCGCGAACAGCTTCGCGGCCACGGAGAACGCCGTCCTCGCCGTCGGCGCCGTCGCGGTGTTGTGCGACGTCGACGAAGCCACCCACTGCCTCGACCCGGCGGACTTCTCCCGGCTGGCGTCCGCGGGCGCTTCCTGCGTGGTCCCGGTCCACCTGTACGGACGCCGACCGGACCTGCGCGCGATCCGCGAGATCGCCGACGCGAACGGGATGAAGGTGGTCGACGACGCCTGCCAGTCGCTCGGCCTGCAGGACCTCGGCGAGCACGCGCACGCGACCGCGCTGAGCTTCAACCCGTACAAGAACCTGGGCGCCTGCGGGAAAGCCGGTGCCGTGCTGACCTCGGACGCCGCGGTCGCCGAGACCTGCGAGGAGTACCTCTACCACGGTTTCCGGCCTGGCGTGAAGAACTTCAAGACCCGGCGCCACGGCCTCAACGCCCGCCTGGACAACCTCCAGGCCGCGGCGCTGCTCGCGCGCATGCCGCGATTCTCCTACAACAACCTCGTCCGGGCCGCGCTGGCCTGCCGCTA
Source organism: Saccharopolyspora cebuensis (assembly GCF_039542665.1). Lineage (NCBI taxonomy): Bacteria > Bacillati > Actinomycetota > Actinomycetes > Pseudonocardiales > Pseudonocardiaceae > Saccharopolyspora > Saccharopolyspora cebuensis. Next base: position 167,046 of record NZ_BAABII010000010.1, read on the forward strand.
CGGCGAGGCGCTGGGCAACGTCGCCGCGACGGGGTTGCTGTCGCTGCCACCGATGACCTCGGACATGGTCTGGCACCTCTACACGGTGCGCGTCCACGGCGGGCACCGCGACCGGGTGCGGAAGGCGCTCCTCGACGCGTACGGGGTGGAGACCGACGTCTACTACCCCTATTCGACCCACCGGCAGGGATCCCGCGCCGACATCGTCGACGTCGCGGGCACGCACCTCCCGGCGACGGACCGCCTCGACCAGGACATCCTCCAACTGCCGCTGCACCCCGACCTCACCGCCGCGGAACAGGACCGCGTGGTCGAGGGAATCTGGAAGGTCGTGGGGTCGCTGTGAGCGGACGCGCCCAGGACGCGATCGTGTTCTGCGACTTCGACGCTACCTTCTGGGACCACCGGGAACCGGACCGGACCGTCGCCGACATCGAACGCCTGGACCTGTTGATCAAGGCGTGGCCCGGACGGCTGCTCTTCGGGTGGGTGACCGGCAGTTCCGTGGCGGGCGCGCTCGACCTCGTCCGCGGCGCCGGCCTGGACTTCCTGCCGGACTTCGTCTCCGGCGACCTGGGAACCGATCTGCGCTTCCGCGAGGCGGGCGCCCTGGTCGCCGACCGGCAGTGGCGGCACCGGCTCGGCACGAGCGGCTTCACGCACCGGTCGGTCGCGGAGATCGTGGCGACGTTCGAAGCCGCGCGCGGGATCCGGCTGGTACCGCAACAACCGGAGTTCCCCGCGTTCAAGTGCGGCTACTACCTGCCGCCCGAAGGCGCGGACGCGGCGAACCACCTCGTCGAGCTCGCCGCCGGCAAGGGCGTGGCGGTGAACCTGAACCGGTGCAATCCGGACGCGGGTGACCCGCCGGGGTTCTTCGACGTCGACTTCGTCCCGGTCGGCACCGGCAAGGCCGAGACGGTCACCTACGTCCTCGCCGGACTGGACCGGGCGACCGAGTCGTTCGGGTTCGGCGACAGCGGCAACGACCTGGCGATGCTGCACAACGTGGACTTCCCGTGGCTGGTGGCCAACGCCACGGAGGAGGCCAAACGAGCCGGGTTCCCGGTCACCCACCGATCATGCCTGGGCGGCGTCCTCGACGTCCTCGAAGGATCGCTGGCACGCGAGGAGGAGACACCATGAAGATCGCCATCATCGGGTGCGGCGGGATCGCCAAGGCCCACGCACGCGCCATCAGCACGTTCCCGGAGACCGCACTCGTCGGCGCCTACGACATCGATCCCGCGAAGGCCGCCGACTTCACCGGACGATTCGGCGGGGAGCCCTTCCCCGCGCTGGAGGAGGCGTTCGCGGTCGCCGAAGGCGTCATCGTCGCCTCGCCCAACTTCTGCCACTACGAGCACGCCGTGCGCGCGCTGCGGGCGGGCGTGCACGTCCTCTGCGAGAAGCCCATCGCCACGACCGCCGACGACGCGGGCCGGATGGTGGAACTCGCCGAGCAGGTCCGGACCGTGGCCGCGGTCGGGTTCAACTACCGGCAACTGCCGGTCGTCCGCGAGATCAGGTCCCGCGTCGCCGCCGGGCGCATCGGCGACGTCTGCTCGATCGACCTGTCGTTCCACAAGGACAGCGCGTTCCGCCGGAAGACCTTCACCTGGCGCGACTCCGGCAACACCGCGGGAACCGGTGGCGCGCTGGGCGATCTCGGCGTCCACCTCATCGACCTGGCCGAGCACGTGACGGGCCGCTCCCACCAACCGGCCTCCATCCGGTCCCACCGGGTCACCGTCGTCCCGGAGAAGGAAGGGAACCCGGTCGCCGTCGACGACCACTCCGAGGGGTTCGCGGTCCTCGACGGAGGCATCCAGTTCCGCCTGTCCACCTCCAAGGCGGCGAGCCAGGACGAGCGGGGCGTGACGTTCAAGGTCGTCGGCACCGCGGGCACGCTGCACTGGTGTTCCGCGGAAGGCGGCCGCCTCTACGAAGGTTCCCGGGCGGGGTGGCACATCACCGACCTCGACATGCCGCTGCTGGCCGATCCGCCCACCGAATTCCACGGTTGGTCGGATTCCTTCCGCCTGCAACTGGTGCGGTGGGCGCGGACCTGCCACGGTGCCGACGCCACCATGCCCACCTTCGCCGACGGCCACCACGTGCAGCAGGTCCTGGAGCAGTACGTGGCAGGGCAGCGCGTGCCGGCCCGCGCCGAGGTCGTGGGGGCGCCCGCATGAGCGCGCTCGACGACCGGACGTTCGCCCTCGGCGTCCCGCTCTACTTCCTCGTCGGCACCGGCCACGTCCTCTGGGGTGCGATGACACCGATGCTCCAGCGCGATCTCGGGGTCTCGTCCCAGTCGCTGTCCTGGCTGGTGACCGTCCAGTTCCTCGCGTTCCTGGTGGCCGTGCTCTGCTCGCCGCACGTGGTGTCGCGCTGGGGCTTGCGCACCTCGGTGACCGCCGCGCTGGCGAGCATCGTCGCCGGGGTCGTGCTGCTGGGGCAGGCGGCGGGCTCCGGCGAGCTGCTGGCGAGCGGCCTGCTGTTCGGCCTCGGCGCGGGATTCCTGGAGTCCAGCGTGGGCGGCTACGCGCTGACCGCGCCGGGAGCGCACCGGAAGATCGCCGTGCTGGAGTCGTGCTTCGCCCTCGGCGCGCTGGGCCTGCCGCTGCTGGTGTTCCTGCTGAGCGAGCAGGTGTCGCGAGCCGAGCTGTGCCTGGGCTTCGCCGTCGCCGTCACGTCGTGCCTGGTCGCCTGGTGCCTGTCGTGGAACCGCCTCGACGAGGGCCCGCCGGTGCGGCGAGCGGGGACCACCGGCGGGGCGGGCCCGTCGTACTCCCTCGGACTGCCCGTCCTGCTGGCGCTGGGCTTCTTCTACGCGGGTGCCGAGACCAACATCGCGGCGTTCCTCCCGTCGGTCACCAGCGACAGCCACGGAGCCACTGCGGGTGTCCTGGCGGTGAGCGGCTTCTGGGCCGCGGTGGCGGCCGGCCGCTGGGCTTGGAGCGTGTACGGCACCAGCGCCTTCTCCGCCCCGGCGATCGTGGTGATGACCTCCGGCATGGTGATCGCGCTCGTGGCGATGTCGGTCACCCTCGGGTCCAGCGTGGTGCTGCTGGTGTTCCTGGCAGCGCTGTGCGGGCTGGCGGCCGCCGGTGTCTTCCCGGTGGCCGTCGCGCTCGCCGTGCGCACGTCGGAGCTGCCCGGCGCCACGGTGACGAGCTTGTTCATCGGGGCGGCCTGCTTCGGCGGTTCCCTGCTCGCGGTCCCGGTGGGACTCGCGATCCACCACCTCGGAACGCGATCGGGCGTCGTGGTGCTGTGCCTCTACGCCACCGCGGCGTGCCTGGCGTCGCTGGCCGCCACGAAGCACGTCACCACCGGTCACCGCGCCGCGGTGCGCTGACCGGCCACATCCCCGTAGCGGGAAACGGTCGGGGGTGTGCCCGGATCGCCGGGCGCACCCCCGACCCTCCGCACCGACGACGGGTTCGACCGCCCGGCGATGTGAGCTCGGGGCCAGGTCCGCTCCGGCCGGGTGGTCGCAGCCCTGGCGGGCTGACGGCCACCCGGGATCTGCCTGGTAGCGACCTGCCGGATCAGGGCCGTCCGATCAGGCCGGCCCAGCTCTCCGCGAGGACGTCCAGCATCTCCTCCTGCTCGACACCCCAGTGGCCCGGCGTCCAGTGGCGCGCGACGTGGTCGAGCTCCGTGATCGCGAGCACGCTGCGGAAGTGCCGGGTGCTCGCGGGGAAGCGGTCGGCGCGGTCGAGCCCGGCCTTGATGTCGGCCGTGGCCTCGTTCAGCCAGGTGTCCAGCGACGTGCGGATCTCCGGATCGACGGCCGCGGCTTCGAAGGCGGACTTGGTGTAGGGGCGGATCGAATCCCATCGCCGCGCGGACGACACGAGCCAGGTGCGGAGCTGCTCCCGCGAGCCGTCCTCGACCACGGCGACCAGCGCGCTCTCGGTCGTGCCGTGCTCCGTGGAGGGGACCCGGTGCAGGGCGGCGTTCAGCCGCTCCGAGATGAGCGCCTTCATCAGGTCGGCCTTCGAGGGGAAGTACGCGTAGAAGGTCACCCGCGTCGTGCCCGCGGTCGACGCGATGTCGTCGACCGTGGTGGCCGTGTAGCCCTTCGACACGAACAGGTTCAACCCGGCGTCCAGCAGGAGCTGTCGCGTCATCTCCTTCTGCGCCTCGCGGAGCCTCGCCATACCGCCAGGGTAGAGCACGGCGGTTGCGCCGCGCACCGGTCCACCATGCTCGATGCCAGTGAACTTTACTGGATGTAAATATATTTAGCACAGACGGGTTCGCGTCGTCGATCGAGCGATCGAAGCCGTCGGTCCTGGTTCTCGGTCCCGGTGTGGCGGACGTCTCGCTGGGCCCTGCGGCGGGTCGTCCCAGGAGCGGGATATCGATGCGGCGATGCCATGACCAGCGCGGACGTCCTCCGTGTCGAACGGAGGCGGCGGTGTGGATCTCGGCCGTTCCGGAGTGTTCCGGTGCGCGCCGGGTTTCATTTACGCATGAAACGCTCTCTTGACACGACGTAAAGTCAGTTGTCACCATCGACCTCGCACGTGACCGCAACCACTCGCCGACCGCCTCGGCCCGACGGCAGCACGAGGCAGCAAGCCCGCCGCGGAGCACATCGAAGTGAGCCGCCGCGTCGGCATCGAAAGGAACTGCCAGTGACAGGCGCGCAGACCGCCGGCACCGTCAACACGGTGCTCGGCCCCGTTCCGGCGGACGACCTGGGTGTCGTCGCGGTCCACGAAGCCCTGCTGTCGGTGGTCCCGGGCGCGGAGCACGCGTTCGACATCACCGTGGACCGCGCGGAGATCTTCGAGGCCCTGGCGGCGAAGCTGACGGCCTTCCGCGACCAGGGCGGGGGGACGGTCGTCGACAGCACGGGCATGTTCCACGGCCGCGACCTGCCGCTGTACGAGGCGCTCTCGCGTGCCACCGGGGTGCACGTCGTCGCATCGACGGGCATGGGCCCGGAGGAGCTGCTCGGTGGCTACTTCCTGACGCCGCAGACCAACCCGCCGACGCCGTGGCCCGCCGAGAAGTTCGCCGACCTGTTCACCGCCGAGATCACCGAAGGCATGGTGGTCCCGCGCCTGGAGCGGCGCGGCGCCGCGGGGCTCGTGGCCACCGCGGCCGACCGCGGCGGCAGGACCGCCACCGAGGAGAGCCTCTTCCGCGGCGCGGCCCGGGCCGCGCGGAGCACCGGCGTCCCGCTCTCCCTCCGGTACGGCGGCGACGCGCTCGCGGACCTCGACGTGGTCCTGGGCGAGGGGCTGCCCGCCGATCGCGTCGTCGTCGGCGGGCTCGACCGCAAGGACGCGGTCGCCGCGGGCGCGCCCCTGGAGATCGCCCGCCGCGGGGCCTTCGTCGCGCTGGACCACGTGGGGCGCAACGACGACGACGCCCACGTCACCGACCGCGAGCGCGCCGCCTTGGTGCTCGACCTCGTCCGGGCGGGACACGCGCACCGGATCCTGCTGTCGAGCAACGCGATCGGCGTCGCGAAGGGCCTTCCCGCCTACGACCTGCCGTACGGCCACGTCTGCTCGACGTTCGTCCCGCTGGCGGAGTCCGCTGGGCTCAGCGGCGAGGACGGCAGGCGGATCCTGGTCGACAACCCGCGCGACCTGCTGTCGGTGCGCTGACCCCGTCGATCGTCGAACTCCTTCCAGAGGTGAGTTGTTGTGTCGCGAGTGAACACCGTCCTGGGGCCCGTCCCGGCAGCGGAGCTGGGGTTCGTGGCCGTCCACGAGCACGTCGGCTACGGCATGCCCGGCTCGGAACTGGACACGCAGTGGTGGAAGACCCCCGAGCAGCGGTACGCCGAGACCGTCCCGAAGCTGCGCCGGTTCCGCGAGCACGGCGGCGGGACCTTCGTCGACGTCACCGGCATCTGCAACGGCCGCGACGTCGACTACTACAAATCCCTGTCCGCCAAGACCGGCGTCCACATCGTCGCCTGCACCGGCTTCGTCGGCGGTGACACCGCGCTGCCGCACTTCGCCCGGGCGAGCGTGGACTACCTGAACCGGCAGTTCGTCCACGAGATCACGGTCGGCATCGGGGACACCGGCAGCCGCGCGGGGGTCATCAAGGTCGGGGTGAGCCGCGGCGGCCGGATGACCGAGCTGGACAAGCGCATCTACCGGGCCGCCGCCCGCGCCGCCGTGATGACCGGGGTGCCGATCCTGACCCACCTGGCCATCGACCCCGAGCCGGCGGTCGCCATCTTCGAGGAGGAAGGGCTCCCGCTGCACCGCGTCCTGTTCGGGCACGCCGACGACGGCCCGAACGCGCCGAACACCCCGCACGAGTGGATCTTCGAGCGGGGCGGTCGGATCGGCTTCGACACCTTCGGCTACGAGACCGAGCTGGCGGACCCGCCGTTCTGGGCCCGGCCCCGGCGCGAGCGCCTGGAGCACTTCCTCAGCCTGGTCCACCAGGGGCACCTCGACCAACTGCTGGCCTCCGCCGACGCCAACTGCAGCCCGCTGGGCTGGCCCGGCGTGCGGGGCCACACGGTGAACTACCTCTTCGAAGACCTCATCCCGGATCTGCGCGACGCCGGAGTCGACCAGGCCACCATCACGAAGCTCTTCGTCGACAACCCCGCCGATTTCCTGACCATCCACAGCTGAACGTCGCGCGCAGAGCGCGAACACCGGCGCACCGCCGCGCCGATCCGAAGAGGAAGAGGAACATGGAAACCTCCGACCTGAACGAGCTCGACATCGCCATCGTCGGTGCCGGGTACGGCGGGGCCGCCGCGGCCAAGGCGCTCAGCCTCCTCGGGGCCAACGTGCACGTCTACGAGCAGGCACCCCGGATCCGCGAGGTCGGCGCGGGCATCGGGCTGCGCCCGGCGACCGTGGAGCTGTTCCGCCGGTGGGGGATCTTCGACGCGATCGCGGCCGTGAGCTCGCCCAGCGACCACTTCGAGATCCTCGACGGCACCGGCGAGGTCATCCTGCGGGAGGAATGGCCCGGGATGCACGACTACGCCCGGGAGAACAAGACCCGCTTCATCCACCGCGGCGACTTCATCGACACCCTCCTCAAGGCCGTGCCCGCCGACCGGTTGCACCTCGGGCACCGGATGGAGTCGATCACCGACCATGGCGACCGGGCGACGGTCACCTTCGCCGGTGGCGAGCAGGTGACGGCCGACCTCGTGATCGGCGCCGAGGGCATCCGCTCCCTGGTGCGGAGGCAGCTGTTCACCGAGCGGGGGCCGGTCTTCTCCGGCGAGCACGCCTACCGGACCGTGATCCCGGCCGACGACGCCTACGGGATGGTCGTCGACGACAACCTCCGCATGTTCCTCGACGACAAGGGCACGAAGGTCTACTGCCTGCCGCTGCGCCACCGCAACGAGCTGTCCTTCGACATCACGGCACTGTCCGACGACGACTCCTGGTCCCCGCAGGTCACCAAGGAGGGCCTGCTGGCCCTGATGGACGGGTTCGACGAGCGGCTCGTGAACATCACCCGCGACCTGGACGTGGACGCCCTGACCTGCCGCGCCGCCTTCGACATCGACCCGGTCGAGACGTGGCACACGGATTCGGTCACCCTGCTCGGCGATGCCGCCCACGCGATGCTGCACCACCAGGGCCAAGGCGCCAACCAGGCCATCCAGGACGGTGGAGCGCTCGCCGACGCCTTGCGGGAAACCGGTTCCGTCCGGGACGCGCTCGCGCGGTTCCAGGACGAGCGCAAGCCGGTCACCGACGAACTCCAGCGCGTCTCCCGCCGGTCGTGGGACGCCGACGAGCTCGACGACGTCTTCCCCGGGCAGAAGCCCGCGGGTGCAGGAAAGGAAGGTGAGCGGTGATGACGCTGCATCCCACGATCGCCGAGGTGCTCCGCAACGCGCCGGCCCCGCCCGGAGGGCCGCTCGACCCGGTGGCCATGCGCGCCGGCGAGGAGGCCGACGTGCCGCCCGTGGACCGGCGCACGCCGGTGCACGCGGTGGCCGACGAGATCGCCCGGACCGCCGCGGGCGAGGTGCCGGTGCGGATCTACACCCCGGACGAGGCCGACGCGCACGGCCTGCTGGTCTACTTCCACGGCGGTGCGTTCTTCCTCGGCAGCCTGGAAACGCACGACCACGTCGCGCGGTCGCTGGCGAACGAGACCGGCCTCAAGGTCATCTCCGTCGGTTACCGCCGGGCGCCGGAGGACGCCTACCCGGCCGGTCTCCAGGACTGCTACGCGGTGGTGCGCTGGGCCGCGGACCGCGGTGCGGCCCTGGCGTGGGACGGGGCGACCCTCGCGATCGCCGGGGACAGCTCGGGCGGCAACTTCGTCGCGGCCGTGGCCGCGATGGCCTGCGACGAGGGCTTCGACCGGATCACCCACCAGATCCTGTACTACCCGTCGCTCGACCTGGACTTCGACGTCGACCGCTACGCCTCGCTGCGGGACAACGCCGAGGGGTACGGCCTGGAAACGGCGGGGCTGAAGCCGTTCAACGCCTTCTACCTCGACAGCGGAGCCGACCCGGCGGACCCGCTGGTCTCGCCGATCAAGCGCGCGGACCTCGCCGGGCTGCCTCCCGCGCTGGTCATCACCGCGGAGCACGACCCGATGCGCGACGAGGGCGAGCTCTACGGCCGGCGGCTGGCGGAGGCCGGCGTGGCCGCGACGGTCAGCCGCTACCAGGGCGCCGGCCACGGCTTCGTGCAGAACTTCTCGTGGATCCCGGAGTTCCACCGGGTCTACGCCGAGACCCGCGACTTCCTGCGCAGCCGTTGAGCCGCCACGACCGGGGGCAGGAAGGAGGACCATGCCGCGCGACGTGCGCATCCACCCGCTGATCTCGCCGTGGGGCCGGTTCGGGCTCTACAGCTTCTACCTCGACGCGCCCGAACCGGCCATCGTGGACACCGGCATCGCCTCGTCACCGGCCGAGGGGATGGCGCCCGCCCTGGAAGCCATCGGGCGCCGGATCGAGGACGTCCGCTGGATCCTGCTGACCCACGGCCACCTCGACCACATCGGCGGCGCGCACGCCCTGTGGGAGCTCACCGGCCGGCGGGCGCAGGTCGTGATCCACCGGGCCGACGCACCGCTGCTGCGCTCGCGGCGGGCCCACGTGCAGCACTACCTGGACGTGCGGCAGCAGTACCTGCACGACCCCGAGGGCGAGGCGAAGCAGGAGGCGGCCGCGGCGGCGGTCATCTCCGGTGAGGTGGAACCGACCGCGCTCGTCGAAGGCGGTGAGACGCTTTCCCTCGGCGGGGACGTCACGGTCTCGGTGCACGCGATCCCCGGTCACACGGCCGGATCCGTCGCCTACGTCGTGGACGGGCAGCGGTCGGTCTTCGTCGGCGACGCCGTGCAGGTCCACGGGGCCGCCAACGGCTTCCCCGGCTACGAGGACCCGGCCGCCTACCGCGCGAGCCTGCGGTACCTCCGCGACGAGCTCCGCCCGCGGCACCTGTACCTCGGGCACCCCTACCGCCGGGCGGACGGGGTGGCCTACGGCGTCGAACTCGACGGGGCGCAGGCGCGGGAGGCGCTCGACGGGAGCCTGGAGATCGAGGCGCGGGTCGGCGCGGCGGCCCGGCGCTGCCTGCGCGGCGGCCTGCGGGAGACCGGTTCGGCGTACTCCCCGTTCGCCCCCGTGGCCGCGGAGCTCGACTACGAGGGCGATCCGGCGCTGGAACCGTCCCCGTTCTTCACCACCCTGCACGGCTACCGCGTGCAGGCCGAGCAGAGGCCGTGACGTGCGGGCCTCGACGACAAGGAGCGTGCCCATGGCTGACATCCGCGAGATCGACGCGGGCGGGCGGCGGATCACCGTCCGCAAGGACCTGCGGGTCCCGATGCGGGACGGGGTCGAGCTCGCCGCGGACACCTACCACGGCACCGAGGACAAGCCGCGGCCCGCGCTGGTGGCCCTGAGCCCGTACGGCAAGGAGCTCCAGGCGCTCGCCCTCACCACGCCCGCGCAGCGGCGCCCCAGCCCGATGTGGGACGGCTGCATCGAGGCGGGCGACATCGCGCGCGTCGTGGCCGAGGACTACGCCCACGTCATCGGTGACCTGCGCGGCTCCGGTGACTCGGGCGGCGAGATGATCGGCAACTACAACGCCGGTGGTGTCCCGCTGGGGCAGGACGCCTACGACTTCATCGAGTGGGTCGCCGCGCAGCCGTGGTGCGACGGCAACGTCGGCATGATCGGCATCTCCTACTTCGGGTCCATGCAGGTGCTGGCCGCCGCCGAGCGCCCGCCGCACCTGAAGGCGATCTTCGTCAGCGGTGGCCACTACGACTTCTACGAGACCACCTACCACGGCGGCATCATGTGGTTCATGCCGCGCGCCGCCCGGGAGGGTCGCGGCGGTGACTCCGGCATCGCCCACGCGAACGTCAAGTCCCGGATGCAGCAGGTCCACTCCCCGGAGGAGCTCCGGGAACTGGTCGAGGAGCGGTTGCAGGACCCCGACGTGGCCGCCTGGCCGAACCTGGTGCACGTGCTGAAGTACCCCAGGAACCGCGAGTTCTGGTTCGACATCGTGCTGAACCACCTGGACGGGCGGTGGTACGAGGAGCGCAACCCCATCGCGCTGGCCCCGAACATCGACATCCCCGTCCACCTGCAGATCGACCAGGGCCGCGGCTGGACCGTGGACGGCACCATCGAGCTGTTCAACGCCTTGGAGTGCCCCAAGAAGCTGGACATCGGACCGTACCCGCCGATGCAGTCGCGCCCCTTCGTCGAGGAGCACGACACGATGTTCCGGTGGTACGACTACTGGCTCAAGGGCATCGACAACGGGGTGATGGACGAGCCGGCGGTCACCGTCTTCGTGGAGGGCGCCCGCGAGCGGGTGACCGGCTCGCAGTGGCCGCCGAAGGACGTGGCGCACCGGTCGCTGTACCTGCGCCCGCGCGGCAAGCTCTCGCCCGAGCCGGAACCGATGGGTGCCGAGCACGCCGCCCCGGACGGCTTCTACCAGGCCCCGCTGACGGTGACCGACCGGGTGGAGATCCTCAGCTGGAGCACCGATCCGTTCACCGAGGACGCGGAGCTGATCGGCACCGGTGCCGCGCACCTGTTCGCCGAGATCGACCAGGACGACACGAACTTCATCCTGCGCCTGTGGGACGCGGCCCCGAACGGCGACCGGCAGCTGATCACCACCGGCTACCTCAAGGCCTCGCACCGCGAGCTCGACGACCGCAGCACCGAGGGCGACCCGCGCCACCCGCACACCCGCGCGGTCCCGGTGGAGCCCGGCGCCGTCGAGGAGTACGTGCTGCGGCTCTACCCGTTCGCGGCCACGTTCAGGCCGGGGCACCGGCTCGTGGTGGAGCTGTCCAACGACGAGCCGCTGGCCGACGCGCACAACTCCCTGCTGCCGCCGGACGCCTTCCACCTGCCGGTGGGCCGCCCCGTCACGCACAAGATCTACCGCGACGCCGCCCACCGGTCGCGCCTCGTGCTGCCGTTCACCGCGCGGAGCGCGGCAGCGGGCGAGTAGCCGACCCGGGGGACGTGCCGGGCGGCGCCGAAATTTCCTCGCCCGCACCGGCCGTCGTCCGGTACGGTCGCGAAGCGTTGCGCTGCCGGGGTCCCGGCAGTTCCCCGGCCGAGAGTGGGTTTCGTTCATGGCATGTCGTCTCAGCGAGCTCGTGCTCGGTTGCCGCGATCCTGAGGTGCTGGCGCGGTTCTGGTGCGAGGTCCTGGACTTCGTCGTGCTCGATCGCGAGGACGACGGCACGTTGGAGATCGGGCCGCGCGAAGGGTTCGGCGGTCCGCAGCCGACGATCATCCTGAGCCGCAGGGAGGAGCCGGAGCCGGGGAAGTCCCGGCTGCACATCGACGTCAACGCCACCGACCGCGACCAGGACGCCGAGCTCGAACGCCTGCTGGAGCTCGGGGCGCGCCCGGCCGACATCGGCCAGACGGGGCAGGAGCAGTGGCACGTCCTGGCCGACCCCGAAGGCAACGAGTTCTGCCTGCTCAAGGCGCGCCTCGATCCGCTGTGATGGCCGGGGTTCAGCACCGGGTCCGAAGGTGGAGGTGAAGCGGCCCCACGACGTCCGCATCGAGGTCGCGCTGGTAGCGGAGGGACGTCGGCTTCCGGTGGTCGAGCTGCGGCCGCGCGGTCCGCGCGCCATGCTCACCGGCACACCCGATGGAGGAGGCCGCGCATGACCACCTGGACCCGTCAGGAACTCGACCGCCTCGGTGCCGCCGAGGAGCTGGAGATCACCACCGCCCGCCCCGACGGATCGCTGCGGCGGACGCCGATCTGGGTGGTGCGCCTCGGCGACGACCTGTACGTGCGCTCGTACCGCGGCGCGGACGGTGCCTGGTACCGGCGCACGACCGACCAGGCCGGCGCCCGGATCAACGCGGCGGGGATCGAGCGCGACGTGGCCGTCGACCACGCCCCCGAGGCCACCTTGCCCGCGGTCGATGACGCCTACCGCAGCAAGTACGCCCGCTACGCGGACGACTACCTGCCGCCGATGCTCGCCGCACCCGCCGTGGACACCACCCTCCGCCTCCGGCCGGCCGACTGAGCCACCCGCCCGGCCCGTCGAGGTGCTGCGGCTCCGGCCTACGGCTCGTCGCCGGTCAGGTTCGGCCTGCGGTGCGGGGGGAGCGAGGACATCGCCTGCCGCAGCCGCAGGGCGAGGTGCAGGGCGGGTGCGGACTCGGCGGCGGTGACGTCCTGGCCGAGGTGCTCGGACAACCGGTCCAGGCGCTGGTAGAGGGTCTGCCGCTGGAGGTGCAGGCGCTGGGCCGTGGCGGTCTTGTTCGTCGAGCAGTCGAAGAACGCGGTGAGGGTGGTGAGCAGCCGGTCCCGCACCGGCGGCGGCTGGTCGAACAGCGGCCCGAGGTGTTCGTCGATGAAGTCGAGCAGGGCGTCGTGGTCGCCCAGCCGGGACACCAGGCGTTCCACGGCCCAGGTCGCGGCGTCGACGACGGGTTCGGCGGCGGGGAAGTCCAGGCAGCGCCCGGCCTCCCGGGCGGAGTGCGGTAGCCGCTCGACGTCGCGCGCGAGGGGGCCGACCGCGATCCGCTCGTGCCCGCCCGCTTCCCGGAGGTCGTCGACGAGGGTCCGCCGGGCGCCGTCCGGGTCGTCACCGGGCAGGCCGACCACGGAGAGCAGCTCCTCGGACGACGCGCGGCTGAGCACGGCCCAGCCGCGCTTGCGCGCGACCTGCTCGACGACCCCGGACCGGCCGCGGTCGGCCGTGACCACCGCGGCGAAGTGCTGCTCGCGGTGCAGCGGGGTGGTCGCGAGCAGCGGCGCCAGCGGGACCGGCGCGCGGTCCTCCAGCGCGTCGAAGAACGCGCGGGCGGCGCCGTCGTCGAGGTCGGCCGCCCGGGAGCGCAGCAGCGACAGGGCCAGGGAGTGCGGAGCCCGGTCGAGCGCCGCCGCCAGCATGGCCGGGTCGGTCCGCGGACCGGGCCGGATCCGCAGCGTGGCCGTCACGACCTGGCGCACGGCGATGGGGGCCAGGTGGTCGGCTTCGGACGGGACCGCGCCGTTCTCCGGGGCGCCCTCCTCCGGTGCGGCCTCCGCCAGCACCGACTCGCCGCCGTCGAGCACCGACACCCCGGCCCGCAGGCGGGCGGCGAGGGCGTCGACCAGGTCACGGAGCTCACCGCCCTCGGTCAGCCGCCTGGACAGCTCGTCGGACAGCGAGTCCGCCAGGCGCAACCGGCGCACCGATTCGTCGACGAGTTCGCCGTTGAGGTGCTCCGAGATCGCCACGAACGGCACCGTCCGGGTCAGCCGGATGAGGGCGAACCCCAGTCGGCGCGCCTCGTCGACCACCGGGAACGGGATGCTGCCGTCGGTCTCGATCGCGACCGCGGCCACCTTCCGCGCGACGAGTTCCCGGACGTAGCGGCGCTGCCGCGACTCGCCGGCCGCGGCGAGCACCAGACCGGCGGTGAGCACGAGCTCCCCGCCGCGGAGCAGCTTCGCCAGTTCCAGGACCTCGCTGGAGTGCACCCAGCGCACCAGCGGATCGTCCCGGCCGGTGACCAGCACCGGTTCCGCCGGAGCGAGGCCGGGATGTCGCAGCGCATCGCGCAGCGGTATGGGCACCTGGACACTCCGTCCACTCCCGCGGTGGTTTTAGCAGGCAGACCGTACCTTGTCCTGCGGCGTGCGGGCCACAAGCATGGCTGGATCGCCATGAGCAGTGCGGAGGCCCCATGAGATCCGAAGCCGCGAACGACCCACACCCGCACCACGGGCTGGAGGACCTGTTGCAGCCGGTCCCGGAATCGGCGCGCACCTCCGCGGTGTCCGGGCAGTTCTGGATCTGGGCGGGCGCGAACATCGCGCCGATCAACTGGGTGCTGGGCGCGCTGGGCATCGGCCTGGGGCTGGGCCTGCTCGACACGATGATCGTGCTGGTCGTCGGCAACTTCGTCGGGATGGCGGTGTTCGGGCTGTTCGTCCTGCTGGGGCAGCGCACCGGCGCCACCGGGATGGTGCTGTCGCGGGCGGCGTTCGGTCGGCGCGGCAACTACGTCCCGGCCGCGATCCAGGCCGTGCTGGCCGTCGGGTGGTGCGCGGTCAACACCTGGATCATCCTCGACCTCGTGATGGCCCTGTTCGGCGAGCTGGGCCTGGTGGACCCCGGCGCGCCGAACCACGCGGCGAAGATGCTGGTCGCGGCGGTGATCATGGCGGTGCAGGTGGCGATCTCGTGGATCGGGTACCGGGCCATCTCGGGTTTCGAGAAGTGGACCGTGCCGCCGACGATCGTGGTGCTGGTGGGGATGTCGATCGTGGCCTGGACCCGGCTCGACATCGACTGGAGCTATGCCGGTCCGCCCGGGATGGTGCTCGAAGGACCGCAGCGGTGGGCCGCCATGACGGCGGTGATGACCGCGATCGGGATCGGCTGGGGCATCACGTGGTTCACCTACGCGGCCGACTACTCGCGGTTCGTCAGCGCGGCCGTCCCGCGGCGGCGGCTGTACCTGGCCAGCGCGCTGGGGCAGTTCCTGCCGGTGGTGTGGCTCGGCCTGCTGGGCGCCTCGCTGGCCACCGAGAACGGGCACGTGGACCCGGGGCAGCTGATCGTGGAGGCGTACGGATCGTTGGCCATCCCGGTGCTGTTCCTGGTCGTGCACGGCCCGATCGCGACCAACATCCTGAACATCTACACCTTCGGCGTCGCGGCGCAGGCGCTGGACCTGACGCTGTCCCGCCGGTTCCTCAGCGTCCTGGTCGGGGTGTTCTCGATGCTGTGCGTCGTCGTGTTCGTCCTGCACGGCGACTTCGCCACCGTCCTCGACTCCTGGCTGGTGTGCCTGGTCGGGTGGGTCGCGTCCTGGGCCGGGATCATGCTCGTCCACTTCTTCGCCGTCGAACGCGACGCCACCCGGGTGCACCGGCTGTTCGACCCGGTCGGGACGCGGCGGCTCCCGGACGTCAACCCGGCGGCGCTGTCGGCGTTCGCGGCCGGGATCGCCGCGACCTGGATGTGCATGTACGGGGTGGTCGACGTCTTCCGCGGTCCGATCGCGACGGCCATGGGCGGGGTGGACCTGTCGTGGCTCGCGGGCAGCGCGGTCTCGGCCGCGGTGTACGCCGCGTTCGGCCCCCGGATCCACCGCCGCTACGTGCCCGAGCAGGTCGGCGAGCCCGCTCCGAAGCAGCCGAGCTAGCAGTTGCCCCCGGAAGAGAAGGAGAGTGCGATGACAGCGCAGCGACCCCCCGCGTTTCCCTGGCCCGACGGCTACCGCGCGGCGGCCTCGTTCACCTTCGACGTCGACGCCGAATCGTGCGTGCTCGCGCACGATCCCGGCGCGGTGGGGCGGATGTCGCTGATGGGGCACCAGGCCTACGGGCCGCGGGTGGGAGTGCCGCGGTTGCTGGAGCTGCTGCGGCGGCAGGAGGTCCGCGCGACGTTCTTCGTCCCCGGCTACACCGCCGAGTGCTACCCGCACGTCGTCGAGGCCATCGTGGACGGTGGGCACGAGATCGGTCACCACGGCTACCTCCACGAGCAGATGCGCGGGATCGACGAGTCGACGGAAGCGCGGTACCTCGACCGCGGGCTGGAGGTCCTGGAGCGCCTCACCGGCGCGCGGCCGGTCGGCTACCGCGCCCCGTGGTGGGAGATGAACTGGCACACGCCGCGCCTGCTGGTCGAGCGCGGCTTCGCCTACGACTCCAGCCTGCTCGACGACGACGTGCCGTACCGGCTGGGCACGGCCGATCCGCAGGCCCCCGCGCTCGTGGAGATCCCGGTGGACTGGGCGCTCGACGACTGGGAGCAGTACGCGTTCTTCCCCGGCTGGACCGGCAGCGGCGTGATCGAGAGCCCGGACAAGGCGGTGCGGATGTGGTCGTTGGAGGCGCGGGCCCGGCATGCCGAGGGCGGCTGCTTCGTGCTGACCAACCACCCGTTCCTGTCCGGCCGCCCGGCGCGGGCGGCGGCGCTGGAAGGGCTCGTCGAGGAGGTCAAGGCGCTGGACGGGATGTGGGTGGCCCCGCTGCGGGAGATCGCCGAGCACGCCGACCGGGTGTGCGGCCCGGCGCGCGTGCACACCAAGCCGGACATCGCTGCTGCGCAGTGAGCCCCGGGCGGAGGCGCTGCCGACCGGACCCAGCGCCTCCGCCGGTGCTCAGGACGGGGACGCCCCGAGCCGCTCGGAGACCTCGACCGCGGTCTCCCGCACGATCGCGGCGAGCCGGGCCTGGAGCTGCTCGGAGACGCGGAAGCTCGGTGCCGACAGCAGGATCGCGGCGACCGTGCGCCCCCGGT
This sequence comes from Saccharopolyspora cebuensis, assembly GCF_039542665.1. NCBI lineage: Bacteria > Bacillati > Actinomycetota > Actinomycetes > Pseudonocardiales > Pseudonocardiaceae > Saccharopolyspora > Saccharopolyspora cebuensis. Next base: position 183,798 of record NZ_BAABII010000010.1, read on the forward strand.
GGTCGCGCACCGGCGCGCTGATGCCCAGTTCTTCCACCGAGGTCTCACCGGCGTTGACGGCGAACCCGTCCGCGCGCGCGGTGTCCAGGCGGTCGAGGTAGCGCCGCACGGACGTCTCGTCGTCGTGCCCGGGGTGCGCGAGCCGGCTGGCGAGCAGGTCCCGCACCGTCGCCTCGGGCAGGTCGGCGAGGAAGACCTGCACCGACGAGCTGGCCGACGTCGAGTACCGGGTCCCGATCGGTGTGGTGTGCTTGACCTGCTTGGGACTGGGCACCTGCTCCACCGACACCGACTCGTTGCCGCTCCAGACCACCAGCGCGCTGGTCTCGCCGGTGCGCTCGGTGAGCCGTTCCAGCGAGGGGTAGGCGATGCGCCGCACGTCGAGGTTGGCCAGCAGCGGCCCGGCGAGGCCGATCAGCCCGAGCCCGAGGCGGAACCGGCCGCTGTCGGCGTCGCGGGCCACGAGGTCCAGCTGCTCGAACTGCGCGAGGATGCGTGAGACGGTGCTCTTGTGCAGGTCGACCCGGCGGGAGATCTCGGTGACGCCCAGCGCCGGCTCGTCCACCGAGAACGCGCGCAGGACGCGGATCCCGTTGTGCAGCTTCGAGGGCGCGTTCGTGCTGGGGTCGTCGGTCATGGCGGGGCCTCCCTGCGCGCCGTTCGGCGCCCGTGCGCGGCACCGCCGTCGCGCACGGGCACCGCGGCGTCGCTCAGGCGCTGATGATGTTGTGATCGGGGCCGAACGGGAAACCGGTGATGTTGTCGGCACCGTCCTCGGTGACCACGAGAATGTCATGCTCGCGGTACCCGCCGGCCCCTGGGGCGCCCTCCGGGATGGTGATCATCGGCTCCATGGACACCACCATGCCCGGTTCGAGCGCGGTGCCGATGTCCTCGCGGAGTTCCAGCCCGGCCTCGCGGCCGTAGTAGTGCGACAGCACGCCGAAGGAGTGGCCGTAGCCGAACGTGCGGTTGGCCAGCAGCCCTTCGGCCTCGTAGAGCGCGTTGAGCTCGTGCGCGATGTCCTTGCACACCGCGCCCGGGCGGATGAGTTCGAGGCCCCGCTCGTGCACGGCGGTGTTGACCCGCCAGTACCGCAGGTGCTCGGGGCCCGGTTCGCCGTAGAAGAGGGTGCGTTCCAGCGCCGTGTAGTAGCCGGCGATCATCGGGAAGCAGTTCAGGCTGAGGACGTCCCCGGGCCGCACCCGGCGCGAGGTCGGCCAGTTGTGCGCCCCGTCGGTGTTGACCCCGGACTGGAACCACACCCAGGTGTCCCGGAGTTCGGCGTCCGGGAAGGTGCGCGCGATCTCGCGGACCATGGCCTGCGTTCCGGCCAGCGCGACCTCGTACTCGGGCGCGCCGTCCTGGACGGCCTCGACCACCGCGGCGCCGCCGAGGTCGGCGATGCGCGCACCGTGCTTGATCAGCGCGATCTCCTCGGCGGACTTCACCATCCGCTGCCGCGCGGTGGCGGCCGAGACGTCGACGAGGGCGAAGCGGGGCAGCGCCTCGGCGAGCTGCGCGCGCAGCACCGGCGGGATGTGGTCGTCCTCGACGCCGAGGCGGCCGGAGCCGACCCCGGCGCGGGCCAGCACGGTGGCGATGGCGTGCTGGTAGTTGTCGCGCTGCCAGTCGGTGTAGACGACGTTGTCCTGGAAGCTGCGCCGCCACGGCTGCCCGGCGTCGATGTTCGCCGAGACGGTCACGTGCTCGTCGGCGGTGACGACCAGCGCGTAGTTGCGGCCGAACGCGGTGTAGAGGAAGTCGCTGTAGTAGTTGACGTTGTGGTAGCTGGTGAACACGACGGCGTCGAGGTCCTCGGCGGCCATGTGCGCGCGCAGCGCGGTCACCCGGCGCTGCATCTCCTCGTCGGAGAAGGTCGAGCGGACGCGTTCGCCGTTGTGGATCTCCTTGAGCCGGTCGAGCGTCATGGGCGGCTTCCTTCCTCTCGGGTCCGCGGTGGCGGAGCGGTGGGGCGGGTGGTCCTGATCCGGCGGCTCGCCAGCAGCGAGAGGGCGGCCACCGCCCCGGCGGCGGCGAGGTACCAGGCCGGGGCCACGACGCTGCCGCTGCCGTGGATCAGGGCGGTGGCCACGAACGGCGCGGTGCCGCCGAACACGGCGTTGGCGGTGTTGAAGCTGAAGGCGAACCCGCTGTAGCGCACCCGGGTGGGGAAGAGTTCGGCCAGGTAGGCGGGCAGCGCGGCATCGTTGAGGGTCAGCACGGTGCCGAGCGCGAGCTGGACGAGCGTGATCCCGACGAGCCCGCCGGGCCCGAGGAGCAGGAACACCGGGACCGCCAGCACCGCGAACAGGATCCCCGCCGCGGCCAGCATCGCGCGCCGTCCGACCACGTCGGCCAACCTGCCCATCGCGAAGACCGCGCCGATGTAGCCGACCAGCGCGATGGTGGTGGACAGGAACGCGTCCGACTCGTCGAGGTGCAGCTCGGTGGTCAGGTACGTCGGCATGTAGCTGAGCAGCGTGTAGAAGCCGACGGCGTTGAGGCAGGTCGCGCCGAAGGCGACGACGATGGCCCGCTTGTTGTGGGCGAACGTCTCCTTCAGCGGCGTCCGCGCCACGGATTCCCGTTCGGCCAGCACGCGGAACTCCGGCGTGTCCTCCAGCTTGGTCCGGATGTAGCGGCCGATCAGCCCGAGCGGCGCGGCGAGCAGGAACGGCACCCGCCACCCCCAGGACTCCACGGCCTCGGGCGGGAGCGTCGAGGTCAGCACCGTGACGACCGCGGAACCGAGGAGCAGCCCGGCCGCGGTGCTCGCGGGCACGACGCTGGTGTGCAGGCCCCGCCGGTGCCGCGGTGCGTACTCGAACAGGAAGGCCGCGGCCCCCGCGTACTCACCGGCGGCGGAGAAGCCCTGCACGGTGCGCACGACCAGGAGCAGCACGGGGGCCAGCACGCCCACCTGGGCGTAGCCGGGCAGGAGCGCGATCACGAAGGTCGCGACCGACATGATCAGGATCGACAGCGACAGCGCGCTGCGCCGGCCGAAACGGTCGCCGAAGTACCCCCAGAAGATGCCGCCGACGGGGCGGACGACGAAGGACAGCGCGAACACGCCGAAGGTCGCCAGCAGGCCGGCGGTCGGGGAGGTCGCGGGGAAGAACACCACCGCGATGGTCGTGGCGAGGTAGCCGTAGACCGCGTAGTCGAACCACTCGACGAGATTGCCGATGAAGCTCGCCGCGACGACCCGGCGCGTCGTCGCCGTTCCGGGATGGCCGGTGCCGGAGTCGGAACCCGGTGATGTCATTCGCACCCGCTCCTGCGTGCCTCGTGCCGCCAGGAGCCGGGAGGCCGCTGCCGGCGGTGGACTCGGACCTGGGTCGCCTGCCCTCCTCGGCGTTCTCGTTTTCCATCAGTCGCAACCGCGTTGCGCTCAACGGAACGTAGGGGCGTCGACTGGCCCTGTCAAGATCGTGCCCGATCCCCCGATTATTCCTTGAGTCCGTGATCCGAACCGGCGAGGTCGGGGACGTGCACTTTTCGTTAGTTCTGTGACTGCAACATCGTTGCTGTGAGAAAAACGGTGGGCATTCGTGATCGGACATCGCCCGGCTGTTCCGCCGTCCCGGTCGCGCGCGGCGGCAGCGGCTCGGTTCCGCGCCTGATCGAGCGCACCGCGCTCAACCGTCGGAGGTGCTCCGGCGGGAACCGGGCTCGCGGTTCGTGCGGTGGGCGGCGCGGGCGATGGCGTGGCCGGCCACCGGTGAGGTGAGCGCGAGGAACGCGATGGCGAGCACGGCGGAGGTGATCGTCGCGGCGTTCTCGGTGGCGACCGAGGACGCCAGGACCGCGATGACGCCCGGACCCGTGGCCAGCCCCTGGGCGTGCAATTGGCTGTAGGTGTCGGGCAGGCGCAGCACGCCGTAGACGCCGATGCTGATCAGCACCAGCCCCAGCAGGAGCAGGCCGCCGCCGACGACGTCGAGCAGCAGGGAGATCATCGCAAGGGGCCTCCGGCGTCGAGGTAGCGGGCGGCGGCGACGGTGGCGACGAAGGACAGCAGCGCGAGCGCCACCGCGGCGTCGAGGTAGTACGAGACGTCGCGGGCGTAGGACAGCAAGGCCAGCAGCGACACCACGACCAGCGCCAGCAGGTCCAGCGCGATGATGCGCTGCAGGGCGTTGCGGGCGCGGATCAGGACCACACCGCCTGCGACGAGCAGCAGCGTGATCCAGACCAGCCCGGGGGCGACGAGGACGAGCGGGACGGCGGTCACGGGAAGACCTCCCGCTGGCGGCGCTCGTAGGAGTCCTGGACCTCGGCGCGCACCCGGTCGGGGGCGGAGGCGTCGAGCACGTGCAGCAGCATCCGCCCCCGGTGGCCGTCGTCGGCTCCGGGGTCGAGCTCGACGTCCACCACGACGGTGTCCGGGGCGATGCCGACCCGGATCGCCCACGCCGTCGCCGAACCCGCGGTGCTGGGATCGATCGGTACCGCGACCAGCCCGGACCGCTGCGTCCGACCGGTCAGGCAGTAGCCGACGGTCACCCAGGTCCCCCGGGCGACGTCGACGAGCGTTCCGCCGACCAGGGCGGGCACGCCCACCAGGCGGCGGGTGAGCGGTGGTGGCGGTCGTCGCCCCGGCGTGCTCGCCGGTGCCGCCCGGGTCCGCGCCGCGGCCCGGGCGCGCGCTCCGATGGCCACGAGCGCGGTCGAGAGCGCGGCGCCCACGACGACGTCAGCGGGGTGCAGGCTGGTCAGCGTCAGCAGGTAGACGGCGGTGAGCCCGGCGATGCGCAACGCGGTCCCGGTCATCGGCGGCCCCCCACCAGCACGGTTGCGGCGTCCTGGCTCAGCGCCAGCAGCGGTTCGGGCCAGATCCCGGCGGCCAGCACCACCGCGGCGAGGGCTCCGACGACGAGTCGACCGGCGAGCGGGGTCGCCGGCGCGGCGCCGGCGGTGGTGTTCTCGCACCAGAAGTCGCGTTGGTAGACCTGGAACAAGTAGATCAGCGACAGGGTGCTGCCGAGGACGAGCAGGACCACGAGGGCGGGACTGCCCGCGGCGACGCCCGCCTGGAACATCGTCAGCTTGCCGATGAACCCCGCCGCCGGGGGAACGCCGGCGACGCTGAACGCCCCGACCGCGAACGCGGCGGCGACCAGCATCCCGCGCAGCCCGGTGACCAGGAACAGCAGCGTCTTGTTCAACCCGTTGACGATGCTGTACAGCACGGCCGCGGTGAAGCCGAGCGGCCCGCCGATGCCCAGGGCGACCAGCACGTACCCGACCTGCCCGATCGCGGAGTAGGCGAGCATCTCGGCGGCGTCACCGCGTGCGATGGCGAGCACCGCGCCGTAGAGGATCGAGGCGATGCCGAGCAGCACCAGGGCGGTCGAGGCGAACCGCGCCTGGGCGGTGAAGACCTCGCCACCGAGGCGCAGCAGGCCGTAGGCGCCGATGTTGGCGACGGCCCCGCTGAGGATCGCGGCCACCCCCGGCGAGGCGCTGGTGTAGACGGTCGGCAGCCAGTAGTGGAAGGGGAACAGGCCCAGCTTGACCGAGAACGCGACGAAGAAGCCCACCGCGATGAGCAGCGCCGCGTTCTGGTCGACCTCGCCGATCCGGTCGGCCACCTGGGACATCGCCAGCGCGCCGGTCACCCGGTAGGTGCCGGCCACCGCGATCAGGAACACGAACGACCCGAACAGGTTCACCGCCGCGAACACCAGCGCGGCCCGGAGCTGGCGCGGCCGGTTCCCGAACGAGGTGAGCGCGTAGGACGCGGTCATCGACAGCTCGAAGAAGACGTAGAAGGTGAACACGTCCCCGGTGAGGAACAGGCCGGTGAGCCCGGCGGCGAGCAGGAGCACGAGGCCGGGGAACGTCCGGCTGGTGCTCCCCGCCGCGGCCTCGGTCGCGACCACCACCAGCAGGACCAGGATCGCGAGCAGGGCGAAGGACAGCCCCAGCGCGTCGGCGCGCAGCACGATGCCGACCCCGGCGGGCCAGCCGCCGGTGACGACGTGCCCCGCCCCCGGCGGCGCGGTGGTCGGGAGGACCCGCGCGGCGACCGCGAGGAGACCGGCCAGGCTGGCGGTGAGCGCGGCCACCGCCAGCCACATCACCGACCGGCGCCGCCCGTCGAGCCCGATCAGCAGCGTCCCCGCCGCCCAGGGCACCAGCAGAGCCACCGGGACGCTCATCGGGGCCCGCCCGGACGAGGCGGTGGTCCGGCGGTCTCGTCCTGGTCGCGCTGCCGCTCGGGCGAGAGCTCCTGCTCGTGCTCGACCTCGTTGGCGGCCAGCGCATCGCGCCGCTCGCTGCGGAACACCACGGCGACGCGGTGCGCCAAGGCGAGCAGCAGCGCCACCGTGGCCAGGCCGATGACCAACGCGGTCAGCGACAGCGCCTGCGGGAGCGGATCGCTGACCGGCCGGCCCGGTTCCGGAGCGATCGGCGCCTGCCCGCGGGTCAGGCTGGAGCCGATCAAGGTCAGGACCGCCGACTGCGAGATCAGCATGACCCCCGCGACGATGCGCACGAGATCGCGCTGCAGCAGCAGGTAGGACCCGACGCCGAACAGGATCGCGGCCCCCGCCGCGTACGCGAGGATCATCGCGGTCCCCCGTCCGGGCCGGACTCGTCGATCCGTCCGGCGAGCAGGTGCAGCAGCGTCGTCAGCATTCCGACGACGAGGAGGAAGATCCCGAGGTCGAACAGGATCGGGGTGGCCAGCTCCAGCGACCCGAAGGTGACCACGGGGGCACCCGGCGCCGGGCGGTGGCTCAGCGGCGGCTGCCCCAGCGCCACGGGGAAGAACCCGGTGCCGAGGGCGAGGGCGAGCCCCGCGATCGCCAGCGCCGGTGCGCGGCGCAGCAGCGGGAGCGCCTGCTCGGTGCGCCGGGCACCGAGGCCGACGTAGTGCAGCGCGATGGCCAGCGCCACGATCATCCCCGCGCTGAACCCGTCGCCCACCTCCGCGTAGCCCTGGACGACCAACCCGGCGGCGACGAGGACGCTCGCGTCCAGCAGGGGCCGCGCGACGCCCCGCACCACCACGTCGTCCCGCCTCACCACAACCTCCCGCGCCGGACCAGGGTGGCCACCCCGACGACGGCCACCAGGAGCACGGTGATCTCGCCGAGGGTGTCCAGGCCGCGGAAGTCCGCGACGATGACCGTGACCGCGTCCGCTCCGTGCGCGACCGGGGTGAGCCGGAGGATCTCGGCGGACACGCCCGGCGCGCTGGTCGGCTGCGACAGGAAGCCCCACACCCCGGCGAAGGTGGCGGCACCGGCCACGGCGCCGACCAGCGGGTCGCGCCACCGGCCGAGCGGACGAGCGGCGGCCCGCCCGGGGCGCGGCATCCGGGACAGGGCCGCCAGGAACACCAGCGTCTGCATGGTCTCGACGACGACCGCGACCAGGGCGACGTCGGGTGCCGCGGCCAGCGCGTAGATCGTGGCCAGCGCGAAGCCGACGACCGACAGCGCCAGCACCATCGCCATCCGCGCCGCGCTGCGGGCCGCCCCGATCGCCGCCAGCGCGGCCAGCCCCAGCAGCGGCAGGATCAGCCAGTCGAGGCCGTCGATCCGGCCGGTGGTGTAGGCCCCGGCGGTCGGTGTCGCGGCGAAGGCGACGGCGGTGAGCAGGCCGGCCGGGATCAGCACCGCCGCGACGCTGGTGCGCAGGTCGCGCACCTCCCGGTCGTGCAGCATCGCCGAGCACCGCGCCAGCACGCGCAGCGCGCCGACGTAGATCCGGTTCGGGCCCAGCCGGTCACCGGCGAGCGCCACGGCCCGCGCCACCGCCGAGGTGGGTCGGGCGCCGAACAGCAGCAGCCCGCCGAGCAGGTAGGCCGCCAGCGCCATGAGGTTCCCGGCCCGCGCGTCCAGGTGGTAGGACGGCGACAGGCTCACCGGAGCCGCGGTCGCGACCGCCCCCGCGGCTTCGGCGAGCCGGGCGAACGGTTCGGCGACCACGCCGCCGAACAGGGCGATCGCGGCGAGCACGACGACCGGGGCGACCAGCGCGCGGGCCGGCGCCCGATGCGCGGTGCCCGGTTCCGCGGGCCCCAGGAACAGCCGGATCCAGAACCGGCCGATGTAGGCGACGGTCAGCGCCGCGGCCAGCACGGCGAGCACGGCCACGGCGGGGCCGGCCTCGCGCGCGGCGCGGAAGAACAGCTCGTCCTTGAAGAACCCCATGGTCAGCGGCAGCGCCGCCAGCGTCGCGGCGGCCACGCCCGCCGCGGCCGCCAGCACGGGCGCGCGGCGGCCGAACCCGCCCAGCGCGGACAGCCGGTCCTCGCCGGTGGCCGTGGTCACCGCTCCCGCCGTCATGAACAGCGCGCTCTTGGCGATGCCGTGGGCGAGGACGTAGAACCCGGCGGCGCCGTTGGCGGTCGGTCCCCCGATGCCGTAGAGCATCACGACGTAGCCGTACTGGGAGATCGTGGAGCAGGCGAGCAGCTGCTTGAGGCCGTCCTGGCCGAGCGCGAGGACCCCGCCGACGAAGATCGACGCCAAGCCGACCACGAGCAGACCGGTCAGGACGGCCTCGCTGCGCGCCAGCAGGGGGTGCACCCGACCGAGGACGAGCACCCCGGCGGCGACCATGGCCGCCGAGTGCAGGTACGCCGAGACCGGGGTGGGCGCCGCCATCGCCCGGGGCAACCAGAAGTGCAGCGGGACCTGCGCGCTCTTGGCCAGGGCCGCCACCGCCAGCAGCGCGGCGGCCGTCGTGGCCACCGGGCCCGGTTCGACCCGGGCCACCAGCTCGGGCACCGAGAAGGTGCCGTACTCGGCGCGGAGCACGACGGCCGCGACGAGCAGCGCGACGGCGCTGGCCACGGTCACCACCAGCGACGCCAGGGCGGCGGTGCGGGCGTGCTGTTCACCGCGGTCGAACCCGATGAGGAAGTAGGAGCACACCGCGGTCAGGTCGAAGAAGCAGAACAGCAGCACGAGGTCCTGGGCCGTGGCCAGCCCGACCATCGCCACGGCGAACAGGACCATCCACGGCCAGAACCGGCGGCGCTCGATCGCCGGGCGGTGCTCATGCGCCAGGTGCAGGCGCAGGTAGCAGGTGCCGTAGGCGAACACCACCGCCCCGATGCCGGTGGCCAGCAGCGCGTACAGCGCGCTCAGCCCGTCGAGGGCGAAGCTCAGCTCCAGGCCGATGCTCGGCGCCCAGGGCAGCGACACGCGGCCGCCTCCGGTCAGCCACCCGGCGAGGCACGTGCCGAACCCGACGACCGCGATCGCGCAAGCCGACCACCCCGACCAGTCCGGGGACGGCTTCCCGGGTGCCGCCTCCGGTCGGGTCTTCGCGGCCGCGGCCATTCAGGACTCCGCCTTGCCGTCCCGGCTCGTCGAGGCGGCGGCCGCGCGGCGTCCCACCGCGGGCGGGAGCAGGGCGGAGATCCCCCTGCCGAGCGGGGACTGCCCGGCGGGGGCCACGTTGAGCAGCACGTTCGGCAGGATAGCCAACCACCGGGACTTCGGCCGGGCGCCGACGTCGCGCCGACCCGTTCCCGATCGTGCGCCGAGCGGAGGACAGCACCCGATGGATCCGCTCGGGCCTCCACAGAGGACCCACCGCGATTACCCAGAGTGCGTCCGGCGCGTTCGGTCCGGTGAGGACGGGGGAGTCGCCGCGGGGCCGGGCACGGGAAGTAGCCGCGCCGTCCACGACCGCCGACTTCTGGCGCGGCGAACACCCGTGGCCGCCGCTAGCCTCCGGTGCCATGTCCGACATCACCCAACTGATCTTGGATGATCACGAACGCTTCCGGCGGCAGTTCGCCGCGATGGACGACCTCACCGACCCCCGGCAGCTCCAGGACGTGTGGCGCGCCCTGGCCGACCTCCTCGAGGTGCACGCCAAGGCGGAGGAGGAGATCTTCTACCCGCAGCTGATCTCCCGCGGTTCCGGGGCCGAGGACGAAACGCTGGACGCCGTGGGCGATCACAACGACATCCGGGACGGTCTCCACGAAGCGGCGCTGCACCCGGTCGGCAGCGAGCCCTGGCACGCGGCGGTGCGCAAGGCCCGCGTGGCCAACAGCAACCACATGGCCGAGGAGGAGGACGACGCGCTGCCGGACTTCCGCCGGCACGCCGACCCGGGACTGCGCGAGGAGCTGGGGCGCCGCTTCCAGGCCTTCAAGGACGAACACCCGGGGGCGGCCGGGCTCGACGTCGGCGACATCGACCCGCAGCACTACGTCGAGGTCGTGAAGCAGCAGCTCCCCGGTCAGCGGCCCGCCGAGCCCGACGGTTCGCTGGGCATCGGCGGGTTGCGGGAACGGGGATCGGCATGAACCACCTGCTCCGCGACCTCGCCCCGCTGTCGGACACCGCGTGGGCCGCGATCGACTCGGAGGTCGCCGAGCGGCTCAAGCCGCACCTGGCCGCTCGGCGCCTCGCCGACTTCCACGGGCCGCACGGCTGGCAGCACGACGCCAGCGGTCTCGGCCGGATCGCGACGCTCAGCGGGCCACCGGCCGGAGAGGTGGGTGAGGGCACGACGACGCGCCAGCGGCAGGTCCTGCCGCTGGTCGAGGTGCGGGTCCCGTTCACCCTCAGCCGCGCCGAGATCGCCGACGCCGAGCGCGGCGCCCTCGACCTCGACCTGGACGCCGCGCGGCAGGCCGCCGAGCGGGCCGCGCGCATCGAGAACCGGGCGGTGTTCCACGGCTGGGAAGAAGCCTGCATGACCGGTATCACCCAGGCCAGCTCCCACCCGGCGTCGGCGCTGGGGGAGGACGCCGACGACTACCCGCGCGTGGCCGCCCGAGCCGTCGACACCCTGCGCAGCGCGGGGATCGAAGGCCCGTACGGGTTGGTCATCGACCCGGAGGGCTACACGCACATCGTCGAGACGACCGAGCACGGCGGGTACCTGCTGATGGACCACCTCCGCCGGGTGCTGGGCGGTGGCAGCGTCGTGCGCTCGCCGGGGATCGACGGCGCCGTCGTGATGAGCCTGCGCGGCGGGGACTTCCGGCTGGAGGTCGGCCAGGACCTGTCGGTGGGCTACGAGCGCCACGACGACACCGCGGTCACCTTCTACCTCGAGGAGAGCTTCACCTTCCGCGTGACCGAACCCGATGCGGCCATCGCCCTGACGCGCTGACCGCACCTGCGACGTTCGGCTGGGGCCTGCCGTGCGGGGCGCGGCTCGTGGCCCCGCAGTCGGGTGAACGCCGTCCGAATGGCCGGTGCCGTTCATGAATTCGGGCGATACGAACCGGGCCGGGCCTGCAACACGCTGGAGGGGAGCGAGGATGGCACGGCGGTGCCGGCAGGCGTCCTGGAGGTGTCATGAGCACGACGTCCGAAGGCGAGCCGGGGCAGCACGGGCTGAGCCGGCGGCGGGCCCTGCAGGCGGGCACGGGTGCGGCGGCGGCGTTCTTCCTCACCTCCGGCGGGGTGCGGCCCGCGACCGCCGACGCCGAGCCCGGGGGACCGTCCACGGACGTCCTGCTCACCGCGGGGACGAACCTCTGCGCCGCACCGTCGCCGGACGGCACCGCGATCGCCTTCGACCTGGTCAACGCCATCTGGGTGGTGTCCGAGGGCCGTGCGCACAAGCTCACCGGCGAGTCGCAGGACGCGACGCAACCGGATTGGTCGCCGGACGGACGCCGGGTGGTGTTCCAGTCCTACGCGGACGGCAACTTCCACCTCTGGACGATCGAGGCGGACGGTTCCGGACTGCGGCAGCTCACCCGGGGATCGCACGACCACCGCGAACCCCGGTTCTCCCCGGACGGCAGGCACATCGCGTTCAGCTCGGACCGGTCCGGGCAGGGGTACCGGCTCCACACCTTCGAGGTGGCCACCGGGCGGATCGCACCCGTGGCCCCCGACCGGCCGGAAGCCGGGATGCCGAGCTGGTCCCCGGACGGCAGCGCCCTCGTCTACGTCACCGGTGAGTCGGTCATCGAACGGGTGCGCCTGGCCGACGGGCAGGTGCGGCGCCTGGTCGAAGCAGACTCGGCGACCACCCTGTCCGGGCCGAGCCTCGGACCGGACGGCTCGACGCTGAGCTACGTGCGGCGCACCGGCGCCCGGTCCGACCTGGTGGTGGGCCGCGACGCGGTCACCGACGGGGAGGACGTCTTCGGGTTCGCCCCGCGCTGGCTGTCCGCCGACGAACTGCAGTACACCGCCGACGGGCGGGTGCGCAGGCGGCGGCTCACCGGCGGGACCACCGACGTGCCCTTCGCCGCGACCGTCCCGGTGCTGTCCCGCCGCTCGTACCGGAGGCGGCGCCCCGGTGTGCGCGGTCCGAAGGCCACCGGCATCGCCGGTCCGGTGTGCTCGCCGGACGGAACCCGGATCGCGTTCCGCGCGCTCAACGCGCTGTGGCTGATGACGATCGGCGAGCGCCCCCGCAAGCTCGTCGCCGACGGGTACTTCGCCTCCGACCCGGACTTCTCCCCGGACGGGCGCCACCTGGTCTACACCTCGGACCGGTCCGGCACCGCCGATCTGTGGTTGCACGAGCTGGCCACCGGCGCCGAGCGCCGGATCACCGGGCTCGACGGCGCCCAGCTCACGCCCCGCTTCGCGCCGGACGGCGACCGCATCGCCTACCAGGACCAGGACGGCGCGACCTGGGTGGCCGAGCTCGGGACCGGCCGGACGCGCCAGGTGACGCCGCCGCTGTTCATGCCGGGACGGCCGGACTGGTCACCGGACGGCCGGGTGCTGGTGCTGGCCGCGGTCAAGCCCTCCAGCAGGCGCTTCCGGGAAGGCACCAGCCAGGTGCTGCGGGTCGAACTGGACAGCGGCGCGCTGCACTACGCCGAACCGCTGCCGTTCCGGTCGATCAGCACCAGGGGCGATGACGGTCCGGTGTGGTCGCCGGACGGGGCGCACCTCGCGTTCTCGATGGAATCGCAGGCGTGGGTGGTGCCGGTGGACGCGGCCGGCCGGTTCACCGGCGCACCGCGCCGGGTGACCGACGAGCTCACCGATTCACCGTTCTGGCGGGATTCCGAGCGGTTGATGTTCCTCAACGGCGGCGCGCTGCGGTCGGTGCACATCGGCACCGGGGACGTCGACGACGTCCCGCTGGACCTGGCGTGGCGGCCGGCGCGCACCGAGGAACACCAGGTGGTGCGGGTCGGCGCCCTGTGGGACGGGCGCACCGAGGCGCTGCGGCGCGACGTCGACATCGTCCTGGCCGGCGATCGGATCGCCGCCGTGCGACCGCACCGAGGTGGGCGCCCCACCGTCGACGCGCCGGACCTGACGGCGATGCCCGGGCTGATCGACGCCCACAACCACTGGCACCTGCGCGGCCGGCAGTGGGGCGACCGGCAGGGGCGGACCTGGCTGGCCTACGGCATCACCACCACCCGCTCGCCGGGTGATCCCGCCTACCAGATGCAGGAAACGCGCGAGGCGCTGACCTCCGGCGATCGCGTCGGCCCCCGCTACTACGCCACCGGCGAGGCCATCGACGGCAGCCGGATCTACTACAACTTCATGCGGCCGACGCTCAGCGCCGAGCAGCTCCGGCGGGAGATCCAGCGCGCCGCCGCGCTGGACTACGACATGGTGAAGACCTACGTGCGGCTGCCCGTGCACCTGCAGCGCGAGGCCGTCCGGTGGGCGCACCGGGAGGGCCTGCCGCTCAGCTCGCACTACGTGTATCCCGCGGCGAACATCGGGATGGACGGGATGGAGCACACCGGGGCGACCAACCGGCTCGGCTATTCCCACACCTGCGACGAACTCGGCCATTCCTACGACGACGCCATCCGCCTGTTCCTCGGCAGCGGCATGTCGATCACGCCGACGTTGTTCACGTCCACGGCGCTGTACGCGTTCGACCGCTCCCTCGTCGAGGACCGGCGCACCCGGGTGCTGTTCCCCCCGTGGGAGTACGAACGGCTGCTCGCGGAGGCCGAGGAGGCAGCCGGCCCGGAAGGCGAGGTGACCCGTCGCGAGCTGGCGAACCAGGTGGACATGCTGCTGCGCATCCACCGGGGCGGTGGTGTCGTCATCGCCGGGACGGACGCGCCGCTGGACAACGTCGCCGTCTCCTTGCACATGAACCTGCGCGCCATGGTCCGCTACGGCTTCACCCCGCGCGAAGCGCTGGTCATCGCCACCAGGAACCCGGCGCGCTGGCTCGGCCTGGAAGGCGAGCTCGGTGAGGTCCGCCCCGGCGCCTACGCCGACCTGGCGCTGGTCTCCGGTGATCCGCTCACCGACATCACCGCCGCCGCCGCGGTGCGGACCGTGATCCGGGGCGGGCACGTCCACACCCCCGAGCAGCTGATGCGGCCCTTCGCGCGGCCGCACGCGCCGTCCGGGGCTCCGGCGGTCCGCGGCGCCCGAAGTGCCGAGGCGGAGCGGGATCCCGCGCTGTGGTGGCACGAACCGGAGTGGAAGCGCCGGATCTGCTGCGGTATCTAGGTTCTCGCCGCAGGTCGTCCGTCGATCGGTGACCGCGGGTACGCGCCGCGTCACGTCCCGCCGCGCGGTGGCGATGGCGACGCAGGTCGCCTCCTGGGCCGCACCGGCCACGCCGGGCGCACAGCGCTTCGCACCGCCCGTCCGGGGTGCGCCGAGACCTCGGCGTGACATTGCGATAATCGCAACCGCTGGGACGTGCGTTGCGATCCTCGGTGACGCGAATGGTCTAGAGCTGAACGCGGTAAGTGCGCTGACCAGCGAAAACAAATGGTTGGCTTGACCCGATCAGGGTATGTGGTTCAGAGTTGCAGTTCGTGCATGACTGATAGTTCAGTCGACTCGCAACGGCGCGCGGCGTACGCGCCCGGCGGGTCGCACGGCGGGGATGGCCCGCCGACCACTACTGGGAGGTGCTTCCGCCATCGGTGTCCAGGCCGGGAAAATCCGGCTCGACAAGCAGGTTTTCTGGATCTCGTTGCTGCTCGTGGCAATCATCTGCGTGCCCGTGGTGATCGCGCCCGAGCGCGGCAAGCTGGTGCTCGACGGGATCCTCGGTTTTCTCACGGGTAAGTTCGGGTGGTTGTACCTCTGGTTCGCCGTGGTGGTCGCCGGGGTGCTCGTCTGGCTGGCCGCCAGCCGCTACGGACGGGTGAAGTTCGGCGGCCCCGACGACAAGCCGGAGTTCTCCACCGTGAGCTGGCTCGGCATGATCTTCACCTCGGCCATCGGTGGTGGGATCATGTACTGGGGCATCATCGAGTGGGCCTACTACTACAACGATCCGCCCCAGCAGATGGCGCCGCGCAGCATCGAGGCCGCGCACTGGTCCGCCACCTACCCGATGTTCCACTGGGGTTTCACCGCGTGGGGCCTGTTCTGCCTGCCCGCGCTGGCGTTGACCTACGCCTACCACGTGCGCAAGCGCGGTTCGCTGCGGCTCAGCGAAGCGTGCCGCGGGGTCATCGGTGACCGGGCCGATGGCTGGCTCGGCCGGATGATCGACGTGCTGTTCATCTTCGGCCTGATCGGTGCTGCGGGAACGTCGCTGGGGCTGGAGGTCCCGGTGGTCTCCGAAGGCGTGGCGACGCTGTTCCCGATCGAGAAGGGCTTGCTGCTCGACATCGGAATCATCGTGGTGTGGACCGCGCTGTTCGGCGTGAGCGTGTTCCTCGGCCTGCAGAAGGGGCTCAAGCGGCTGGCCGACGTCAACGTGTGGTTGTCGTTCGGGCTCGGCGCCTTCATCCTGATCGTGGGCCCCACCGTGTTCCTGATCGACACCTTCACCAACAGCGTCGGCCTGCTGCTGCAGAACTTCGTGGAGATGAGCTTCTACACCGACCCCGTCGGTGGCTCGGGCTTCGAGGAGGACTGGACCGTCTTCTACTGGGGCTGGTGGATCTCCTACGCCCCGTTCGTCGGCCTGTTCGTGGCCAAGATCTCCAAGGGCCGCACCATCCGCGGCATGATCGGTGCGATGTGCCTGGCCGGCAGCGCCGGTTGCTGGCTGGCGTTCACGCTGCTGGGCAACACCGCGCTGTTCTACGAGCTGAACAAGATCGTGCCGGTGGCCGACATCGTGCAGAACCAGGGCGACACCCCGGCGATCTTCGCGGTGCTGCAGGCGCTGCCGTGGGGCACGGTCGCGGTGATCGCGTTCATCGTGCTGCTGGTGCTGTTCCTGGCGACCACATTGGACTCCTCGGCGTACACGATGGCCGCGGTGGCGTCGAAGGAGCTGCCGAGGGACGCGCACCCGGCGCGGTGGCACCGGGTGTTCTGGGCGGTGGTCCTGGCGACCGTGTCGATCGTGCTGATGTACGCCGGGGGACTGGAAGCGTTGCAGACGCTGTCGATCCTCACCGCGTTCCCGCTGATCTTCGTGCTGGGGCTCGTGATGGTGTCCTTCCGGCGCTGGCTGGTCGCCGACGTCAAGGAGCAGGAGGGTTCCGGAGTCGTCGTCGAACCGGCGGCCGAGGAAGAACCGGAGCTGGTCGGGGACCGGTCGGGATCCGGCTCGTAGCACCCCTTCCCGTTGCGGTCCGCGTTCGTCGCCGTGGCACGGTCGGCATCCCCGGCCGTGCCCGGCGGCGGGCGGATCGGCGACCGCTCCTACAACTCCTCGAAGAAGTTCACCGCGTTGCCCTCGGGGTCGAGGATCGTGCTCATCCGGATGAGTTCGGGGATCGTCTCGATCTCCCCCGGCGCGAACCCGGCGGACCGGATCACCTCGAGCTGTTCCGCCAGATCCCGGACCCCGATCACGACCGTGCTCTTCCCGGCGCGCTCGGGGTCCTCGCCGAGCTGGAGCCAGGCGTTCTCGGCGAGCTTCCACTCCGCGACCCCGTCGACCGGCACGAGGTCGGGGGCGCGGCCGAAGAGCGTCGAATACCAGGTCTGCGCCGCCTGGAAATCCACGACCGAGACGACCGCGCACACGCTGTCGGCATTCAGACCGGTGTTCGGCAATTCCCGTCCTCCCGCCTGCGAGGCATGTTCGCCGATCAACCTACTCGAACCCGACCGGCGGGTCGACCGAGATCGCTGGGACGGGGGATCTTTTCCGGTGCCTCCGTCCCGGAATTGCGGGGGCGGCGCCGTTCATGCACGTGTGCGCGTAGAAACACCTGAAGCGCACCTCTTCTGGGAGTCGGCGTCGCCGGTCCACCCTGGAAAAATCGAATGCGTGGCTTCTTCTAGTCACGGTACGGTCCCCGCCATGTCCCGTTCAGTCGAGATCGTCCCTCTCAGCGCAGCGGACGTCGACCGCGCCGTGCAGCTCGGGGTGGCAGCCCTTCGGGAGGCGTCCCCGGCGGCGTGGGGCGGCAAGGCCGGTCCGCTGGACTGGGACTGCTGGGAGACCGTCGAGCACCTCAGCAACGCCCTCTTCACCTACGCCGTTCAACTCGCCCCGGCAGCACCGCCCTTGGACGGCAAGGTGCCGTTCCTGCGGGAAAGCGGACGGCCCGGTGGCCCGGCGAATGCCGTGCACGCGGATCGCGCGGCAGGGCCTGCCGGTCTGCTGCAGGTGCTGGAGGCGAGTGGTGCCCTGCTCGTCGCCGTGGTGCGCACGGCGCCGCCGCAGAAGCGCGCCCACCACGTCTTCGGCGTCTCCGACCCCGAGGGCTTCGCCGCGATGGGGATCGTGGAGGTCTTGGTGCACACGCACGACTTGGCGCAAGGACTCGGCCTCGCTTGGAACCCACCCGAGGACCTGTGCTCGCGGGTGCTCGACCGGCTCTTCCCGAACGCCCCGGAGGACGCGGGCCCGTGGCCCGCCCTGTTGTGGGCCACCGGACGTGCTGACCTGCCCGGGCGTCCGCGGCTGACCACGTGGCGCTGGGACGGCACGCCCCGGGCGTAGTACCCGGCGGCGGGTGCTCGCTAGCGGAGGAAGTGCAGCCAGAAGGGGACGTGCTCGGGAGGGAACCGGACCTGGAGGAGTTTGGCCACCACGTGCGAATGGCCCGTGTAGGTGCCGATCCAGTGGCCGGCCGAGCCCGCTCCGGTTCCGCTCGTCGACTCTTCGAAGTCGAGGACCACCTCGGTCTGCCAGTGGACCACGGGGGTGAGGCCGGTGCGCGGCGGTGGTTCGAGCTCGACCTCGTGCGAATGTTCCGTGAGGTACGGGCCGTTCTGGTGGATGGTGGTCGTCCGGCTCAGGTGGGCGGTCCGGTACTGCAGGACGCCGGTGGCGAAGCCGATCACGATCAGCCAGAGCAGTCCGGTCGCGCCCAGCGACAACCAGCGCGGGAGCCAGGTCGGCAGCCAGGCGACGGCCTGCTCCGGCACCCACCACAGGGCGATGGCGGCCCCTTCGCCGAGGAAGCGGGCGGCTGCCGCGAAGGCGATGTAGACCGACCAGCCGAACGCCGTCCGGGCGATGCGGCCTGCTGTGATCGGGATGGTGGTCCCGACGTCGGCCAGCCGTTGCCCGAGCAGTTGGAGCACGGCGGGCAGCACCTGCGCTGCGGCGAGCGCGGCCAGGACCAGGTCGAACCGCACGTCGGCCAGTCGGGCGGTGGCGTAGTGGAGGAGCAGGCCGGCGACGACGGCGGCTTGGCCGACGACTCCCACCGCTTGCAGGACCTGACCCCACCGGCTCCGCCTCGGGGAGCTGCGGTCCCACAGCCGGAACGCGCCGGGGCCTCTCACGAGCCACCGGAGCGCGACCGCGCCGGCGAGCACGTAGCCCGCCGCTGCGCCGCTCCGGTCGTGGAACTGGTCGTTGAGCAGCACCGCTGCTGAGACGAGTGCGACGCGGACGGCTACCGCCGCCAGCCCGCGGGCGAGTGCCGACACGCCGACTGCCATTCGCATGAGACTAGGCGTGTCCGGCGTGTCGGTGCCTCGGCCGGCAGGTTGATGGCAGCCGGCTGATCGGGTGGCCCGCAGCGCGCCGTGGTGACGTCGGGTGACGGCTCCGGCGGCACGGCAGCCGCCCACATCCGCGCCGTCCGGTCGTTCTCTACGGTGGTCGACAGCACCGAGCGCGACCGTTCTCGGTGTCCGAGGAGAGGAGTCCGCCATGGCAGCACGTCCTCCGCTCCCACCGTTCGACGAGCAGTCCGCACTGGAGAAGGTGCAGGCGGCCGAGGACGCGTGGAACACCCGCGACCCCGAGCGGATCGCGCTGGCCTACACCGAGGATTCGGTCTGGCGCAACCGGGACCGGTTCCTCACCGGCCGCGAGGAGATCGTCGCGTTCCTGCGGGAGAAGTGGACCCGCGAGCTGGAGTACGCCCTGCGCAAGGAGCTGTGGGCATTCCGGGGCAACCGGATGGCGGTGCGCTACCAGTACGAGTGCCACGACGCCGCGGGGCAGTGGTGGCGCAGCTACGGCAACGAGCTGTGGGAGTTCACCGAGGACGGGCTGATGAGCCGCCGCGAGTCCAGCATCAACGACGTCCCGATCGGCGAAGCCGACCGGCGCATCATCGGCTCGCGGCCGGCGGACCAGCGAGGCGCGCAGCTCCCGCTGCGGTGATCGGCAGGGCGGCCGGGCGTCCCGGGCATCGGAGTTCCCGGTTCTTGTCGGTGAGCAGGCCGGGGCCTACGGCCGGTTGCCCGGTTGTCCCGAGCGGAGCTGGCGTACTACTCCCTTCTCGACGAGGGCGGCCGGGACCTGTGCGAGCGAAGTGGTGCGAGCACGACGAAGTGGAGGGCTGCTCAACGGGTCCCGCGCTCGGCGATGATCCGTTGGCGTAGCTGCTCCTCGAACTGGATGACGTGTTCGGCGCGGTCGGCGGCCCACTCGGCCTTGGCGGCGGGTACCACGGCTACCCCGTCCGCGTCGGCGACGATGACGTCTCCGGGGGAGACGACCACGCCGCCGACCGCCACGGGTGCGCCGACCGTTCCCGGCCCGTTCTTGAACGGGCCGGCGGGGGTGACGGCGCGGGCGAAGATCACCATGCCCTGCGCGGAGAGGGCTGCGACGTCGCGGACCGCGCCGTCGACGATCGCACCGAGCACGCCCCGGTTGACCATGATTTCGCCGATGAGGTCGCCGATGATGGCGCGGGTGAGATCGGCTTGGCCGTTGATGACGAGGACATCTCCGGGCTGCGCCTCATCCAGGGCCCGGTGGATGGCGAGGTTGTCCCCGGCCCGGGTGTGCACCGGAAGGGCGGTGCCGACCATGGTGGTCCGGTCTGAATAGGCCCGGATTCCGCCGTCGAGCACGAGCATGCGGTGGAAGACGTCGCCGACGTTGGCGGCGGGCGCCTTCCCTAGGCGATCGAGTACGGCGGCGTCAACACGCGCGGCGGGCTGCTCGACGGTGATGGTGTCGGTGGAGGCGTTGATGAACACGGGGGTCTCCTGGTGCGGTCAGACAGCGGCTCGGGCGGGCACGACGACTGCGTTGTCGGGTGTGCCGCCGGCCAGGGCTCGGCGGATGCAGGTGGCGGCGGCGTGGCCGACCTGGTGGAGGGCTTCCTCGGTCTGGCCACCGATGTGCGGGGTGACGACGAGGTTGTCGAACGCGGTCACAGGCAGGTGGTTGTGCGCGAGCGGATCCCGCATGTCGACACCCTCCGCCTCGAGGACGTCGAGACCCGCGCCACCGAGGCGACCGGAGCGCAGCGCGTCGAGCAACGCCGCCTCGTCGATCAGCCCGCCGCGCGAAGTGTTGACCAGGATCGCGCCGGGTCGCATTCGCGCGAGCTGTGCGGCGCCGATGATGTGCCGGGTGGCGGGGGTCAGCGGGAGGTGCAGGCTCAGCACGTCGGATCCGGCGACCAGCTCGTCGAGTTCGACCAGGTGCCCGCCAAATTCGGTGATGGTGCTGTCGTCGGCTGCGGGGTCGGTGACCAGCAGGTCCATGCCGAACGCGCGGCCCATACCGGCGACCAGCCGACCGATGTTGCCGAACCCGAGCAGTCCGAGGGTGCGGCCGTGCAGCTCGATCCCGGTCAGACCGGCCTTGCCGTCGGTCCAGAGCCCCTCCCTGGTGCGGCGGGAGGCGACGGTGACGTTGCGGGCCAAGGCCAGAGCCAGGGCGAAGACGTGCTCGGCGACGGCGCGGCTGTTGCCGCCCGGGGTGGTGGTGACCCAGATGCCGTGCTCCCGGGCCGCGTCGAGGTCGACGTTGTTGGTGCCCACCCCGTGCCGGGCGATGATCTGCAATCGGGGGGAGGCCCCGAT
Organism: Saccharopolyspora cebuensis; assembly: GCF_039542665.1. NCBI lineage: Bacteria > Bacillati > Actinomycetota > Actinomycetes > Pseudonocardiales > Pseudonocardiaceae > Saccharopolyspora > Saccharopolyspora cebuensis. Next base: position 204,848 of record NZ_BAABII010000010.1, read on the forward strand.
CTTGTCGCGACCGAAGTCCTCGGCGCGCAGCAGCACGGCGTCGACCTCGGAGCAGATATCGGCGTAGTCGACCACGTCTGGGCCGTAACCGAGGTGAACGGTGTGGTCGGCGCACAAATCGGCGACCACGGAGTCGTGAACGGGATCGGAGATGTAGATCGTCGGCACGGTGCTGCTCGCTATCGGTAGAGGTGGGTGACATTCGCGGGGGTGCGCCGCACCGTCATCGACACCGCCAGGCCCAGGACGCCGGCGAGGACCAGCACGAAGGCGGGAACGAGGGTGTTGCCCGTGGTATCGATCAGCCAGGTCGCCAGGTAGGGCGCGCCACCGCCGCCGATGACCGCGCCGACGCTGTGGCCGAAGGCGACACCGGTGTGGCGGACCTGCACGGGGAAGAACTCGGGAATGGTCGTGTAGGTACCGGCTTGGCAGAGCGCGTAGGGGATCATGCTCAGCGCGAGCCCGAGCATGGCCAGCCCGACCGATCCCAGGCCCATCAGCATGAAGGACGGGACGACGATCACGATGTAGGCGAAGTAGGACCACATCAACAGGCGCTTGCCGCCGACGCGGGCGCCGACCTGTCCGGCGGCCGGGATGAGCAGCGCCGCGAGGAGCACCGCCACCAGGACGATCGTCGAAGCTGCGGCCCCGGAGAAGTGCAGGATGTCGCTGAAGTAGACCGCGACGAAGACGGTCCCGACGTAGGTGCCGATGTTCTGCACGAGGGCGATCGCGACGACCTTGGCCAGTGGCGCCCGGTGGTTGGCGAACAGCTCCCTGACCGGGCGGTGGTCATCGTCCTGCCGCTTCGCGCTGTTCTCGACGTACTCGGGGCTGTCCTCCACTTTCAGGCGTGCCACCAGGACCAGCACCCCCAGGGGGATCGCCAGCAGGAACGGGACTCGCCAACCCCAGTCGAGCATTACCTCGGCGGACACCGCGGACGCCACGAGGGCGGTCACACCGGCGGCGAGCGCCTTGCCGAAGTTGCCGATGCTGGGGACGAAGGAGACGTAGAGCGAGCGGCGCCGCTCAGGGGCCCACTCGCGGATGTAGGCGGCGGCGCCGCCGATCTCCCCGCCGGTGGAGAAGCCCTGCAACAGGCGCAGCACGATGAGCAGGATCGGCGCCCAGATGCCGATCTGGGCGTATCCGGGCAGCAGCCCCGTCAATCCGGCGGCCAAGCCCATGCAGGTGATGCAGGCGATCAAGCTCTTGCGGCGTCCGACCTTGTCGCCGAGGCGGCCGAAGTAGATCGCGCCCAACGGGCGGACCAGGAACGCCGAGCCGAAGACCAGCAGCGTGCTCAGCAGCCCGAGGATCGGGTCCTCGCCGGGGAAGAAGACCGTAGCCAGCGTGGCGGCCACGTACCCGTAGACGCTGAAGTCGTAGTACTCGACGAACGTGCCGAACACCGCGGCCGCCGTGGCCTTCTTCGCTTTTCGCTCCCGGGTGGCGACGGAGGTCGCCTCGTCTCCGGTGCCGGTCATCGCCATGACAGCTCCATTGCTGAAAAAAATGGGACAGTGTCTCAGTTGTTTGTTAGAGTGTCGAGGTGGCCCCACCGGCTGTCAAGGGGCGTCCGACGACCGCCGCGCGCAGCACCACCGGGGGCGGGAAAGGGCACGACTACGATGCTGCGTGCACGAACCGGGACAACGGTCGGCGGAATCGAGGTGGAATGACGGTCGACGACGGCCACCGGGCAGCAGGTCCCGTCGCTGGCAACGATCGCATCGTGCGCGTCCTCGACGCCCTGATCACCCAGCCACCACCGCACGGGTGGGGCGTCCGCGAGCTCGCCGGGGTCATCGGGGAGAACCGCAGCACGGTCAACCGCATCCTGCAGGGCTTGGTCGAGCGCCGCTTGGCCGAGGTCGGCTCCACCGCCACCTACCGGGCGGGCCCGCGCCTCCGCGTCCTCGCCGGACGCCTCCACGCACGACACCCGATCCTCAGCCAGGCGGCCACCGTGATCGCCGACCTCGCCGCCCGGTGCGACGCCACCATCATGGTCGTCATGCAAGGACCGTGGCCGAGCACGGGCTTCCTGGCCGTCCTGCACGAACACGAGGGGCCGGTCCGCTACCAGCTCATCCCGGGCATGGTCCTCCCGCTGCACGCCGGAGCCGCGGGCAAAGCACTGCTGGCCACCATCGGCCTCGACGTCCTCGACGACGTCGAGCTGGAGCGCTTCGGCGAGGACACCATCGTCGACCGGGAGCGGCTCGCCACAGAGCTCGCCGGTGCCGAACAGGCGGGGTACGTCACCAGCGTCGGCCAGCACATCCCGCTCGCCGCGGGAGTCGCCGCACCATTTGCCGCCGTGACCGGGGAGAAGGCGGCGGTGTCGGCCACGCGCCCCCGCTACAGCACCTCTGACGACGAACTCACCCGGATCGGGCCGCTCGTGCGCGACGCTGCCGCAGCACTCGGTCGACTCCGGCCGGTCGACCCGACCGAGCAGCCCTTCCCCGCAGCTCCTCGGACGTCGGCCGAAGCCGACACCACCGCCCTCGGCCGCTTCGAGCGCCTGCTCGCCGTTCTCGCCGACCAGCCCGATGGGGTGCCTCCGGGGCGCGAGCTCGTGTCCCTCATCGGAGCCAGCGCCCCCACCGTCACCCGCCTCCGCACGACGGCAGAAGCGTCGGGCATCGCCAGGACCACCGGCGACAGCGGCGACCTGGCTGCCGGTCCGCTGCTGCTGCGCTGGGCCGCCGCGCTCGGGCCGCAGCCACCGCTGCCGGTTCTCCTCACCGACGACCTCGCCCAGCTCGCCGCAGCCACCGGCGAAACCACAGCCCTCACGGTGTTCGACCGTTCCACCACGACCGCGGTCATGACCACCGTCGTGCCCGGTCCCAATCCCGTCCACTACGGGCTCGGCGCGGGATCGCCGATCCCCCTGCACGCCGGTGCCGCCGGGAAGGCGATCCTCGCGCACTGCGACCGCGAGCTGATCGAGAAGCAGCCACTCGACCCCATCACCCCGCGCACCCCTACGCACCGGGACCAACTCGAACGCGACCTCACCCTCGTTCGCGATCGCGGCTGGGCCGAAGCCGACGGAGAACGGATTCCCGACGCCTTCGGAATCGCAGCACCCTTCTTCGACGGCGCGGGCATCGCGGGCTCGGTGACCGTCACCATCCCTCGGTTCCGCAAGGACGAGCTCGACATCACCCAGCTCGGCGCGAAGCTCGCAGAGGCCGCCGCACGCATCACCCGCCTGCTCACCATCTGAGCCGGGCTGGAGGGCTACGCCCGCTGTCACGTCGACGCGGGCTACCTGCGCACCGGCCGCACGATCCGCCAGCTCGCCCAGGCCATCGGGGTCGATCCCGACGGCCTGGCGCGCACCAACCACGACGCCCGCACCGGCGTCGACGAGGAGTTCGGGAAGGGGCCGGAGCCCGTTCGGGCACCAGTACGGCGATCCGGCCCACACCCCGAACGTCAACCTCGGCCCGATCGGGACGGCCCCCTTCTACGCGATGGCCGTGGTCCCGACACCCCTGGCCACCGCGCTGGGCCTGCGCACCGACCCGGACGCCCGGGTGCTGGACGATCGTGGCGTACCGGTCGCCGGGCTGTACGCCTGCGGCAACGACGCCCACTCGATCATGGCCTCGGAGTACCCGGGGGCGGGTTGCCAGGTCGGTGCCGGTCTGACGTTCGGCTACCTCGCCGCCCGCCACGCCGCCCGCTCGTGAGGCGGCGCGCCCCCGGGTAGCTCGGGGAGTGCCGCCGCCGGTGGCAGCGGCACTCGTCCCGGGCTACTGCTCCCGCTCCCCGACCGACGGGCTCGCGACCGGCCCGGGCCTGCGCGACGGGGTCGCCAGGCTGCCGAGGACGAGCGCGAGCACGGACAGCGGCAGCGCGACGAGCACGCTGTTCCAGTCGTGCGGCTTGTCGAGGGCGAACTCCCACACCAGCGTCGCGGTGATCCCGGTGACCATGGAGGCGATGCAGCCCGCCGCCGTCGCGCGCTTCCACAGGAACGTCGCCAGCAGCGACGGGGTCACGACGGCGCCGTACATCGTGTACGAGAACACCTGGATCTCCAGCACGCCGGGGAACAGCTCGCCGACCGCGAACGCCCCGACTCCGAGCACGACGATCGCGACCCGGGTCAGCAGCAGTTCACCGCGCGAGTTGTCCTCCTTGCGCGAGAACGAGCGGTAGATGTCGTGCACCAGGTTCCCCGCCGACGACAACAGGTAGGAGTTGCCGGTCGTGATGATGAACGCCGTGGCCGACATGAGCAGCAGCCCGCCCAGCACGCCCGGCAACGAGTCGGTCGCCAGCCGCAGCACCGCCGTGTCGGGCTGGACGGCGGGCAGCAGCACGGTCGCGCTGGAGGCGAGCACGATGATCGCGCCGTAGAAGAACACGTCGCCGAACAGGAAGCCGAGCGTCGAGCGCTTCGCGACCTCCGGGCTGCTCGCGGCGCTGAACCGCTGGTACATGTTCTGGTCGCCGAGGATCAGCAGCAGGGTCGGCAGGACGTAGCCGGCGAGCTGGATCGGGCTCAACCCGCCCGTCCACGTCGTGTTTTCGGCCGGGAGCGAGTCGACGAGCCCGCCGAACCCGCCCACGTGCACGAGCACGAAGAGGAACCCGCCGGCCAGCCCGACGGTGATGAGCAGCGCGCTGATCGCATCGGTGTAGGCCACGGAGATCAGCCCGCCCGCGAAGGCGAGGAACACGATGACGACCAGGCCGATGACCTTCGCGGCGTCCTCGGAGACCCCGGTGGTCAGGTGCAGGATGTAGCCGAGGCCGCGGACCTGCTCGGACATGATCGCCGTGTAGGCCAGCAGGATCGCGACCGCTGTCACGACGCGCACCGAGGACCCGTAGCGCTCCTGCATGATCTCCGGAACGGTGTACTTGCTGTGCATCCGGATGCGCTTGGCCAGGAACAGGTACATGATCAGGATGCCCAGCGGCGCGCCGAGGCTGTAGAAGATGCTCGCGAACGGGCCGTAGGTGTAGGAGAAGCTCGCCCGGCCCATGATCGTGCCGGCGCCCGTCCACGTCGCGAGCAGCGTGCCCGTGAGCACCAGCCTGCCGATCCGCTGCCCGGCGAGCATGAAGTCGTGGTTGTTCTTGATCTTGCGCGCGGCCCAGGCCCCGATGCCGACCATCACCAGCACGTACGCGCAGATCGCGAGGAGGACGCCGGTGTCGGTCACGTCGTCTCCCGGACGACCTGACCACCCTGCACGACCGCGCGGATGTTGGCGGGATCGGCGAGCACCGCGACGTCGTCGAGCGGGTCGCCGTCGACGACGATCAGGTCGCCGTGCGCCCCCGGCGCGAGCGTGCCGATCTCGCCCGCCATGCCGACGAGCTGGGCCGCGTTCGTGGTGGCCGCGCGGAGGACCTCCAGCGGGCTCTGCACCTCGGCGCGGATGCGGAACTCCTCGTTCTGCTTGCGCTGCATCCCGCCGAGCAGGTCCGAGCCGTAGGCGAGGCGCACGCCGGCGCGGGCGGCGCGTTCCAGGGCCCCGAGCCCGCCGTCGAGCACCTCGGCGACCTTCTCCCAGCTCGCCTGCGGCAGGCCGTGCTCGCGGCCTTCCTCCTGCAGCGCGTGGTACGTCACCAGGGTCGGCACCAGGAAGGCGTCGCGCTCCAGCAGCAGTTCGATGGTGCGCTCGTCGAGCAGGTTGCCGTGCTCCACGCAGCGCACACCGGCTTCGAGCGCCCGGTTGATGGCGTGCGGCGGGTAGGCGTGCACGGTGACGTAGCGTCCGGCGGCTTCGGCTTCCTCGACCGCGGCGCGCAGCTCGTCCGCGGAGTACTGGGTGGAACCGATGCGGTCGCCCAGGGACGAGACGCCGCCGGAGGCGTGCAGCTTGATGTGGTGGGCGCCGCGGCGGAGCTCTTCCCGGACCGCCTTGCGCATCTCGTCCGCGCCGTCCACGACCCGGCCCGTTCCGGAGCAGCACGGGTGGTCGTCGAGGTGGTGCTCCTCGATGGACCGCTTGTCCCCGTGCCCGCCGGTCTGGCTCAGGGCCTTGCCGCCGTGGATCAGGCGCGGCCCGCGGATCAGGCCGCGCTCGCGCGCCCGGGCCAGGCCGAAGTCGGCGCCGCCGGTGTCGCGGACGGTGGTGAAGCCGCGGTCGAGCATCGCGCCCATGGCGCGGATGGCGCCCGCCGTGGCGTAGGTGGGCGGGGCGTCGGCGACCTCGCCGAGGTCCGCGCTGAAGGCGAACACGTGGACGTGGCAGTCGATGAGGCCGGGCAGGACGGCCGCCCCGCGGGCGTCGAGCACGGGTACGTCGGCGGAGGTGGTGATCCGATCGTCGACCTCGGCCACCCGGCCGTCGCGGCACAGCAGGTCGGCACGCCGGTAGACGCCCGCTTCCACGTCGAGCACGTGTGCGTTGCGGACGAGCAGGGATGGGGCCATCGGGCAGCTCCGATCTCCTCGAGTGACTGTGACCGGAAACGCTCTCCCCATAACGTGAATCTGTCAACAGTCGCGGATCAGATGGCTGGAATCGTTCAAAAATGGTCACGTGGTAGAAACGGGGCATGTCCGCTGACGCCCTCGGGGGCGGTGACCTGGACCTGGTGGCCGCGCTGCAGATCGCCCCGCGCGCGAGCATGCAGGTGCTCGCCGCGGCCCTCGGGGTGTCCACGGGGACGGTCAGCAGGCGGATGGCGCGGCTGCGCGAACGGCACGGGGTCCGGATCGTCGGGCAGGTGCCGTGGTGGCTCGGTGGTGCGACGCCGCACCACGTCTGGATCTCGACCGCGCCCGGCAGCACGAACCAGGTGGCCGCCGCGGTCGCGGAGCTCGACGAGGCGCAGTTCGTCGCCACCACCACGGGACGCGCCGACGTGTTCTGCATCCTGCACCCGACCCGCCGCGCCGACGCGGCCGACCTGCTGACCAGAACGCTGCCGTCGATCCCCGGCATCGTCGGCACCCACTCGGAGCCCGGGCTGCACCGGTTCGCCTCGGGGTCCTCCTGGCGGATCGAACGGCTCGGCGCCCAGCGGGAACGGCAGCTCTTCGAGCACCGCCACGGCCCGCTGCCCGCCGCCCCGGTCCCGTTCGGGGAGGAGGAGCGGGAGGTCGCCGGCGTGCTGCAGCGCGACGGCCGGGCGAGCGCGGCCGATGTCGCCCGGGAGCTGGGCAAGAGCGCGTCCACCGCCTACCGGCTGACGCAGTCGCTGCTGGACCGCGGGCTGGTGCAGCCGCGGGTCGAGATCGAACCGGCGTTGCTCGGCTACCCGCTGGAGGCGGTGGTCTCGCTCGCCACCTCGGCGAGCACGATGCGCGACACCGCGACCGCGCTCGCGACGCATCCCTCCGCCCGCTACGTGACCACGGTGGCGGGCACGTCGTCGGTGATCCACCAAGGGGTGTTCCAGCACGACGACGACCTCGCCAGGTTCCTCACCGACGACCTCGGCCGGCACGTCGGGGTCACCGCCTTCGAGGTGTCGGTGGTGCTGCGGGTGCTCACCCGCTACTGGACGCCCGACCGCGGCGGCTGACCCGTCGTCGACGCCGGACCCGCCACCCGCCGTGGGGTTCGCGGGTGCCGCTCGGCCCTGGACCGCCGGCCGGGCGGTGCGTCAGGGCGTCGGGTCCGGGGAGTCGACGCCGGGGTGCGGGGTGGTCCAGTCGCCGCGGGTGAAGTCCGGGAACGGCACGGCCGTGCCGCCCGCGCTGATCGAGGCGGCGCTCAGGGCGAACGGGGCGCTCCAGGCGGCCGAGTCGTAGACGTCGATGTCCGGGGGCAGGCCGAGCTGCATGGTCTGCGCCAAGCGGTAGACCATCATGTAGTCCATGCCGCCGTGGCCGCCGGGGCCCGGGTCGACCTCCTTCCACAACCAGTGGTCGTAGGAGGCGTAATCGGCGAAGTCGCCCCAGGCGTGATCGCTCATCTCCGGTTCCAGGTAGATGCGCGGCGGGTAGTCCTCGAACACGCCCTTGCTGCCCGCGAGGTGGTTGAGCCTGCTGTAGGGGTGCGGGCTGGAGACGTCGTGCACCAGGTGGATGATCCGGCCCAGCTCGGTCCGGATCAGGCTCATGGTCACGTCGCCCTTGACGTAGTCCTCCCGCCACGCCGGGTCGCCCGCGGGGACGTGGCGCTCCCGGTACTCGGCGAGGCTCGCCGCGGGTGAGCCGAGCGAGCTGATGCTGACCAGGCGGTCGCCGCGGTTGATGTCCAGGTAGGAGGCGACGGGGCCGAGGCCGTGGGTGGGGTAGAGGTCGCCGTTGACCTTCGTGTGCCAGGCGCGGCGCCACTCGCCCGCGTAGTAGCTGTCGGAGAACAGCTCCTTCCGGAGGTCGTGGATGTAGGCGCCGGCGCCGTGCAGCAGGGTGCCGAACCTGCCCTCGTGGGCCAGGCGCAGCACCCGCATCTCGTTGCGGCCGTAGCAGCAGTTCTCCAGCTGGATGCAGTGCCTGCGGGTCCGTTCGGAGGTGTCGACGAGCTCCCACAGGTCGGCGACCGACGGCGCGATCGGGCATTCCACGCCCACGTGCTTGCCGCCGCGCATGGCCGCCACGGCCATCGGGACGTGCCATTCCCAGGGGGTGACGACGTAGACGAAGTCGACGTCGTCGCGGGCGCACAGGTTCTCGAAGTCGTTCTCGCCCCGGGTGTGCTGCGCCGGCTCGGGGTCGCCGTGGTCGGTGACGGTCCTGGCCGCGCGCCGCACCGCGGCCGCGTCCACATCGCACAGCGCGGTGACCCGGACCCCCGGCACGGCCAGGATCTGCGCGAGCATGGCGCTGCCCCGGTTGCCGAGGCCGATGATGCCCATCCGCACCTCGTCGCGGGCCTCGAAGGGCACGCCCATCATCGACTCGCCCTGGCGCGCGGGGACGTCCTCGCGGGTGGCGGCGGCCGCCTGTCCGGGGAGGCCGGAGATCCCCAGTCCGGCGGCGGTCGCCGCGCTGGTGCGCAGCAGTGCTCGGCGGGAAAGCGCGCCGTGGTCGGTCTCGCCCTCGGACATGCAAACCTCCTGAACGATCCTGATCGAAAGTTCGTGGTTCCGATCACTTTCACACAGCCGCATCCGCGATTGCTATCGTCCGAACAGAGGTATTCGGCGGTGGCGATCTCCCGGCGATCGTCTCGCGGGAATCGCCCCCGGGCGGTCCGCCGCGCTCGCGCGGACCGGCTAGTGGAAGGGGCGACCCGAGGTGAATCGACACGAGCGGCTCAGCACGCTGCTCGACATCGTGGGCCAGCGCGAACGGATCGATGTCGACGAGATGGCGGCGGAGCTGGGCGTCTCGGCGGCGACCATCCGGCGGGACCTGGACCAGCTCGCCGGGCAGCAGCTCGTGGCGCGGACCCGCGGCGGGGCGGTGGCCTCCAACGTCACCTACGACCTGCCGCTGCGCCACAAGAGCGCGCGGCACGCCCCCGAGAAGCAGCGGATCAGCGCGGCGGCCGCGGCGCTGGTCCGGCCCGGCATGGTCGTCGGCCTCAACGGCGGCACGACGACGACCGAGGTCGCGCGGGCCATCGCCACCCGCACGGACCTGGCCGAACGCGGGGAGCACCCGTCGCTGACGGTGGTGACCAACGCGCTCAACATCGCCAACGAGCTGATCATCCGCCCGCACGTCAAGATCGTGGTGACCGGCGGCGTGGCGCGCCAGCAGTCGTTCGAGCTGACCGGCCCGCTGGGCACCCGCATCCTCGACGAGATCGCGCTCGACCTGCTGTTCCTCGGCGTCGACGCGATCGATCCGGCCTCCGGGGCCTACGCGCACCACGAGGGCGAGGCCAGCATCAACCGGCTGATGACCTCCCGCGCCACCCGGGTCGCCGTCGTCGCCGACAGCTCGAAGCTCGGCAGGCGGGCGTTCGCGCAGATCTGCCCGTGCAGCCGGGTGGACGCGCTGATCACCAACGAGGGCGCCGACGAGGAGCTGGTGAGCGCCTTCCGGAGCGAGGGAGCGCAGGTCCAGGTCGTCTGACCGCCGCTGCGCGCACTCGGCGAAACCGCGTTGATCGAAGATGCGCGAAAAGCGCATTGACAGTGCATCTTCGATCACCTTAACGTGATCTCCGTCCCGAGGCCCTCGATCGCGGGACCTCAGCCGGTCCCGGCGCAGGGAGGACGCGAGATGGCGGAATCGTTCGCTCAGCTGGAGATCGCCAGCCAACCGGAGTGCTGGCGGCGTGCCGCGCGGATGGCGGCGACCGCCCCGGGCGGCCTGCCGCGGTCCGGGGAGCGCGTCGCCGTGATCGGCTGCGGGACCTCCTGGTTCATGGCGCAGTCCTACGCGGCCCTGCGGGAGGGTTCCGGCGCCGGGGTGACCGACGCGTTCACCGCCTCCGAGCTCCCGCGCACCCGCGACTACGACCGCGTCGTCGCGATCACCCGCTCCGGCCGGACGACCGAGGTCCTGCGGGCCCTCGACGAGGTCCGGGACCGCGCGGCGACCACCGTCCTCACCGGAGTGCCGGAGGCGGTCGCCGGGCGGGCCGGGCACGTCGTCGACCTCTCCTTCTGCGACGAGCGCTCCGTCGTCCAGACCCGCTTCGCCACGACCGCGCTGGCGCTGCTGCGCGCGCACCTCGGTGCCGATCTCACCGAGGTGGTCGAGCAGGCCGAGGCGGTCCTCGCCGAACCGGCGGACGCGGCCCTGCTCGCCACCGAGCAGATCAGCTTCCTCGGCAGCGGGTGGACCGTGGGGATCGCGCACGAGGCGGCCCTGAAGGTCCGCGAGGCCGCCAACGGGTGGACGGAGTCCTACCCCGCGCTGGAGTACCGGCACGGCCCCATCAGCATCGCCCAACCCGGCCGGGCCACCTGGATGTTCGGCGGCCCGCCGGACGGGCTGGCCGAGGAGGTGCGGGCCACCGGCGCGACGTTCGTCGACCACGCGGCGGACCCGATGGCCGATCTCGTGGCCGTGCAGCGGTTCGCCGTCGCCCTCGCCGTCCACCGCGGGCTGGACCCGGACCGGCCGCGCCACCTGAACCGCTCGGTCGTGCTGGAGACCGCCTAGGGACTGCTTTCAGAAAGACCTGCGTGGCGGTGCGGGTGGCGGAACCTCAGCGGCCTTCTCGCTCCGGGAGCCGCTCCTGATGTACCGACGACGTACACGGCGTCACGGCTGTCCTCGCGAGAAGACCGCTGAGCGGTCACGTCCGAGCACGGGCGGCGGTGCAAGTTGACGGCCGCACCGCATGCGGCTCCGCCGCATTCCGAAAAGAACCCTAGGACGAGCCCGGCGAGGTGGGGAGGTGCTCTCGTGATCACCACGGTGACGGCGAACCTCGCCCTGGACGTGACCTACCGCCTCGACCGGCTGACGCCGGACCGCGTCCACCGCGCTCGGTCGGTGCGCCAGCGGGCGGGCGGCAAGGGCGTCAACGTGGCCCGCGTGCTGCGGCGGCTCGGGTACGAGACCCGGGTCGTCGGGCTGGTCGGCGGTGCCACCGGCGAGGCGATCCGGGCGGACCTCGACGCGGCCGGGCTGCCCCACGAGCTCGTGGAGATCGGCGGGGAATCGCGCCGCACGGTGGCGCTGGTGTCCGACGACGGGCAGGCCACGCTGATCAACGAACCGGGGCCGGGCGTCGCCGACCGGGAATGGGCCGAGCTGGGCGAGGTCGTGCGCCGGGTGGGCGGCCGGTCCGCGGCGGTGGTCTTCGCGGGCAGCCTGCCCCCCGGCGTCGCCGACGACGGGTACGCGCGGCTCATCGCGAGGGTCGGCGCCCGCGGCGTGCCGACCGTGCTGGACACCTCCGGTGCCGCGCTGCGCCGAGGCGTGGCCGCCCGGCCCGACGTCGTCAAGCCGAACGCCGAGGAGCTCGCCGAGCTCACCGGCGCGGTGGGTCCGCGCGAAGGCGCGCGGGTGCTCCGGGACCTCGGTGCCGGTAGCGCGGTGGTCTCCCTGGGCGGCGCGGGGCTGCTGGCCGTGACGGACGCGGGGAGCTGGCGCGCCGAGCCGTCCCGGCAGGTGTCCGGCAATCCGACCGGGGCGGGGGATGCCGTCGTCGCGGCCCTCGCGGGCGGGCTCGTCACCCGGGCGCCGTGGCCGGACCGGCTGCGCGAGGCGGTTGCCGCCTCCGCCGCCGCGGTGGCCGCTCCCGTCGCCGGTGACCTCGATGAACAGCACTACCACCGCGAACGCGGCGCGGCGCGGGTGCGCGCCCTGGCGGGACAGGAGGAGTCGCATGGCACTGGTTCCCACGGGTGAGCTCGTCGCCGAGGCGCGTGCCGCGGGGCGGTGCTGCCCGGCGTTCAACGTGATCCAGCTGGAGCACGCCACCGCCATCGTCGCCGCCGCCGAAGAGCTGGACCAGCCGGTCGTGCTGCAGGTGAGCCACAACGCGGTGCGCTACCACGGCGCCCTGGAACCGCTCGGGGCCGCGATGCTGGCCGCCGCCGGGGCGGCGCGCACCCCGGTCGGGGTGCACCTCGACCACGCGGAGACCTTCGAGCTGGTGGCGCGGGCGGTCGCGCTCGGCTTCCCCTCGGTCATGTTCGACGCCTCCGCGCTGGAGCACCGCGACAACGTGCGGGCGACCGCGCGGACGGCGCGGTACTGCCACGACAACGGGGTCTGGGTGGAAGCCGAACTCGGCCGGATCGGTGGCAAGGACGGGGTGCACGCGCCGGGGGCGCGCACGGATCCCGCCGAGGCGGCGGAGTTCGTGCGCGACACCGGGGTCGACGCCCTCGCCGTGGCGGTGGGCACCTCCCACGCCATGCGCACCCGCGACGCGGACCTGGACTTCGGCCTGGTCGAACGGTTGCGCGCCGCCCTGGACGTCCCGCTGGTGCTGCACGGGTCCTCCGGCGTCGCCGACGCCGACCTGCGCACGGCGGTGCGGGCCGGGCTGACGAAGATCAACATCGCCACCCGGCTCAACGAGGAATTCACCGCAGCGGTGCGGCGATCCCTGGCCGACCACCCCGACGGCGTCGACCCCCGCCGCTACCTCGGCGCGGGGCGCGAGGCGATCACCCGGGAGACCGCACGGCTGCTGGCAGCGCTCAACGGCGCGGGGGAACCGGCCACCACCGCGCCGTGAGCGTCCGCATCACCGACGTGCGAGAGGAAGCGGATCCATGTCCGGACACACCTCCACCGGTCGTGCCACTTCGTCGACGGGCTGGAAGATCGCCGTCGCGGCGGCCACGCTCGGTGTCGTCTACGGCTACGACATCGGCAACATCTCCGGTGCGCTGCTGTTCATCACCGAGGAGATGGAACTCTCCCCGCTGCTGCAGGGCAGCGTCACCACGGTCCTGGTGGCCGGCAACATCGTCGGCGCCCTGATCGCGGGCAAGCTGGCCACGGTCATCGGCCGCCAGAAGTCGTTGGTGCTGGTCGTGCTGGGGTACGCCGTGTTCTCCGTGTGGTCGAGCCTGACCACCGACGTCCTCTGGCTCGACATCTCCCGGTTCTTCCTCGGCGTCAGCATCGGGCTGTCGCTGGTGGTGACCCCGATCTACCTGGCCGAGTCGGCGCCGACGGCCATCCGCGGTGCCCTGGTGGTCGGCTACCAGGTCGCCACCGTGAGCGGCATCCTGCTGGCCTACCTCGTGGACTGGGCCCTGGCCGACTCCGGCAACTGGCGGCTCATGCTGGGCCTGTCGGCCGTGCCGTCGGTGCTGATCCTGTTCCTGGTCGTCCGGTTGCCCGACACGCCCCGCTGGTACCTGATGCGGGGACGCCGGGAGGAAGCGCGGGCCACGCTGCGGCTCGTCGACCCGGCTGCCGACGCGGACCGCAAGCTCGCCGAGATCAGCGCCGACATGGCCGCCGAGCGGGGCGGCAACCTCGCCGAGATGTTCCGCAAGCCGTACTCGATCGCCACGATGTTCGTCCTGGCCATGGGATTCCTCGTGCAGATCACCGGGATCAACGCGATCACCTACTACAGCCCGATCATCTTCCAGGAGATGGGCTTCGAGGGCTACGCGGCCATCCTCGGCCTGCCCGCCGTCGTGCAGGCGGCGGCGCTGGTGGCCACGGTCGGGTCGCTGATCGCGGTGGACCGGCTCGGCCGCCGGCCGCTGCTGCTCGGCGGCATCACCACGATGATGCTCGCCAGCGCCATGATGATCGCGGTGTTCGCCACCGGGTCGCTCGGCGGCTCCTTCTGGGGCTTCGTGGCGATCCTGCTGTTCACGGCCGGGTTCAACTTCGGGTTCGGTTCGATGGTGTGGGTGTTCGCCTCGGAGAGCTTCCCCGCCCGGTTGCGCTCCTTCGGCGCCTCGCTGCTGCTGGCGTCCAACCTGGTCGCGAACCTGATCGTCGCCCAGCTCTTCCTCCCGCTGATGGAGGGCATCGGGGGCGCGGCGACCTTCGCGATCTTCCTCGCGCTGGCGGCGTTCTCGTGGTTGTTCGTCCTCCGGTTCGCGCCGGAGACCAAGGGCCGTTCGCTGGAGAGCATCAGCACCTACTGGGAGAACGGAGCCCGCTGGCCGAGCCGGTCCACAGCGGACAGCGGCCGGGACGAGTTCCGGAGGGAGACATCATGACCGGGGGTTTCACGCGACGGGGCTTCCTGCGCGCCGGTGGCCTGGGCCTGGGTGGCCTGGGTCTGGGCGCCCTGGCGGGCTGGCAGGCCTTCGCCGACCAGAAGGCGGCCTTCGCGGCGGAGTTCGGGAAGGAGTGGAACGCCGCCCCGGAGATCTTCGAGATCAACCGCGAACCCGCCCGCGCGCCGCTGACGCCCTACGCCGACCCGGCAGCCGCGTTGCGGGGCGAGCGGTCCGCCTCGCCGTACTTCCGCTCGCTGGACGGGCGGTGGCGGTTCCGCTGGTCCCCCGATCCCGACGCGCGGCCCGCGGACTTCTACCGCGAGGACGTCGACGTCAGCGGGTGGGACACCATCGAGGTCCCCTCGAACTGGGAACTGCAGGGCTACGGGCACCCGATCTACCTGAACCAGAAGTACCCGTGGGTCGGTTACGAGCAGCCGGAGGTCCCGCGGGCCCCGACCCGGGTCAACCCCGTCGGTTCGTACCGCCGCGACTTCGAGCTGCCCGACGGGTGGCGCGGCAGGCGCGTGCTGATGTCGTTCCAGGGCGTGAAGTCGGCGTTCTACGTCTGGGTCAACGGGCGCAAGGTGGGCTACAGCGAGGACAGCTTCACCGCCGCGGACTTCGACATCACCGAGCACGTGCGCCCCGGCGCGAACACCGTGGCCGTCGAGGTCTACCAGTGGTCGGACGGGAGCTGGCTGGAGTGCCAGGACATGATCGACCTCTCGGGGATCTTCCGCGAGGTCTTCCTGTACGCCACGCCGGAGCTGCACCTGCGCGACGTCCGGCTGCGCACCGATCTCGACGCGGAGTACCGCGACGCCGTGCTGGGCCTGCGGATCGCGGTGTCCAACGCGGCGGGGCGGCCGTCGGGGCCGCACGCGGTCGAAGCGATGCTGCACGACGCCGACGACCGGCCCGTGTGGTCCCGCCCGGTCACGATGGCCGTCGACGTCGGCGCCGGCCAGGAGGTCTCCGTCGAGGAGGAGGTGCCCGTCGCCGACCCGCTCAAGTGGTCGGCCGAGGCGCCGAACCTGTACACCCTCGTGCTGTCGCTGGTCGACGGGACCGGGTCGGTCCTCGAGGCCGAGCGCGTCCGGGTGGGTTTCCGCGCGGTCGAGATCCGGGACGCCCGGTTCCTCGTCAACGGCGAGCCGGTGCTGCTCAAGGGCACCAACCGGTGCGAGACCGACCCCGACCGGGGGCAGGCCCTCGACGAGGCGCGCATGGTCCAGGACATCACCCTGATGAAGCGCTTCAACATCAACGCGGTGCGCACCTCGCACTACCCGAACCACCCCCGCTGGCTGGAGCTGTGCGACGAGTACGGGCTCTACGTGATGGACGAGGCCAACCTGGAAACCCACGGCCTGGCCACCAGCCGGAACTTCCCCGGCGAGCACCCGGAGTGGCGGGCGGCGTGCGTGGACCGGATGCGCGCCATGGTCGAGCGGGACAAGAACCACCCCTCGGTCGTCCTGTGGTCGCTGGGCAACGAGGCGGGGTCCGGCGAGAACTTCCGGGCCATGACGGAATGGACCCACGAGCACGACCCGACGCGCCCGGTGCACTACTACGCGCTGGACTACACCACGGGCGAGATCGACAACCACCTCGTCGACGTGTACGGCGTCCAGTGCTACGGCGGCCCCGAGCAGATCGACACCTACGCCCCGAAGGCCGCGGCGCAGGGCCAGCCGTTCGTGGTCACCGAGTACGCGCACGCCATGGGCAACAGCCAGGGCGGCTTCGCGGCCTACTGGCGGACGCTGGCCGAGCACCCCAACGCCCAGATCGCGTTCATCTGGGACTGGGTGGACCAGACCGTGCGGTGGCCCATCCCGGGCTCGTCGGGGACCTACCTGTCCTACGGCGGCGACTGGCAGGAGGGCTACCCCAACGACGACAACTTCTGCGCCGACGGGCTCGTCTCCGGCGACCGGGAGTGCGAGCCGGAGCTGTGGGAGGTCAAGAAGGTCCACCAGAACGTCCAGGTGATCGCCGACGACCTGCGCCGCGGGCGGCTGGAGGTCGTCAACGGCCACTTCTTCACCGACCTGAACACCTTCGAGGCGCGGTGGGAGGTGGCGGAGAACGGCGTCGTGGTCCAGCGGGGCGTGCTGCCGCGCCTGGAGGTGCCACCCGGTCGGCGGCAGGTCGTCGACGTGCCGTTCCGGGAACCCGAACCCGCTCCGGGCGCCGAGCACCACCTCACCGTGACGTTCGCGCTCGCGGAGGCGACGCGGTGGGCCCCGGCCGGGCACGTCGTGGCCGCCGAGCAGTTCGCCCTGCCCCGGTCGGGCCCGCGGCCGGTCGTGCCAGGCCCGGAAGTTCCAGGGCCGAAAATTCCAGGGCCGCCGCTGCGGGTCGACGAGACGGCCGAGCGGGCGCGGATCAGCGGGGCGGGACTGCGCATCGACTTCGACAAGGTCCGCGGCACGATCGCCTCGTACCGGTACCGGGGGACCGAACTGTTCCGCGACGGCCCCGTGCCGCACTTCTGGCGAGCGCCCACCGACAACGACAAGGGCAGCGGGTACGCCGCGGAGCTCACCACGTGGCGCGACGCCGCCGCGAACCGGCGGGTCGAGTCCGCGACGATCACGCGCACCGAGGACGGGCGGGTGCGCGTCGACGTCCGCGCCGCCCTGCCGACGGCACCGAGCCCGTCGCGGCACGACATGGCGTTCACCGTCGCCCCGGACGGTTCCGTCGAAGTGCTCGCCACGCTCGCTCCGGGGCCCGGGGTCGCCGACCTCCCGCTGGTCGGCACCCGGATGACCGTGGCCGACGGCCTGGAGGACCTGTCGTGGTACGGGCGCGGGCCGCACGAGAACTACTGGGACCGCAAGGACAGCGCGTTCGTCGGCCGGTACCGGAGCACCGTCGACGACCGGTTCGTGCCGTACGTGCAGTGCCAGGAGACCGGCAACCTCACCGACGTGCGCTGGGTGCGGCTCACCGGCGCGGCGGACGTCGGGCTCGAAGCCGAGGCCGACGGGCTCATGGAGGTCAGCGCCCTGCACGTCACGACCGAGGACCTGGAGGCCTGCCGGCACCCGTACGAGCTGACCCGGGTGGCCACGAGGTTGCAGCTCAACCACCGCCAGATGGGTGTCGGGGACAACAGCTTCGTCTCCTCCGGACGGCCTCGCGAGCAGTACCGGTTGCCCGCGGACCGGCCCTATTCCCACGCCTACGTGCTGCGTCCCCGCGGGCGGCGGCCCGGGAGCTGACCCGTCAGCTTCTCAACCACTCGGTTGACGAATGCCGGTCGGCGTCCTACCGTCGTAATCAACCGAGGAGTTGAGGAAGACTGGTGGACGAGGACGCGGAACGGCTCGACCGGGCGTTCGCGGCACTGGCCGACCGGACCCGGCGCGACCTGGTGGCCCGGCTGGCCGGGGCGGACGCGACCGTGGGCGAGCTGGCGGAGCCGTACGACATGAGCCTGCAAGCGGTCTCCAAGCACGTGAAGGTGCTGGCGGAGGCCGGACTGGTGACCCGCAGCAAGGACGCCCAGCGCCGGCCGGTCCACCTGGACGCCGAGGTGTTCGACCTGATGGCGAAGTGGATCGAGCGCTACCGCGGGGAGGTCGAGGAGCGCTACCAGCGCCTCGATGCTCTGCTGGACCGGATGGTCGACGACGAGGACGGCACGCGAGCGGAGGACGCATCATGACGACCCAGCACGAGACCGAGATCGTGGCGGACGAGAAGCTGCCGACCATCCGGATCATCCGGGAGTTCGACGCGGCTCCCGAACGGGTGTTCCGGGCCCACGTCGACCCCGAGCTCTACGCGCGGTGGATCGGGCCGCGCTCGCTGAGCACCAGGATCACCAGGTGGGAAGCCCGCACGGGGGGCGCGTGGGCCTTCGCCAACGACCGCGACGGCGAGGAGATCGCCTCCTTCTACGGCAGCTTCCACGAGGTGCGACCGCACGAGCGGATCGTGTGGACCTTCACCTACGAAGGCGAACCCGACGGGGTCGCGCTGGAGACGCTGACCTTCGAGGAGCTCGCGGGCGGGCGCACCCGGCTGCAGGTGCTGAGCGTGGTGCCGGATTTCGAGGCCCGCGACGGAATGCTGGCCAGCGGCATGGACGTCGGCGTCAAGGAGGGCTTCGACAAGCTCGACGAGCTGCTCGCCGAGGACGTCTGAGCGGACTCCGGCACCCCGGTCACCGGGGCCGCCCGCGCTACCCGGTGACCGGGGCGGTGAGCAGCCCTTCGGCGGCGTCGGCGAGCTCGGCCACCCACGGTCCGGGGTGCTCGCCGCCGCCCGGTTCCGCGGCGCGCTCGTGGTCGGCGATGGTGTGCAGCACGAGGTGTTCGAGCATGCGCAGGCGCGCCCGCACGGTCGGCTCCGGCAGGTGCGACAGGCAGCGGCGGAAGCCGCTCCACACCAGCCGCAGGCTTTCGGCGGTTTCCCAGTCGAAGGACGTCCGGTAGCGCGGATCGGCGGAGAACTGCGCCAGGAAGCGGGCGTAGTAGCTCTCGGGTCCGGTGACGCTTTCGGCGAGCGGGACCAGGAAGGCTTCGATCAGCGGCCGGAGTTCGCCGCCGCGCCCGTCGACGCGCATCGTGGCGAGGTGGCGCATGCGCCGCTCGTTGATCGTGCTCATGCGGTGGTCGAAGATGGCTTCGATCAGCGCCGCCTTGTCGCCGAAGTGGTACTGGGCGGCGGAGGTGTTGCGCTGACCCGCGGCGGCGCCGATCTCGCGCAGCGACACCTCGCGGATGCCCTGCAGGGCGAAGAGCCGCTCGGCGGCGATGATCAGCTGCTCGCGCGTGCCGGGTTCCCGTCGGGTCCTGCCGTCCATGTCGCGCCTCGGCTCCGGTCCTGCCCATCGCCGACGATGGGGCTTGTGGGTTTAATTCAAGAACCATACTGTGTAAATCAAAGGCATTACAGGTGACCGGACAATGGCGTGATCCGGGAGGTAACCCGCATGTCCGCGAATTCCGAGCCGATCCGGGATGATTCCGCCGAGGCGCGCGATGCCGTTCGGGGCCGCCTCGGGCGGGCCGAGCCCACGATCGTCCGCAACGCCGACGGACGCGTGGTGTGGGACAACGAGCGGTGGTCGTTCCTGGAGCAGGAGTGCCCGGAGACCGCGAACCCGAGCTTGTGGCGGCAGAGCCGGCTCAACGCGGTGGACGGGCTCTTCGAGGTGGTGCCGGGTGTCTACCAGGTCCGCGGGTTCGACATCTCCAACATGACCCTGGTGGAAGGGCAGCGGGGGGTCGTGGTCGTCGATCCGCTGATCAGCGAGGAGTGCGCCGCCGCCGGTCTGGCGCTCTACCGCGAGCACCGCGGGGAGCGGCCGGTGACCGGGGTCGTCTACACCCACAGCCACACCGACCACTTCGGCGGGGTGGGCGGGGTGGTGGACGCCGCCGAGGTCGCCGCGGGCGGGATCCCGGTGATCGCGCCGGCGGGCTTCATGGAGCACGCGGTCAGCGAGAACGTCGTCGCCGGGCCGGCGATGCTGGCCCGGGCGCGCTACATGTACGGGCGCCACCTGGCGGCGGGGCCGGAGGGCGCGATCGGTTTCGGTCTCGGCCAGGCGACCTCGACCGGTCGGGTCGGGCTGATCGCGCCGACCGAGGTGGTCGAGCGGACCGGTGCGGAGCTGGTGGTCGACGGGGTCCGGATGGTCTTCCAGCTCACCCCCGGGACCGAGGCCCCGAGCGAGATGAACTTCCTGCTGCCGGACCCGCGGGTGCTGCTGGTGGCCGAGAACGCCAGCCACACCTTGCACAACGTGCTGACGTTGCGCGGCGCCGAGGTCCGGGACGCGCGGGCGTGGGCCGACTACCTGACCGAGACCCTCCAGCTCTTCGCCGACCGGGCGGAGGTGCTGGTGGGGTCGCACCACTGGCCGACCTGGGGTCGTGCGGAGCTGACCAGGTTCCTGTCCGAGCAGCGCGACGCCTACGCCTACCTGCACGACCAGACGGTGCGGTTGATGAACCGCGGCCTGACCGGTGCGGAGATCGCCGAGGAGCTGCGGGAGTTCCCGCCGTCGCTGGCCGCGCGGCACGTGGGCGGCTACTACGGCTCGCTGAGCCACAACAGCAAGGCCGTCTACCAGCGCTACATGGGGTGGTTCGACGGCAACCCGGCCCACCTGTGGCAGCTCCCGCCCGCGGAGTCGGCGCAGCGGTACGTGGACTTCATGGGAGGTGCGGACCGGGTGGTGGCGAAGGCCGAGGACTCCTTCGAGGCCGGTGACCTGAGGTGGGTCGCGGAGGTGCTCGGCCACGTGCTGTTCGCCGAACCCGACCACGCCGGGGCCAGGCGGTTGCAGGCCGCGACCTTCGAGCGGCTCGGGTACGGGTCGGAGAACGGGACCTGGCGCAACTTCTACCTCTCCGGTGCGTGGGAGCTGCGCCGGCCCGCCGAGGAGCGGCGCACCACCACGGGCGGGGTCAACCAGGCGATGGTCCCGGCGTTGTCCACCCGGCAGCTGTTCCAGACCTGGGCGGTGCGCCTGGACGGGCCCGCCGCCGCCGCGCACCGCGTGCTGCTGCGCTGGGAGTTCACCGAGCCGGCGGAGGTGTGGACGCTGCTGCTGGCCAACGGCGTGCTCACGCCGATGCGCGGGGAGGCCGTCGGCGGGGAGCGGCCGGACGCGGTGCTGCGGCTCGACCGCGCGGCGTTCGACCGGGTCCTGTCCGGAGGGACGACCTTCCCGGATGCGATCGCGGCCGGCGAGGTGACCGTCGAGGGTGACGCCGCGGCGCTGACCACGCTGCTCGGGCTGCTGGAGGACCCCGCGCGGGCCTTCCCCATCGCACTGCCCTGAGGGACCGGCGGTGGACGCGCGGCGGTGTCCGTTCGTAGCGTCGGGGCATGCTGGACGACACCGCCCCCGAACGCCGCCTGGTCCGCTACTCCGGACGCGGCGCCTTCAGCCCCGGGATCATCGACCGCGCCGAGGGCAGCACCGTGTTCACCGAGGACGGACGCGAGCTCCTGGACTTCACCTCCGGGCAGATGAGCGCGATCCTCGGCCACTCGCACCCGGAGATCGTCGCGACCGTCCGGGCGCAGATCGACAGGCTCGACCACCTCTACAGCGGCATGCTGAGCCGCCCGGTCCTCGACCTGGCGCGGCGGCTGGCGGGGACGATGCCGGAACCGCTGGAGAAGTCGCTGTTCCTGACCACCGGCGCCGAGGCGAACGAGGCCGCGCTGCGGATGGCCAAGCTCGTCACCGGTCGGCACGAGGTCGTCTCGTTCGCCCGGTCCTGGCACGGGATGACCCAGGCCGCCGCGAGCGCCACCTACAGCGCCGGGCGGGTCGGGTACGGGCCCGCCGCACCCGGCAACTTCGCCCTGCCGGTCCCGGACCGGTTCCGGCCCGACATCGTCGACGCCGACGGGAACCTGGACTGGCGCCGCCAGCTCGACCTCGGCTTCGACCTGATCGACGCGCAGTCGGTCGGCAGCCTCGCGGCCTGCCTGGTCGAGCCCGTGCTGAGCTCCGGCGGTGTCGTCGACCTCCCGCCGGGCTACCTGGCCGCGCTGCGGGACAAGTGCCACGAGCGCGGGATGCTGCTGATCCTGGACGAGGCCCAGACCGGGCTGTGCCGCACCGGGGACTGGTACGCGTTCGAGCGCGACGGCGTCGTCCCGGACATCCTCACCCTGTCCAAGACCCTCGGTGCCGGTCTGCCCCTCGCCGCCGTGGTGACCAGTGCCGAGATCGAGCGGGAAGCCCACGACCGCGGGTTCCTGTTCTTCACCACGCACGTCAACGACCCGCTGCCCGCCGCCGTCGGCGGCACCGTGCTGGACGTGCTGGCCCGCGACCGCCTCGACGTGCGCGCCCGCGAGCTCGGCGAGCGGCTGCGGGGCGGGCTCGGCGAACTCGCCGGGCGGCACCCGGCGATCGGCGACGTCCGCGGTCGCGGACTGCTGGTCGGCCTGGAACTGGTCGACGGTCCGGGCGGCGACGCCGACAAGCTCGGTGCCGCCGTCACCGGGCGCTGCGCCGAGCTCGGGCTGCACATGAACATCGTGCAGCTGCCCGGCATGGGCGGGACGTTCCGCATCGCTCCGCCGCTGACCGCGACCGAGGCGGAGATCGACCGCGGGCTGGAGATCCTCGACACCGCGCTGACCGACGTGGCGGACCGGTAGCACCGGTGCGTCGGCGAGGCGCGGTCGCGCCCCGCCGACGGGTCCGGTCGCCTCAGGACCGCTTTCAGAATGATGTGCGTGGCGGTGCGGGTGGCGGAACCTCAGCGGTCCCCTCGCTCCGGGAGCCGTTCCTGATGTTCCAACGACGTACACGGCGTCACGGCTGTCCTCGCGAGAAGACCGCTGAGAACCCGCCTCGGTGCGAGCTGACGGCCGCACCGCATGCGGCTTCCGCCGCATTCTGAAAAGACCCCTCAGTCGGCGGGCCAGCGCGGTTCGGCGAGCGGGTCGATGTCCAGCGCGGACTTGCCGATCGTCTCCAGCGCGACGTCGTTGTTCGGCGGGTGGAACTGGCCCGCGCGCACGTCCCGGTAGTAGCGCTCCAGCGGCAGCTTCCGGAAGATCCCGTGCCCGCCGGTCATCCGCACGCACCGGTCGACGGCGTCGTCGGCCGCGTTCACCGCCGCGTACTTGAGGGTGTTGAGGTCGGCCGGGCTGAGCGGACCGGATTCGGCGCGGCGGCGGAGCCCGTCGCTGACCAGCGCCTCGGCGGGGCGCAGCAGCAGCTCGACCTCCGCGGCGTTGAAGACCTGGGCCGGCTGGCGCGCCATCGGCAGCGAGGCACCGGTGACGGTGCGGCTGGTGACGTGGTGGTAGGCGAAGCGGGCCGCCGCGCGGGCCACGCCCAGGTAGATGGACGCGACGGTGATGGCGAACCAGGCGAACCCGCGTTCCCGCTCGACGTCCCAGACCAGGGCGTCGCCCGGAGCCGCACCGCGCTGGACGGCGGCGTCGGGGACGAACACGTCGTCGAAGCGCACGTCCCAGGAGCCGGTGCCGCGCATCGCCATCGTGTCCCAGGTGTCGACGAACTCCAGGCCCGGGGTGTCGCGCGGCAGTCCGAACAGGAGCAGCTCGCCGGTCGCGGTGTCGGCCGCGGTCCCCCAGAAGAACCCGAGGACCGGCGCCAGCGAGCAGAACGACTTGCGCCCGCTGATGGAGTAGCCGCCGTCGACCCGCTCCGCCGGGGTCGAGGAGGTCCGCACGTTCAGGCCGGTGGCCGCGTCGGTCAGGCTGCCGCCGACGATCGTGCGTTCGGCGACCATCCGGAACAGCGGCTCGGCGCCGCGGTCACCGGCGGACCAGCTCTCGGCGGCGGAGCCGAGGCCGAAGATGTGCATGTTCGCCGCCAGCGCGGTGGAGGCGCAGCCCCCGGCGAGGATGCCCTGGCACGCCGCGACGGTGGCGAGATCGGCTCCGCCGCCGCCGAATTCCTCGGGCACGGCGATGTTGAGGTAGCCGACCTCCTGCATGCGTTCGACGTTCTCGACCGGGAACCGGCCGCTCCGGTCCACTTCGGCCGCGCGTTCGGCGAATTCCTCCGCCAGTCGGGTCGCGATCTCGGTCCAGTCCGCCATCAGGGCTCCACGATGATCTTGCAGTGCCGGTCGGGGTCGTCCAGGGCGTCGAACGCCCAGGAGATGCGGTCGAGCGGAACGCGCGCCGTCACCAGCGGCGCCACGTCGATCTCGCCCTCGGCGATGGAGCGCAGCGACCGCTCGAATTCCGCCGCGTCGTAGCCGAGGACGAACTGCAGGCTCAGCTCCTTGGTGATGCCGAAGTACGGGTCGATCGAGTCGGTGCCCATGCAGACGCCGACCACGACCAGCCGCGTCCCGCGCGGCGCCGACCGGAGGACGTCGTTGATCACGCCCGGCACCCCGATCGCGTCGAAGACCACGAGCTGCCGCCCGTCCTCGCGCGCCCAGGCGGACCAGGCCGTCTCCTCGCGGGGGTCGACGGTGCGGTCCGCCCCCAGCACCGCGGCGAGGTCCCGGCGCGCGGGGGAGAAGTCGGTGGCCACGATCGGCTCGACGCCCCGGGCGCGCAGGGCCGCGATCACCGCCAGCCCGACCGGTCCGCAGCCGAGCACCACCGCCCCCTCGCCGCGCCGGATCGCGGACTTGTTCACGGCGTGCAACCCGACCGCCATCGGCTCGGTCAGCGCCGCGTGGTGCGGGGGCAGCCCGTTGGGCACGTCGAGCAGCAGCGGGGCCGACAGCAGCATCAGCTCGCCGTAGCCGCCGTGGACGGTGTTGGAGTAGACGATCGGCGCGGCGCCGCCCTCGGCCAGGAGCACGGGCACCGAGGTCACCAGCGCCCCGACCGCCGTGTGCTCCGCCGCCCCGGGACCCAGTTCGAGCACCTCGGCGGCGAACTCGTGCCCCATGAACACGTCGCGGTCCAGGTCGACGGGATCGGACGCGCCGCTCGGCGCGCCCTCCACCTTCCGGCCCAGCGCGAGCATCCGCTCGCCGTGGCGGGCGAAGTGCAGGTCCGAACCGCAGATCCCGCAGGCGCGGACCCGGACGAGCACCTGCCCCGGCCCGGGGCGCGGGTCGGGCACGTCCGGGCGGACCGCGATCCGGCCGCCCCGGAGCACGGCCGCGCGCATCAGGTGCCCTCCGCGCCGGTGTCCCGCTGGTGCGTGGTGACCGCGTTCACGATCGCCTCGCCCGCGCGGCCGAAGAGCTGCTCGCGCTTGTCGACCGCCCACCGGTGGGCGGCGCGCGGGGCGGACAACCGGCCCTTGAAGTGCGGGAGGACGTGCTGGGCGAACAACCGGTAGGAGTTGAGGGTCCGCTCCGGCGATGCCCAGTCGTGGCCGAGCAGCAGGAAGGTGCCGAAGCCGCCGGACTGCTCCAGCAGGCCCTCGATGTAGGTGATGGCGTCGTCCGGGGTGCCGATCACGACGTTGCCGGAGTCCGCGTAGGCCTCGACGAACTCCCGCCGCGTCCGCGGGCCGGACCCGGTGTCCTGCGCCAGCGGGACGAAACCCGCTCCGGCGCCGAAGTAGTCCGCGAACTCCGGCAGGCCGTAGGTGCAGTCCTCGATGGCCTGGTCGGCGGTCTCCGCGAGGTGCATGGTGCCGAGCACCCGCCAGCTCGCCCGGTCGGGGGCCGGTCGCCCGGCCTGCCGGGCCTGCTCCTCCACCACGCCCCAGGCCTTGCCGATGGCGGCGAACCCCTCGCTCGCGGCCGACATCGACAGCGACAGCAGCGAGGTGCCGTACCGGCCCGCCAACCGCGGTCCGGAGGGCGAGACCATCGCCGCCACCGCCACTTCCGGGTGCGGCCAGGTGTACGGCCGGACCTGCAGGTGCGCCTCGTTCATCGTGAACCAGTCGGTGCGCCTGCTGACCGGTTCCTCGCCGCGGAACAGCGCGAGGACCGCCTCCAGCGATTCCTCCATCATGCGGCGCTGGTCGACCGGGTCGATGCCGAGGACGTGGGCGTCGGTGGGCAGCGCCCCCGGCCCGGCGCCGAAGATCAGCCGCCCCCGGGTGAGGTTGTCGAGCATCGCGAGCCGGTCGGCCAGCAGCCACGGGTGGTGGTAGGGCAGCGACACCACGCCGGTGCCCAGCTTGAGGTGCTTGGTGCGTTGTGCCGCGGCGGCGATGAAGATCTCCGGCGAGGCGATGATCTCGTAGCCGCCCGAGTGGTGTTCGCCGAACCAGGCTTCGTCGAAGCCGAAGCGGTCCAGCGCCTCGACACGCTCCAGGTCGTACTCCAGCGCGAGCGCGGGGTCCTGGCCGACGGGGTGGAACGGCGCGTAGAAGACGCCGAAGTTCAGCGGTGCTCGGTCGGTCATCGCGTCTCCTCGTCGTGGTCGAGGGAGTCGAGGAAGCCGAGGAGCGCCGCGTTGACCTCGTCCGGCGCCTCCTGCTGCACCCAGTGGCCCGCGCCCTCGACGAGCACGCTGCCCCGGTGGTCGGCGAGCCACTCCTCCTGGGCCGACGGCCGGCCCATCGCCACCACCGGGTCGGCGGACCCGGCGATGAAGAAGCTGGGCACCTCGACCCGCGCACCGGCCAGGTGCGGGGTGCGCTCCCAGTTGCGGTCGAGGTTGCGGTACCAGTTGAGGCCGCCGGTGAACCCGGTGCGGCCGAACTCGGCGACGTAGTGGTCGAGCTCGGCCTGGTCGAGCCAGTCCGGCAGCGCGTCCGGCTCCGGGAACCGGTCCAGGAAACCGGTCCCGCTGCCGGTGGGCAGCAGTCCGCCGGGGGCGTCCCGGTCGACGCGGGTGCCGGACAGCAGGCGCCGCATCGTCCTGCCCGGGTCGGCGTCGAGCTCGGCATCGGCGACGCCGGGCTCCTGGAAGTGCAGGATGTAGAAGAACTCGCCCGCGAACCGCGCGCGCATCGCTGATACCGGGGGCACCGGTGGCCGCGGCTGGAACGGCACGCTCATGCCGCACACCCCGGCGACCCGGTCGGGGTGCAGCAGGGCCAGGTGCCACACCACCATCGACCCCCAGTCGTGCCCGACGAAGACCGCCCGCTGCTCGCCGAGGTCGTCGAGCAGTGCGATGAGGTCGCCGGTGAGGTGCTCGATGTCGTAGTCGGTGACGGGCTCCGGCCGCGACGTCCTGCCGTAGCCGCGCTGGTCGGGCGCCACCGCGCGGAAACCGGCGGCGGCGACGGCGGGGAGCTGGTGCCGCCAGGAGTAGGCGAGTTCGGGGAATCCGTGCGCGAAGACCACCGGTGGCCCGGTGCCTTCCTCCACGACGTGCAGCGCGACACCGCCGTGGCTGACCGTGCGTTCGGGCATGGCGCTCCCTTGGCGAAAGCCGTGCGGGGGACCGGGACCGTGCGAACGAATCTGGCAACGTCTGTTTCCAGAGTGATCGTAAGGTATGGTCACGCCTGTTGCCAACACCCGATGATTCCGCGAAACCGACCCGCTGGGCGGGCGTCCCGGCCGCCGACCGGGTGGCGGCCCGGCGCGCCCTGCTGCTCGACGCGGCCTTGGAGCTGCTCGGCACCGAGGGCTGGTCCGGGACGTCGGTGCGCGCGGTCTGCCAGGCGGCCCGGCTGAACCCCCGCTACTTCTACGAGAGCTTCGCCGACCTCGACGACCTGGTCGTGGCCTTGCACGATCGGCTCATCGCCGAGCTGCACGAGGAGGTCCGCGCCGCGGTCCGGGCGGCCGGTGCCGACGCGCGGGCCGCCCTCCGGGCCACCGTGGAGACCACGGTCCGGTTCGTCGACGAGGACCACCGCCGGGCGCGCGTCCTCTACGTGGAGGCGCTGGGCAACGAGAAGCTCAACCGCCGCCGCCTGGAAACGGGGTTCAGCATCGCCTCGACCGTCGAGTCGGACGCCGCCGGGCGGAACCGGTCGGCCCCCGAGGGCGGGCGGATCGGCGCGATCATGTCGTTCATGCTGGTCGGCGCGTTCAGCGAGCTGCTCGTGGCGTGGCTCGACGGAGTCCTCGACGTCGAGCGGGAACGGCTGGTCGACGACGCCACGGAGATCTTCGCGGCCATGGGAGACGCGGCGGCCCGGATCACCGCCCGCAGGCGGTGATCCGGGCCGGGCGCGACCGCGGTCAGCAGGGCTGGTCGAGGCTCATGTGCCGGTTGACGTCCTTGTACAGGAGGTACCGGAAGCGCCCGGGCCCGCCCGCGTAGCAGGCTTGCGGGCAGAAGGCGCGCAGCCACAGGAAGTCCCCTTCCTGGACCTCCACCCAGTCCTCGTTGAGCCGGTAGACCGCTTTGCCCTCGAGCACGTAGAGCCCGTGCTCCATGACGTGGGTCTCGGCGAAGGGGATCACCGCGCCCGGTTCGAACGTCACGACGTTGACGTGCATGTCGTGCCGGAGGTCCGTCGGATCGACGAAGCGGGTGGTCCGCCACCGGTCGTCGGTTCCGGGCATCGACACGGGTTCGACGTCGCCATCGCTGGTGACGAACGCGTCCGGCCGCGCCACGCCGTCGACCTGCTGGTACCGCTTCCGGATCCACTGGAAGTGGACGACCTCGGCGCTGCGGTTGCGCGCCGACCAGTCCGCGCCCGGCGGGACGTAGGCGTAGCCACCGGCGTGCAGCACGTGCTCGGCGCCCTCGATGACGAGGTGCAGCGCTCCCGCGGTGACGAACAGGACCGACTCGGCCCCGGGGTCGCTCTCCGGCCGGTCGCTGCCGCCGCCGGGGGACAGTTCCATCATGTACTGCGAGAACGTCGTCGCGAATCCCGACAGCGGCCGGGCCAGCACCCACAGCCGGGTGTTCTCCCAGAACGGGAGCTGGCTGGTCACGATGTCGGAGTTGGTGCCCCGCGGGATCACCGCGTACGCCTCGCGGAACATCGCCCGGTCGGTCAGCAGCGTCGTCTGCGGCGGCAGCCCGCCGGTCGGGGTGTAGTACGTGGACTCGGTCATGGAAGAACTCACTTCGTTGGTGCGGTGGGTGGAGGAGGTGCCGGGCCCGGTGGGCGAGCGGCGGCGGGACTACCGGTCGGCTCGGTCGGCGTCCTGGTGATCGGGCGTGCTCCCGGCGGGCGTCTCGCCGTTCAGGGCGGCCCGCATCCGGTCGCGGTCGAGCATCCCTTCCCAGCGGGCGACGACGAAGGTGGCCGCGCAATTGCCGAGCAGGTTGGTGAACACGCGCATGGAGTCCATCAACCGGTCGGCGCCCAGCAGCAACGACACCGCGGCCACCGGGAACGCGCCGACCGCGGCCGCCGTCGCCGAGAGCGCGACGAAGGCCGAACCCGGGACTCCGGCCATGCCCTTCGAGCTGAGCATCAGGACGCCCAGGACGAGGATCTGCTCGCCGAGGGTCAGGTCCACCCCGACCGCCTGGGAGAGGAAGAGCATCGCCAACGACAGGTAGATGGCCGCGCCGTCCAGGTTGAACGAGTACCCGGTGGGCACCACCAGCCCGACCACGGCGCGGTCGCAGCCCGCTCCGGTCAGCTTGCTGATGATCCGCGGCATCACGGCCTCGGAGGAGCCGGTGCCCAGGGCGAGCATGAACTCGTCCCGGCAGTAGCGGACGAACTTCCACAGGCTGACGCCCGTGATGATCCGGACCACCACGCCCAGGCCGACGACGAACACGATCGCCGCCCCGTACGCCGCGAGGACGAGCAGCCCGAAGGAGGCCAGCGAGCTCGCCCCGTAGTTGCCGACGGTGGCCGCCATGGCACCGAAGGCGCCGAGCGGCGCGAGGTACATGATGTAGCCGACGACCTTGAAGATGACGTGCAGCGCCTGGTCGATGACGTTCATCAGGACCGGCGGGGCGCTGCTGTCCAGGGCCGCGAGCCCGACGCCGAACAGGATCGCGAACAGCAGCACCTGCAGCAGGCTGTTCTCGGCGAAGGCGCTGAACACGCTGGTCGGGATGATGTTCATGATGAACTCGACCCCGCCGGGCAGCTGCTCGCCGCCGGTCGTCGCCTCCACCGCGCCGGCGTCCAGGGTGGAGGGGTCGATGTCCAGGCCGGCGCCGGGCCGGGCGAGGTTGCCGATGACCATGCCGAGCACCAGGGCGGCCAGGGTGGCGCCGGTGAACCAGGCGAGGGCCTTCACCCCGATGGAACCGAGCGACTTCATGCTGCCGACCTTGGCGATGCCGGTGACGATCACCAGGAAGATCAGCGGCGCGACCAGCATCTTGATCAATTTGATGAAGCCGTCGCCCAAAGGCGAGAGCAGCTGTCCGAAGTCGGGGAAGAGCAGCCCGACCACGACTCCGAGCGCGATGCCGATCAGCACCTGCACGAACAAGGACCGGTACCAACGACGGTGGGGGGCCGCAGCCGCAGGGGCGTCGCCTTCTGACATACCACCTCCTCTGATTCCGCTTGGCGGAAACGAGGTTCCGCGAAGCGGTCTCAGTGAACGATGCGCCGCCCGCCGTGTCAATGCCCGGCCGGTCACCGGGGCTGCCGCGCTGCGGCGACCTGCGCGGCGCTCGTCCGGCGGGGGCCTTCGACCGGTGCCGGTGGGCGCCGAGCAGGGTCGGCCGCACCAGGTGTCGGGCGTCGCGCCCGCGGCGGGGGAGGGGTCAGTCGTGGTCGCCGTCGACGTAGTACCAGCTCGTGCCCGCGCGCCGGAAGCGGCTGGTCTCGGTGAGCGACCCGGCCCGTCCGCGCAGCCGGTAGTGCGCCCGGAACCGCACGGTCCCCTCGGCGTCGAACGGTCCGCCCCCGGTGCGGTCGAGGACGTCGAGGCCGACCCAGCGCTGCTCCGGATCGAGGTCGAGCCCGGCCGGGCGGGTCGACGGGTGCCAGCTCGCCAGCAGGTACGCGCGGTCGCCGACGGCGAAGGCCGAGTACCGCGAGCGCATGAGCTGTTCGGCGGTGGCCGCTCGGCGTTCGCCGGCGTGCAGCGGGGCGCAGCAGTCGGCGAACGGCTCGCCGAAGCCGCACGGGCACGGGCGGATCGCGTTCACCCGCGCAGCCTCTCAAACGGCTCCCGCGCGCCGGCGCGCAGCCTCACCAGTCGTGGACGGACCCGTCCAGCAGGCGGTTCACCGGCAGGTAGGCCGGCTCGTAGGGGTGCTCGGCCGCCAGCTCCTCGTCGAAGTGGATGCCCAGGCCCGGCTCCTCGCTCGGGCGCAGCCCGCCCTGGGCGAACTCGTGGGTCGGGCCGAACACCTCCCGGGTCCGCTCGCTGTGGACCATGTACTCCTGGATGCCGAAGTTGTGCACGGCCAGCCCGAGGTGCACCGCCGCGGCCAGGCCGACGGGGGAGACGTCGGTGGGGCCGTGCATCCCGGACTTCACCTGGTAGAGGGCGGCGTAGTCCAGGATGCGGCGGACGCCGGTGATGCCGCCCGCGTGGGTGATCGGTGACCGGACGTAGTCGATGAGCTGCTCCCGGACCAGGTGCTGGTAGTCCCAGATCGTGTTGAACACCTCGCCGATCGCCAGCGGAGTGGTGGTGTGGTGGCGCACCCACCGCAGGGCCTCCTGGTTCTCGGCCGGGGTGACGTCCTCCAGCCAGAACAGGTCGTAGGGCTCCAGCGACTTGCCGAGCTTGGCCGCCTGGATCGGGGTGAGCCGGTGGTGCGCGTCGTGCAGCAGCGCGACCTCCTCGCCGAACTCGCCGCGCACCGCCTCGAACACCGAGGGCACGTGCCGGAGGTAGGCGCGGGTGTCCCAGGACTCCTCGGCCGGCGACGCGGCCCGGCGCGCGGGTTCGTAGTCGTAGCGGCCCGGCTCGCCGACCGAGGCCGCCGCGCTCGAGGCCACCCCGTACACCGAGTCGAGGCCGGGCACGCCGGTCTGGACGCGGACCGCGCGGAACCCCGCCTCCAGGTGCTCCCGCACGGAGTCGAACAGCTCGGGGAGGTCCTTGCCGCTGGCGTGGCCGTAGACCAGGCACCGCCGCCTGCTGGGCCCGCCGAGCAGCTGGTACAGCGGCAGTCCGGCGACCTTGGCCTTGATGTCCCACAGGGCGGTGTCCACCGCGGCGATCGCCGCCATCGTCACCGGCCCGCGCCGCCAGTACCCGCCGCGGTACAGGTACTGCCAGGTGTCCTCGATCGCGTGGGCGTCCCGGCCCACGAGCAGGGGAGCGACGTGGTCGTCGAGGTAGCTGGCGACCGACAGCTCGCGGCCGTTGAGGGTGGCGTCGCCGTGGCCCACGACGCCGTCGCTCGTGGTGATCTTCAGCGTGACGAAGTTCCGGCCGGGGCTGGTGATGATGACGTCCGCGCGTTCGATGAGCACTGCACCACTCCTTGTCCTGCGTTGGCGGCGGGCCGCTCTCCGGTGTGCCGTCCAGCGTCGGTGACCGGAGCCGTCGGCGCCGCGCGTGCTCCGGTCGAGACGCGTGATCCCTGGGCAGCGGGTGCTTGCCCACGCTAGGAGGCCGCCCGTAGCGTGCCAACCCGGTTGCCACTTGTTGTCACCTCCTCGGGAGTCCACATGGGCCGGAGCGGGCCGACGATCTACGACGTGGCCCGGCATTGCGGGCTCGCCGCCTCGACGGTCTCGCGCACCTTCGCCCATCCCAGCCGGGTCAACCCGGCGACCCGCGAGAAGGTCCGCGCGGCGGCCCGCGAGATCGGCTACACCCCGAAACCGGTGGCGCGGGCCGAGGCTCCCGGCCGGGCGCGGACGTTGATGCTGGTCGTCACCGACATCGCCAACCCCTACTACGCGCCCTTGATCAAGGCGGCGCAGGCGCAGGCGCTGGCGAAGGACTACGCGCTCGCGCTGCTCGACAGCGACGAGTCACCGCGGATCGAGGTCAGCAACCTGCGGCAGCTCCTGGCCACCACGAGCGGGGCGATCCTGGCGACCTCGCGGCTGTCCGACGAGGTCATCCACCAGCTCGCCCAGCACCGCGCGCTGGTCATGGTCAACCGCGACGTCCGAGGGCTCCCGAGCCTGGTCGTGGACACCGCGGGCGGGATGCGCAAGGCCGTGCGCCACCTCGTCGCCCTCGGGCACCGCCACCTCGCCTACCTCGCGGGACCCCGCAACTCGTGGATCAACAGCGCCCGCTGGCGCGGGGTCCACGACGAGGCCGCCGCGCTCGGCGTGGAGGCCGAGTTCCTCGGACCCCACGCGCCCAACCGCCAGGGCGGCCAGGAAGCCGCCGACGCGCTGATCCTCCGGCGCTGCACCGCGGCGATCGCCTACAACGACCTCATCGCCATCGGCGCGTTGCAGCGGCTGCGGACCGCCGGGGTCGTCGTGCCCGAGCACTTCAGCCTCGTCGGCTGCGACGACATCTTCGGTGCCGACTTCACCGGGCCACCGCTGACCACGATCTCCGGACCGACCGAACTGGTGGGCAAGAGCGCGGTGGACGCGCTGCACGCGCGGCTCACGCACCGCGAGGCGGGACCGCCGTCGATGCTGTTCGACGCGCACCTGGTGACCCGCGGCTCCACGGGGCCGCCCGCGCACGACAACTGATGGCAACTCGTTGCCGCACCGGCGCCCGACCGAGCACGCTGCGGCGCATGGACCACCGCACGGACTCGACTTCGGCGGCATCGTCGAACGGTGCGCGCACGACCACCAGCTCCGCCGCCCCGCGGCGCGGGATGCCGGGCGACGGCCGCGTCCCCCTGGCCCCGCACCCGGACCGGCTCCTGCCCCCGGAGCCCGAGCGGCGCGCCATCGCGCGCCGCCTGTACGAGGGCGTGCGCGACCTGCCGCTGATCAGCCCGCACGGTCACGTCGACCCCCGGCTGCTGGCCGAGGACCGGCCGTTCCCGGACCCGGCGTCGCTGCTGGTGACCCCGGACCACTACGTGACGCGCCTGCTGCACGCGGACGGCGTCGGCCTGCCCGAACTCGGCCTGCGCGACCAGGACGGCGCGGAGCCCGCCGAGCCCCGCGAGGTGTGGCGGGCGTTCTGCTCCCGCTGGCACCTGTTCCTGGGCACCGCGTCCCGGCAGTGGCTGGAGGCGGAGCTGCACGAGGTGCTGGGGGTGGCGGTGCAGCCGTCCGCGGACACCGCCGACGAGCTGTTCGACGAGCTCACCGCCCGGCTGCGGCAGCCGGAGTTCCGCCCCCGCGCGCTGTACGAGTCGTTCGGCATCGCGGTGCTGGCCACCACCGACGACCCCGCCGACGACCTGCGGCACCACCGCGCGCTGGCCGAGGACCCGAGCTGGTCCGGTCGGGTCGTGCCCACCTTCCGCCCCGACCGCTACCTCGACGCCACCGCGGCCGACTGGGCGCGGGCCCTGGACGACCTCGCGGCGGCCAGCGGCATCGACACCGGCGACTACGCCGGTCTGGTCGGCGCCCTGGAGGCGCGCCGGGAGTTCTTCCGGGCCCGCGGTGCGACGGCCACCGACCACAGCGCCCCCGACGCGCGGATGGCCTTCCTCGACCCGGCGGAGGCGGCTGCCCTGTTCGACCGGGTCCGCTCCGGCGGCGCCACCGGGGACGAGGCCGTGCTGCTGTCCCAGCAGCTCCTCGGCGAGATGGCGCGCATGTCCAGCGAGGACGGCATGGTGCTGGCGCTGCACACCGGCAGCCGGCGCAACCACCACCCGGACACCCGGCGCCGGTTCGGACCGGACACCGGCCACGACATCCCGGTCCGGGCGGAGTTCACCCGGGCCCTGCAACCGATGCTGGAACGCTTCGGCACCCACCCGCGCTTCCGGACGGTGCTGTTCACCCTCGACGAGACCGCGTTCTCCCGCGAGCTCGCCCCGCTGGCCGGGTTCTACCCGGCGGTGTACCTGGGTGCGCCGTGGTGGTTCCTCGACGCACCGCGCGCCATGCACCGGTTCCGGGACGCCGTCACCGAGACGGCGGGGTTCTACCGCAGCGCGGGATTCATCGACGACACCCGCGGGTTCTGCTCGATCCCCGCCCGGCACGACACCGCCCGCCGCGTCGACGCCGCGCACCTGGCCGGGCTCGTGGCCGAGCACGTGCTCGCCGAGGACGACGCCGCGCAGGTGATCCGGGACCTCAACGACCGCCAGCCGCGCACCGCCTTCCGCCTGTGATGGCACGCCTGGACCGGACCTCCGCCCGCGCCCGCCCCGCCGCGCCGGTGCGCGCCGTCCACCTCGGACTCGGCGCGTTCCACCGCGCGCACCAGGCCGTCTACACCGCCGCCGATCCGGACTGGGGCATCGCCGCCTACACCTTCCGCAACACCGAGCTCCCGGGCCTGCTGACCGAGCAGGAGGGCCTGTACTCGGTGCAGGTCCGCGGCGACACCGCGCCGCGGGTCGAGATCGTCGACTCGATCAGCCGGGTCCATCGCGGCGACGACACCGAGCGATGGTTGGCCGATCTCGCCTCGCCCGAGGTCGCGCTGGTGACGCTCACCATCACCGAGGCCGCCTACCGCGCGCCCGATGATCTCGCGGGCACCGCCCTCGGGCGGTTGCTCGCCGGGCTGCGGCGGCGCTACGAGACCAGCCGCGCACCCCTGTCCCTCGTGCCCTGCGACAACCTGCCCGGCAACGGCGCCGCGCTGCGCTCGGCGCTGCGGTCCCGCGCGCAGCGGTGCGGCGCGGAGTTCCGCGCGTGGCTGGACGAGCAGGTGTCCTTCGTCGACACCGTCGTGGACCGCATCACCCCCGCCACCACCGAGCAGGACCGCACCACGACGGCCCGCCTCCTCGGGTTGGAAGACCGCGCGCCCGTGGTGACCGAGCCGTTCGGCGAATGGCTGCTCGCCGGGGAGTTCCGCCTCGGCCGACCGGCGTGGGAGCGGGCCGGCGCGCGGTTCGTCGACGACCTCGACGCCTACGAGCAGCGCAAGCTCTGGTTCCTCAACGGCGCCCATTCGCTGCTGGCCTACACCGGCCCGGCGCTGGGTTGCGGGACCATCGACGAGGCCGTGCGGCACCCGAGGTTGTCGGAATGGGTGGAGTCCTGGTGGGACGCGGCCGCGCGCCACGCGACCCTGGGCCCCGACGACCTGCTGGAGTACCGGCGCCGCCTGCGCCGGCGCTTCGCCTCCCGGGGCCTGCGGCACCACCTCCGGCAGATCGCCGCCGACGGTTCCCAGAAGCTGCCCGCCCGGATCCTGCCGGTGTTGCGGGCCGAACGGCGCCGGGGACGCCTGCCCGGCAGCGCGGTCGCCGCGCTGGCCGGGTGGCTGCTCCACCTCCGCACCCACCAGGTGCGCGATCCCCGCGCCGAGGAGCTCACCGCGCTCGCGCACGGACCGGACGCGCCTCGCCGCGCCCTGGCCGCCCTCGACGAGGAGCTCGCCGCCGACGACGAACTGGTCGCGGCCGTCGAGGATCGCGCGCGCGAACTCGGCGCAGCCCGCTGATCCCGGGCACCCGGCGGCAGTTCGCGGGAGCGCCCGGTGCCGGACCTCCGCGGCTGATCCGGTTCGCCGCTCGCACGGCGGAGCAGAACGCTCGCCCGGATCCGCACCTGGCCGGGTGCGGTTCGCGGCGGATCACGACCTCGCAACCCACCGCTGGCAACTGCTGGCAACTCGTTGCCGCCGCCGACGTCGTCCTGGGTGAATGCGGGGACGTCCGACCCCGGCGACCGCGCCGCTCGACGACGAGCAGGAGGGGAAGCAGATGATCGGAAGACCGTCCCGGCTCGCGGCGGCGCTCGGCGCACTGGTGCTGGTGCTGACCGGGTGCGCCACCGGCGCCGCGCACAGCGGTGGCGGGACGACGTTGCGGCTGGCGCTCAACCAGTCCGAGGACCACCCGTCCTTCACCGCGCTGGAGAACTTCGGCGAGCGGCTCGGCGAACGCACCGGCGGTCGGTGGAACATCGACGTCCACCCGAACTCCAACCTCGGCAGCCAGCTCGAAACCCTCCAGTTGACCAGCGACGGCAGCGTCGACCTCGCGATCGTCTCCGGCACCCAGCTGGAGAACCTCGACCGGGATTTCGTCGTCTTCAACCTGCCCCACGTGTTCGACTCCATCGAGCACCAGATGGAGGTCATCAACGATCCGGGCATCGTCGGTGACCTGTACTCCTCGCTGGAGCACCGGAACCTCACCGTCCTCGGCGGGTTCACCCAGGGCGCCCGCAGCGTCTACAGCTCGCGCGGACCGGTCACCGCCCCCGCCGACCTGGCGGGCCAGAAGATCCGGGTGCAGGAGAGCGAGGTGCACTCCGACATGCTCGACATGATGGGCGGCTCGGCCACGCCGATGTCCTACGGCGAGGTCTACACGGCGCTGCAATCCGGGGTGCTCGACGGCGCGGAGAACAACGAGGTCTCCTACGTCACGCAGAAGCACTACGAGGTCGCTCCGCACTTCTCCCGCACCGAACACCTCATCGGGCTCGACTACCTGGTCGCCAACACCGGTCGCCTGGCCCGGATGCCGGCCGCGGACCGGGCGGTCTTCGACGCGGAGTGGAACGCGACGATGCGCGAGTTCACCGCGCTGTGGGCGCGGGCGACCGAGGACGCCATCGCCGAGCTGAGGAGCCGGGGCGTGCGGTTCCACGAGGTCGACGCCGCCGCCTTCCGCGAAGCCCTGGCACCGCTGACCGAACGGGCGCTGGACGAGGCAGGCGCGAGCGCGCGCACGCTCTACGAGCGGGCCCGGGCGGCAGCGCGATGATCCGACGATTCCGGAGGGCCGGGATGCCCGGTGCGAAGAAGGTCCTGGACAAGGTTCTCGCCGCTGGCTGCGTGGCGCTGTTCGCGGTCCTGATCGCCACGGTGAGCTGGCAGGTGTTCACCCGGCAGGTGCTCGACGAGCCCAGCGGCTGGTCCGAAGAGCTCGCAAAGCACGTGTTCGTCTGGCTCGGCATGTTCGGTGCCGCCCTCGTGTTCTCCGAACGCGGGCACATCGCCGTCGACGTCGTCGTCCGCAGGTTCGCCGACCGGTTCCAGCGGGTGGCCGCCGCGGCGGTCCAGTCGGCCATCCTCGCGTTCGCGGTCCTGGCCCTGGTGTGGGGCGGCACGCGCCTCGCGGTCGTGGCCTGGGGGCAGAGCCTCACCGCGCTGCCCGCGCACCTGGGGATCGTCTACCTGGTCATGCCGATCAGCGGCCTGATCATCGCGTTCTACGCCCTCTACCACCTGGCCCTGGTCCTGCGCCGAGCCGGAGCACCGGTCGTCGGCGAGGGCCCGGCCGAACCGAACCAGGAGCGGTGATGGATCCAGCATTGCTCGCAGGGCTCGTCCTGCTCGTCGGCATCTCCGGGCTGATCCTGCTCAGCGTGCCCATCGCCGTCGCGATCGGCCTGTCCTGCACCGCGGCGGCGATCGCGGTGCTCGGTGCCGACCACGCCGTGCTCGTGGCCTCCCAGCAGATCATCTCCGGGACCAGCTCGTTCACCATGCTGGCCATCCCGTTCTTCGTGCTGGCCGGAGTGCTGATGAACAACGGCGGCATCGCCGCGCGGCTGGTCGACGCGGCCAAGGTGCTCGTCGGCCGGATGCCGGGGTCGCTGGCGCAGACCAACGTGGTGGCCAACGCGCTGTTCGGCTCGGTCAGCGGCGCCGCGGTGGCCTCGGCGGCGGCGGTCGGCAGCACCATGGGCCCGCGACAGCAGGAGGACGGCTACGACCCCGCCTTCTCCGCGGCGGTCAACGCGGCCTCGGCCCCGGCCGGGATGCTGCTCCCGCCCAGCAACACGTTCATCGTGTACTCGCTGGTCAGCAGCAGCTCGGTCGCCGCGCTGTTCGTCGCCGGGTACGGGCCGGGACTGCTGTGGGCGCTGGCCTGCATGGTGGTCGTCTTCCTGCACTCCCGGAAGCGGCCGGAGCTCCGGAGGACCGAGCGCGTGCACTTCCGCCAAGCGCTGCTCGTGCTCTGGCGGGCCGTCCCGTCGCTGCTGCTGATCATCGTCGTCATCGGCGGCATCCTGGGCGGGTTGTTCACCCCCACGGAATCAGCCGCGATCGCGGTGCTGTACTGCCTCGTCCTCGGTTTCGCCTACCGGAACCTCACGGTGTCCGCCCTGCCCGGAATCCTGCTCAGCGCCACCCGCACGACCGCCATCGTCATGCTCCTGGTCGGGGTCTCCGCGGCGCTGTCCTGGGTGATGTCGTTCACCGGGATCCCGGACGCGCTCTCCAGCGGCCTGCTGGGGATCACCGACAACGCCGCGGTCGTGCTGCTCCTGATGATGCTCGTCCTGCTGGTGGTGGGCACGTTCATGGACCCCACCCCGGCGATCCTCATCTTCACGCCGATCTTCCTGCCGATCGCCGAGGAGTTCGGCATCGACCCGGTCCACTTCGGCACCATGATCGTGTTCAACCTGGGCCTCGGCACCATCACCCCACCGGTCGGCAACGTGCTGTTCATCGCGTCCCGCGTCGGCGGGCAGCCGATCGAGCCGGTGATCCGCCGACTCGTCCCGTTCTTCGCGGCGCTGGCGGCGGTGCTGCTGCTGGTCGTCTTCCTCCCCGAGCTGTCCCTGTGGCTCCCGACCAGGCTCGGCCTGCTCTCCGGCGACTGACGACCGCTTCCGCCAACGGTGCGCGTGGCGGTGCGAGTTGGCCTCACCGGCAAGCGGCTCCGCCGCTTCCGGGAGAACCCGAGCCCCGCGAGATCCACGAGCGGAGGTTCCCGTGCTCCCCGCCGAAGGGGCTCGGTGGGGAGCACGGGGCCCGTCAGTCGAGGAGGTCCTCGATCGTGATGGGGATGTGGCGGACTCGGGTGCCGGTGGCGTTGTGGATGGCGTTGGCGACCGCCGCCGCCATGCCGACCGCGCCGATCTCGCCGATGCCCTTGGCGCCGAGGTCGTTGTGCAGGGTGTCGGGGTGCTCGACGAACTGGACGTCGACCTCGGGGACGTCGGCGTTGACCGGGAGCAGGTAGCCGGCGAAGTCGCCGTTGGCGAACCGCCCGCTGTCCTCCACCTCCAGACCCTCGTGCAGGGCCGCCGAGATGCCCCAGATCATGCCGCCCATGAGCTGGCTGCGGGCCGGCTGCGGGTTGATGATGCGGCCCGCGTCGAACACGCCGAGCATCCGGGACACCCGGACCTCGCGGGTCAGCCGGTGCACGCGGACCTCGCAGAACTGCGCCCCGAAGGAGCTGAACGAGTGCTTGGTCCGCTCCTCGCCGGGCGCCGAGGAGCCGGTCGTCGACAGCGATTCGCGGCCCAGCGCCCGCAGCAGCTCGCCGAAGCTCATCGTCCGGCCGTCGGCCAGCACGCGGCCGTCCTCGTAGGTGACGTCCGCGCCGTCGAACGGCGCGCCCGCCGCCGACGCCAACCCGAGCAGCTCGTCGATCACCTTGGTGGCGGCGACCATGATGGCGGTGCCCGCGCTCGCGGTGGCGGTCGAGCCGCCGGACATGCCGCCCGACGGCAACGACGAGTCGCCCAGCCGCGGGGTGACCCGGTCCGGCGCGATGTCCAGCGATTCGGCCCCGACCAGGGAGAGCACGGTGCGCAGACCGGTCCCCGGATCGGCTCCGCTGGTCGAGACCACGGCCGTGTCGTCGGCCCGCAAGGTGACCTCGACCGTGGCGGGGAAGCGCAGCGCGGGGAACATCGCGGTGGCCGTGCCCATCCCGACGAGCCAGTCGCCGTCGGTGCGGCCGTGCGGCGAGCGCTCCGCCCAGCCGAACCGCTGCGCGCCGATGCGGAAGCAGTCGTCGAGGTACTTGGCCGACCACTGCAGGTCCTTGCCGGGCGGTGCCGTCGAGCTGTTGCGCCTGCGCAGCTCGATCGGGTCCACGCCCAGCTCCACCGCCAGCTCGTCGATGGCGCTCTCCAGCGCGAAGGACCCTGGTGCCTCGCCCGGTGCGCGCATGAACGTGGTCGGCGGGAGGTTCAGCGGCACCATCTTCTGGCGCAGCGACAGGTTCTGGGTCGCGTACCACTCGCGGGAGGTGCCGTGCGAGGTCGGTTCGACGAACCCGCCGCCCGCCGGGGTGGCGGCCCACGAGTCGTGCCGGACCGCGATGAGGGTGCCGTCGTGGTCCGCGCCGAGGGAGATCCGCTGCACCGTGGCGGCGCGGTTCGCCGTCGCGGTGAAGACCTGTTCCCGGGTCAGGGCGGCCTTGACCGGTCGGCCGAGGGCCTTGGCCGCCGCGGCGGCCAGGAACGTCGGTGCCGAGGTCTGGCCCTTGCCGCCGAACGCCCCGCCGACGAAGGGGTTGACGGCGTGCACCGACGCGGGGTCGAGGCCCAGCGCGCCGGCCACCTCCGCCGCCTGCATGTCCGACATCTGGTTCCCGCTGTGCAGCACCAGGCCGTCGGGGCCCCACGCGGCTACCGCGGAGTGCGGCTCCATCGCGGCGTGGTTCTGGGTCGCGGTGGTGTAGGTCCGGTCGACGACCACCGGGCTCGCCGCCAGCGCGTCCTCGATGGACTCGACGTCCGGCGCGAGGACGTCGAGCGACGGCGGCTCACCGCCCATGCTCGGCGGTGCGTCCGGGGCCTCGGCGAGGCCGTCCCGCAGCGAGGTCAGCGCCGGGCGCTCGTGGTAGGAGACCTCGATGAGCCCCGCCGCGTCCCGGGCCTGCTCGAAGGTCTCCGCCACCACGAACCCGATCGGCTGGCCGTAGTAGGCGACCTCCCGGTCCCGCAGCGGCACCCACGTCTCGCCGAACATCGGCGTGCTCGGCGAGCGCAGGTCGAGCGGCTCGAACGGGGTGTAGACGGCGATGACACCGGGGGAACTCGTCGCGGCGGTGACGTCCATGGCCGCGATCTCGCCGTGCGCGATCGTGCTCACCACGACGTACCCGTAGGTCATGCCCGGGAGGTCGTGGTCCAGCCCGTACCTCGCCTGGCCGGTGACCTTCAGCGGGCTGTCCAGTCGGCTGGGCATCAACGGCGCTCCTCGGTCAGTTCGAGCAGTGCGCGGACGACGGTCCGCTTCAGCAGGGACACCTTGAAGCCGTTGCCGGACAACGGCTCGGCACCGTCGGCCGCTGCGGACGCGGCTTCCTCGAAGGACGCCGGGGTCGGCGGAGCGCCGCGCAGGGCCTCCTCGACCGCGGGCAGCCGCCAAGGTGTGGTCGCCACCCCGCCGACCGCCACCCGGGCGTCGGCGATGCGGCCGTCCCGGACGTCGAGGGCGACCGCGGCCGAGCACAGCGCGAACTCGTAGGACTGCCGGTCGCGGACCTTGACGTAGGTGGAGTGCGAGGCCCAGTCCCGGTGCGGCACCAGCACTTCGGTGATCATCTCGCCCGGTCGGAGGTCGGTCTCCACCTCGGGGGTGCTGCCGGGCAGCCGGTAGAAGTCGGCCAGCGCGACGGTGCGGGTCCCGGCGGCGCTGACCAGCCGGACCTCCGCGTCGAGCGCCACCAGGGCGACGGCCACGTCGCTGGCGTGGGTCGCCACGCAGTCGTCGCTGGTGCCCAGGACGGCGTGCATCCGGTTGTGCCCGGAGATCGCCGAGCAGCCGGTGCCGGGCTCCCGCTTGTTGCACGGCGAGGCCACGTCGCGGAAGTAGGTGCACCGGGTGCGCTGCATCAGGTTCCCGCCGATGCTGGCCATGTTGCGCAGTTGCTGGGACGCGCTCAGCAGCAGGGCGCGGGAGATCGCCGGGTACACGCCGGGGTGCTCGGCCACGGCGCCCATCCGCTCCAGCGCGCCGATCCGCAGGCCGTCGCTGGTGTCGATGCCGCGCAGCGGCAGCGCGTTGATGTCCACGACCTGCTGGGGCCGCAGCACGTCGAGCTTCATCAGGTCGACCAGGGTGGTCCCGCCGGCGAGGAAGTCCCCGGACGAGGCGAGCGCCTCGTCGATGGTCGCGGGTGCGGTGAGTTCGAAGGGTCGCATCAGCCCGCCTTCGCCTGGTCGATCGCCGCGACGATGTTCGGGTAGGCCGCGCAGCGGCAGAGGTTGCCGGACATGAACTCCCGGACGTCGTCGACGTCCTGGTCGACGGCGGCGACCGCCGACATGATCTGCCCGGGGGTGCAGAACCCGCACTGCAAGGCGTCCTGGTCGACGAACGCCTGCTGCACCGGGTGCAGTTCGTCGTCGTCGGCGAGACCCTCCACCGTGGTCACGGGTCGGCGCACGGTGGCGGCCAGGGTGAGGCACGAGAGCACCGGCGCACCGTCGACGTGCACGGTGCAGGCGCCGCACTGGCCGCGGTCGCAGCCCTTCTTCGGGCCGGTGATGCCGAGCCGTTCGCGCAACGCGTCCAGCAGCGTCACGCCGGGTTCGACGTCGAGTCGTTCGGTTCTGCCGTTGATGTCGAGTGTGATGTCCACTGCGTCTCTTTCCCGTGGGTCGTCCGGGCGGGACGTCTGGCGGTGGTGGGATCGTCGTGTCGGAATCGAACCGGATATCCATCCGCTTCTCGGTCCGAAGCTAGCGGATTACAATCCGCTCCGCAAGGAGCACGCCGCCCGGGCGCGGTCGCTCCGGGTGGTGGACTACCGTCACCTTGCTCGAACGCGGACAACCGGGAGGGGCGATGGGGCCGGTCAGTTCCCGGCGTGCGGACACCCGCCGCAACCACGAGAGCATCCTGGCGGTCGCGGCCGGGTCGCTGGCTTCGTCGGGCAAGATCTCGTTCAACGCTATCGCGAAGCAGGCGGGCGTGGGGGTCGGCACGGTGTACCGGCACTTCCCGACCCCGGAAGCGCTGATCCTGGCGGTGTACCAGCGCGAGGTGCGGCAGCTCGTCGAGGTCGTGCCGGACCTGCTCGACAAGCACGGCCCGGAACGGGCCTTCCGGGTCTGGGTGACCGACCACCTGGCGCACTACATGATGACCAAGCGGGGCCTGGCCACCGCCCTGCGCGCCGCGACGACCTCGGACCTGGAATTGCCCGCGAACGCCTACGAGTCCGTGGTGGGCGCGGTCGACGCGCTCCTGCGGGCCAACGTCGAGGCCGGGGCGGTCCGCGCCGACCTGGACGCGGAGACCGTCCAGCGGGGGTTGTGCGGCCTGTTCTTCCTCGACCCGGAGGGGGACTGGCGGGGCCAGGCCGAGAACCTCACCGACCTGGTGTGGCGGGGGATGCGCACCGCCTAGCGACCGCCGTCGCGCCGCGCTCACTACCCTGTCGGCCGGCGGGTGCCGGGCGGTGAGCGGAGGTCGGGGTGCGGGAGTTCGAGCGGTTCGCGGAGCAGGCCCGGCGGCTGGA
Source organism: Saccharopolyspora cebuensis (assembly GCF_039542665.1). Classification (NCBI taxonomy): domain Bacteria; kingdom Bacillati; phylum Actinomycetota; class Actinomycetes; order Pseudonocardiales; family Pseudonocardiaceae; genus Saccharopolyspora; species Saccharopolyspora cebuensis. The sequence continues at coordinate 248,801 of NZ_BAABII010000010.1, forward strand.
CGCCGAAGATCCGCTGGGGCGGTACCGGGACCGCTTCCTGCCCGCCGACGGCGTCGTCGCCTACCTCGACGGCAACTCGCTCGGCCGGCCGCTGCGCGCCGCGGGGGAGCGGCTCGGGCGCTTCGTCGGCCAGGAGTGGGGCGGGCGGCTCATCCGCGGCTGGGACGAGGGCTGGATCGACTGGCCGCGCCAGGTCGGCGACCGGATCGGCCGGGCCGCGCTGGGTGCCGCCCCGGGCCAGGTCGTCGTCGCCGACTCGACGACGGTGCTGCTGTACAAGCTGGCCCGCGCCGCCGTCGACGCGGCGATGGCGGCCGACCCGCGGCGCCGGGAGATCGTGCTCGACGCCGAGAACTTCCCGACCGACCGCTACGTGCTGGAGGGGATCGCCGCGGAGCGCGGCGCCGCGCTGCGCTGGATCGACCCCGACCCGGCCGCCGGGGTCACCCCGGAGCAGGTGGCCGCCGAGGTGGGCCCGGCGACCGCGCTGGTGGTGCTCTCGCACGTCGCCTACCGCTCCGGGCATCTCGCCGACGGCCCGGCCATCACCCGGATCGCCCACGACGCGGGCGCACCGGTCCTGTGGGACGTCTCCCACTCGGTCGGGTCGGTGCCGGTCGCGCTCGACGAGTGGGGCGCCGACCTCGCCGTCGGCTGCTCGTACAAGTACCTCAACGGCGGCCCCGGCGCCCCGGCTTTCGGCTACCTCGCGGCGCGGCACCAGGCCGCGCTGCGGCAGCCGGTGCAGGGCTGGTTCGGGCACCGCGACCCGTTCGCCATGGGACCCGGCCACGAGGCGGCGCCGGACGTGCGCGCGCTGCTGTCCGGCACCCCGCCGATCCTGGCCATGATCCCGCTGCTGGCCGGGCTCGACCTGCTCGACGAGGTCGGGATCGACGCGGTGCGGGCGAAGTCGGTGCTGCTCACCGGGTTCGCGCTGCGCCTCGCCGACGAGTGGCTCGGCCCGCGCGGGGTGGCGGTCGCCTCCCCGCGCGCCCCGGAGCGCCGCGGCGGCCACCTGACGCTGCGCCGGGCGGACTTCCGGGAGGTCACCGACCGGCTCTGGAAGCGCGGGGTGCTCCCGGACTTCCGGACACCGGACGGCATCCGGATCGGCCCCGCACCGCTGTCGACGTCGTTCGCCGAGGTGCTGTCCGGCATGGCGGCGCTGGCCGAGGAGTCGGCCCGGTGAGCCCGGCCGCGATCACGCGGCGTCGACCGGGTCGATCGATCAGGATTCGAGAAGCCCGTGGTGCTCGGCGCGATTACCGTCGCGACCAGCGATCACCACCAGGAGGGGAAGCAGTGATGAGCTCCACGCCCGACGAGGCCGCCACGACGAACGCCGGCGGGTTCTCCGAGCAGGAACGCGCGGCCGTGCAGGAGCGCGCCGCCGAGCTGAAGAAGGTCCGCGGCCGGGGCGGCAAGGCGGCAGCCGACGAAGCCGACGTGCTGTCGAAGATCGAGCGGATGGAAGGCCCCGACCGCGCGGTGGCCGAACGGGTCCACGCCATCGTCACCGCCAACGCCCCGGAGCTGGCGCCGAAGCTGTGGTACGGCCAGCCCGCCTACGCCCGGAAGGGGAAGGTCGTGTGCTTCTTCCGCAGCGGCCGCGCCGACAAGGAGCGCTACTCGACCTTCGGGTTCACCCCCGAAGCCGGTCTCGACGACGGCAGCGGTCTCTGGCCGACCTCCTACGCCGTGACCGAGCTCAGCGAGCAGGCCCAGGAATCCCTCGCCGCGCTCGTCCGGCAGGCCGTGAGCTGACTCCCCGCCGACCGGGTCGGCCGTACCGGGAGAGCGCCCACGCCGAGGCGGCGAGCAGCAACCCGCCGACGGCGACGACCGGCGTCCTCCCGGCGTGCTCGGGGTCCTGCGGGAGCAGTCGTCGCCGTCCGAGCAGCGGTCCGACGCCGGAGCGCCACCACGCCCGCCACGCCCGCGGTTGCCGGGCGAGCAGAACGACGGCGGGCAGCGGGTCGAACCGGGCGCGCCGCGAGCGGATCAGCCCGCGGTCGTCCAGTCCGAGCTGGTCGACGACGTCGAGCACCAGCGGCAGCCGACCGAGGGTGCCGGTGAGCCGCAGCGCGACGCGCACCGTGCTGCCGGTCGCCGACCACCCGGTCACCTCGCCCCGCAGGTCGGGGATGAGGGCCAGCAACCGGCCGTATTCCTCGGCCAGCGCCTGCTTGCCCACCCGGTCGCGCAGCAGCGGCTGGACCAGCCTGATGTCCTCGGCGAGGACGTCGTCCCAGGCGTGCGGGTGCGGTTCGCGCCACCCCCGGGAGAACGCCGACACGACCGCCTCGGCCCCCGCGTGCGCTGTTGTCCCGGTCTCCATCGCAGCCCTCCGTCCGGGTCGCCATCGCCTCGGTGCCACCGTGCCCGATGTCGCCCGGGTGCGGAACTCCTGATCCGCCGCGAGGAGGCCGGATCACCCGGCTCCGGCTGGACGCCCGCCGGTCAGTCGGCCAGGGCCTTGCCGCGCAGGGCCTTGCCGCGCAGGCGCCGGAGCGCGGCGGCGGCCCGCCCGCCGCGGCGCGGGACCAGCCGCCCGCGGACGACGTCGTCGAGCAGGGCGTCGACGGTTTCCCGCGCGCACGCCCGGTTGCTGCCGATCCCGCCCGAGGGGCCGCGCTTGATCCAGCCGACGACGTAGGTGCCGGGGCGGTCCAGCACGCGTCCGCCCTCGTTCGGGACGGTGCCGCCGGTCTCGTCGAACGGCAGCCCCGGCAGCGCGGTGCCGCGGTAGCCGACGGCGGTGATCACCCGGCCGGTGCCGATGTCCACCTCCCCGGCGCCGCCGGAGACCCGCAGTCCCCGCACCGCGCCGTCGCCGAGGAACGCCCGCGGTGCGGAGTGGAAGCGCAGGACGATGCGGCGGGTCGCAGGAGGCGCGGTCCAGTCGACGCCCTCGCGGGGGAGCCCGCGCAGGAGCCGCGCCTTCTCGTCGGTCGCGGCGTCGAGGGCCGCCGCGATGCGCGGGTCGTGGTCGTCGAGGACGAGCTCGGTGCGGTGGGCGAGCGCGCGCAGTTCGGGTGCCGTGCAGGCAGCGGCTTCCGGGCCGCGCCGGCCGAGGACGACGACCTCGCGCACCCGGCTGGAGCGCAGCGCGTCCAGCGCGGCGGGGGCGATCGAGGTGCCGTTCAGGTCCTCGGGATCGGCGGTGAGGATCCGGGCGACGTCGAGCGCGACGTTGCCGTTGCCCACCACGACCGCGCGCTCGGCGGACAGGTCGATGCCGTCGGCGGGTGCGTCCGGATGCCCGTTGTACCAGGCCACGACGTCGGTGGCGGGGATGCTGCCGGGCAGGTCCTCCCCGGGCAGGCCGAGGCGGCGCGGTGCGCAGGCCCCGACCGCGTAGATCACCGCGTCGTGCCGCTCGGCCAGCTCCGCGGCCGAGACGTCGGCACCGACCTCGACGCCGAGCCGCAGCCGGAGCCGGTGGTGGTCGTGGAAGCGGCGGAACGCCTCGCCGATCTTCTTGGTCGACGGGTGGTCGGGGGCGACGCCGTAGCGCACGAGCCCGCCGGGGGTGCGCAGCCGGTCGAGCAGCGTCACCCGGGCGCTGGTGTGCAGCAGCAGGTCCTGGACGGCGTACATGCCGGCGGGGCCGGTGCCGACGACGGCGACGTCCAGCTCCGGGAAGTCGCTGGGCAGCACGCGGTCGAACACCGGTGGGGCCCAGGTGTGGAAGTTCGGCGCCGGGTCGCGGTCGCGCGGGGCCGGGTCGCGGTCGGCGTAGTAGGCGGCGTTGAGGTCGGCGTAGGCCTTGAGCGGTGCGGTCAGCGACTCCACCGGGAAGACCGCGTCGACCGGGCACGCGTCGGCGCAGGCGCCGCAGTCGATGCAGGCCGCCGGGTCGATGTGCAGCATGTCGGTCGTGCCGAAGTCCGGTTCGTCCGGCGTCGGGTGGATGCAGTTGACCGGGCAGACCGCGACGCAGGACGCGTCGTTGCAGCAGGTCTGGGTGATCGCGAAGGCCATCAGATCAGGTTCGCGCGCTGGTAGATCCGCTGCGCCGGGGCGGTGAGCAGGCCCGCGGAACCGAGGAACTCCATCAGCCCGGAGCAGCTCGACCGCAGCATGGACTTGTGGTGCTCGTTGGCCTTCGCCTCGCGGATCGCGCGCTTCGGGTCCAGCCCGGCCCTGGCGTACACCTGGTCGCTGACCATGCTGGTGACGATGACGTGGGCGGCGGTGGCGACGACCACGGCGTTGAGCTCGCGGCGCAGCCGCCCCGATCCCTCCAGCCGGGCCTTGGTCTCCTCGCGGGCGAACTTCATGTGCCGCGACTCCTCGACCACGTGGATGTTGTTCACGGTCCGCACGAACGGCACGACGCGCTCGTCGCGCATCCAGTCGCGCTGCATCACGTCGAGGACCTCTTCGGCCACCAGGATCGCGGCGTAGGCGGCTTCCCCGGTGGCGACCGTCTTGAACACGCGGCCGAGCTCCACGGCCAGGCGCTTGGGCCGGTAGGCGGGCGCGTTCAGCTTGGCCGCCCCGCGGGCGAACATGATGGAGTGCCGGCATTCGTCGGCGATCTCGGTCAGCGCCCACTGGAAGTCGGGGTTGGTCGGGTCCTTGGCGTAGAAGTCCCGGAGCATCATCTGCTGCAGGATCATCTCGAACCAGATGCCGGTGCTGGCGACGGAGGCGGCTTCCTGCCGGGTGAGCTCGCGCTGCTGCTCCGGGGTCATCTCGCGCCAGTAGGCGGTCCCGTACAGCGTGCTCCACTCGGGGCTGGTGCCGTGGTAGCTGGTGTCCAGCGGGGTGTCCCAGTCCACTTCCCGCGCCGGGTCGTAGGACAGGACTTCCGAGGAGCGCAGCAGTCGGTCCGCGACGTCGTGGCGGCCGGACTGCGACGAGGCCGTGTGGTTCGCGGTGCCGGTCATGGGAGCTCCCTGCGGTGACGGCTGTTCCGGACGAGGAGTAACTGTTACTTGAAGTAGCAGTAACTGGGTACCCCGCTGATCGTCGCCATCCAAGGGAAAGTGGTTCACATCACACTGAGTCCCGGGCGCGGGTCGCCGGAAAACACGTTGCGTGACCGCGAGCGCGCCGCCTACGCTCGTCGGCATGCACTACTTCTTCCTCTGAGGGCAGAGCGCTCGGCGCACGGGCTCAAGCCCGGTCAGCGCTGAGCGGGGCCGCGTCCAACGCACCTTCTCCGCGCCGCCGTTCCCGGCGTGCGCGCGACGACTCATGCTCGAGGAAGAACATGACCACCACTGCTGCCCGCGCGCGCTCGCGGGCCCATCTCGCCGCCTCCGACGTGCACCTCGCCCGGGGCGGACATCCCGTGCTCACCGGGGTGGACCTCACCGTCTCGGCCGGTGACCGGCTCGCCGTCGTGGGCGAGAACGGACGGGGCAAGACCACGCTGCTGCACGTGCTGGCCGGTCGGCTCCGGCCCGACTCCGGCGAGGTCCGCCGGGCGGGCAGCCTCGGCGTCGCCGACCAGGAGATCCCGCCGGACGGCACGGTCGGCGACCTCATCGACGTGGAGCTCGCCGGCGTCCGCGCCGTCCTCCGAGAACTGGACACCGCCACCGAGGCGCTCGTCGAAGGACGTCCCGGTGCCGACGAGGCCTACGCGGAGGCGCTGGCGGCCGCGGAAGCGCGCGACGCCTGGGACGCCGACCGCCGCGTCGACGTCTCGCTCGCGGCGCTCGGCGCGGTCGACGACCGGGACCGCGAGCTGGCCGCGCTGTCGGTCGGGCAGCGCTACCGGGTCCGGTTGGCCTGCCTGCTCGGGGCGCGGCACGACCTGCTGCTGCTCGACGAGCCGACGAACCACCTCGACCTCGCCGGGCTGGAGCACCTCACCGCGGCGCTGCGGGAGCACCCCGGGGGCGTCGTGCTGGTCAGCCACGACCGCGCGCTGCTGTCCGACTTCGCCACCACGGTGCTCGACCTGGACCCGACCAGCGACGGGCGGCCGCGCGTCCACGGCGGCGGGTACGCCGGTTACGTCGACGGCCACCGCGCCGAGCGCGAGCGCTGGGAGCGCGAGCACGCCGACCAGCAGGCCGAGCACCGGCGGCTCGCGGAGGACCTCTCGGCGGCGCAGAACCGGCTGTCGACCGGGTGGCGGCCGCCGAAGGGCACCGGCAAGCACACCCGGGCCACCCGCGCGCCCGGGCTCGTGCAGGCCGTGCACCGCAAGCGGGAGGCGCTGGAGCAGCACGCGGTGGACGTGCCGAAGCCGCCGCAGCGGTTCCGGATGCCCGAGCTGCCGGAGCTGCGCGGCGCGACCCTGGTGCGCGCCGATCGAGTGGCGGTGGCCGGTCGGCTGCCCGAGCCGGTGTCGGTCGCAGTGAGCTCCGGCGACCGGCTCGTGGTGACCGGGCCGAACGGGGCGGGCAAGTCCACGCTGCTCGCGGTGCTGGCCGGTGCGGTGGAGCCGACCTCCGGCGAGGTGCGGCGCAACCGGGCCGCGCGCATCGGGTGGCTCGGGCAGGAATCGGCCCCGTCGGCCCGGCGCAGCGCGCACGCCGCCTACGAGCAGGCCGTCCAGCGGTGGGTGCGCGCCGGTCGCCTCGCCGAGGACGAGCGGGTGCCGTTGTCGCAGCTCGGCCTGCTGCCCTCGACCGGGCGGCCGGTGGCGGAGCTCTCGGTCGGCCAGCAGCGCAGGCTCGACCTGGCCATCGTGCTGGCGGGCCGACCGCACGCGGTGCTGCTCGACGAACCCACCAACCACCTGTCGATGTCCTTGGTGGACGAGCTGACCGAGGCGCTCCGGGCGACCGGTGCCGCGGTCGTGCTCGCCACCCACGACCGGCAGCTGCTGCGGGACACCGCGGGCTGGCAGCGGTTGCACCTGCCCGGGGCCGCGGCGTGAGCCGGGCACCGGGCAGGTGCGGGACGGGCTGAGCCCGCGCGGCGGAGGGCACCGCCCGGTGCCCTCCGCCGCGGCGGTCAGCCGCGCGCGGCCACGGCGGCGACCTCCTCGTCGGACAGCGCCCGGTCGAAGATCCGCACGTCGTCCACGTCGCCGCGCAGGAAGTCGACCGGCTGACCGCCGTACTGGCCGCGTCCGATCACCGTGCTGCCGCCGGACTCCCCGGCGAGGCAGGCGCTCTGCTGGGCGACCCGCTGACCGTCCACGAACAGCGAGAGGGTGCCGGAGGCCGCGTCGCGCACCCCGGTCAGGTGGTACCAGCGGCCCGGCTCGGGCTTGTCCGGGGACAGCGCGCGCAACCCGGCGAAGCTCATCGCCCACCGCTGGTCGGCGCCCGAGTACTGCAGGAAGAACGCGCTGTGGGAACCGGAGTCCTGGCTGACGACGGTCTGGAAGCCCCCGGCCGCCTCGTCCAGCCGGACCCAGGCCGAGACGGAGTAGCTGCCCGCCGTGTCGATCAGCGCGGCACCGGTGTCGGCCTGCCCGTCACCGCCGAAGGACAGCCCGCCGCCCTGCATCCCGGGCACCCGCTCGGCGTTGGTCAGCGCGGCGTCGGCCGAACCGGCGGAATCCACCGCCGTCGGACCGGTGCCCTCGAACTCGTACCGGTGCACGCCGCCCAGCCCGGGGGTCCCGGGGTCCGGGGCGGGCGGTGCGGTGCGGCCGTCGGCGGTGCGCACGATCTCCTCGTTGATCGCCCGGACCCGGGCGAAGTCCATCTTCTCGACCCGCCGGTCGTAGGTGAAGAAGCCGTTGACCTCGTGCTCCACGTCGGTGATCTGGGTGTAGACGGCGCCGCTGATGCCGCACCGCTGCGCCGCGGTGAGCACGTCGCGCTGGTTCTCCACGTAGCGGCGGGTGAGGGTCGCCTTGTCCGGCGTCATCTCGTAGGCGTGGCCCTCGCCGAACCACATGTGGCCCTCGACCTCCAGGCCGAACCCGCCGTGCTCGCCGTCCATGGAGACCCGGTCGCCCTCCGGCTGGGGAGCGGCCGGTCCGACGTACTGGTGCCAGTCGATGACGTCGCCCTTCCCGGAATCGCCGAGCGAATCGCAGCAGTTCACGCCGCTGTGCGCGTTGACCAGCCGGGTCGGGTCCTGCCGGGCGATCTCGTCGGCGATGCGGCCGGTGGCCTCGCGGGACCACTCGCCCCACCCCTCGTTGAACGGCACCCAGCCGATGATCGAGGTCCAGTCCTTCTTCTCCTCGACCAGTTCGTGCAGTTCGGCCTCGAACTGCTGCTGCGCCTCGACCGGCGGACGGCCCGCGCCGGTGCGCATCGACGGCATGTCCTGCCAGACCAGCAGGCCGAGCCGGTCGGCGTGGTAGTACCACCGGTCGGGTTCGGTCTTGATGTGCTTGCGCACGGTGTTGAAGCCGAGCCGCTTGTGCTGCTCCAGGTCGAACCGCAGGGCCTCGTCGGTGGGAGCGGTGTAGATGCCGTCCGGCCAGTAGCCCTGGTCCAACGTGGACATGTGGAACAGGATCTCCCCGTTGAGGGTCATCCGGAGCTTGCCGTCCGCGCCGGTCGCCGTGCCGATCTCGCGCATCCCGACGTAGGAGGACACCCGGTCGACCGGACGGCCGCGGTCGCGCAGCACCACGTCGATGTCGTAGAGGAACGGCGATTCCGGCGACCACAGCTTGGCGTTCGGGATCGGGACCTCCATCGGCCGGTCGGCGGCGCCCACCGCGCGCCCGACCACCCTCCTGCCGTCCCGGACGACCACCTCCGCGCGCAGCCCCGCGGCGTTCCCGCCGGTGCGCACCGTCATGCCGAGCGTGGAGGTGTCGATGTCGGGCACCATGTCGAGCTCGACGACGTGGGCCGTGGGCACCGGTTCCATCCAGACCGTCTGCCAGATGCCGGACGCGCCCTCGTAGAAGATGCCGCGGTCGGGGACCAGGCGCTGCTTGCCCACCGGCTGCCAGGTCGCGTCGGTGCGGTCCTCGACGCCCACCACGATCTCCTGCTCGCCGCGCGGACGCAGGGCGTCGGTGATGTCGGCGGAGAACGCGCCGTAGCCGCCGCGGTGGGTGGCCACCCGCTTGCCGTTGACCCACACCACGGCGTCGTAGTCCACGGCCCCGAAGTGGAGCTTCAGCGCGCGGCCGTGGTGGATCCGCCAGTCCGGCGGCACGGTGAACGTGCGCCGGTACCACATCCGGTCCTCGTGCCGCTGGATCCCGGACAGCGCCGATTCGATGGGGTAGGGGACCAGGACCCGCTCGCCCAGGCTCCGCCCGAAGGGCGGGGCCTCACCGGCTTCGGCGGCGGCGAATTCCCACGTGCCGTTGAGGTTCTGCCACTTCTCGCGGGTGAGTTGCGGGCGCGGGTACTCCGGCAGCGCGTTGTCCGGGGAGACCTGCGCGGTCCAGGGCGTGGTCAGGGGCGGCTCGCCCATCCGCCAGGCGGGTTCCTGCGCCGCGGCGACCGGTGTCGCCGCGGCGGTGAGCAGGGCCGCCGTGGTGATCGCGAGGGCGCTCAGGAGCTTCCGCGTCGTCCGCGGTCGAGTCGTCGAGGCTGGTGACACCATTGTCGGACACCCTTCTCCGGGGGGACCGCGCCGGCGCCACAACGCCGGACGCGGCGCCTCGCTGGCGCGGTGCGGTCGTATTGAACGCGGAGCGGCCAACAAGTGTCAACGCAGACGCTCACAAGTCAACACTATTGCCGTACAACTCCGCCCGATTCGGGCGTGATCTGCGTGGTGTTGTTCTGTTGTGTTCGCCGGGTCACTCCCACACGACGACGTTGCGCCGGACCGGGGCGCCCGCGTCGTTGGAGGCGAACAGCTCCGGGCTGCGGGCCCGGATGCGTTCGATGTCGGCGAAGACCTCGCGCAGGTGCCCGCGCATGGTGGCGCGGGCGCGCGGGACGTCGTGGTCCCGCACCGCGTGCAGGATCTCGGCGTGCTGCTCGACGAACGTCCCGGGGGAGGCGGCCTCGTAGAGCCCGAGGCGGCGGGCGCGGTCGAGGTGGCCCTTGGCCGACACGACGGTCGGCCACGCGCTCTCGTGGCCGGACAGCCGCAGCAGCAGGCGGTGGAACTCCTCGTCGAGCGCGAAGAACTCCTCGAGGTCGATGCCGGGTTCGCGCTGCCGGGCCTGGTTCTCCTCCAGGGCGGCGAGGACCTCGGGGTCGCGATCGGGGTGCAGGTCCTCCAGCGCCGCCAGCTCGACCGCCTCGCGCAGGAACTGCGCGTCGGCCACGCGCCGCGGATCGACCCGGGACACGAACGTGCCGATCTGCGGGAACACCTGGACCAGGTCCTCTTCGGCCAGCAGCACGAGGCTCTCGCGCACCGGGGTGCGGCTCACGCCGAGGGACGCGGCGAGCTCGTTCTCCGACAGCGCCGTCCCGGGCGGCAGCTCCAGGGTCAGCACCTTGCGGCGCAGCGCCTCGTAGATGGCCCGCCTGCCGATGCGTCGCTTCGCCCCCTCCGCCACGGGCCCCACCTTACGGCGTGCTCCCGGCGCCGAGGTCACCCGAGGCGCCGGACCGGCCGACCCTTGACGCGCTCCTCGACGACTGCTTGTATACCAGCACTGGTACGCCAGCACACGTACTCGAAGGAGCGGATCGCCGTGAGCACGATCGAGCGGGCCGAGGTGTTCGTCGCCTCCCCGGGCCGGAACTTCGTCACGCTGCGCGTGACCACCTCGGACGGGGTGACCGGCCTCGGGGACGCCACCCTCAACGGCCGCGAGCTCGCGGTGGCCGCCTACCTGCGCGACCACGTCGCGCCGCAGCTCGTCGGCCGGGACCCCGCCCGCATCGAGGACACCTGGCAGTACCTGTACCGGGGCGCGTACTGGCGGCGCGGGCCGGTCACGATGACGGCGATCGCCGCCGTGGACACCGCGTTGTGGGACATCAAGGGCAAGGTCGCGGGCCTGCCCGTCTACCAGCTCCTCGGCGGTCGTTCCCGGGACGGCGTGCTGGTGTACTCGCACGCCAGCGGCACCGACGTGCCCGCGCTGCTCGACGACGTCGCCCGCTTCCGCGAGGCCGGTTACCGGGCGATCCGGGCCCAGGCCGCCGTGCCGGGGTCCGGCAGCTACGGGGTGCGCAAGGGCGCGATCTACGAGCCGGCGTCGGCCGCGGTGCCCGAGGAGCAGCTCTGGTCCACCGAGGCCTACCTGGACTTCGCCCCGACCTACCTGGAGGCGGTCCGGGAGCGCTTCGGCTTCGGCTTCCACCTGCTGCACGACGTCCACCACCGGCTCACCCCGATCGAGGCCGCGCGGTTGGGCAAGCGGGTCGAGGACTGCCGCCTGTTCTGGCTGGAGGACCCGACGCCCGCCGAGAACCAGGAGTCGTTCCGGCTGATCCGGCAGCACACCACCACGCCGATCGCCGTGGGCGAGGCGCTGACCTCGATCTGGGACGTCGGGCACCTGATCACCGAACAGCTCGTCGACTACGTGCGGACCAGCGTCGTGCACGCCGGGGGCATCACCCACCTGCGCCGGATCTTCGACCTCGCCGCCCTGCACCAGGTCCGCACCGGATCGCACGGCGCGACCGACCTGTCCCCCGTCACCCTGGCGGCGGCCGTGCACCTGGACCTGGCCGTGCCGAACTTCGGCATCCAGGAGTACATGCCGCACGCGCCGGAGACGGCGGAGGTGTTCCGCGGCGGGGTGCGCTTCGCGGACGGGATGCTGCACCCGCCGGAAGTCCCGGGGCTCGGCGTGGAGTACGACGCCGAGGCCGCCGAGCGCTTCCCCTACGAGCCGCGCTCGCTGCCGATGGCGCGGCGCCTGGACGGATCGGTGCACGACTGGTGAACCCGACGCTGAACCGCGCGGCCCTGCCCGCGCTGCCCGAAGCCTGCCGCCCGCTGGTCGACCCCGCGGAGCTGCGCCCGCGCATCGTCCACTTCGGACTGGGCGCGTTCCACCGGGCGCACCAGGCCGTCTACACCGAGGCCGCCGCGGCCCGCTCGGGCGAGCCCTGGGGCATCGTCGCCGTCGGACCGCGCTCCAGCGCGCCGATCGAGGACGCCCGCGCCCAGGACTGCCTGTTCTCGGTCACCGACCGGGTGCCGGGCGCGGGCCGGACCCGGGTGGTCGGCTCGGTGGTCGACGCCCTGCGGATGGGCCCGGACGCCGAGCGCATCGACGCGCTGCTGTCCGGCCCCGAGGTCACCGCGGTGACCCTGACCGTGACGGAGAAGGGCTACTCCCGCCTTCCGAGGACCGGCGCGCTCGACACCGCCGACCCCGGGATCGCCGCCGACCTGGCGGCCACCGCCGACCGGGAACCGGTCCCGATGCGCACCGTCGTCGGCAGGCTGACCGCGTCCCTGGCCGCGCGGTTCCGCCGCTGCGGCGCGCCGATCACGGTCGTCTCCTGCGACAACGCCGCGGCCAACGGCACCGCGCTGGCGGCCGTGGTGCGCGGGTTCGCCGAATCCGCCGCCTGGCCGGACCGGGACCGGCTGCTCGACTGGCTGCGGGAGTCGGTGGCGTTCCCGGACTCGGTGGTGGACCGGATCGTGCCCGCGACCACCGACGAGGATCGGGACCGGGCGTCGCGGGCGCTCGGGGTGCGCGACGGGTCGGCGGTGCTCGGCGAGCCGTTCCGGCAGTGGGTCGTCCAGGACGCCTTCGCCGCGGACCGGCCGCCGTGGGAGCTCGACGGGGCGCTGCTCGTGCCGGACGTGGCCCCGCACCAGCTGATGAAGCTGCGGCTGCTCAACGGCGCGCACTCGGCGCTGGCCTACCTCGGGTTGGCGGCCGGGTGCGCGACGGTGGCCGAGGTGATGCGCGCGGAGTGGGGTGAGCGGCTCGTGCGCCGGTTCACCGGCGAGGTCGCCACCACCCTGCCCGCCGGGCTCGACGTCGCGGCCTACGTCGAGGACCTGGTCGCGCGGTTCGGCAACCCGGCGATCGCGCACCGCCTCCAGCAGATCGGTTCGGACGGTTCGCGGAAGGTCCCGGAGCGGTGGCTCGGCGCCCTGCGGGAACTGCGGGCGCGCGGGACCGCGGCGCCCGTGCTCGAACTCGCCCTCGGCGGCTGGGCCGACGCGACCCGGCCCGGGCAGCGCGGCGGGCAGGCGTTCGGCACCGCGGACCCGGCGCAGGCGGCGCTCGCGGAGTGCTGGGACGGTGCGGCGGGACCGGCGGAGGTGGTCGCCCGGCTGCTGACCGCGCTCGGCGCCGCCGACCTGGCCGAGGACGGTGACCTGGTGCGCTCGGTCGCCGCGCGGATGCCGGACGTGCGCGCGGGGCGGATCGACCTGTGACGACGGGTTCACGAGGTCGCGGAACAGGCAACCACGTGCGGCGAAGGGGCTCACGATGACCGACAGCGCGCCGACGGCGCCGGGCGGGACCAGGACGACCAAGGACTTGAGCCGCGCCGCCGCGTCCGGCTGGCTCGGCACGGCCATGGAGTTCATGGACTTCCAGCTGTACTCGCTGGCCGCCGCCACCGTCTTCAACCAGCTCTTCTTCCCCGACGTCAGCCCCGCCATCGGGCTGATCGCCTCGATGGCCACCTACGGCGTGGGCTACGTCGCGCGGCTCGCCGGTGCCGTCTACTTCGGACGGATGGGCGACCGCATCGGGCGGAAGAAGGTCCTGTTCCTCACCATCCTGCTGATGGGCGGCTCGACCACGCTGATCGGCGTGCTGCCGACCTACGCGACCATCGGGATCGCGGCGCCGGTCCTGCTCGTCGCGCTCCGCCTGGTCCAGGGCTTCGGCGCCGGTGCCGAGATCGCGGGCGCCACCGTGATGCTCGTCGAGTACGCACCGGCGAGGCGGCGCGGGCTCATCGCCTCGCTGGTGGCGCTGGGCACCAACTCCGGCACGCTCGCCGCCTCCGGGCTGTGGGCGGTGCTGCTGGCGGTGCTGTCCGAAGAGCAACTGCTGAGCTGGGGCTGGCGGCTGCCGTTCCTGCTGAGCTTCGCCCTGCTGCTGCTCGCCGTGTGGATGCGCGCGCACCTCAAGGAGAGCCCGGTGTTCGAGGAGCGGGCCGACGTCGTGGACGGGGTCGCGGTGGCGCGGGCCGAGGTCGCGGCGACCGCCGGGAGCGGGCTGGAAGCGGGGCTGCGGCAGCGCAAGGGCAAGGCCTTCCTGCTGGCGCTGGGCCTGCGCTTCGGGCAGGCGGGCAACTCCGGGCTGATCCAGACCTTCCTGGTCGGCTACATCGCCACCAACCTCGCCGTGGCGGAGGCGGTGCCGACCAGCGCGCTGGTCTGGGGTTCGGTCCTCGGGTTCGCCGTGGTGCCCGCGGTGGGCGTGCTCGGGGACCGGTTCGGCCGCCGTCCGGTGTACCTCGCGCTGACCGCGTTGACGGTCGTGATCGCGGTGCCGATGATGGCCGTCATCGGCACCGGACACCCGGTGGCCCTCAGCGCGGCGCTGGTCCTCGGCCTCAACATCGGGGTGCTCGGCCTGTTCTCGGTGGAGAGCGCCGCGATGGCGGAGCTTTTCGGCGCCCGGACGCGCCTGACCCAGCTCGCCGTGGCCAAGGAAATCGGCGGCACCCTCGCCACCGCCATCGGCCCGGTGCTGGCCGCCACGTTCACCGCCGTGACCGGGCACTGGTGGCCCATCGCGGCGATGCTCATCGCCTACTCGCTGATCACGTTCGCGTCGGCCTACTTCGCGCCGGAGACCCGCGGTCGTGACCTGGTCCGGTTGGAGGACGCCGCATGAGAGCCGCAGTCGCGCACGGGCCCGGTGACGTCCGCGTCGACCACCGGCCCGACCCCGTGCCCGGGGAAGGTGAAGTGGTGGTCGCGATGGAGTGGGGCGGGATCTGCGGGTCCGACGTGGCCTACTGGCGGCACGGCAGCTCCGGCACGGCCGCGCTCCGGCACCCGCTGGTGCTCGGCCACGAGGTCGCGGGACGCGTCGCGGCTCTCGGGCCGGGTGTCACCGGGATCGAGGTCGGCAGGCCGGTGACCGTCCACCCGGCCGAGCCGGTCGGCCCGGAGCCGCTGCCCGAGCGGCTGGCCGGGCGGACCAACCTGCACGCGCGGGTCCGCTACTACGGATCGGCGGCGTTCGACCCGCACACCGACGGCGGCTTCAGCGAGCTCCGCGCGGTGCGCGCCGACCAGCTCCGGCCGTTGCCCGACGGCGTGTCGACCCGGCGGGGCGCCCTCGCGGAGCCGCTGGCGGTGGCCCTGCACGCGGTGCACCGCGCCGGGGACGTGTCCGGCCGGACGGTGCTGGTCAACGGGACCGGGCCGATCGGTGCGCTGGTCGTGGCCGCGGCCAAGCACCGGGGGGCGGCGCGGGTGATCGCCGCGGACCCGGCGGATCCGGCGCTGCGGATCGCCGAGCGGCTCGGCGCCGACGAGGTGCGGCGGCTCGGCGCGGGCGAGCCCCTGCCCCAGGACGTCGAGCTGGTCTTCGAGGCCTCCGGGGCGCCCGGCGCGCTCGGACCGGTGCTGCGGGCGACGGCGCGCGGCGGGACGCTGGTCCAGGTCGGCAACCTGCCGGGCGCCCCGGCGCCCGCCGCGCTCGGCGACCTGGTGACCCGCGAGATCACCTGGCTCGGTTCCTACCGCTTCGTCGACGAGATCACCGACGCGCTCGCCGCGCTGCGCGACGGGCTGGACGTCGATCCGCTCATCACGCACACCTTCGCCCTCGACGACGCGGCCGAGGCCCTCGCGGTCGCCGCCGACCCCGCCAGCGGCAAGGTCCTGCTGCACCTGGGCGCGCCCCCGGTGTGACCGCGGTCAGAGCGAACCCGGCAGGACCGCGGTCGACCAGGCCAGCAGCGGTGCGCCGACGACCACGAGCCCGCAGTAGGCCAGCATCCGCCGCTGGAAGCGCCGCTTGTCCGCCACCTGCGCCTGCGCGAGCACGATGACGCCGTTGGTGGAGAACGGGCTGATGTCGACGACCGTCGAGCAGAACGCCAGCGCGACCACGACCCCGGCCGCGCCGAGCTGCCCCTGCTCCAGCAGCGGGAACGCCAGCGGCAGCCCGATGCCCAGCGTGCCGATGGACGAGCCGAACGCCGAGACCACGCCCACGGCCAGGCACAGCAGCAGCGCCGCGAGCGCGGGCGAGCCGAGCGCCGCCGCGGCGTCGCCGAGCAGGTCCAGCGTCCCGTTGCGCTCCAGCACGGCCATGCAGGTGAGCATCCCGCAGACCAGCACGACCGCGTTCCAGCTCACGTGGTCGAAGGAGCTCGCGTGGCCGAACGGGGACGCCAGCAGGAGCGCGGTGCCGATCACCAAGGCCGCGATGCCGACGTCGACGCCGAGCACGCCCGCGACGAGCAGCGCCACCATCCCGGTCAACGTCACCGCGCGCATCGGCGTCACCCGGACGTCCGGGACCGCTGCGACCGGTGGCGCCGCGACGGTCCCGGGCCCGCCGGTTCCCTGGTCCACTTCGGACGGACGGCGGCCGAGCAGCGCCCACAGCAGGGTCGCGATGAGCACGTTGAGCCCGAAGGGGACGGCGAACAGCAGCAGCGGATCGACGGCGAACCCGGCCTCGCCCACGACGCGGGTGGTGAACGCGCCGTAGACGGTGATCGGCGAGAACGCGGTGGACGCCATGCCGTGCAGCAGCATCAGCGCCATCAGCAGCGGCTTGATGCGGTAGCGCGCGGCGATCGGCATGGCGATCGGCGCGAGCATCCCGGCGGCGAGCACCGAGCCCAGCGACATGAGCACGGCGGACAGGGCGAACATGAGCCAGGTGACGGCCCACCGCTTGCCGCGGACGAGCCGCAGCGAGGCGGCCACGACGAGGTCGATGGTGCCGTTGACCTTGGCGACCCCGAACAGCAGGGTGATGCCGACGACGAGGACGAAGGTGTCGCCGGGGAAGGCGCCCAGCACGTCGTCCGCGGGGAGGCCGGAGAGCGCGGCCAGCAGGAACGCGGCGACGAAGGCCAGCAACCCCATGTTGACCGGCAGCGCGGTGGCGAGCGCGAAGACCGAGGCGAGGGCGAGCAGGGACAGGACGTGGACCATTGCTGACCTCCCGATCACGCGGGCCGACCCACGTCGGACCACGTCACCGTTGACGAGGGACCGGGAATCGAGGGGAGCGGTCAGGTGAGGGGGCTCGCCCGGGCCAGCACCCGCGCGATGAGGCCGATGGCGTCGTCGAGCGCGCGCTCGTCGACGCCGGTGGGGATGCCGCGGGCGTGCAGGTGGGCCACCAGGGCTTCGGTGGCGAGGTTGCCGTGCGCGCCGGGGGCGAAGGGGCAGCCGCCGTACCCGCCCGCGGCGCTGTCGAAGCGGGTGATGCCCGCCTCGATCGCGGCGTCCACCGTGGACAGCGCGCGACCGTGCGCGTTGTGCAGGTGCAGGCCGAACTCGGCGTCGGGGTGCGCCTGCCGCACCACCTCCAGCGAGCGCAGCACCTGCTCGGGCGGTGCGGTGCCGAGCGTGTCGGCGAGCCCGAACCGGCGGATGCCCGCGCGCGCGAAGCGGTCGACGACGGCCAGCAGCGCCTCCGGCGGGACGTCGCCGTCGAAGGGGCACACGAAGGCGGTGGCGATGCCCGCGGTGAACGCGACCTCGGGGTGCTCGGCCACGGCGGCGGCGAGGTCGTCGAGCGCGCTGCCGACGTCGCGTCCGGCGTTGGCGCGGCTGTGCCCACCGCTGGCCGAGGACACCGCGGTGATCTCGGCGGCTCCCGCGGCCACGGCCCGCCGCACCCCGCGCGCGTTGAGCGCCAGGGCGCTGCACCGGACCTCCCCGCCGCGCGGCACGCCCGCGAGGACTTCCTCCGCGCCGGCCATCTGCGGGACCCGCCGCGGATCGACGAACGACGCGGCTTCGAGCCGCCGGATCCCCGCGGCGACGAGCGATTCCGCGATGGCGATGCGGTCCGCCGGGGCGACGAGGACGGGTTCGTCCTGCAAGCCGTCGCGCAGCACGACGTCGGTCAGGGTGACCCGCACGGCTCACACCACCTTCCTGGCGCGGTAGTCGGCGATCCGCTCCGGTGGTATGCCGAGCAGGTCGCCGAGCACCTGCTCGGTGTGTTCGCCCAGTTCGGGTCCGGCGCTGCGGACGGCCCCTGGCGCGCCGGGCAGCCGGGGCACGACGCCGGGGAAGCGGATCTCCTCGGGTTCGCCGTCGACCACCACGGGCAGCGGGCGCAGCATGTCGCGGGCCCGGTAGTGCTCGTCGGCGGCGATGGCGCGGGCGTCGTGGACGGGACCGCACGGCACCCCGGCCTCGCCGAGCAGCCGCACGGCCTCGGGCGCGGTGCGGCGGGTCGTCCACGCGGTGATGGCCTCGTCGAGCTCGTCCTCCCGGGCGCAGCGGGCGTCGCCGTCGGCGAGTTCGGGGTCGGCGGCGAGGTCGTCCCGGCCGATCGCCGCCATCAGCCTGCCGAACGCGCCGCTGGAGTTGGCCGCGATCAGCACCGAGCGGCCGTCGGCGGTGGGGTAGTCCCCGCTGGGCGCCACCCCGGGCAGGTTCCCGGCGGTCCGCGCGCGCACCACGCCGTAGGCGTCGAGGTCCGGGACCAGCGACTCCATCAGCATGAACACCGACTCGTACAGCGCGACGTCGGCCACGCGCGGTCCCGGGTGCGCGTGGCCGCGCTCGCGGGCGAGCAGCAGCATGAGCGCGCCCAGCGCGCCGTAGAGCCCCGCCGCGGTGTCGGCGATGGGGGCGGCCGGGCGCACCGGCGGCCGGTCGGCGTGGCCGGTGACGTGCCGGAGGCCGCCGAACGCCTCGGCGACACCGCCGAAGCCCGCGCGGTCGCGGTGCGGTCCGGTCTGCCCGTACCCGGAGATCCGCACCAGCACCACGTCGGGGTTCGCCCGGGCGAGGTCGTCCGGGCCGAGCCCCCACCGCTCCAGGGTGCCGGGGCGGAAGTTCTCGACCACCACGTCGCACCGGCGCACCAGGTCGAGCGCGAGCGCGCGGCCTTCCTCGGCGCGCAGGTCGAGGGTGATCGACCGCTTGTTCCGGGCGATGGTGCGGAAGAGCATCGAGGTGTCGCCCCGGGTGCGACGCCAGTTCCGCAGCTCGTCGCCGCCGTCCGGGCGTTCGGCCTTGATCACGTCGGCGCCGAAGTCGGCGAACAGGCGGGTGGCGAAGGGGGCCGCGATGAAGTTCCCGAGTTCGAGGACGCGGATACCGGTCAGCGGAGCATCGGTCATGGTGCCAGCTCCCTCAGTCATTATCGAATAATGATAAGAGCAATCATTTAACGAGAATGACGATAAGCAGCCGGGCCCGCGGGAGGCAAGGGTGGAGATCGCTCAGGCGTACCGGAGGGCGGATTCGAGGCGATCGGCGGCCTCGTCGACGAGCGCGCCGTACTGGGCTCCCGGTCCTCCCGGGGCGACCCGGAACACCGGCGCGGCCAGGCAGACCGCCGCGACGACCGCGCCGCGGTAGCGCACCCCGGTGCTCACCGAGCACAGCTGCGGGGTGCGCTCGGAGACGCTCTCGAACCAGCGCTCGCCCGACTCCGCCGGCGCGTTCGTCAGGGCCTTCGCCGCCGAACCCCGGGCGGACAGCGGCAGCGCGGTCCCCACCGGCACGGCCGCCCGGAGCTCCTCCCGGGACTCCGCGCTCGCGACGCACAACCGGTCCTCGCCCCGCAGCACCCAGAGCTGGGCGGTCTCACCGGTGCGCGTCCGCATCTCGGCCAGCACCGGGTCCGCCGCCACCGCCAGCGCGGACGAGGCGAAGCGCGGGCCGATGTGGTGCCGCCCGTCGGCGTCGCGCTGCAACAGCCCGTGCTTGGTCATCGCGGAGACCAGCCGGTGCGCGGTCGGCACGGACAGCTCCAGCGTCCGGGCGAGCTCGCTGGCCCCGCGCGGCGCCGCCTCGACCGCGTCGAGGATCGCCATCACGCGGTCGAGCACGCCCACCCCGGTCGGTTCCGCCACCGGACCACCGTAACCGGTGCAGATCAGCGGCATGCCGCCAGCGGGATCGAGCCCCGGAGCGGGAGGGAGCACGTCGCCGTTCCCGGGCAAGGCGATCGAGCTCCTGGCGCGACGGGTGATCAGGTGTGCTGCGACGGCCTTCGCACTGCCGGAACCGGGTGGCTCCCCGCGCGGTTAGGATCGCCGGACGGCGCGGCGATCGCGCTCGGCCGCACCGCGAGGAGTCGCCCGATGGAGAACCCGACCCGGCGCTGCACCGTGGTGCACCCGGACGGCTCCCGCGAGCGGATCGACTGCCCGCCCCACGCCTCGCCCTGGCTGGACGTGGGCGAGGTGCTCTCGCTGCTCGTGGGTGCGGTCGTGGTGGTCGTCGGCGTGGTCGTGCTGGTGCGATCGGGCGGGCTCCGGCGCCCGGACCCGGAGCTGCCCGGCCGCGCTCTGCCGGACTCGCTGCGCCCCGTCCTGGGGACGAGCCTGGTGGTCGTGGCCTTCGGCGGTGTCGCCTACCTGCTCCAGCGCGGCGGCGTGCTCGGTTTCGGGACCGCGGCGCATTCGGGCGTCTTCTTCGCCCTCCACTCCGCGCTCGCGTGCGGGGTCCTCGTCCGCACCCTCCTGCGGCGCCTCGGCGTGGCGCGGCTCGCCGGTGCCGCGGGGCTGTGCGCCGGCGTGGCGGTGCTCGGTTCCCTGGCTTGGGCCCTCCACCTCTGGTGAGCGCGGTCAGCGCGCGGCTCTCGCCGGGGCGGCCGGGACGGGCTGCGGCTGCTCGTCGCCGATCAGCTCGGCGCAGGCCGCGTCGAGCTGATCGCGCAGGCCGGAGGTGTCCGGGGCGAGCGCGGTCACCAGGCACCCCCGCCCGGCCAGCGGCATCGTCGCGGCCGCGCTTCCCGCGGTGCGGGGGCCTTCGGGGACGGCGGGGTCGACCAGCAGCAGCGAGCCGAGGCACGGGTGGTCGGCCGCGACGGCGGGACCGCTCCACCCGGAGGACGGCGTGCCCAGGACGAGTTCCTGGTCGTGCAGGGGCCGGTCGCCGACGGTGACCCGGAGCCGCTGCGCCAGCGCGCCCGGCGCTTCGCCGTGCCGACCGAGCAGCACCTCCTCCCGCAGCAGCAGGCGCGCTTCGGGGTCCAGGCGGACGTGGACCTCGGTGCGGTGCGAGCAACCCCGCGCCGCGATCACCAGCTGCGGCAGCCAGGCGAGGGTGGCGCCCGCGCCCACCCGGATGTCCACCCGGATGCTCGACCGCTCGCCGCGCGGACCCGGCAGCAGCAGGGTCGGGGAGACCTCGCCGAGGACGAGCGCGCTGCCCGCCCCCACGACGACCTCCAGGTGCAGCGCGTCCCCGCCCACCGGACCGGCCGCCGCGGCGGCGAGGTGCAGCCGGGCCGGGTCCGCGCCCCGGGACGCCCACCCGCTGATCACGTCCCGGCGCAGCGGCGCGGTGGTGCGCAGCATCAGCGGCCACTCCGACCGCAGGGTCCGCACGCGGGTGCGCCCCCGCCCGCCGGACGAGGCGTCGTGTTCGGTGCCGAGCCGGGCACGGGCGCGCACGGTCCGGTGCCCTCAGGCGGCCAGCCGGCTGCGCACCCAGGTGGTGATCTCCGCGGCCGCCGGGTCGTCGACCAGCGACAGGAAGCGCACCGGGAGCTCGCCGCGCACCGCGGTCGCGTCCCGCTCCATCACCGAGAGGTCGGCCCGCACCCGCTCGGCCAGGTCCGTCTTGTTGATGACCAGCAGGTCCGCGGTGCTGACGCCGGGCCCGCCCTTGCGCGGCACCTTGTCCCCGCCGGCCACGTCGACGACGAAGATCTGGTGGTGCACCAGCCCGCGGCTGAAGGTGGCGGTCAGGTTGTCCCCGCCGCTTTCCACCAGGAGCAGGTCGAGCGGGGACAGCTCGCGTTCGAGGTCCTCGATCGCCTCCAGGTTCGCGGAGATGTCGTCGCGGATGGCGGTGTGCGGGCAGCACCCGGTCTCCACCGCCCGGACCCGCTGGGCGGGCAGAACTCCGTTGCGGAGCAGGAAATCGGCGTCCTCGGTGGTGTAGATGTCGTTGGTCACCACCGCCAGCCGCAGGTCGTCGGCGAAGGCCCGGCACAGCGCGGCGACGAGGGCGGTCTTGCCGGAGCCGACCGGTCCGCCCAGCCCGATCCGGAGCGGCTGCCCCGCGGTGCGGGGCAACGTCGGCTGCGGACCGGTGTGCTCGTGGTGGTCAGGACGCAAAGAGACGCACCTCCCAGGTGGCGTGGTCCTCGGCGGAGATGTCGAGCATGGGCGCGCTCAGCGCGGGCAGGTCCCGCGGCGGGGTGCGGGCCGAACCGGCCGCGGCGTCGGCCAGTTCCTCCAGCACCGGCCCGATCCGGGCCAGCACCGCGTGCACCGCGAACGGGTCGAGCCCCAGCAGGCGCACCGCCGCGGTGGCGGGCCCGGTCACGGCTTCGTGCAGCGCGGCGACGGCCGCGGTGCGCGGTTCGAGACCGAAGGCCCGGGCGCTCGCGCCGAGCGCGATCGGTTGGTGCGGGCCGTGCGGCCACGCCGCGGCGAGCGCGTCCAGGGCCGCGTCGGGGCGGACCGCACGGGCGGCGCGGAGCAGTTGGCGGCCCAGCGCCCGCGAGGCCGCGCGCAGCGCCGGTGCGGGGGTGCGCGCGTCCAGCTCGGCGTCGAGCCCGTCGCACTCGTCGGTCGTGCCGCGTGCCAGGGCGGCGCACGTCGCGGCGGTGAACGCCGCCGACGTGAACCCGGCCGTGGCCGCGCGCCCCCGCAGGAACGCCTCCAGCGTGGGGACGTCGTGCACCCGACCGGCGGCGGCCGCGGCTTCGAACCCGCCCGAGTGGGCGTGGCCGCCGGTGGGGAAGCGGCCGTCGGCCAGCAGCACCAGCGCGAACAGCCCCGGGCTGCCTGGCGAACCGGTCGACATGGGCGCGTCCTTTCCAGCCGGTCAGAACAGGAGGTAGCGCTGGGCCATCGGCAGTTCGTCCACCGGCTCGTGGTCGACCACCTGGCCGTCGATGCGCACGGTGAACGTGTCGGGGTCCACCTCGATGGACGGCGTCGCGCCGTTCTCGGGCAGGTCCGCCTTGCTGCGGCCGCGCACGTCCTGCACCGGGACCAGCTCCCGATCGACGTCGAGCCGGTCGGCGAGCCCGTCCTCGATCGCGGCCGGGGCGACGAAGGCCACGCTGGTGGCCGCGGCCGCCCTGGTGTGCACGTTGTAGCCCAGCCGCGGGAGCATCGGCTGCGGCGTCGGCACGGCGGCACCGGGGTCGCCGAGCAGCGCCGAGACCGCCATGCCCGACTTGTACACCGCCGTGGGCCGCACCCCGAACACGGCCGGTTCCCAGAGCACGAAGTCGGCCAGCTTGCCCGGTTCGATGGAACCCACCTCGCGTTCGAGCCCGTGGATGACCGCGGGCACGATGGTGTACTTGGCGACATAGCGGCGCGCGCGGTTGTTGTCGGCCCGGACGTCGCCCGGCAGCGAGCCGAACCGCCGCTTCATCACGTGCGCGGTCTGCCAGGTGCGCCGCACCACCTCGCTGAGCCGCCCCATCGCCTGCGCGTCCGAGGACATCGCCGAGATCGCCCCCATGTCCTGCAGGACGTCCTCGGCGGCCATCGTGGAGGCGCGCACCCTGCTCTCGGCGAAGGCCAGCTCCGCGGGCACCCGCGGGTTCAGGTGGTGGGCGATCAGGCAGATGTCGAGCTGCTCGTCGGCGGTGTTGACGGTGAACGGCCGGGTCGGCGTCGTGGAGGAGGGCAGCACGTGCGGTTCCGCGGCGATCCGGATGATGTCCGGCGCGTGGCCGCCACCGGCGCCCTCGGTGTGGAAGGCGTGGAAGTTGCGCCCGGCCACGGTGCGCAGGAGGTCCTCGACGAAGCCCGCCTCGTTGAGGGTGTCGCTGTGGATGGCGACCTGGACCCCGGCGGCGTCGGCGACGGTGAGCGCGGCGTCGATCGTGGTCGGGGTGGCGCCCCAGTCCTCGTGGCACTTGAACCCGGCCATCCCGGAGCGCAGCTGCTCCCACAGCGCCTCCTCGGACACCGTGCTGCCCCGCCCCAGGAACAGCACGTTCACCGGCCACGGGTCGAAGCCCTCCAGCATGCGCCGCATCCACCAGCCGGCCGGGGTCGCCAGCGCCGCCTTGGAACCGTCGGTCGGGCCGGTCCCGCCGCCGACCACGGTCGTCGTCCCGGATTCCAGCGCCACCACCGACATGTCGGGGGAGACGAAGTGCACGTGCGTGTCGACCGTCCCCGCGGTCATGATGAGGCCGCTGCCGTTGACCATCTCGGTGGCCGGGCCGACGACCAGGTCCGGGTGCACGCCGTCCATGATGTCCGGGTTGCCGCACTTGCCGACGGCCACGATGCGCCCGTCCCGGACGCCGACGTCGGCCTTGATCACACCCCAGTGGTCCAGCACCACGACGCCGCCGATCACCAGGTCCGGCGTCCCCTCGGCGCGGGTGGCGTGGGACTGGCCCTGCGATTCGCGTCCGGACTTGCCGCCGCCGAAGACCGTTTCGTCCCCGCCGACGCAGCGGTCCTCCTCCACTTCGACGAACAGGTCGGTGTCGGCCAGCCGCAGCCGGTCACCGGTCGTCGGACCCAGCGATGCCACGTACTCCCGGCGTTCGACCTCAGCCATCGAGGGCACCTCCGGCTTCCCCGCGCAGACCGCGCACGATCCGCCGCCCGACGAAGGGGACCAGCTCCACCTCCACCGTCGCGCCCGGGTCGAACCGCACCATGCCACCGGCCAGCATGTTCAGCCGGTGCCCCCACGCGGCCTCCCGGTCGAACTCCAGCGCCGGGTTCACCTCGGCGAAGTGGTAGTGCGATCCCACGCTGACCGGGCGGTCCGCGGTGTTGACCACGCGCAGCGACCGCACGGGGCGGCCTTCGTTGATCCGCACCGGTTCCTCGGCGTAGCGGATCTGGCCCGGGGCCCCGGCCGACTCGCTCGACTCGGCGCCGGGCTGCACCAGTCCGGTGGTCGCGCCCTTGCCGGTGCCGGGTGCGGCTTCCTTTCCGGTGCCCGCTCGAGGTCGTTCCTGGATCATTGGATCGGCTCCTCCACGGCGAGCAGCTTCGTGCCATCGGGGAAGGTCGCTTCCACCTGGACCTGGGGCAGCATCTCGGCGACCCCGGCCATCACCTCGTCGCGGCCCAGGACACCCCGAGCCGCTTCCTGGAGGTCGACCTTCCCCATCCCGTCGCGCGCCCCCTCCAGCAGGAAGGACGTGATCACCGCGGTGGCCTCGGGCAGGTTCAGCCGCACGCCGCGGTCCCGGCGTTCGAGCGCCAGCTTGGCCGCGGTGTAGACCATCAAGCGTTCACGCTCCTGCAGGCTCAGCAGCATCGCCACCTCCACAACACCCGGGACCGGTCCGGTGCGGCCACCGTCGCAGCGAACCCCGGCCGACGCCAGTCGATCCCGGTTCAGCGCAGGACCCGGGTGCCGGGCATCGTCAGCGGTGGTGGGTGGGCGGGCTTCTACGACGAGCTCGCGCAGTCGTTCGCGCTCGGGAGCAACCGGACCGGGCCGAACTTCGGCATGGAGTCCACGGTGGACACCAACGCCGATTTCGGGGCCGCTGCTCACCTTCGTCGGCGCGCGGAGGCGGGTCGGGTGGGAGCCGCGGCTGGTCGATCCGGTGCCGCCGCACCGTGGTCGGTCGGGTGGCGCTCCGGCAAGGTGTGGTTGCCCGGCCTCCTGCCCGCGGCGCCGCGGTGATCACCGCCGCGGCGGGTCCACCGGTTCGTACTGGTGCTCGGGGCGCCCGCTGGCGCCGTAGCGCAGGGACACCACCGCCCTGCCGTCGCGGGCGAGCCCGGCGAGGTAGCGCTGCGCGGTGGCGCGGGCGATGCCGAGGGCCTCGGCGATCTCGGTCGCCGAGCGCGGCCGGTCGGCGGCGTGCAGGGCGTCCACCACGAGCTGGGTGGTGATGGTGGACTGGCCCTTGGGGTTGCCCGGCTGGTCGCCTTCGTGCAGCAACCGCATCGCCCGGTCGATCTCCTCCTGCCCGACCTGGCCGCCGTCCTCCGGCAGGCGGGCGCGGAACCGGGCGTAGGCGGTGAGGCGGGCCGCCAACTGCTCCGCGCTGAACGGCTTGACCAGGTAGTTCAGCGCCCCGGCGGCGAGGGCGGCGCGCACCGTGGCCGGGTCGCTGGCGGCGGTGAGCATGATGGTGTCCACCTCCAGCCCGGCCAGCAGCGCCACGCCGGGCCCGTCCGGGAGGTAGTTGTCCAGCAGCACCAGCTCCGGCGCGCGCTGGGCGACGAGGTCGCGGGCCTCCGCCGCCGAGTGCGCGATCCCGACCGTCCGGAACCCGGCCACCCCGTCGGTGAACTCCGCGTGGACCTGCGCCACCCGGAAGTCGTCCTCCACCACCAGCACGCGGATCACCGCGCCACCCCTTCCGCATCCGATGGGAATTCCAGCGCCTCGGGCAGCCGCGCCACGAACAGCGCGCCGCCGGTGGTGCCGCCGGGATCGGCCAGCCGCAGGTCACCGCCCAGGCTGCGGGCCGACTGGCGGGCCAGCGCCAGGCCCATGCCCCGCTCCCCGCCCTTGGTGCTGATGCCCTGGGCGAACACCTCGTCCCGCGCCCGCTCGGGCACGCCGTCGCCGCTGTCGAGCACCGAGACGTGCAGCGCGGTGCCTTCGGACAGCAGGTCGACCTCCACCCGGGCCGGTCGCCGGGCCCCGACCTGGGCGGCTTCGCAGGCGTTGTCCACCAGGTTGCCGAGCACGGTGAGCACCTCCACGGGGGCCGCCACCGGCGTCTCGACCCAGCTCGTCTCGCCGAGCACCAGTTCGACGCCCCGCTCCAGCGCGCCCGCCTTCTTCGCGGCGAGGAACGAGGCGAGGTAGGGGTCGCGGACCGCGTCGGCGGCCGGACCGAGCCCGGCGACCGTGCCGGTGGACAGCGCGTGCAGGTAGTCCACCGCCTCCTGGTGGTGCCCGGTCTGCAGCAGCCCGGACAGCACGTGCAGGCGGTTGCTGAACTCGTGCCGCTGGGCGCGCAGCACGTCGGTGGTGCCGCGCACCGCCTCCAGCTCGCGGCTCAGCGCCTCCAGGTCGGTGCGGTCGCGCAGGGTCAGCACGGAGCCGAGGTCCGCGCCGCCGCGCCGCACGACCCGGTGGTTGGCCACCAGCACCCGCGGTCCGACGACCGCGATCACGTGGTCCAGCGGTTGCCGGGCGGTGATCGCCTCCCGCAGCCGGGGCGGCAGGTCGAGGTCGTCGAGCGGCGCGCCGGGGGACGCGGCGGGACCGAGCAGCCGCGCCGCCTCGCCGTTGGCGAGCGAGATCCGGCCGGCCGCCACCGCGAGCACCCCTTCGCCGATCCCGTGCAGCACCGCCTCCCGCTGCCGCAGCAGCTCGGCGAGCTCGTGCGGTTCCAGGCCGAGGGTGCGCCGCTTGAGCAGCCGCACCAGCAGCGCGGAGCCCGCGATGCCGACCAGCAGCGCCCCACCGGTCAGCGCGGCGGAGGTGCCCAGCAGGCGCAGGAAGGCGGTGTCGATGTCCTGGGCGTCGAACCCCACGCTGACCTGGCCGACGATCCGGCCGCCCGGTTCCCGCAGCGGGACCTTGCCCCGCGCGGAGGGGCCGAGGGTGCCGCGCTGCACGTCCACCACCTCGCGCCCGGCCAGGGCGGCGGGATCGGTGCTCACCGGTTCGCCGATCTGCTCCGGGTCGGGGTGCGACAGCCGGATCCCGCCGCGGTCGGCGACCACGATGAACAGCGCCCCGGTGGCCTGCCGGACGCGCTGGGCCCGGTCGCGGACCAGTCCGGCCGGGTCGCCCGCGGCGGTGGCGCGCGCGAGGTCCGGGTCCGCGGCGACCGCGCGGGCCACGCCCAGCGCCCGCTGGCCGTACTGCTCGACGAGGCTGCGGTCCAGGAGCGTGGCGGCGAGGACGAATCCGACGCCGGTGACCAGGGCGACCAGGCCGACCTGCAACGCGAGCACCTGCCGCGCGAACCGCGGGGGACGACGTGCCACGCGCCGACGGTACCTCGGGAGCGAAACGCGCAAAACGCGGCGAACGCGGAGTACGCGGACAACGTCGGCAAGTCTCCCCAGCCCGGCCCGCAGCACCTACGGTTCCGCGGAACGCAACACCGCTGTAACGCCGACCACGTCGAGCGGCACGCGGTCGGGCGGAGCTCCCGCCCCCTCATGCGCGGCGGACCCGCCGCGCCGCAGTCCGGAAAGGAGGAAAGCCGTGATCGCGCTGCTCGGACTGGTCATGGTGACCGTGTTCCTCTACCTGGTGATGAGCAAACGGCTCTCGCCGATGGTGGCGTTGATCGTGATCCCGGTGATCTTCGCCGTGCTCGCGGGTTTCGCCCCGGACCTCGGTTCGATGGTCCTCGACGGCATCACCGAGCTGGCCCCCACCGCGGCCATGCTCATGTTCGCCATCCTGTACTTCGGCATCATGATCGACGCCGGTCTGTTCGACCCGATCGCGCGCGGCGTCGTGCGGCTCACCCGCAACGATCCGCTGCGGCTCATCGTGGGGACGGTCGCGCTGGTCGCCGTGGTGTCGCTGGACGGCGACGGCACCACCACGTTCATGATCACGGTGTCGGCGCTGCTGCCGATCTACCACCGGCTCGGGGTGAGCCCGGTGCTGATGACCGGGTTGGCGTGCATGACCAACGCGATCCTCAACGTGGTCCCCTGGGGCGGCCCGGCCGCCCGCGCCGCGAGCGCGCTGCGGCTGGACCCGCAGGAGATGTTCGTGCCGATGATCCCGGCGCTGCTCGCCGGGCTGGCCACCGTGTTCGTCATCGCCTTCGGGATCGGCCTGCGGGAGCGGGCGAAGCTGCGCACCCGGGAACTGGTGCCCGCCGGTGCCTCCGGTCCGCCCGCGGACGGCCCGGCCGGTGGCGCGGGCGGCTTCGACGTGCTCGCCCCGGACCGCGAGAGCCTGCGGCCCCGGATGCTGTGGTTCAACGCCGCCCTGACCGCCGCGCTGCTGATCGGGCTGATCGTCGGGGTGCTGCCGATCGCGGTGCTGTTCATGATCGGCACCGGCATCGCGCTGATCGCCAACTACCCGCGGCTGGAGCAGCAGCGCACCCGCATCGCGGCGCACGCCGACAGCGTGGTGGCCGTGGTGTCGATGGTGTTCGCGGCGGCGGTGTTCACCGGGGTGCTGTCGGGCACCGGGATGATCGAGGCGATGGCGCACTACCTGCTCGCCGCGATGCCCGACGGGCTGTTCCCGTTCTTCAGCGTCATCGTCGCGGTGCTCAGCGTGCCGTTCACCTTCTTCATGAGCAACGACGCGTTCTACTTCGGCGTGCTGCCGATCCTGGCCGAGGCCGGGGCGCAGCACGGCATCGGTGCGATGGAGCTGGCGCGGGCCTCCCTGCTGGGGCAGCCGATCCACATGCTCAGCCCGCTGGTGCCCGCGATGTACGTGCTGCTCGGCCTGGCGAAGGTCGACCTGGGCGACCACCACCGGTTCGCGATCAAGTGGGCGCTGGTGGTGTGCGCGGTGGTCATCTCGGCCGGGTTCGCGCTGGGCCTGGTCACGGTGCACTGACGGTCCGCCGGGCGCGGTCGCACCGAACCCCGGTGCGACCGCGCCCAGCGCTGTCCGCAGTGGACGATCGGCGGGGCGCCGTGCCGCGCCTCCCGGTCGGCGGGACGCGCCGCACCCGGCGGGCTAGGATGCGGGGTGACGCGGTGCGCGACGGAGGTGCTGGATGACCAGGCGGAGCGGCGTCGGATCCCAGCGGCCGAACGACCACGCGTGCGCGTTGAGCGAGGTGGTCGAGCAGGTCAGCGGCAAGTGGAGCATCGGCGTGCTGCTCGCCGCCGCGGACGGCCCGGTCCGGTACACCCAGCTGGAGCAGTCGGTGACCGGCATCAGCCGCCGGATGCTCACGCTCACGCTGCGGAACCTGGAGCGCGACGGCCTGCTGGTCCGGACCGCGTACCCCACCGTGCCGCCGAAGGTCGAGTACACCCTCACCGGCATGGCCGTGGAGCTGTGCGAGTCGCTGACCGCGCTGACCGACTGGGCGCAGCGGCACCGGGACGCGATCGAACGGTCCCGGGTCGCCTACGACGCCGAACCGGGCACCGGCTGACGACCGGTCACGACGATCCGGTGCGCGGCTGCGCGGTCTCGGCGTGGTGGGCGGCCCGCCCCCGGTGGTGGTCGAGCAGTTCGGCGCCGCCGCCCGCTTCCGCCAACCACCGGGTGCAGCGCTGGTGCTTGTCGGCGCGCGTGGCCTTCGGGAGCTGGGAGTAGGCGACGTCGCGCACCAGGCTGTGCCGGAACTCGTACTTGAACTCGCCGTGCCCGGAGCGCTGCCGGGTGCGCACCAGGAAACCGCGCTGCTCCAGGTACTTCAGGTACTCGGCCACCTCGTCGCGGGCCAGCCCGCTGATCTCGGTGACCGGGTCGGCCCACACCACCCGGTCGAAGACGGCCGCGTTCTGCAGCACCGACTTCTCCACGCGCGACAGGGTGTCCAGCCGGGCGGCGATGATGTTGTACACCGACTGCGGCAGCCGCACCGACCGCTCCGCGCTCGCGCGCGGGCCCGCGCACGAGATCGTCAGCGCCGGTACCGCCAGCTCGCGGCCGGGCACCAGCTCGTTGCGCAGCATCCGGACGTGCTCGGTGGCGTAGAGCGGGTTGCCGCCGACCCGTTCGATCAGGTCCTGGTGGAAGCCGCCGTCGTCGTGCTGCTCGGGGCTGTCCAGCGGCTTGTCGCACAACCCGTGCCGGACCAGCAGCGAGGCGAGCAGCCGCCGGGTCGCGTCCGGGGGCAGCGGCCCCACCGTGACGGTGGTGACGTCGTGCTTGCCGCTGCCCCAGGACGGGCGGCGGCGCAGCAGCTCCGGACGGGCGGTCGCGATCACCAGCAGGGGCACCGGCCCGAGCTGCTCGTCCAGGTCCTCGACGAAGTTCAGCAGCGTGTCGTCGGCCGATTGGAGGTCCTCCATCACCACCACCAGCGGTCCGCGCGCCGAGACCTCCTCCAGGAAGCGCCGCCACGCCTGGAACGCCTCGTCGACCGCCGCGGGACCGCGCACGTCGTCCTGCAGACCGGCCAGCGGGCGCAGGTGCGACAGCAGCCACGCCGCGGTGTCCGCATCGCCCACCAGGTCGTGCACGGCGCTGCTGAGCTTCTGCACGGCGATGCCGGTGGTGTCGGCGTGCGAGATGCCGCAGTAGGCCTTCACCACGCCCGCCAGCGCGGTCAGCGGCGCGTTCCAGCCGAAGCGCGGCGTGCGGCCGATCAAGCAGCGCACCGGCCCCGACGTCTCGGCCGACACGCGGAACTCGCTGATCAGGCGGCTCTTGCCGATCCCGGGTTCGCCGAGCAGCGTGACCAGGCGCGGTGTCCGCCGCTCCTGCACGTCCGCCAGCAGCCCGTCCAGGGTGGCCTTCTCCCGCTCCCGGGCCACGAACGGGACGCTGACCGTGGCCCCCTCGTGCTCCGGGCGCACCGCGAGGACGTCACCGCCGGTCGAGGCCGTGTCGGCGTAGGTGACCGCCCCCAGGCTGGCCAGCCGGGTCGTCTCGCAGACCCGCATCTCGCCGGGCTGCACCGAGCCCAGCAGCCGCAGGCAGGCGTCCAGCACGTCGCCGGTCACCTCGCCCGGGGCGCCGCCGGGACGGCTGGTCACCAGCGCTTCCCCGGTGGCCACCGCGGCCCGGATCCGGTGCTGCGGCTCGCCGCCCGGCCCCCGCGGGGCCTGCGCCCCCAACCGCTGGCGGAGCCCGAAGCCGGCCCGGATGGCCCGTTCGGCGTCGTCCTCGTAGGTGCGGCGGGTCCCGAAGGCGGCGAACCACACGGCGCCGAACGTGGTGTGCAGCGTGCCGCCGAAGCGGTCCACCTCGTCCCGGACGGTGGCGGTGAGCCGCCGGAACACCTCGTCCACGTCCTCCGGGTCGTGCTCGCCGGGCACCCGGAGCTGGTCGGTCTGCACCAGCAGCACGCTGACCCACTTGCGCTCGGTGGTGGGCCTGGTCGGCGGCGCGGCGGGTGCGGGTTCGGCCACCGGGGCGGGCGGCGCGGAGGTCTCGCGGGCGACCTCGATCCGGGAGGCGCTCCGCGCGGGGGCGACCGCGTCGGCGACCTGGTCCAGGCCCGGGTCCTGGTTGAGGATGGCGCGTTCCAGCCGTTGCAGCTCGTGCCCGGGATCGAGGCCGAACTCGTCGATCAGGGCGGTGCGCGCCCGCCGGTAGACGCCCAGCGCGTCGGCCTGCCGACCGCACCGGTACAGGGCGAGCATGAGCTGCCCGCACAGCCGTTCGCGGGGCGGTTCGGTCTCCACCACGGTCTCCAGCTCGCTGACGACCTCGTGGTGGTTGCCCGCGGCCAGCTCGGCCTCCACGTAGTCCTCCAGCGCGGCGAGCCGGGCGTTGCGCAGCGCGGTCAGCTCGGGCCAGTCGATCCCGGCCTCGGTCAGGTCGGCCAGCGCCGGGCCGCGCCACAGGCCCAGCGCCCGCCGCAGCGTGCTGGCCGCCGACGTCCAGGACCCCGTGGCGAGCTCGGCGCGCCCGTCCTCGACCATCGCCTGGAACCGGGTCAGGTCCACCCGGTCGTCGGCGACCCGGAGCAGGTACCCGGGGGCGTGCGTGAGCACTTCCGGGTCGTCGGCGTCGGCGGCGTGCCGGGCGAGGGTGACGCGCAGTCCGGACACGGCGTTCTGCAGCATCTTGCGGGCGGTCGGCGGCGCCTGCTCGCCCCACAGCGCGCGCAGCAGCCGGCTGGTGGCGACGACCTTGTTGGCGTTGAGCAGGAGGTAGGCGAGGGTGCAGCGCTGCTTCAGCCCGCTGATCGGCACCTTCTCACCATCGACCAGGACCTCCAATGGGCCGAGCAAGTTGAACTGCATGAGAACTCCCCAGAATGGTGTCCGAATGGCGAAGTGGTGCGGCTCGTCACCTGGTGCGGCGGCGACACGTGCGCGGTGCGCCCCCGCGCCCCCGCGCCGCCCGCGGGTTCGCGGTGCCATGTGACTTCGCGTGCACGGTGCGTCCCTCCGTCGTCCGCGATCGTGTTCGGCCACCTCTTCGCCCGGATCTTCCCGGTGGGAAGTTACTCCTCCCCGGAGGCGCTTGTCGGCCGTGCCGTGAATTGATTCCAGCCCTCGGGAGAAGAGATCGGAACGGGAACCACCCGCGCATTCCGGGGGAATCCCACCGGCGGTCCGGGTACCGCTGTTCGGACGCACCCGGATACGTCGGAAAGGGTCCGCCGGTGCCCGTGCCGGACCGCGGTCCGCGCGTCGGCGCTGGACCGTCCACTACGGACAGTTGGGGGGTCTAGGGGGGTGAACAAGGGGATCGGACCAGGTCCGTTCGGGGCAGACTGGGCGAACCGCGACGGCGGAACGCGGGTTCCTGCCGCGTTCGGCGACACCACCGATCCCGAGGGGTGAGGTCCATGCACGATCGACGCGCGGTGCTGCGCCTGGCCGCCCTGGGAGCGTCCGCCGCCGCGGTGTCGGCGTGCTCCCGGACCGCGCCGGCGGCGGCCCCGGGCCCGCCGCGCCGCGGCGGGACGTTGACCTTCGCTTCCGCCGTCGACAGCGAGAGCTGGGACCCGCACGTGGCGTCGACCGACGTGACCGGCCTGCTGCTGCGCGGGGTGTTCGACTCGCTGGTGGCGCAGCGGCCGGACGGGTCGGCGGCTCCCTGGCTGGCCCGCTCCTGGCAGGTCTCGCCGGACGGGCGCACCTACACCTTCCGGCTCCGCGACGACGTCACCTTCAGCGACGGGACCCCGTTCGACGCCGAAGCGGTGCGGCTCAACTTCGACCGCATCGTCGCCCCGGAGACGGCGTCCCGGCGCGCCGCCGGCCTGCTCGGCCCCTACGAGGGGACCGAGGTGCTCGGCGAGCACGCGGTCGCGGTGCACTTCCGCAGCCCGTACTCGGCGTTCCTCAACGCCGCCAGCAGCACCTTCCTCGGGTTCCACTCGCCGCGGGCGCTGCGCGAGCACCCCGACGACCTGGCCTCGGGCGGGCGGTACGCGGTGGGGACCGGTCCGTTCACCTTCACCGAGGTCCGGGCCGGGCAGCGGGCGGTCTTCCGCCGCCGGGAGGACTACCGGTGGGCACCGGAGACGGCCGCGCACCGCGGCCCGGCCCACCTCGACCGGCTCGTCTTCGAGATCGTCACCGAGGACTCCTCGCGCACCGGAGCCGTGCTGTCCGGGCAGGTCGACGTCGCCGACCAGATCCCGGCGGAGCGGCTCGGCGCCATCCGCGCCCACCAGACCCTGCGGGTGGTGCGGGCGGTCACGCCGGGTTCGCCGTACTCGTTCCACCTCAACACCCGGCGCCCGCCGTTCGACGACGTGGCGGTGCGCCGGGCGGTGCGCTGCGCCATCGACGTCGGTGCCGTGGCGAACGGGGTGTTCCTCGGCGAGTACCCGCGCGCCTGGTCGCCCCTGACGCCCGGCACGCCGGGCTACGCGCCCGCGCTGGAGCGGAGCTGGCCGCACGACCCGGCGCAGGCCCGGCGGTTGCTCGACGAGGCCGGGTTCACCGGTCGCGACGAGCAGGGCTACCGCACCCGCGACGGCAGGCGGCTGTCGGTCGAGCTGCCCTACGTGCAGTCCTTCGTCTCGACCAAGAACCGGACGGTCAACATCGGGGTGCAGGACCAGTTGCGCCGGGTGGGCGTGGAACTCGTGCTCGCGCCGCTGGATTCGGCGGCCAGCATGGGTCGCACCCGCACCGGTGACTACGACCTGTTCGCCTTCTCCTGGGGCGGCGCGGACGGCGGTCCGCTGCGCACCCTGTTCCACTCCGGCGAGCAGTTCCCGGACGGCGGTGCCAACGGTTCCCGGGTCCGCGACCCGCTGCTCGACGAGTGGCTCGACCTGCGCCAGGCCACCACCGATCCGGTCCGGATCGCCGAGTACCAGCGGCGGGTGCAGCACCGCGTCGTCGAGCAGGCCTACGCGGTGCCGGTCTACGTGCCGCTGCGCGACACGGCGGTGGGGCATCGGGTGCGGGGGTTGACCTTCGACGCGCACTCGTGGCCGAACTTCTACGACACGTGGGTGAGCGAGAGCTGATGGTCGTGCGCTTCGTGCTCCGCCGGCTGCTCGCCGGGATCGTGGTCGTCTGGGCGACGGCGACGCTGGCCTTCCTCGCCATCCGGCTGATGCCGGGCAGCGTCGTGGACGCCGTCCTGGGCCCCGGGGCCGCGGCCACCCCGGAACTGCGCAGGCAGATCGTCGCCGAGGCGGGGCTCGACGATCCGCTGGTGGTGCAGTACCTGGACTACCTGGGCGGCCTGCTGACCGGGGACCTCGGGCGTTCCTACCAGCAGAGCCAGCCGGTGAGCAGGCTGCTGTCCGGGCAGATCTGGCCCACCGTCGAGCTGGCGCTGGCCGCCCTGGCCGCGGCGTTCCTCCTCGCGGTGCTGGCGGCCGTGGTCACCGCGGGACGCGGCCGGTTCGCCAAGGCGGTGGCCTCGACCGTGGAGCTGATCGCCGTCTCCACGCCGGCGTTCTGGCTGGGCATGGTGCTCATCGCGGTGTTCTCGTTCGGCTTGGGCTGGTTCCCCGCCATCGGCGCGCGGGGGCTCGCCGGGCTGGTGCTGCCCGCGCTGGCGCTGGCGGTGCCGCTGGCCGGGGTGCTCGCGCAGGTGATCCGGCAGGAGCTGGAGGCGGCGGAGGCCGCGCCGTTCGCGCTGACCGCCCGGGCGCGCGGGCTCTCCGAGACCGCTCTGCTGCTGCGGCACACGCTGCGGCACGCGCTGCTGCCGGTCACCACCTTGTCCGGCTGGGTGCTGGGGAGCCTGTTCGGCGGTGCGGTGCTGGTGGAGAACATCTTCGCCCGGCCCGGGCTGGGCCGGGTCCTGGTGGAGGCGGTGTCCGCCCGGGACATCCCGGTGGTGCTGGCGCTGGTGGTGCTCGCGGCGATCGCCTTCGTGGTGATCAACGTGGTGGTCGACCTGCTGCACCCGCTGATCGACCCGCGGCTGCGAGGAGGTGCGCCACGATGAACCCCGGACGACCGGCGACCGGTGGATCGACGACGACGGCGGTGCTCGGTGCGCTGGCCGGGGCGGTGCTGCTGGTGATGGTCCTCGTGGTGGCCTTCCCCGACTGGTTCGCGCCGTACCCGCCGGAGCGGACCGATCTGCGCGCCGTGCTGGAGGGACCCAGCGCCGCGCACCCGCTCGGCACCGACCAGCTCGGCCGCGACGTGCTCTCCCGGCTGGTCGACGGCGCGCGGCTGTCCGTGCTGATCGCCGCCGCGGCCACCGCGGTCGGGGTGCTCGGCGGTGCGCTGATCGGCTTGCTGTCGGCGGCCGCGGGCACCCGGGTGGACTCGCTGCTGATGCGCGCCGTCGACGTGCTGCTGGCCTTCCCGGAGCTCCTGCTGGCGCTGCTGGTGGTGGCCGTGCTGGGCAGCGGTGCGGTCAACACCGCGCTGGCGATCGGCATCGCGGCGATCCCGAACTACGCCCGCCTGGTGCGCGGCCAGGCGCTGGTGGTGCTGCGCTCCGACTACGTCGAAGCGGCCCGGATGCTGGGCGTCGCGCCGGCCCGCTACCTGGTGCGGCACGTGCTGCCCAACGTCAGCGGACCGGTGGTGGTGCTCGCCTCGATCGGCACCGGCACCGCGCTGATCACCGCCTCGGGGCTGAGCCTGTTCGGCCTCGGGCCCCGGCCGCCGCAGGCCGACTGGGGCGCGATGGTCGCCGACGGCAAGGACTTCCTGCAACTGGCGTGGTGGGTCTCGGTGACCCCCGGTGCGGCGATCGTGCTGGTCGTCGTGGTCATGACCCTGGTCGGTCGCGGTCTGCAGATGAGGGTGCTGCGATGAGCTTGCTGGACGTGGAGGACCTGCGGGTGGGCTTCGGCAGGGGCGCACCGGTGGTCTCCGGGGTGTCGCTGTCGGTGCGCCCGGGCGAGTGCGTCGCGCTGGTGGGCGAGTCGGGCTCGGGCAAGAGCGTCACCGCGAGGTCGCTGCTCGGCCTGGCCGGCCGGGACGCGCGGGTCGGCGCGGCACGGCTGGAGATCGCGGGTGCGGACGCGACCGGCTTCACCGAGCAGCGGTGGCGGGCGGTGCGGGGCCGGCGCGTCGCGCTCGCGGCGCAGGACGCGATGGTCTCCCTCGACCCGCTGCGCACGGTGGGCGCCGAGATCGCCGAGGCGGTGCGCCGCGGCGGCGTGCGCGGTGCCGCGGTCACCGAGCGGGTGGTGGACCTGCTCACGCGGGTCGGGGTGCCCGAACCCGAGGTGCTGCGCGAACGCCACCCGCACCAGCTCTCCGGCGGGCTCCGGCAGCGCGCGCTGCTCGCCTCGGCGCTGGCCGGGGACCCGGACCTGCTCATCGCCGACGAGCCCACCACCGCGCTGGACGTGGTCGTGCAGGACCAAGTGCTGGGCCTGCTCGCCGAGACGACCCGCGACGGCCGGGGCCTGCTGCTGGTCAGCCACGACCTCGGCGTGGTGTCCCGGCTCGCCGACCGGGTGCTGGTGATGAGCGGCGGGACCGTCGTGGAGAGCGGGCCGCCGGAGGAACTGCTGCGGGCGCCCGCGCACCCGCGCACCCGGGACCTGGTGGCGGCGATCCCCGGCAGGCGGCGGGTCGCGGCCCCGACAGCCGGGGCCGAGGTGCTGCGCGGCCGGCACCTCGTCAAGGACCACCGCGGGCCGGGGGGATCGGTCCGCGCGGTCGACGACGTGTCGTTCTCGCTGCGGGAAGGCGAGGTCCTCGGCGTGGTCGGGCAGTCCGGGTCCGGCAAGAGCACCCTCGCGCGGCTCGCGATGGGGCTGGTGCGCCCGGATTCCGGCGAGGTGCTGCTGGCGGGGCGGGACTGGTCCGCGCTGCCCGAACGCGCGCGCCGACCGCACCGCGGGGCCATCCAGCTCGTGCACCAGGACCCGCTCTCGGCGTTCGACCCCCGCCACCCGGTCGCCCGCATCATCGGCGAGGCGCTGCCGAGG
This sequence comes from Saccharopolyspora cebuensis, assembly GCF_039542665.1. Taxonomy (NCBI): domain Bacteria; kingdom Bacillati; phylum Actinomycetota; class Actinomycetes; order Pseudonocardiales; family Pseudonocardiaceae; genus Saccharopolyspora; species Saccharopolyspora cebuensis. The sequence goes on from NZ_BAABII010000010.1 coordinate 286,518, forward strand.
GCGGCGCGGGCCGCGCGCGTGCCGGAGCTGCTCCGCCAGGTCGGCCTGGGACCGGAGTTCGCGAGCCGCCGGCCGCGCACCCTCTCCGGCGGGCAGCGGCAGCGGGTGGCGCTCGCCCGCGCCCTCGCGCCGTCCCCGCGCGTGCTGATCTGCGACGAACCGGTGTCCGCGCTGGACGTCTCGGTGCAGCGGCAGGTGCTGGACCTGCTGGAGCGGTTGCGCGCCGAGACGGGCGTGGCGCTGGTGTTCATCACCCACGACCTGGCCGTGGTGCGCGAGATCAGCGATCGGGTCGTGGTGGTGCACGAGGGCCGGATCGTCGAGCGGGGGACGACCGAGGAGGTCTTCACCGCCCCGCGGCACGACTACACGCGCCTGCTGCTCGCCGCGACGCCCTCGGTGGAGCGGCCGGGCGAGCGGTCGGCGTCGTGACCGCCCGTCCGGGATCCGCTCGTCGCGCGGTGCTCCCCTCCTGCCGCGCCGGGCCGCTGCGGCCCCGCGGGGATGCGAACCGATCACCTGGGGAAGGAACGACTCCGCGGACGGGCACCGGTGACCACCACGACTGGACGAGGTTTCGAGATGATGAACAGCGCTGATGTCGTCGGCCGGGGGAGCGTCGCGGCACTGCGGGCGGCGCGGTGGCCCGAGCTGCCGCCGGGCGGCCCCGCCGAGCAGTGGCGCGCCCGGGCGGCCGACGTGGCCGAGGTGCTCGCCGCCGACGCCGCCGAACGGGACCGCGCCGGGGAACCGCCGCACGCCGAGGCGGAGCTGCTCAAGGCGGCGGGGCTGGTGACCGTGCTCGGTCCCGCCGAGCACGGCGGTGGGGGGCAGCGCTGGTCGACCGCGCACCACGTGGTGCGCGCGCTCGCGGCCGCCGACGGTTCCATCGGGCACCTCCTGGCGCACCACTACGCCTGGGTGTGGTTGGCCGAGTTCATCGGCACCGACGAGAAGATCGAGCACATCGGCGAGGTCGCGGTGCGCGCCCGGTGGCTGTTCGGCGGCCCGTCGCGGGTCCGCGAGGCGGCGCTGGAGATCTCCGACGCCGGGTCCGACATGGTCTTCCGCGGCGAGATCGACGACCCCATCGGTTGCCAGGTGTGCGACATCGTGATGCTGGAGGGCCGGATCCCGGGGCGCCCCACGCCGATCAGCGCGCTGGCGATGGCCACCGAGCCGGGATTCTCCCTCGCCGGGCGCCGGACCGGTTTCGGGCTGCGGCGATCGGCGTCCGCGCCGGTGCTGGTGGACGACGTCGCGATCCCGTGGACCGGCGCCCTCGGGCACGTGAACAAGGTGTTCCGCCCCCGGACCTACAACGCCTTCCTGCACCCGACGCTCGACCTCGGGTTGGCCAACGTCTTCCTCGGCCTGGCCCGCGGTGCCCTGGACGCGGCCGCCGACCGCGCGCGGGCGTCGGCGCGGGCGGCCGGTGTCCTCGGCGCGCTGCTGCCGGTGCTGTGGCAGGCCGAGGCGTTCGCCGACGAGGTCGCCCGGGAGGCCGAGGTGCTGCACGACCGCCGCAGGTCGGTGGACGGCCGGGACCGGGACGGGCACCGGGTGCGGGCGACCGCGGTGCTCGACCGGGCCGCCGCCGTCGCCGAGGAGGTCTGCCGCCGCGCCTTCGACGCGGTCGGCACCGCCGACGCCGACATGGCGGCGCTGGGCCGTTTTTGGCGGGACGTGCGGGCGCTGGCCGCGCGCGTCGCGCCCGACATCGCCGAGGTCGGCCACCACTTCCTGACCGGTGGGCGCCGTCGGCACGACGAGATCCGCAGCGAGGAGACCGACGATGAGTGACCGCATTCCGCTGTCCGTCCTGGAGCTGGCCCCGGTCGAACGCGGTACCGCCGCGGCCGGTGCCGTCGCCGCCGCCCGCGAGGTCGCCCGCTGGGCCGACGCCGCCGGGCTGCACCGGTTCTGGGTGGCCGAGCACCACAACTCCGGCAACATCGCCAGTTCCGCACCGGCCGTGCTGCTCGCCGCGGTCGGCGCGGTGACCGAGCGGATCCGCCTCGGCTCGGGCGGGGTGATGCTGCCCAACCACCCGCCGCTGGTGGTCGCCGAGTCCTTCGGCACGCTCGACGCGCTGCACCCCGGCCGGGTCGACCTGGGCGTCGGCCGGGCACCGGGCACCGACCCGACCACCGCCGAAGCCCTGCGCCGCGTTCCCGCCGAGCGGTTCGGGTCCGAAGTGGACGACCTGATCGGGTTCGTGCGCGGGTCTTTCCCGCCCGGTCACCACTACGAGGGGATCCGCGCCGTCCCGGCTCCCGCCGCACCGCCGCAGGTGTGGATGCTCGGGGCCAGCACGTCGAGCGCGCGGGCCGCCGCGCTGCTCGGCCTGCCCTACGCCTTCGCCCACCACTTCTTCGGGGCGACCGGCGCGGCCGAGGCGCTGGCGGCGTACCGGGCGGAGTTCCGCCCGGTCTCCGGGATGGCCCGGCCGCACGCGATGATCACGGCGCACGTCGTGTGCGGTGAGGACGCCGAGCACGCCCGCTGGCTGGCCGCACCCGCGATCATGTCGGCGCTCGGGGTCGGTGGCGCGGGGCGGGCGGAACCGTTCGCGAGCCCGAAGGAGGCCGACGCGCAGGAGTGGACGGCCCGCCAGCGCGCCGAGGCCGACGCCATCGTCGCGGCGCAGGCGATCGGGGACGCCGAGCACGTCGCCGGGCGCCTCGCTGAGCTGCTGGCCACCACCGGCGCCGACGAGCTGATGGTGACCAACAACGTCACCGACCTCGACGAGCGGATCCGCTGCTACGAACGGGTGCGGGACCTGCTCTGACCACTGCGGACGAAAGCGGGGGGTGCGGCATCGGCCGCACCCCCCCGCTTCGTGCGCGCGGTCAGCGCTCGGCAGGTTCCGGGACCTCCTCCCGGGCGGGGGAGCCCCCGGGCGCGGCGCCGGGCTTGCGCAGGATCAGGACGCTGAGCGCGGCGCCGGCCAGGGTCACCACCGCGGCCACCCAGCCCGCCCGCTGCAGGCCCGCCACCACGGCGTCGGATCCGGCGGTGGCGCCGACCCCGGCGGTGGCGACCGCGACCAGCGCGGCCAGGCCCACCGCGGAACCGATGTACTGCGAGGTCGAGGCCAGCGCCGAAGCCACGCCCTGCTGCTCGGCGGGCACCCCGGTGGAGACCGCCACGAAGATCGGCGGGAACGACAGCCCGGCGAACACGCCCCACAGCACCACGCCCGGCAGCACGGCCCAGTAGGAGCCCGCGGTCGACATGCCCAGGGCCAGCGCGATCATCGACGCCGCCACCCCGGTCATGCCGGTGACGAGCGTGGTGCGGATGCCGAAGCGGTTGAGCATCAGCGGCACCACCTTCGCCGAGGCCGCCATGCTGCACAGGCTCAGCGGCAGGAAGGCGAAACCGGCCTGGAGCGGGGTGTAGCCCAGCACGGTCTGCAGGTAGGTGGTGAACAGGTAGTACTGGGTGCCGACGGTGCCCATGAACACGAAGATCACCGTGATCGCGGCGACCACGTTGCGGTTGCGGAAGATCCGCAGCGGCACCAGCGGATCCCGGGTGCGGGACTCGATCCCGAGGAAGGCGACCAGCAGCAGCGCGCCGAGCACCACGGCGCCACCGCCGCGGGCCGTGAGCCAGCCCGTCTCCGGTCCGCTCACCAGGCCGAACACCACCAGCGTCGCGCCGGCGGTGGAGGTCAGCGCGCCCGGCAGGTCGAAACCGCGCGCCCCGGTCCCCGGCGCGTCCGGCGCGAGCAGCGACGGCGTGGCCAGCAGGGCGAGGGCGACCAGCGGGACGTTGACGATGAACACCCACTCCCAGCCGAGCAGGCTGGTGAGCACCCCACCGCCGAGCGCGCCGACGGCGGCGCCGGAGGCGCCCGCGGCGCCCCAGATGGCCATCGCGCGGTTGCGGCTCGGGCCCTCCGCGAAGCTGCTCGTGACGAGCTTGAGCGTCGAGGGGGTGAGCAGCGCGGCGCCCAAGCCCTGCACGGCGCGGGCGACGATGAGCATCGCGGGGCTCACGGCCAGCCCGGCCGCCAGCGAGGAGAGGCCGAACAGCGCCAGTCCGAGGACGAACATCCGCCGGGCGCCGAGCCGGTCCGCGGCGCGTCCGCCGAGCAGCAGGAACCCGCCGAAGGCCACGGTGTAGGCGCTGACCACGGCTTGCAGGGACTGGTCGGAGAAGTCGAGCGCGCGGCCGATCTCGGGCAGCGCGACGAACACGATGTCGAAGTCGATGGCGGTCATGAACTGGGCGAACGCCAGCAGGGCGAGGACGAGCCCGGGCCTGGGGGCCGGTCGGGCGGCTGTCTCGTTCACGGTTTCCTCTCTCGGATGTCCGGGACGGGCGTGGTGCGCCCCGCCGCGGGCGCGTGCTCGGCCCGCGCGGGGCGGTGGCGGAGGTTCCGCAGCGGTCCAGGGCCGGCTCCGGGGAGCCGTCGACCGGGCCGTCCTGCGGTCAGTCTGCGGCGCCGCGACGGCGCTCGGAAGGAGGCACTTCCTTGTGCCACGGGAACATCGATGTGTCCGTCCGGGCAGCGGGCCCGGACCGGGCGGCGGGAGCGACGACGGTCACACGTCCGGGGGTCATGCGGTGCGCGCCGCGGCGCCCCACAGGTCGACCGGCAGGTCGTCGCGCCGCTTCACCCCGAGCTTGCGGAACACCCGGGTGAGGTGCTGCTCCACGGTGCTGGCCGTGACGAACAGCTTCTCGGCGATCTCCCGGTTGGTGTAGCCCATCACGGCCAGGGAGGCGACCCGGCGCTCGGATTCGGTCAGCCGCGCGGCCCGGTCGTCGGAGTCGCCGGTGGCGACCGGCGTCGCCGCCTCCCCGCTGATCGACAGGAGCCGTTCGCACAGCGCGTCGGCCCCGGACGCGCTGGCCAGGTGCCACGCGCGGCGGAACATCCGGCGGGCGCGGCGGTTGTCCTTGAGCTCGTGGTGGGCCTGCCCGAGGTCGGCCAGCACCCGCGCCTGCTCGTACCGGTCACCGCACTGCTCCAGCAGGTCCAGCGCCTCGCCGAGCAGTTGCGGTCGCCGCCGGGGCGGGTTCGTCGACGCCACCAGGCGCAGCGCCAGACCGCGGCAGCGCACCCGCTCGGTGCCCGCCTGGGCCAGTTCGTCGTAGAGCAGCCGCCGCGCCTCGTCGGTGTTGCCGAGCAGCAGCCAGGCCTCCGCCGCGTTGATCCGCCACGGCACCAGGCCGGACTGGGCCAGCCCCCAGTCGCGGGTCAGGTCGCGGCAGGCCAGGAAATCGGCCAGCGCGGCGTGCCCGTGCCGGGTGGCGAGGTAGTACTCGCCGCGGGCGAACAGGTAGTGCAGTCCGTAGCGGCTGCGGAACACCGCCTCGTCCACCGGGCGGGCCAGGTGCCGGGCCGCCTCGTCGTAGCGGCCCAGGCGGGTGTTGGCCTGCACGAGGGTGCTCAGCGGCAGGCCGATCGCCACGCCCCACGCCTGCGGCGGCAGGTGGTGCAGCGCGGCTTCGGCGTGCTCCACGGCCGCGGCGTTCTCGCCGCGCCGGGCCGCGATCTCGGCGCGAACGCTGAAGACCACCGCCCGGCGGGTCGGCGTGCACCGCTGCGGGTCCTCGGAGAGCAGCCGTCGGCACCACTCGGCCGTGGTCTCCGTCCGCTCCGCGTGCAGCAGGACCATCAGCGCGAAGGTGGTCGCTTCGTCCGACCACACGGTCGTCCGGGTGCGGTGCACGTCGCGCAGCACCCGCTCGGCGTGCTCGACGGCCTCGTGGCTGCGACCCCGGGCCAGCACGTCGGCGAGCACCGCGGTGGAGTGCAGCCAGGGGTCGTCCCCGGTGAGCTGCGGCGAGTCGGTGCGCGGGCCGCTCCGGGGGCGCTGCCAGCGGTGCGCCAGCGATGGGTGGGAGTAGGCCAGCCACGACTCGATGTCGTGCAGCTCGCCGCTCGCCGCGTCCGCACCGGTGCCCCGCAGCCGGCGCAGCACCTGCTGCGCCTCGTCGATCCGGCCGTGCCACAGCAGCTGGCGGACCAGCACGACGTGGTCGGCGCGGTCGAGCTGACCGGCCGAGGCGGCGGCGACCAGCGGTGCCAGGTGCCGCAGCACGGAGGACGGTTGCAGCCGCCATTCCGCCTCCGCCAGCCGGGCCCGGATCGCGGCCTGCTCCGCGGGCCGCCGGGTGGACTCGTGGGCCAGCTCCAGGCATCGCGCGGCGAACTCCGGCGATCCCTCCAGCAGCGCGAGCTCGGCCGCCTCCCGCAGCGCCCGCTGGGCCCAGGCGGGCCCCGCCGAGCCCGCCGCGACGAGCTGGGCGGCGATCGAGGAGGCGTCCGCGCCGCGGTCGCGCAGCAGCTCGGCGGCGCGCCGCCGGATGCCGCCCAGCTCGGCGGCGCCGGTCTCGCCGAGCACCGCGGCGATGGCCTGCGCGCTGCGCAGCCTGCCGTCGTCGAGCAGCCCGGCCGCGCACAGGTCGGTCAGCGCGCGCCGCACGTCCGGGATCTCGGCGCCGACCACGCGGGCGAGCTCCGCCGGGGTCACCTCCCGGTCCAGCACCGCCAGCGCGCGGGCGCACCCGCGCACCACCGCACCACCGCGGTGCAGGCAGCTCAGCAGCGCCAAGTCGTGATCGCGCGGTGCGGTGCCCTCCTCGTGGTCGTCGAGGACCGCGTTGAGCAGCAGCGGGTTCCCGCCGGTGCGGGAGTGGAGGTCCGCGCCGAGCCGCTGCGCGGTGACGTCGTCGGTCCGGCGCCGCACCACTTCGGTCACCTCGCACACCGACAGCGGCGCGAGGACCGCGTGCCGGAAGTGCGGCTGCCTGCTCAGCTCGGTGCGCAGCGGCCCCGGTGCCGTCCCGAGCCCGGAGGTGAGCACGACGAGCACCCGCGAGGACCGCGACCTGCCGACGAGCCGGAGCAACCAGCGCGCGGAGTCGTCGTCGAGGTGCTGCGCGTCGTCGACGCAGATCAGCACCGGCACCTCGGCGGCGACGTCGAGCGCGGCGGCGCACAGCCGCTGCAACGTCCGCGCCCGCTCGGCCCCCTCCACCGGCCCGCCGAGCAGGTCGGTGGGCCGGTCGAGGAGCCCGCGCGCGAGCTGGTCCAGCGCCCCGAAGGGCACTTGGCGCTCGGTCTCGGCGCAGACCGCCTGCACCGTCCGGAACCCCGCCTGCTCGGCCTGCTCCACCGTGGTGCGCAGCAGCTCCGTCTTGCCCCCGCCGAGCGGTCCTTCGACCAGGACGACCGAGCCCCGCCCACGCAGGCAGTCGTCGTGCGCCCGCCGCAGGATCGCGAGCTGCGCCGCGCGCTCGGACGCAGGTGCGCGCCGCAGCGTCGCAGCGCCTCTCGAATCGACTCCGTTCACGCTCATAGGTGCCGTACCCGCCACTCAGTTGTCGCCGGAAACATCCGGGACCGGACGGTAGCAACGGAATGGGCGCGTACCCGGGTTCTGCGCCCATTCCCGGAGAACTGGCCGCCCATCGTTGAAACCGAGCGCACCCGCGTTACCCGCCGCGCTGTGATCGCCGCTACAACGGGAACCGGGATGGGTGCGGAATTACCCGGGCGTGGGCGGTCGGTGGTGGCGACGACCCGGAATGGACCGGTTTCGCGGCTACTCTGCGCGGGACGTTGCGACGTGAATTCTGGAGTTGTGCGATGCGAATCCTGCTCGGAGTCCTGTCCGGGATCCTGGCGTTGGTGTTCCTGGCGATCGGCGCGATGAAGATCTTCAACACGGAGGTCTTCGTCGGTCAGCTCGGTCTGCCGTCGGGGATGGTCGTGGTGCTGGGTCTGCTGGAGGTGGCCGGTGCGCTCGGGCTGCTGGCCGGGTTCAAGATCAGGGTGCTCGGCGCGGCGGCGGCGATCGGCCTGGTCCTGATGATGCTCGGCGCGGTCGGCTTCCACGTGATCAGCGGCGACCTGCTGCAGAACGGTCTGATGCCGGTGGTCCTGCTGATCGTGGCCGCCGCGAACGCGGTCCTGCAGTTCCGGATCGGCGTGCGCCCGGTGGCGCAGGTCCGGACCACCACCGCGAGCTGAGCGCGGCACCGGGGCGAGGTGGCGCATGGGCTTGCTGGGAATCGACATCGGCGGGACCAAGGTCGCCTTCCGCGCGGCGGACGGTCGCGCGCCGTACGAGTCGGCGGTGCGCTGGTCGGACTCCGGTGACGTGCGGCGCGATCTGGCCGTCCTGCGCGCGGGCGCGCTCGCGGCCCGGGCGGCGGCCGGCCCGCCCGGCGGGGTCGGGATCGCGCTACCGGCCACGGTGGACGGGGCCGGCCGGGTCACGAGCTGGCCGAACCGGCCCGGCTGGGTCGGCCTCGACTGGCACGGCGCGCTCGGCGAGCTGTTCCCGGACGTGCCGGTGCGCACCGCCGACGACGGGGACCTAGCGGCGCTGGCGGAAGCCGACCACGCCGGGAGCACCGACGTGCTGTACTTCGGCGTCGGCACCGGGATCGGCGGTGGTGCCGTCCTCGACGGCCGTCCGCTGCCCGGCCCGCGCCGCGGTTCCTGCGAGATCGGGCACGTGATCGCCGATCCCGCGGGCCCGCGGTGCGACTGCGGCCGGCGCGGCTGCCTGCAGGCGCTGGCCTCCGGTCCGGCCACCCTGCGCTACGCCGGAGAGCTGCGCGGCGGCGAGACCGGGTACGAGGAGCTGCGCGCGGCGTGGCGGTCCGGGCAGGAGTGGGCGGTGACCGCGGTGCGGCGGAGCTGCACCGCGCTGGCCACCGTCGCGATCGGCACCGCCGAGCTGCTGCACCCCGAGCTCGTCCTGGTGGGCGGCGGGTTCGCCGCCGGACTGCCGGGGTTCGCCGACGTGGTGGCCGAGTGCGTCGCCGAGCTGGCCCGACCGGGCCAACCGGTGCCGCGGGTGGGCGCCGCCGGCCTGGGCGGGTTGTCCTCCCTGCACGGCGCCGTGCTGCTGGCCCGGCAGGGCTGACGGGGGCGTGCGCGCGGCTGCGGTCGCGCGCACGCCCACCCTCACGCGCGCGGAACCCGCCCGGCGGATCCCCTCGCCGCCGTGCTCGCGGAACCGCCGAGCACCCGCGGCGAGCCGCCCGCGGGACCGCGCGGGGTGCCGCGGTGGCTCAACCGTCGACCAGGCCCAGCAGCGCCCGGGCGGCGAGCCGGTAGCCGGTGGCCCCCAGACCGGCGATCAGACCGCTCGCCAGCGGGGCGATGACCGACTCGTGCCGGAAGCTCTCCCGCGCCCACACGTTCGACAGGTGCACCTCGATCCACGGGTTCGGGTAGTTCGCCAGCGCGTCGCGCAGGCTCCAGCCCGCGATCATCAGCGCGCCCGGGTTCACGATCGCCCCGACGGTGTCGTAGCTGTCGTGGAGGGTGCGCACGAGCGCGCCTTCGCAGTCGTCCTGGACGGCGCGGACGCGCCAGCCCCGCGGGGAGATCTCCGCGGCCACCGACGCCTCGACATCGGCCAGCGTTTCGGTGCCGTACACCTCCGGTTCTCGCTTTCCCAGGATTCCCAGGTTCGGTCCGTTCAGCAGGAGCAGTTCGCGCAACGGTCACCTCGGTGCTCGATTCGTCACGGGCGCTGCCGGAATCGCGGAAGAATGCGATCGTCCGGGCGATCTCGTTATAGCACCGGATTTCCGGACGCGGACCGACGTCGGCGGCGATCGCCGGAACCAGGGGGGTCCTAGGGGGGCGCTAGGGGACATGACGGGCCCCGCGAGCTGCGGTAGCGTCCACGGCGTTCGCGGACACGTGCCGCCGATCCCCCGGAATGGTGGGGAATCCTGGAACCTGGGGACAGCGCGGTCCGCCCGTGGCGCTTCCGTCCTCAGTGGACAACGGCGGTGCCTTCGGCGGACGTGTTCGTCTCCGCGCGAATCGCCGCAGCGCGATCGCGCTCCTGTCGCCGGCGTCTTGAGAATCGAGTGGAGAATCATGAGCGGTGCACGGATGGAATCCGAATTCCCGGTGTGGCCCCAGCACGGCGAGGCCGAGCGCACCGGCCTGATCCGGGCCTTGGACCAAGGCCAGTGGTGGCGCATGGGCGGTGGTGAGGTCGACGCCTTCGAGCGCGAGTTCGCCGAGCACCACGGTGCCGAGCACGCCTTGGCGGTCACCAACGGCACGCACGCCCTCGAGCTGGCGCTGCAGGTGCTCGGGGTCGGCCCCGGCAGCGAGGTGATCGTCCCGGCCTTCACCTTCATCTCCTCGTCCCAGGCGGCGCAGCGGCTCGGTGCCGTCGCGGTCCCCGTCGACGTGGACCCCGAGACCTACTGCATCGACGTCGCCGCCACCGAGCGCGCGATCACCGACCGCACCAAGGCGATCATGCCGGTGCACATGGCCGGCCACTTCGCCAACATGACCGGCCTGCAGAAGCTCGCCGACGACGCGGGGATCGCGATCGTCCAGGACGCCGCGCACTCGCACGGCGCGCAGTGGATGGGCAAGCGCGTCGGCGAGCTCGGGTCGGTGGCCGCGTTCAGCTTCCAGAACGGCAAGCTGATGACGGCGGGGGAGGGCGGCGCGGTGCTGTTCCCGAACGCCGAGCTGCACGAGACCGCCTTCCTGCGGCACAGCTGCGGGCGCCCGCCGACCGATCGCCGCTACTTCCACAAGACCTCCGGGTCGAACTTCCGGCTCAACGAGTTCTCGGCGAGCGTGCTGCGCGCCCAGCTCTCCCGGCTGGAGGAGCAGATCGAGACCCGGGAGCAGCGCTGGCCGCTGCTGGCCAACCTGCTCGCCGAGATCCCCGGCGTCGTGCCGCAGGGCCGGGACAAGCGCTGCGACCGCAACCCGCACTACATGGCGATGTTCCGCATCCCCGGCATCAGCGAGCAGCGGCGCAACGAGCTGGTCGACACGCTGGTCGAGCGCGGCGTGCCCGCCTTCGCGGCGTTCCGGGCGATCTACCGCTGCGACGGCTTCTGGGAGACCGCCGCGCCCGCGGAGTCGGTCGAGGACATCGCGCGCCGGTGCCCGAACACCGAGGCCATCAACCAGGACTGCATCTGGTTGCACCACCGCACCCTGCTCGGCACCGAGCAGCAGATGCACGAGCTCGCCGAGGTCGTCGCGGACACCGTGGAGAGCAGGTGAGCGGCCTCGGCGCCACCGCACCGGCGGACGGCGGGCCGATCCGCACCGCCGTGGTGGGGCTGGGCTGGGCGGCGCGGTCGATCTGGCTGCCCCGGCTGGAGCGGCACCCGGCGTTCGCCGCGGCGGCGGCCGTCGACCCGGACCCGGCCGTCCGGGCCACCGCGGCGCGCGAGCACCCCGGCCCGGCGCTGCTGGCGTCGGTGGACCAGGTGCGGCCCGAGGAGATCGACCTGGCGGTCGTCGCGGTGCCCAACCACCTGCACTGCGCGGTCGCCTGCGCGCTGCTGGAACGGGGCGTGCCGGTGTTCCTGGAGAAGCCGGTGTGCCTGGACTCCGCGGAGGCGGCCCGCCTCGCCGAGGCGGAGCGGTCCGGTGGTGCGGTGCTGCTGGCGGGCAGCGCGGCCCGCTGCCGGGCCGACGTGCGCGCGCTGGCCGAGCTCGCCGCCAAGATCGGCACCGTCCGGCACGTCGACGTGTCCTGGGTGCGCTCGCGCGGGATCCCCAGCGCGGGAGGGTGGTTCACCGACCGGGCGAAGTCGGGTGGTGGCGCCTTGGTCGACCTGGGCTGGCACCTGCTGGACGTGCTCACCGACCTGCTCGGTCCGGTGGCGGTCGACCAGGTCGTCGGTTCGGTGACCGACGACTTCCTGCACGACGGGGCGTGGCGGGCGGTCTGGCGGAAGGAGGCGCCGACGGCCGCCGGCGGTGACGTCGAGGACACCGCCCGGGCCTTCCTGGTCACCGGGAACGGGGTGAGCGCGTCGCTGCGCGCGAGCTGGGCCTCCCACGAGCCCCGCGACGTCACCGCGATCCGCATCGAGGGCAGCGCCGGGACCGCCGAGCTGCGCTGCACCTTCGGGTTCAGCCCGAACCGCGACGGCGGGCCGGTGCTGACCCTGACCCGCGACGGCGAGCCGGAGGCCGTCGCGGTGCCGGACGAGGAGATCGGTGCCGAGTACCACCGCCAGCTCGACGAGCTGGCCGCGCTGCTGGCCGATCCGGCGGCGCGCGGGCGGGCCGTCGCGGACGCCACCCGCACGATCGGCGTGATCGAACGGGTCTACGCCTCCGCCGCCCGGACCCGCCGTTGAACCCAGGACGTGCCGAGAGGAGACGTGGGTGGACAGCAACACGACGATCCAACGACAGCGGCCGCTGGCGGCCGAAGAGGGCATCGCGGCCGTGGTGTTCGACCTCGACGGCGTGCTGGTGGACAGCTTCGGGGTGATGCAGCAGGCGTTCGCCCGCGCCTACGCCGAGGTCGTCGGGGAGGGGGCGGCCCCGTTCGACGAGTACCGCAAGCACCTGGGCCGGTACTTCCCGGACATCATGCGGATCATGGACCTGCCCCTGGAGCTGGAGGAGCCGTTCGTCCGGGAGAGCTACCGGCTCGCCGACCGGGTGCGCCTGTTCGACGGGGTCCGGGAGCTGCTGTCGGACCTGCGCGGTCGCGGCGTCCGGATGGCCGTGGCCACCGGCAAGAGCGGCCCGCGGGCGCGCTCGTTGCTCGACGGGCTGGGCGTGCTGGGGTACTTCGAGCACGTCATCGGCTCCGACGAGGTGGCCAGGGCGAAGCCGGCCCCGGACATCGTGCTGCGGGCGCTGGAGCTGCTCGACACCCCGGCGCACCGCGCGGTGATGGTCGGTGACGCCGTCACCGACCTCGTCGCCGCCCGCGAGGCGGGGGTCCGGGGCATCGCGGCGACGTGGGCCGAGGCCGACGTGGCGGCGCTGCTGGGCGCGGAGCCGGACGCCGTGCTGGGCGTCCCGGACGAGTTGCTGGCGCTGGTGGCGCCGCCGCGCTGACCGGACGCGACAACGGCCCCGGACCGCTCGGTCCGGGGCCGTTGCCGGTCAGCCGCGCGGCATCGCCGCCAGCACCCCGGTGACGACCGGCTCGGGCACGTCCTGCACCAGGTCCGGCCCGTCCGGTCCGTCCAGGACGAACGCCAGGCCCGAGGTGGCCTTCTTGTCCAGCCGCATCAGTTCCAGCAGGCGATCGGTGCGCACCTCGGCGGGCAGCCGCCACGGCAGCCCGTAGTGCCGCACGACCTCCTCGTGCTCGGCGGCGCGCCGCTGGTCGATGCGGCCCAGCTCCGCGGCCAGGCGACCGGCGAAGGCGGTGCCGATGGCGACGGCTTCGCCGTGGCGCAGCGCGTAGTCCGTGGCCCGTTCGAGGGCGTGGCCGAGGGTGTGGCCGTAGTTGAGCAGGTGCCTGCGTCCGGTGTCGCGCTCGTCGGCGGCCACCACCGAGGCCTTCAGCGCCACGCTGGCGGCGATCTGCTCGGGCAGCGACCGGCCGCGCAGGTCCCCGGCCCCGATGAAGTGGCAGCGGGCGATCTCGCCGCAGCCGTTGATCCGCTCCCGCTCGGGCAGGGTCGCCAGCAGGTCGGTGTCGCACAGCACGGCCTTCGGCTGCCAGTAGGCGCCGACGAGGTTCTTGCCCTCGGGCAGGTTGACCGCGGTCTTGCCGCCGACGCTGGCGTCCACCTGGGCGAGCAGCGAGCTCGGCAGGTGGATGACGGGCACGCCGCGGTGGAACAGCGCGGCGGCCAGGCCGGCGGAGTCGGTGACCGTGCCGCCACCGCAGGAGATCACCACGTCCGACCGGGTCAGGCCGAACTCGGCGAACCGGCGGCACAGGGACTCCACTGTGGACAAGGTCTTGCCGTGCTCGCCGTCGCGGGCGGTCAGCACCAGGGTCGGCACGCCGAGGTCCGGCAGGACTTCGGGCGGCCGGGCGGTGACCACCGCGGCCTTGCCCGCGCCCAGGCCCGCGACCAGCTCGGGCAGCAATCGCCGCACACCGGGTCCCACGTGCACGTCGTAACCGCGTTCGCCCAGGTCGACCCGAACCTTGGTGGCCGTCCCGGCCAGCTCCGCCGTCACGGCCGGCTCCCCCCGGCGTGGGCCAACGCCGGTTCCGCGGTCCGCACGCCGCGACCGGTGCGGTGCGCGGTGCGCAGCAGCCGCGCGGTCAGCGCCTGGACCGGTCCGCCGATCCCCATCCGGTGATGGGTGCGGTGGGCGTGGTCGAACAGCAGGTAGTTCCAGGGCGTGGTGCCCTCGGCCGCGGTCGCGGCGAGCTCCTCCACCGCCTCGGCGTACCGGCGCCACGCCGTGCCCGCCTCGTCGCCCTGGTCGGGGACCGCCTCCAGCACCTCGTCGACCTGCCGGTCGGCGTGCGCGCCGAGCTCCACCCGTTCGCCGGGGGAGAGCGGGGCGGCCCAGCTCTGCCAGCACTGGAACAGGAACGCCGAGCGCTGCCCGGCGGCGACGTGGTCGCTGAGCCGGTCCAGGTGCAGCGCGGTGAACGGGAGCTGGCGGGCGGGGGACAGCTCGCCGTCGCGCAGCAGCTCCAGGGCGAGTTCGCTGCCGAGCGCGGCGAGGGCGAGCGCGGTGCCCGACAGCGCCGCCGGATCCGCCTCGCACGGGCGCGGGGCGAGGTGCACCCCGGGGTGCGCCGCCGCGGTCTCGCGCGCGGCGGTGTCCCGCGCCGTCGGGGTGGTGTGCGACCACACCGCCAGGATCGGCTCGGGGTGGTCCTGGCGCTCGAAGAACCACCGGCCGTCCGGATCTTCGGCGCGCAGCAGGGCCGCGAGGGTGCGCAGCGCGGCGAGCGGTTCGCCCGCCGTCGCTTCGGGATTCGGGGACGTCTGCACGAGTAGGAGTGACCAGTCACGCGTCAACGCAAAGCACCTCGGCGAATGGGCGAACGGACGGGGGGAGCGCGGGACGCGGCCGGGCGGGATCGCCCGGCGGGACATCGGGGCCCGCGCCCATCCGACACTAGTTCCGCCGAGCGCCTGCGCGCCACGCGCAACCGGCGAGAACGCCGCAGCAGTCCGAAGTTAGGGACGTCCTAGGGGGGTGTGCAGGGGGCTGCGCGGCGGTCCCCGTGCGATAGGAATCGGTGCACTGGGGTGGGTCATGGGCGACCGGGCGGCGCGTTGCCGCGCTCGCGCGCCGGAAATCCCGACCGGCGAACGATGGACGGGTCCCGGATGGCCTCCCCGCGTCCGGTGTGCTGACCGAGGATGTGGTGGAACATGCTGCGAACCGAACTGATCCGGCCGTTGCCCGAGATGATCCGGGACAACGCCGATCGATTCGGGGACAAGGTCGCCTTCCGCGATGCGCGGCGGAGCGTGGGCTACGCCGAGCTGGCGCGGCGGACCGGGAGGCTGGCCGGGCACCTGGCGCGGTTGCGGCTGCAGCCGGGCGATCGCGCCGCGATCTTCCTCGGCAACCGCGTCGAGGTGGTGGAGAGCTACCTCGCCGTCGCGCGGGCGAGCGCCATCGGGGTGCCGCTGAACCCGCGCGCCTCCGATGAGGAGCTGGCCTTCTTCCTCGCCGACAGCGGCGCCCGCGTGGTGTTCACCGACGCCGGCCGGGTGGACCAGGTGCGCCGCGCGGTCGGCGACCGGGACGACGTCCGGCTGGTGGTCGTCGACCAGGACCGGCCCTTCGACGCACCCGCGGGCACCGCGTCCTTCGAGGCCCTCGCGACCTCCGAACCGCCGGAACCCGCGCGCGACGACCTCGGCCTCGGCGACCTCGCGTGGATGCTCTACACCTCGGGCACCACCGGCAAGCCCAAGGGCGTGCTCTCCACCCAGCGCAACTGCCTGTGGTCGGTGGCGGCCTGCTACGTGCCGGTGCCGGAGCTCTCCGCCGACGACCGGGTGCTGTGGCCGCTGCCGCTGTTCCACAGCCTCTCCCACATCGCCTGCGTGCTCGCCGTCAACGCGGTCGGCGCCACCGCGCGCATCGTCGACGGGTTCGCGCCGGAGGAGATCCTCTCCGCGCTGCGCGAGGAGCGGTCGACGTTCCTGGCCGGGGTGCCGACGATGTACCACTACCTGGTGCAGGCGGCCCGGCGGGACGGCTTCCAGGCCCCCGCGCTGCGGATGTGCCTGGTGGGCGGCGCGGTCACCACGGCGGCGCTGCGCAATTCCTTCGAGGAGGCCTTCGGCGCGCCGCTGGTCGACGCCTACGGCAGCACCGAGACCTGCGGGTCGATCACCATCAACTGGCCGCACGGCGCCCGGGTCGAGGGCTCCTGCGGGCTCCCGGTGCCCGGGGTCAACGTGCGGGTGGTCGACCCCGACACCGGCTTGGACGTGCCGCACGGCCGGGAAGGCGAGGTGTGGGTCAGCGGGCCGAGCGTGATGGTCGGCTACCACAACCGCCCGGACGTCACCGAGTCGGTGCTGCGCGACGGCTGGTACCGCACCGGCGACCTGGCGCGCCGCGACGAGGCGGGCTTCTTCACCATCACCGGGCGGATCAAGGAGCTCATCATCCGCGGCGGGGAGAACATCCACCCCGGCGAGGTCGAGGAGGTGCTGCGCGGCGTCCCCGGCGTCGCCGACGTCGCGGTCGCGGGCAAGCCGCACGAGCTGCTCGGTGAGGTGCCGGTGGCGTACCTGGTCCCCGGCCCGGAGGGCGTGGACCCGCGGCGGCTGCTCGACGAGTGCCGCCGTCGCCTGTCCTACTTCAAGGTGCCGGAGGAGTTCTACGAGATCGACCGGGTGCCGCGCACCGCCTCGGGCAAGATCACCCGGCACGTGCTGCTCGAACAGCCCGGTCGGCTGCGGATGGCCGGCAGCACGCACTACGAGGACCTGCTGCGGGTCGAGTGGACCCCGCTGCCGTCCGTGACGGCCACCCCGGTCGCCGCCGTGCCGTGGGCCGCGGTCGGTGCGGGCACCGCGGCGCTGCCCGGGGAACCGGCGCACCGGTGGGCCGATCTCGCCGCCGCCCGCGAGGCGGTGGCGGCCGGCGCGCTCGGACCGGCGCTCGTCGTCGAGCCGGGCCCTGCCGAAGTGGACGAGCTGGTGGACGGGCTCCGGGCGTGGTGCTCGGACGAGCGGACCGGAGCCGCGCGGGTCGTGGTCGTCACCCACCGGGCGGTCGCCGTCGGCGGGGTGGACGACGACGCGCCCGAGCACCCGGCGTGGGTGCGCGTGGCCGAGGTGCAGCAGGAGCACCCGGGCCGGGTGGTCCTCGTCGACCTCGACGCCGCCGAGGACGTGCCCGCGCCCCTGCTCGCCTCCGCCGTGGCGTCCGGGCAGGACTGCGCCGCGGTGCGCGGGGGCGTCGCCCTGGTCCCCCGGCTGGTCCGCGTGGCGGTGCCCGAGGCGGGGGCCGCGGACTCCCTCGACCCGGCGGGCACGGTGCTGATCACCGGTGCCGACGGCGCCGAAGCCGCGGCGATCGCGCACCACCTGGTCGCCGGGCACCGGGCCCGCCACGTGCTGCTGGTCAGCCGGCGGGGGGCCGAGGACAGCGCCGCGCGGGAGCTGGCCGCCGACCTCGCCGAGTCCGGCGCCGAGGTGGCGCTGGCGGCCTGCGACACGGCCGACCGCGAGGCGCTCGCCACCGTGCTCGACGGCCGCACCCCGCCGCTCACCGCCGTCGTGCACACCCCCGGCCGGGACGGCCTGGACCGGGGGGCCGTCGTCGCCGGTGCCCACCACCTCGCCGAGCTGGTGGAAGACGCCGACCTCCGCGCTTTCGTCCTGCTCACCCCGGTCGCGGCGCCGGGCCTCGCCGGGGACCGGCACCAGGCGGCGGTCCGCGCGTCGTTGGCGGAGCTCGCGCGCCGCAGGCGGGGGCTCGGCCTGCCCGCGCTCGCGTTCGGCTGGGACCTCGGCGGGGACCGCGACATGCCGGGCCTGTCCGCGCTGCCGGTCCGCGACGGCCGCGCGATGTTCGACGCGGCCCTGAACCAGCCGGAGGCCGCGGTCCTCGCGGCGAAGCCGACCCCGGAAACGCTGCGCTCCACCCCGCCGTCGGTGCTGACCGGCCTGTTCGACGTGGCGGTCGGCGGCGCCCAGGAGGCCGACGACGCGAAGGCCGACCGGCTCCGCGAGCGCCTGCGCGCCCGGCCGGACGCCGCGCGGCACCGCGCGCTGCTCGACCTGGTGCGGTCGGCGGTGGCGACCGCGCTCGACGCGGACCCCGCGGCGATCCGCCCGCACGTCGCCTTCAAGGAACTCGGGTTCACCTCCCTCATGGCGGTGCGACTGCGCAACGAGCTCAGCGCCGAGACCGGACTGCGCCTGCCCGCCGCCACCGCGTTCGACCACCCCACGCCCGCCGCCCTCGCCGAACGGCTGGCGACGCTGCTGTTCGGCACCTCGGGGGAGGACGCGGACGTCCGCGCCGCGGTGGCACCCGCCGCGGACGAGCCGATCGCGATCGTGGGGATGGCGTGCCGGTTGCCGGGTGGGGTGTCCTCGCCGGAGGACTTGTGGGGTCTGGTGTCGTCCGGTGGTGATGCGGTGGGGGAGTTTCCGTCGGATCGTGGTTGGGATGTGGCGGGTCTTTTTGATCCTGATCCTGGTGCGGTGGGGAAGTCCTACGTTCGTCGTGGTGGTTTTCTCGATGGTGCGGGTGATTTCGATGCGGGGTTGTTCGGGATCAGTCCGCGTGAGGCGTTGGCGATGGATCCGCAGCAGCGGTTGCTGTTGGAGTCGTCGTGGGAGGCGTTGGAGCATGCCGGGTTGGATCCGCTGGAGTTGCGGGGTCAGGATGTCGGTGTCTTCTCCGGGCTGATGCGGCACGAGTACGCCTCCGGGCTCACCGAGGTGCCGGAGGAGATCCAGGGCTACCTCAGCACGGGCCGCGCGGGCAGCGTCGCGTCGGGGCGGGTGTCCTACGCGCTGGGCTTGGAGGGTCCGGCGGTGACGGTGGACACGGCGTGCTCCTCGTCGCTGGTCGCGTTGCACCTCGCCGCCCAGTCGCTGCGCACCGGGGAGTGCTCGCTGGCCCTCGCCGGTGGCGTCGCGATCATGGCCAGCCCCAGCGATTTCGTCGAGTTCTCCCGGCAGCGCGGGCTGGCCGCTGACGGCCGGTGCAAGGCGTTCTCCGACGACGCCGACGGCACGAGCTGGTCCGAGGGCGTGGGCGTGCTGGTGGTGGAGCGGTTGTCCGACGCCCGGCGGTTGGGGCATCGGGTGTTGGCTGTGGTGGCGGGTTCGGCGGTGAACCAGGATGGTGCGTCGAACGGTCTGACGGCGCCGAACGGTCCGTCGCAGGAGCGGGTCATCCGGGCTGCGCTGGCCAACGCGGGCCTGGATTCCTCCGATGTGGACGCCGTGGAAGCGCACGGGACCGGCACGTCGTTGGGCGACCCGATCGAGGCGGGCGCCCTGCTCGGCACTTACGGTCGGCACCGCGAGGGCGAGCCGTTGTGGTTGGGCTCGCTGAAGTCGAACATCGGGCACGCGCAGGCGGCTGCGGGTGTGGCGGGTGTGATCAAGATGGTGCTGGCGATGCAGCGCGGGGTTCTCCCGGCGTCGCTGCACGTGTCGGCGCCGTCGTCCAAGGTGGACTGGGATTCGGGTGCGGTGGAGGTGCTGACCGAGTCGCGGGCGTGGCCGGAGACGGGTCGGGTGCGCCGGGCGGGGGTGTCGTCCTTCGGGGTGAGCGGCACCAACGCGCACGTGATCCTGGAACAGGCTCCCGAGGCGGAGGTGCCGAGGGAGGAACGCGCGGACGCCGGTGTGGTGCCGTGGGTGCTGTCCGGTCACACCCCGGAGGCGCTGCGCGCCCAAGCCGAGCGGATCAGCGCGGCGGTCGGGGCAACCGACCTCGATCGCGCCGACCTCGGCTGGTCCTTGTTGTCCCGCGCGACGCTGGACCACCGCGCGGTCGTCGTGTCCGCATCGAGCGACAGCGCCGCGAACGGTCTCGCCGCCATGGCTTCGGGAACCCCAGGTCCCGTGTCGGGTGTGGCCGATGTGGATGGTCGTACCGTGTTGGTGTTCCCGGGTCAGGGTGCGCAGTGGGTCGGCATGGGTGCGGAGTTGCTGGACGCTTCGCCGGTGTTCGCGGGGGCGATGGCGGAGTGCGATGCGGTGTTGGCCGAGTTCGTCGACTGGTCGCTGCTGGAGGTGATTCGCGAGGGCCGGGAGTTGGACCGGGTGGACGTGGTGCAGCCGGTGTCGTTCGCGGTGATGGTCTCGCTCGCTCGGCTGTGGCAGTCCCACGGCATCATCCCGGATGCGGTGGTGGGGCATTCGCAGGGTGAGATCGCGGCGGCGCACGTGGCGGGTGTCTTGTCGCTGCGTGACGCGGCCCGGGTGGTGGTGTTGCGGAGCCGGTTGATCGGTGAGGAATTGGCGGGGCGGGGCGGCATGGTATCGCTGGCGGTGCCCGAGTCCGAAGTGGCGGAACTGATCGGCCCTGGGCTGGATGTGGCGGTGGTCAACGGGCCGTCGTCGGTGGTCGTGGCCGGTGATCCCGAGGCGTGCGCTGATCTGGTGGCCGAGGCGGAGCGGCGGGAGATCCGGGTGCGTCGGGTGCCGGTGGATTACGCCTCGCACAGCGCGCACGTGGAGAGCATCCGCGACGAGCTCACCGAGGTGCTGGCGGGAATCACGCCTTCAGCGGGCGAAGTGCCGTTCTTCTCCACCGTGGACTGCGCGTGGGTCGAGGACACCGCGACGTTGGACGCGGGCTACTGGTATCGGAACCTGCGGCAGCGGGTGCGGTTCGCCGAGGCCACCGACGCGCTGATCGACGACGGTTTCCGGGTTTTCGTGGAGGTCAGCGCACATCCGGTGCTGACGATGGCGGTCCAGGAGACCTTGGACGCTCACCGCGCTGCGGCGGTGGTGACCGGCACGCTGCGCCGCGACGAAGGCGACCTGACCCGATTCGCCACCTCGTTGGCCGAGCTCTGGGTCCGCGGCGTGGCGGTGTACTGGTCACCGCTGTTCCCCGCGGACGCCCGGCGGGTCGACCTGCCGACCTACGCGTTCCAGCGCCAGCGCTACTGGCTGGAATCGACCGCGGCGGCGCCCGCCGACGTCTCCGCCGCGGGCCTGGACGTCGTCGAGCACCCGTTGCTCGGCGCGATGGTCAGCGCCCCCGACTCCGGTGAGGTGGTGTTCACCGGTCGGCTGTCGTCGCGGACGCTTCCGTGGCTGGACGACCACCGCGTCGGCGGGGCGGTGCTGCTGCCGGGCACCGCGCTGGTGGACGCCCTCGGTGCGGTCGGTGCCCACGTGGGGGCGCCCGTCGTGGCCGAGCTGACGATCGCGAAACCGATCCTCGTCCCCGATGCGGTCGACCTGCAGTTCCGCGTCGGCGAACCCGACCCGGCGGGCTACCGCGCGGTGCGGGTGCACTCCCGGGCCGGTGCGGACGGCACCTGGACCGAGCACGCCTCCGGTTCGGTGGCCCCGGACGGCGCTCCGGGAGGTGCCGCGCCGGGGATCACCTCCTGGCCACCGCCAGGGGCGCGTCCCGTGGACGTCGCGGACCTCTACGCCGGCCTCGCCGTTGACTACGGGCCGTCGTTCCGGGCGGTGCGCGCGGCGTGGGTGGACGAGGGCCGCGTCTACGCCGAGATCGCGCTGCCGGAGGACGCCGCCGACCTGCCCGACGCCGACGGCTACGGCGTCCACCCCGCCGTGCTCGACGCCGCCCTGCACCCGCTGGGCGTGTCCGGCTTCTTCGCCGACCCGGAGCAGCCCCGCCTCGCGTTCTCGTGGTCCGGTGTCCGGTGGCACGCCGCGGGCGCCCGGACCCTGCGGGTCCGCGTGACCGCGACCGGCCCGGACTCGGTGGCGATCACCGGCGTGGACGGCACCGGCGCCCCGGTCGTCGACGTGGACGGGCTCGTGGTGCGCCCGGTCGAGGTCGACCGGCTCCGCGAGGCGTCCCACGGCATCGGTGGCCTGATGTTCGCCGTCGACGCGGTGCCCGCCCCCGCGGGCGCCGCCGAGGTGGGCGATCCGACGCCGCACGCGGTGCTCCCGGCGGGTCCCGTGGCGCCCGTGGTGGTCTACGCGCCCGAGACCGAGCCCGACGGCCCGCTCCCGGAGCGGGTGCGGCTGACCGGCCTGCGCGTGCTCCGGTCGGTCCAGGAGTGGCTGTCCGACCCGGCCACGGCGACCTCGCGGCTGGTCGTGGCCATCGACGGGACCGACGTGGTGCAGCGCCCGCTCGCCGGGCTCGTCCGCACCCTCCAGTCGGAGAACCCGGACCGGTTCACCCTGCTCGACCTGGACCGGCGCGACACCGCCGCGGTGCGGGCCGGGCTCGCGGTCGGTGGGGACGAACCCGAGGTCGTCGTGCGGGACGGCCGGGCGCACGTCCCCCGGCTGGTGCGCGCCGAAGTCCCCGCCGAGCCCGGGGAATCGCCGCTGCGCGGCGGAACCGTCCTGGTCACCGGCGCGACCGGGGGGATCGGCAGGCTCGTGGCCCCCCACCTGGCGAGCGCGCACCAGGTGCGCGAGCTCGTGCTGGTGTCCCGGTCCGGGACCGGCGGTGCCTGGGTCGACGCGCTGGCCGGGACCGGCGCGTCGGTGCGGCTGGTCGCCGCCGACGTCGCCGACCGCGACGCGCTGGCCGAGGTCATCGCGCCGCTGGCCGACCGGCTGGTCGGCGTCGTGCACGCGGCCGGCGTCGTCGACGACGGCGTGGTGGCCGACCTGCGGCCGGACCAGTGGGACGCGGTCCTGCGCACCAAGGTCCACGGTGCCTGGAACCTGCACGAGCTGACCGCGGACCTCGACCTGCGCGCCTTCGTCCTGTTCTCCTCGGCGTCCTCGACGTTCGGCGGTGCGGGTCAGGGCAACTACGCGGCGGCCAACGCGTTCCTCGACGCCTTCGCCCAGCACCGCGGGGAGCTCGGCCTGCCCGGGGTGGCGCTGGCCTGGGGGCTCTGGGGCGAGGAGCACGGCATGGGCAGCCGGCTCAGCGACACCGACCTGGCGCGCATGGCGCGCGGCGGGACCCGACCGCTGTCCGCGGCGCAGGGGCTCGCGCTGTTCGACGCCGCGTTGCACAGCCGGCGCCCGGCCCTGGTGCCGATCCGGCTGGACCTCGGTGCGGTGCGCAGCGGCGGCGAGGTCCCCGCGCTGCTGCGCGGCCTGGTGCCGCAGCGGGTGCGTCGCGCCGCCGACCGGGTGGACGGCGCCGGGGACGGACCGGAACTCGGGCAGCGCCTCGCCGCGCTCGGCGAGGAAGAACGCCGCCGCGTGCTGCTGGACCTGGTGCGCGGCGCCTCCGCCGCCGTGCTCGGGCACGCCGGTCCGGACAGCATCGACTCGGCCCGCCCGTTCAAGGACCTGGGTTTCGACTCGCTCACCGCCGTCGAGCTGCGCAACCGGCTCAACGCGGGCACGGGGCTGCGGCTCCCGGCGACGTTGATCTTCAACCACCCGAGTCCCGCGGCGCTGGCCGACCACCTGCTGCAGCAGCTCGTCGTCCCGGCCGGGACCACCGGGACCGCCGCGGCGGTGGCGCCCACCGCCGAGCGCGACGACGACCCGATCGCCATCGTGGCGATGGGCTGCCGCTACCCCGGCGGGCTGTCGTCGCCGGACGAGCTGTGGGACTTCGTGCTCGCGGGCGGCGACGCCATCGCCGACTTCCCGACCGACCGGGGCTGGGACCTCGACGACCTCTTCGACCCCGACCCCGACGCCGTCGGCAAGACCTACGTGCGGCGGGGCGGGTTCCTCGACGGCGTGGGCGACTTCGACGCCGAGTTCTTCGGGATCAACCCCCGCGAAGCGGTGGCGATGGACCCGCAGCAGCGCCTGCTGCTGGAGGTCTCCTGGGAGACCTTCGAGCGGGCCGGCCTGGACCCCTCCGCGCTGCGCGGCACGCCGACCGGGGTGTTCGTCGGTACCCACGGCCAGGACTACGGCGCCGAGGGCAGCACCGGTCCGGACGGGGGCTACCTGGTCATCGGCACCGCGGGCAGCGTGCTGTCCGGCCGGGTGTCCTACACGCTGGGCTTGGAGGGCCCGGCGGTGACGGTGGACACGGCGTGCTCCTCCTCGCTGGTCGCCCTGCACCTCGCGGCCCAGTCGCTGCGCACCGGGGAGTGCTCGCTGGCGGTCGCGGGCGGGGTGTCCACCATGGCGACCCTCGACGGCGTCATCGGGTTCTCCCGGCAGCGCGGGCTGGCCGCCGACGGGCGGTGCAAGGCGTTCTCCGATGACGCCGACGGGTTCGGCATGGCGGAGGGCGTGGGCGTGGTGCTGCTGGAGCGGCTGTCCGACGCCCGGCGCAACGGCCACCCCGTCCTGGGCGTGGTGGCGGGGTCGGCGGTGAACCAGGACGGTGCCTCCAACGGCCTGACGGCGCCGAACGGCCCGTCGCAGGAACGCGTGATCCGGGCCGCGCTGGCCAACGCCGGGCTCGACGAGTCCGCCGTGGACTACGTGGAGGCGCACGGCACGGGAACCTCGCTGGGCGACCCGATCGAGGCGGAGGCGCTGCTGGCCACCTACGGTCGGCGCGAGTCCGGCGAGCCGTTGCGGCTCGGTTCGGTGAAGTCGAACATCGGGCACACCCAGGCCGCGGCGGGCATGGCCGGGCTGATGAAGGTGATCGCCGCCATGCGGCACGGCACGCTCCCGGCGTCGCTGCACGTGTCGGCGCCGTCGTCCAAGGTGGACTGGGATTCGGGTGCGGTGGAGGTGCTGACCGAGTCGCGGGCGTGGCCGGAGACGGGTCGGGTGCGCCGGGCGGGGGTGTCGTCCTTCGGGGTGAGCGGCACCAACGCGCACGTGATCCTGGAACAGGCTCCCGAGGCGGAGGTGCCGAGGGAGGAACGCGCGGACGCCGGTGTGGTGCCGTGGGTGCTGTCCGGTCACACCCCGGAAGCCCTGGGCGCGCAGGCGGAGCGCATCAGCGCAGTCGTCGCACCGCATTCGCCGCGCGGCGACGTGGGGTGGTCGCTGCTGTCCCGCGCGAAGCTCCAGCACCGGGCGGTGGTCCTGAACACCGACCACGGCACCGCCGTCGACGGGCTCGCGGCGATCACCTCGGGGGCTCCCGGCCCGATCACCGGTGAGTCCGGTGTGGATGGTCGGACCGTGTTGGTGTTCCCGGGTCAGGGTGCGCAGTGGGTCGGGATGGGGGGCGAGTTGCTGGATGCTTCGCGGGTGTTCGCGGAGGCGATGGCGGAGTGCGATGCGGTGTTGGCCGAGTTCGTGGATTGGTCGTTGCTGGAGGTGATTCGCGAGGGCCGGGAGCTGGACCGGGTGGATGTGGTGCAGCCGGTGTCGTTCGCGGTGATGGTCTCGCTGGCTCGGCTGTGGCAGTCGCATGGTGTGGTCCCGGATGCGGTGGTGGGGCATTCGCAGGGTGAGATCCCTGCGGCGCACGTGGCGGGTGCGCTGTCGTTGCGTGACGCGGCTCGGATCGTGGTGCTGCGGAGCCGGTTGATCGGTGAGGAGTTGGCGGGGCGGGGCGGCATGGTGTCGCTGGCGGTACCCGAGTCCGAAGTGGCGGAACTGATCGGTCCGGGGCTGGACGTGGCGGTGGTCAACGGTCCGTCGTCGGTCGTCGTCGCTGGTGATCCCGAGGCCTGCGAGGCGCTGGTGGCCGAGGCGGAGCGGCGGGAGGTCCGGGTGCGTCGGGTGCCGGTGGATTACGCCTCGCACAGCGCGCACGTGGAGAGCATCCGCGACGAGCTCACCGCGGTCCTGGCCGAGGTCGTCCCGGTGCAAGCCGCAGTGCCGTTCTTCTCCACCGTGGATTGCGCATGGGTCGAGGACACCACGGTGTTGGATGCGGACTACTGGTATCGGAACCTGCGGCAGCGGGTGCGGTTCGCCGAGGCCACCGACGCGCTGCTCGACGCGGGCTATCGGGCGTTCGTCGAGGTCAGCGCGCACCCGGTGCTGACGATGGCGGTCCAGGACACCCTGGAACGGCGCGAGGATGTTCCCGCCGTGGTGACCGGCACGCTGCGCCGCGACGAAGGCGACCTGACCCGATTCGCGACCTCGCTGGCCGAGTTGTGGGTGCGCGGGGTCGAGGTGGACTGGACCCCGCTGTTCCCGTCGGACGCCCGGCGGGTCGACCTGCCGACCTACGCCTTCCAGCACCAGCGCTACTGGCTGGAACCGAAGGCGCGGGACGGTGACGTGCGCGGTTCTGGCCTCGCCCCGGTCGACCACCCGCTGCTGGGCGGGGTCCTCGCCCTGCCGGAGTCGGAAGAGGTCGTGTTCACCAGCACGCTGTCGCTGCGGACGCACCCGTGGCTGGCCGACCACGCGGTGTTCGGCACCGTGCTGGTCCCGGGCACGGCGCTGGTGGAGCTGGCCGTGCGGGCCGGTGACGAGGTCGATTGCCCCGTCCTCGACGAGCTGGTGATCGAGTCGCCGCTGGTCCTGCCCGAGCGCGGTGACGTGCTGGTGCAGGTCGGTGTCGCCGCGCCCGACGAGTCGGGGCGGCGTGCGGTGCGGGTGCATTCCCGCACCGATGCGGCGTCGTCCTGGGTCCGGCACGCCAGCGGAGCGCTCTCGACGCGGCTCCCGGACGTGGCCCCGCAGGACGCGCAGTGGCCCCCGGCGGGGGCGCGGCGGGTGCCGGTGGAGGGCTTCTACGAGCGGATGGCGGAGTCGGGGTACGAGTACGGCCCGTCGTTCCGCTGCGTGTCGGGGGCGTGGACGCGGGGTGCTGAGGTCTTCGCCGAGGTGTCGCTCCCGGCGGAGGTGGATGCCGGTGGGTTCGGGCTGCACCCGGCGCTGTTCGACGCCGCCATGCAGGCGACGAACCTGGGTTCCGCGCCCACCGCCGAACCGGGTGCGGTCCTGCTGCCCTTCGCCTGGACCGGGTTCGCCTTGCACGCCACCGGAGCCAGGGCGCTGCGCGTCCGCGCCACCTGGTCGGGCCCGGACGAGGTGGCGGTGGCGCTGAGCGACACCGCGGGCAACCCCGTCGCGGTGCTCGACTCCCTGGTGCTGCGGCCCACGTCGACCGAGAAGCTCAGCGCGTCCCCGGGCACCGCGCGGGACGGCCTGCTGCGGGTGCACTGGACGACGCTGGACGTGCCCGGTTCCGCCACCGCCCCACCGGAGGAGGCGGTGCTGGACCTGACGCGGGCGCGCGGTGCCGCCGACCCGGCCGCCGTCCGCGACCTGACCGCCGAGGCCCTCGCCCGCGTGCAGGAGCACCTCGGCGCCCCGACCGACGCGCCGCTGGTGGTCCTCACCGCCGACCCGGTCGCCGATCCGGCCGCGGCCGCGGTGTGGGGGCTGCTGCGGTCGGCGCAGGCGGAGAACCCCGGATGCGCGGTGCTGGTCGGGGTGGACGACGCACCGGGCGCCCGCGCGCTGGTGCCCGCGGCGGTGGCCACCGGCGAACCGCAGGTCGCCGTCCGCGGCGGGGCGCTGGTCGTCCCCCGGTTGGGGAAGACCGATGCCGAGCGCGCGGTGCCGGCTCCGCTGGACCCCGACGGCACGGCGCTGATCACCGGCGGTACCGGGACGCTCGGCGGGTTCGTCGCCCACCACCTGGTGTCGGAGCACGGCGTGCGCCACCTGGTGCTGCTCTCCCGCAGCGGTCCGGACGCGGCCGGAGCCGACGAGCTGGCCGCCGGCCTCCGCGAGTGCGGTGCCGACGTGCGGATCGTCGCCTGCGACGCGGCCGACCGGGACGCCTTGGCGGCGGTCGTGGGCTCGATCCCCGCGGCGCACCCGCTGACGGCGGTGGTGCACACCGCGGGCGTCCTCGACGACGGCGTGGTCTCCGCGCTGACGCCCGAACGGCTCGACACCGCGTTCCGCCCGAAGGTGGACGCGGCGTGGAACCTGCACCTGCTCACCGAAGGCGCCGACCTGGCCGCGTTCGTGCTGTTCTCCTCGGCCGCCGCGGCGTTCGGCGGCAAGGGCCAGGGCAACTACGCGGCGGCCAACGGCTACCTCGACGGTCTCGCGGAGCTCCGGGTGCGGCGGGGGCTGCCCGCGGTGTCCCTGGACTGGGGACTCTGGAGCCAGGCCAGCGCCATGACCGGGCACCTCGGGGCGGCCGAGCACACCCGGATGGCCGGCGGCGGGGTGCGCGGCCTGTCCTCGGCGGAGGGCATGGCGTTGTTCGACGACGGGCTCCGCGCCGGGGAGCCGGTGCTCGCGGCGGTCAAGCTCGACCTGCCCGCGCTGCGCACCGCGGCCGCCGAGGGCGAACTGCCGCCGCTGCTGCGGGGGCTGGTGCGACCCGTCCGCAAGCAGGCCGCGGCGGCGGCCACCGCGACGGACGGGCTGGCGCAGCGCGTGGCCGGGATGGGCGCGGCCGAGCAGCGTCGGACGCTGGTCGCCTTCGTCCGGGAGCAGGCCGCCGCGGTCCTCGGGTTCGCGAGCGCGGACCCGGTCCCGGCGGACCGGGCCTTCAAGGAGCTCGGGTTCGACTCGCTGACCGCGGTGGAGCTGCGCAACCGCCTCACCAAGGCCACCGGGCTGCGGATGCCGGCCACGCTGGTGTTCGACCACCCGAGCCCGAACGCGGTCGCCGACTTCCTGCGCGAGCAGGTCGGCGGCAGCGCGGCGCCGGAACAGCCCCTCCTGCACCGCTTCGACGCCCTGGAGCGGGAACTGCTGTCGGACGCGGCCGTGGACGAGGAGGTCCGCGCGCTGCTGGCCGACCGGCTCCGGGTCCTGGCGGAGCGGTTCGGGGCGGTGACCGCCGTCGACGACGGCTTCGACCTCACCTCCGCCACCGACGAGGAGATGTTCGATTTCATCGACCAGGAAATCGGGAACGCGTGACGGCTTGCGCCGATCGAACCGACTCCGCACTTCTGGGAAGGCTTGACGATGTCGAATGACGAGAAGCTGCGCGATTACCTCAAGCGCGCGGTGGCGGACCTCCAGCAGACCCGCCGACGGCTCCGCGACGTGGAGGAGCGGCAGAACGAGCCGATCGCGATCGTGGGGATGGCGTGCCGGTTGCCGGGTGGGGTGTCTTCGCCGGAGGGTTTGTGGGATCTGGTGTCGTCCGGTGGTGATGCGGTGGGGGAGTTTCCGTCGGATCGTGGTTGGGACGTGGACGGGCTGTTCGACCCGGACCCGGGTGCGGTGGGGAAGTCCTACGTTCGTCGTGGTGGTTTTCTCGATGGTGCGGGTGATTTCGATGCGGGGTTGTTCGGGATCAGTCCGCGTGAGGCGTTGGCGATGGATCCGCAGCAGCGGTTGTTGTTGGAGTCGTCGTGGGAGGCGTTGGAGCATGCCGGGTTGGATCCGCTGGGGTTGCGGGGTCGGGACGTCGGCGTCTTCTCCGGGCTGATGCACCACGACTACGGCAGCACCCTGCGCGAGCTGCCCGGTGGGCTCGAAGGGTACTTCGGGGTCGGCAACTCGGGCAGCGTCGCGTCGGGGCGGGTGTCCTACGCGCTGGGCTTGGAAGGTCCGGCGGTGACGGTGGACACGGCGTGCTCCTCCTCGCTGGTCGCGTTGCACCTGGCGGTGCAGTCGCTGCGCACGGGGGAGTGCTCGCTGGCGCTGGCCGGGGGCGTCGCCGTGATGGCCGAGCCCGCGGTCTTCGTCGACTTCTCGCGGCAGCGCGGGCTGGCGGTCGACGGCCGGTGCAAGGCGTTCTCGGAAGGGGCGGACGGGACCGGTCTGTCCGAGGGCGTCGGTGTGCTGGTGGTGGAGCGGTTGTCGGATGCGCGGCGGTTGGGTCATCGGGTGTTGGCTGTGGTGGCGGGTTCGGCGGTGAACCAGGATGGTGCGTCGAACGGTCTGACGGCGCCGAACGGTCCGTCGCAGGAGCGGGTCATCCGGGCTGCGCTGGCCAACGCGGGATTGGGTCCCTCCGATGTGGACGCGGTGGAGGCGCACGGGACCGGGACGTCGTTGGGCGATCCGATCGAGGCGGGCGCCCTGCTCGGCACTTACGGTCGGCACCGCGAGGGCGAGCCGTTGTGGTTGGGCTCGCTGAAGTCGAACATCGGGCACGCGCAGGCGGCTGCGGGTGTGGCGGGTGTGATCAAGATGGTGCTGGCGATGCGGCGCGGGGTTCTCCCGGCGTCGCTGCACGTGTCGTCTCCGTCGTCCAAGGTGGACTGGGGTTCGGGTGCGGTGGAGGTGCTGTCTGAGTCGCGGGCGTGGCCGGAGACGGGTCGGGTGCGCCGGGCGGGGGTGTCGTCCTTCGGGGTGAGCGGCACCAACGCCCACGTCGTTCTCGAACACGTCCCCGCCGAGGCCGCCCGGCCCGACGAGCGCATTTCCCCCGGCGTTCCCGTCCCGTGGATCGTCTCGGCGCACTCGCCGGAGGCGCTGCGGACGAACGCCGCGCGCATCGCCGAGGTGATCGAACACGGCCAGGTCGATCGGGCCGATGTCGGCTGGTCGCTGCTGTCCCGCGCGAACCTGGAACACCGCGCGGTCGTGCTGGATGCGGCGCTGGCCGACCTGCGCTCGCTCGCGTCCGGCGACCTCGCGGACGGTCTCGTCACCGGAGTGTCGGGTGTGGATGGTCGCACTGCGTTGGTGTTCCCGGGTCAGGGTGCGCAGTGGGTCGGGATGGGTGCGGGGCTGTTGGGGTCGTCGCGGGTGTTCGCGGAGGCGATGGCGGAGTGCGATGCGGTGTTGTCGGAGTTCGTCGACTGGTCGCTGCTGGAGGTGATTCGCGAGGGCCGGGAGCTGGACCGGGTGGATGTGGTGCAGCCGGTGTCGTTCGCGGTGATGGTCTCGCTGGCTCGGCTCTGGCAGTCGCATGGTGTGGTCCCGGATGCGGTGGTGGGGCATTCGCAGGGTGAGATCGCTGCGGCGCACGTGGCGGGTGCGTTGTCGTTGCGCGACGCGGCCCGGGTGGTGGTGTTGCGGAGTCGGTTGATCGGTGAGGAGTTGGCGGGTCGGGGCGGCATGGTGTCGCTGGCCTTGCCGGAAGCCGAAGCCGCCGAGTTGATCGAGCGGTGGCCGGGGCTGGACGTGGCGGTGGTCAACGGGCCGTCGTCGGTCGTCGTGGCCGGTGATCCCGAGGCGTGCGCTGAGGTCGTGGCCGAGGCGGAGCGGCGGGAGATCCGGGTGCGTCGGGTGCCGGTGGATTACGCCTCGCACAGCGCGCACGTGGAGGGCATCCGCGACGAGCTCACCAGCGTCCTGTCCGACATCAAGCCGGAGAAGTCGGAGGTCCCGTTCTTCTCCACGTTGGACTGCGCGTGGGTCGAGGACACCACGGCGTTGGATGCGGGCTACTGGTATCGGAACCTGCGGCAGCGGGTGCGGTTCGCCGAGGCCACCGACGCGCTGATCGACGATGACTTCCGGGTGTTCGTGGAGGTCAGCGCGCATCCGGTGCTGACGATGGCGGTCCAGGAGACCCTGGAGCGGCGAGCCGAGGTTCCCGCCGTGGTGACCGGCACGCTGCGCCGCGACGAAGGCGACCTGACCCGGTTCGCCACCTCGCTGGCCGAGCTGTGGGTGCGCGGGGTCGAGGTGGACTGGACCCCGCTGTTCCCCGCGGACGCCCGGCGCATCGACCTGCCGACCTACGCCTTCCAGCACCAGCGCTACTGGTTGGCATCGGACCCGGCGAAGTCCGGTGGCGACCTCGCCCTGACGGGTCTCGACGCCGTGGGGCACCCGCTGCTCGGCGCGGCGCTCGCGTTCCCGGAGTCCGGTGCTGCGGCGTTCACCAGCCGGCTGTCGCTGCGGACGCACCCGTGGCTGGCCGATCACGCCGTGTTCGGCACCGTGCTGGTCCCCGGCGCGGCCCTGGTGGAACTGGCCGCCCGCGCCGGTGCGGAGGTCGGTTGCCCGGCCCTCGACGAGCTGGTCGTCGAAGCGCCGCTCGTCCTGCCCGAGGAGTCCGCGGTGCGCCTCCAGGTGCACGTGGACGAGGCCGACGACGCGGGCCGGCGTGCGGTGCGGATCTACTCGCGGCCCGACGACGACGGCGACTGGACCCGGCACGCCAGCGGTGCCCTGTCCGCGGCCCCGGCCCCCGCGGTCCCGGCCCAGCAGTGGCCTCCGGTGGGGGCGCGGCGGGTTCCGGTGGAGGGCTTCTACGAAGGGATGGCGGAGTCCGGGTACGAGTACGGTCCGTCGTTCCGGTGCTTGTCGGCGGCGTGGACCCGGGGTGCCGAGGTGTTCGCGGAGGTCGCGCTCCCGGAGGAGGTGGATGCCGGGGATTTCGGGCTGCACCCGGCGTTGTTCGACGCCGCCATGCAGGCGACCCGGTTCGGCAGCGCCACCGAGGTCGCCGCGGGACACGTCCTGCTCCCGTTCGCCTGGAACGGGTTCTCCTCGCACGCCTCCGGTGCGACGGCGCTGCGGGTGCACGCGGTGTGGTCCGGCGAGGACGCCGTGTCGCTGGCGCTCACCGACCCGACCGGGGCGCCGGTCGCCTCGCTGGAGTCCCTGGTGCTGCGCCCCACCCCGGTCGACCGGCTCCGCCGGGACGAACTGCCGCTGCACCGGCTCGACTGGACCCCGGTGACCACCGGACCGACGACCACGCGGATCGTCCGCCTCGCCGCGGACGCCACCGCGTCGGAGCTGGCGGAGGCGATCGAGCAGGCACCCGACGCCGTGGTGGTGGACTGCACCGGCGGTGGTGATCCGAACCCGGCGGCGGTGCGGTCGCTGGTCGGCGCGGTGCTCGCCGTGGTGCAGCGGTGGCTCGCCGACGACACCGGTCAGCCCGGCCAGCTGGTCGTGCTGACCGAGGGCGGCGTCGAGGTCGCCGCGGACGACGCGGACATCCGTCCGGGGGCCGCCGCGGTCTGGGGGCTGGTCCGGGCGGCGCAGGCGGAGCACCCGGGGCGGATCGCGCTCGTCGACGTCGACGGTGCGCAGTCCGACGCCGCGCTGGCGGCGTTCGCGGCCGTCGACGAACCGCAGCTCGCGGTCCGGGGCGACCGCGCGTGGGCCCCGAAGCTGGTCGCGGCCCCCGGCGACGAGCGCGATGCGCCGGTCCTCGACCCGGCGGGCACCGTGCTGGTCACCGGTGGCACCGGGACGCTCGGCGCCTCGGTCGCCCGGCACCTGGCCGGTGCGCACGGCGTGCGGAACCTGCTGCTGGTGAGCCGCAGCGGCCCGGACGCGGCCGGCGCTGCGGGGCTGGCGGCGGAGCTGCGCGCGCTGGGCGCCGAGGTCCGGATCAGCGCGTGCGACGTCGGCGACCGGGCAGCCCTGGCCCGGGTGCTGGCGGACGTGCCGTCCGACCGACCGCTGACCGGCGTGGTCCACGCGGCGGGCGCGCTCGACGACGGGGTCCTCTCCTCCCTCTCGCCCGAGCGGTTCGACGGGGTGTTCCGGCCGAAGGTGGACGCGGCGTGGCACCTGCACGAGCTGACCGCGGACGCCGACCTCGCGATGTTCGTGTTGTTCTCCTCGGCGGCGGGGGTCTTCGGCGGCGCGGGCCAGGCCAACTACGCCGCGGCCAACGGCTACCTGGACGGGCTGGCCGCGCACCGCAGGCGCCTCGGCCTGCCCGCCGTGTCGCTGGCGTGGGGCCTGTGGGCGGAGGCCACCGGCCTGACCGCGCGGATGTCCGACGCCGACCACGAGCGGCTGGCCCGGGACGGACTGCTCGGCCTCGGCGACGACGAGGGCATGGCCTTGTTCGACCGCGCCGTGCGGAGCGAACGGTCGTTGCTGGTGCCCGCGAAGTTCGACCTCGCCGCGCTGCGGTCCGGTGCGTCCACTTCGCCGCTGCTGCGCGGGCTGGCCGCGCCGACCCGGCGGGCGGCGCCGCGGGCGGGTGCGGTCTCGTGGGCGGATCGGCTGGCCGGGATGGCCGAGCAGGAGCAGCAGCGCACCCTGGTGGAGCTGGTGCGCAGGCACGCCGCCGCCGTGCTCGGCCACCCCTCGGTGGACCCGGTCCGCGCGGACCACGCGTTCAACCAGATGGGATTCGACTCGCTGGCCGCCGTCGAGCTGCGCAACCGGATCGCCGCGGAGACCGGCCTGCGGCTGCCCGCCACGCTCGTCTTCGACCGGCCGACCCCGAACGCGCTCGCGGAGCACCTGCACGACGAACTGTGCGCCACCGACCCCGGCGTCGACGAGGAGCGGTTGCGCAGCGCGCTGGCCAGCACCCCGCTGAGCCGGTTCCGCGAGCTCGGCGTGCTGGAGGCCCTGCTCGGCCTGATCGGCGCCGAGGAGGACGGGGCCGAGGAGGACGGGACAGGTGCCGAGCAGGACGACGACAGCAACTGGATCGAAACGATGGACGTCGACGAGCTCGTGGCCCGTGCGCTGGGCGCGGACAACTGACTCGATCGCGGATGCGGAGATGACGATGACGGGTTCGGACGACAAGGTCGTGGCGGCGTTGCGCGCCGCCCTGCGCGAGAACGAACGCCTGAAGCAGGAGAACACCTCGCTCACCGCCGCCTGGCGGGAGCCGATCGCGATCGTGGGGATGGCGTGCCGGTTGCCGGGTGGGGTGTCTTCGCCGGAAAGTTTGTGGGATCTGGTGTCGTCCGGTGGTGATGCGGTGGGGGAGTTTCCGTCGGATCGTGGTTGGGACGTGGACGGGCTGTTCGATCCTGATCCGGGTGCGGTGGGGAAGTCCTACGTTCGTCGTGGTGGGTTCCTCGACGGTGCGGGTGATTTCGATGCGGGGTTGTTCGGGATCAGTCCGCGTGAGGCGTTGGCGATGGACCCGCAGCAGCGGTTGCTGCTGGAATCCTCGTGGGAAGCGCTGGAACACGCCGGACTGGACCCGCGATCGCTGCCGCAGCGCGACGTCGGCGTCTTCTCCGGCGTCATGTACCACGACTACGGCACCCGCACCCGCGGCGTCCCCGCCGGGCTGGAAGGCTTCCTGAGCACCGGTACCGCGGGCAGCGTCGCGTCGGGTCGGGTGTCCTACGCGCTGGGGCTGGAGGGGCCGGCGGTGACGGTGGACACGGCGTGCTCCTCCTCGCTGGTGGCGTTGCACCTGGCGGTGCAGTCGCTGCGGGCCGGGGAGTGCTCGCTGGCGCTGGCCGGGGGCGTCGCCGTGATGGCGCAGCCGAGCCCGTACGTGGAGTTCTCCCGGCAGCGCGGGCTGGCCGCCGACGGGCGGTGCAAGGCGTTCTCCGACGACGCCGACGGCACCGGGTTGTCCGAGGGCGTGGGCGTGCTGGTGGTGGAGCGGTTGTCCGACGCCCGGCGGCTGGGGCACCGCGTCCTGGGCGTGGTGGCGGGGTCGGCGGTGAACCAGGACGGTGCCTCGAACGGGCTGACGGCGCCGAACGGTCCGTCGCAGGAGCGCGTCATCCGCGCCGCGCTGGCCAACGCCGGACTGGCGCCCTCCGACGTGGACGCGGTGGAAGCGCACGGCACCGGGACCTCGCTCGGGGATCCCATCGAAGCCGGTGCGCTGCTCAAGACCTACGGCCGCCGGGATTCGGCGGCGCCGTTGTGGTTGGGCTCGCTGAAGTCGAACATCGGGCACGCCCAGTCGGCTGCGGGTGTGGCGGGTGTGATCAAGATGGTGCAGGCGATGCGGCGCGGAGTCCTCCCGGCGACGCTGCACGTGTCGGCCCCGTCGTCCAAGGTGGACTGGAGTTCCGGCTCGGTGGAGGTGCTGACGGAGCAGCGGGCGTGGCCGGAGACGGGTCGGGTGCGCCGGGCCGGGGTGTCGTCGTTCGGCGTGAGCGGCACCAACGCGCACGTGGTCCTGGAGCAGGCACCGGCGGGATCGACGGACGAGCGCGCCGACGCCGGAGTGGTGCCGTGGGTGCTGTCCGGGCATTCCCCGACCGCCCTGCGCGCGCAGGCGGAGCGCCTGGGCGACTTCCTCGCGCCGCGCCCCGACCTGCTGCGCTGCGACGTGGGGTGGTCGCTGCTGTCCCGCGCGAAGCTCCAGCACCGCGCGGTGGTCCTGACGGCCGACCACGACCGCATCGCGATGGACCTGGCCTCGGTCGCCTCGGTCGCCCCGGGCCAGGTGTCCGGAACGGCCGATGTGGACGGTCGGACCGTGTTGGTGTTCCCGGGTCAGGGTGCGCAGTGGGTCGGCATGGGTGCGGGGCTGTTGGGGTCGTCGCGGGTGTTCGCGGAGGCGATGGCGGAGTGCGATGCGGTGCTGGCCGAGTTCGTGGATTGGTCGCTGCTGGAGGTGATCCGTGAGGGCCGGGAGCTGGACCGGGTGGATGTGGTGCAGCCGGTGTCGTTCGCGGTGATGGTCTCGCTGGCTCGGCTCTGGCAGTCCCACGGCATCACCCCGGATGCGGTCCTGGGGCATTCGCAGGGTGAGATCGCGGCGGCGCACGTGGCGGGTGTCTTGTCGCTGCGTGACGCGGCTCGGATCGTGGTGTTGCGGAGCCGGTTGATCGGTGAGGAGTTGGCGGGGCGGGGCGGCATGGTGTCGCTGGCGGTGCCCGAGTCCGAGGCGGCGGAACTGATCGGTCCGGGGCTGGAGGTCGCGGTGGTCAACGGTCCGTCGTCGGTCGTCGTCGCTGGTGATCCGGCGGCCTGTGAGGCGCTGGTGGCCGAGGCCGAGCGGTGGGAGATCCGGGTGCGTCGGGTGCCGGTGGATTACGCCTCGCACAGCGCGCACGTGGAGAGCATCCGCGAGGAGCTCACCGGGATCCTGTCCGACATCAAGCCGGAGGAGTCGGAGGTCCCGTTCTTCTCCACGGTGGACTGCGCTTGGGTGGCCGACACCGCGGCGTTGGACGCGGGCTACTGGTATCGGAACCTGCGGCAGCGGGTGCGGTTCGCCGAGGCCACCGACGCGCTGATCAACGAGGGTTTCCGGGTTTTCGTGGAGGTCAGCGCACATCCGGTGCTGACGATGGCCGTGCAGGAGACCTTGGACGCCCACCGCGGCGTGGCGGCCGCGGTGACCGGCACGCTGCGCCGCGACGAAGGCGACCTGACCCGGTTCGCCACCTCGCTGGCCGAGCTCTGGGTCCGCGGCGTGGCGGTGGACTGGTCACCGCTGTTCCCCGCGGACGCCCGGCGGGTCGACCTGCCGACCTACGCGTTCCAGCACCAGCGCTACTGGCTGGAATCCGACGACACGACGAGGGAGACGACCATGTCCGAGCACATCGAGGACGGCGCCGACGCGGCGCCGGAGGAGACCTTCGCCCGACGGTTCGAAGGGCTGCCCGAGGAGGAGCGCGCGCGGCTGGTCCTGGACGTGATCCGGGACGAAGCCGCCGCGGTCCTCGGGCACGCCGACGCGGGGGCGATCGAAGGGGACAGCCCGTTCTTCGAGATCGGCTTCAACTCGCTGACCGCGGTCGAGCTGCGCAACCGGCTGGGCGCGGCTTTCGACCTGGCGCTGCCCGCGATGCTGCTGTTCGACCACCCGACCCCGGCGCTGCTGGCCGAGCACGTCCAGGACCTGCTGGCCGAGTCCGCGGGCGAGCCCACCCCGGAGGTGTCCGATGTTCGACGTTGACGAATACCTGGCGGTCCTCGGGTGCGACGAGCGCCCGGCGGCGGACCTGGAGTCGCTGCGGTTCCTGCACAAGCGGCACCTGATGACGATCCCGTACGACAGCTCGTGGAACGCCGAGCGCGGGATCTCCATCTGGCGCGACGTCGACATCGACGTCGACGCCGTGTTCGAGGCGGTCGTGCGCGGCGGCCGGGGCGGCAACTGCTACGAGCTCAACGGCCTGTTCCGCGCGCTGCTCGACGAGCTGGGTTTCCGCACGGCGGTGCTCTCGGCCGGCATCCGGCAGGTCGACGGCACCTTCGGCCCCGATCTGGAGCACGTGTTCAACCGCGTGGAGCTGGCCGGCCGGAGCTGGCTGGTGGACGTCGGGTTCGTCGGACCGTCCTACGTGGAGCCGCTGCTGCTGTCCGGTGATGAGCAGATCCAGTGCGGTTCGCGGTTCCGGATCACCGAGCAGGACGGCTACCACGTCGTCGAGCGCAAGGGGCGCACCGCGGACTGGTCGCCGGTGTACCGGTTCCGGCCCACCCCCCGGCAGTTCCACGAGTGGAGCGGTGATCAGCCCGCCCTCGTGGAGTTCGCGGAGCGGCTGGTGGGTGCCGGGACGGTCATCCGGGGCCGCGCGTTCGAGACCGGTCAGATGGTCCTCATCGGCCGGCGGTACCTGCACGTCGACGACGGCGCCGAGGCCGTGCGCGTGCTCGTGGACCAGGACGAGCACGACCGCGTGGTGCGCACGATCCTGCGCGCGGAGTCCTGAGTGCCTCCGGTGAGCCCGCCTCGCGGGGCGGCACCCCGGCGGTCCGCTCGCAGGGACGCGGGCAGGAACTCGACCCGGCGATCCGGGCAGCGGAAGGTGGCGAGAAGAGCATGACGAGCAGCAGCCAGGCGCAGCGCTGCGACGTGGCGATCGTCGGGTACGGCCCGGTGGGGCAGGTCCTGGCCGCCCTGCTCGCGCAGCGCGGGCACCAGGTCGTGGTCGTGGAGCGGTGGCCCAGCCCGTACCCGATGCCGCGCGCGGTCTCGTTCGACGGCGAATCCGCGCGCATCCTGGCCTCGGCGGGGGTCGGTGCGGCGATCGGGGAGCACGGCGAGTGCTCCCGGGACTACACGTGGACGAACGGGGCCGGGAGCGTCCTGCTGCACGTCGACGTGCCCGAGCGCGGCTACTCCGGCTGGCCGGACTCCACGTCGATGTACCAGCCGGGCATCGAAGCCGCCCTCGCCGAGCGGGGCGCGGCGCTGCCGGGGCTGCGCGTCCTGCGCGGTTACCAGGCCGTCGAGCTGACCGACGGGCCGGACTCCGCCGAGCTCGTCGTGGAGGGCAGCGGCGGCGAGCGGCTCGGGATTTCGGCCGATCGGGTCGTCGGGTGCGACGGGGCGAACAGCTTCGTGCGCGCCGCCACCGGCATCACCAGCACCGACCTCGGTTTCTCCAACGACTGGCTGACCTGCGACGTCGTCCCGAAGGACGGGCGCGAGTTCACCCCGAACAACCTGCAGGTGTGCGATCCCCGGCGGCCCGCGACGGTCGTCTCCGCCGGGCCGGGGCATCGGCGGTGGGAGTTCATGCGGTTGCCGGACGAGTCGGTCGAGGAGCTGCACCAGGCCGCCGCGGTGTGGGACCTGCTGGAGCCCTACGGCATCACGCCGCGCAACTCGGAGCTGGAGCGCTACGCGCTCTACACCTTCGAAGCCCGCTGCGCCGACGTGTGGCGTTCCGGGCGCGCGCTGCTGGCCGGGGACGCGGCGCACCTCATGCCGCCGTTCGCGGGGCAGGGGATGTGCTCCGGATTCCGGGACGCCGCCAACCTCGCCTGGAAGCTCGACCTCGTGCTCAGCGGTTTCGCCGGCGAGGAGCTGCTGGAGACCTACCAGGAGGAGCGGCGGGCGCACGTCCAGCACGCGCTGCGGATGTCGGTCGACCTGGGCAAGGTCATCTGCCAGACCGATGTCGCCGCCGCGCGGGACCGCGACGAGGTGATGGTCGCGGCCCGGGAGCGGGGCACCAGCGGGGTGCGCCCCCGGTCCTCGGTGCAGCGGCTGACCGCCGGGCTGCTCCCGGCGGCCGGCGGTCCCCGGGCCGGTGAGCTGGTCCCGCAGGCCGACGTCGCGCGCGGCGGCCGGACCGGCCTGTTCGACGACCTCGTCGGAGGCGGGTTCGTGCTGCTCGTGGCCGACGATGCCGTGCTCGGCGGTGGGGTGCCGCCGTTCCTGCGGGAACTCGGCACCGCGGTGGTCCGGCTGCTGCCCGCCGGGACCCCGGCGGAGCGGGCGGGTGGTGACGCCGTCGTCGACGTCGACGACGTCTACCTGCCGTACCTGGCGGAGACCGGGTCGGGCGCGATCCTCGTCCGACCGGACTTCTACGCGTTCGGCGCGGTCGACGACGCCGCGGGGCTCGCGGCCGCGTCGGAGGAACTGCAGTCCAGGCTGGCGCCGCCGATCGGCGCGGGCTCCGGTGGACCGAACGGATGGAGAGGCGCACCATGATCCCCCAAGCGTGGCCGCAACCCGCCGCCCTGCCCTCGCTCGCCGGCCTCCGGGTCGACCTGGAGGCCGCGGTGGCGGACGGCATCCCGCCGGACCGGCGGCGCGAGCTGGACGAGGCGCTGGCGCGGCCCGCGGCGCAGCAACCCGACTGGCCGGACCGGGCCGCGCTCCGGGCCGCGACCGGGGTGCTCCGCGCCGCGCCCGCGCTCACCTCGCCCGCCGAAACCCGGCGGTTGCGCCGGGAACTGGCCGAGGTCGCCCGGGGCCGGGCGTTCCTGCTGCAGGGCGGCGACTGCGCGGAGACCTTCGCGGGCGGCACCGAGCAGCACCTCGGGGGCACGGTGAACCTCCTGGCCAGGATGGCCGGGGTGCTGTCCGGGGCCGGGCTGCCGGTGGTCAAGCTCGCCCGGATGGCCGGGCAGTACGCCAAGCCCCGCTCCAAGCCGACCGACGTGCTGGGGCTGCCCGCGTACCGGGGCGACATCGTCAACGGGGTCGACCCGACCCCCGCGGCGAGGCGGCCCGACCCCCACCGGTTGGTGCGGGCCCACGGCCACGCGAGCAGCACGATGAACTTCCTCCGGATGCTCCAGGAGCGGGAGGACCCGGCCGGGAAGCGGCTGTTCACCAGCCACGAGGCGCTGCTGCTCGACTACGAGCGGGCCCAGCTCCGCGTCGACCCGGACGAGGACCTGTACGCGACGTCGGGCCACTTCCTCTGGATCGGGGAGCGGACCCGGCAGCCGGACGGCGCGCACCTCGCCTTCGCCGCGCTGCTGGCCAACCCGATCGGCGTGAAGATCGGGCCGAGGACCACGCCGGAGGAGGTCGTCGAGTACGCCTCCCGGCTGAACCCCGGCCGGGTCCCCGGGAAGCTGGCGCTGATCAGCAGGATGGGGTGCGAGGCGGTCCGCGACGCCCTGCCGCCCCTCGTCGAACGCGTCGAAGCCGCCGGGCACCCGGTGGTGTGGGTGTGCGATCCGATGCACGGCAACACCCACGAATCCGCCTCCGGCTACAAGACGCGCGACGTCCAGGACGTGGTGCGCGAGGTGCGCGGCTTCTTCGACGTCCACCGCGGGCTCGGCACCCACCCCGGCGGGGTGCACCTGGAACTCACCGGCTCGGAGGTGACCGAATGCGTCGACGGCGCCACCGGCGACGCCGACCTCGCGGGGCGCTACGAGACCGCGTGCGACCCGAGGCTGAACCGCAGGCAGTCGCTGGACCTCGCGACCGCCGTCGCAGCGATGCTCCACCGGAGGTGACGATGTCCGACGCCGAACTCCGCCGGGTCAACCACCTGGTCGGCCAACTGCGCCGCTCGATCGACTCGCTGCGCCGCGACCACCGGAACTGCCCGGCGGTGCGGCGGCTGCACAACGCCGTCGAGCTCCTGGAACTCGACCTGACCGACGGCCTCCCGGCGACCTGCGCGGACCGCCGGGAGGACCGGGGCGTCGTGCTCATCCCGGACACGCCCCACGACCCCGAGCTGTGGCGCGACGCCGACGACGAGGGCATCGGCGGTTTCCGCAGGTCGGTGGGCTCGGCCTGAGCCGCGGGTGGAGCGGTGCGCCGGAGGCCCCGCTCCGCCCCCGGTACGTTTGCGCGCCGGTGGATCGGGAAACCGCTGGGGAGCCGAAACGAGATCCGGAGGTGAGAGCTGTGCCGGGACGCCAGGAACTCCCGTCCACCCTCGAGCGGTCGCCGCGGGCGGCGCAGCGGACGTGGATCAAGGCCCACGACAGCGCCGTGCGCACCTACGGCGAGGGCCAGCGCGCCCACCGCACCGCGTACTCGGCGCTCAAGCACGACTTCGAGAAGGTCGGGGACCGCTGGAAGCCCAAGGAGGAGCGCGGACCCTCGGACAAGCAGGCCCGGCGGGGCGCGGGTCAGCGGGAGAAGCCGACCGCCGGCGGTGTGGACGCCGGCGCCAGCAAGCAGCACCTCGTGG
Source organism: Saccharopolyspora cebuensis (assembly GCF_039542665.1). Classification (NCBI taxonomy): domain Bacteria; kingdom Bacillati; phylum Actinomycetota; class Actinomycetes; order Pseudonocardiales; family Pseudonocardiaceae; genus Saccharopolyspora; species Saccharopolyspora cebuensis. Next base: position 328,112 of record NZ_BAABII010000010.1, read on the forward strand.
AGCGGGCGCGGGAGCTCGGCGTCAAGGGCCGGTCGTCGATGAACAAGCCCCAGCTCGTCGAGGCGCTGGAGAAGGCCAGCGGGCAGCGGACCCGCAAGGCCCGGAAGCGGTGAGGTCCGGGCGGTCCGGCGCGCGCCGCGGTGCCCCGCGCCCCGTGCGTTCGGACCGCCCGCCGACCTGCTCCAGCCGTGCGCCGCCGGGCGGACGGCGTCCGGTACCGGGAGAGAGGAGCGGGATGCCGGAGTCGGACGGTGAGGACCTGGCGATCGCGTTGGCGCACATGTCGCGGGACCTGCTCGCCCAGGAAACGGTGCAGGGCACGTTGGACCGCATCAGCGCGCACGCCGTGGACCTCGTCGACGGCTGCGAGGCCGCCGGGATCATGGTGGTGCACCGCAAGGGCCGGGTCGAGACCGCCTCGGCGACCGCCGACCTCGTCCGGGAATCCGATCGGACCCAAGCCGAGCTGGGCGAAGGTCCCTGCCTGGACGCCGCCGCGCACTCGACCCCCGCGTACCGCATCGCCGACATGGCCGGGGAAGGGCACCGGTGGCGGTGTTACGCGCCGCGGGCCCGGGACCTCGGCATCGGCAGCATGATGGGCCTGCTGCTCTACACCGACGAGGACGAGCTGGGCGCCCTGGACTTCTACTCCTCCCGGCCCGGGGCGTTCACCGACCGCTCCGAACGGCTGGGCTGGGTGCTCGCCTCGCACGCCGCGGTGGCGTTCTCCTCGGCGCGCTCCAGCGCGCAGCTCCAGTCGGCGATCGGCACCCGGCAGGACATCGGGGAGGCCCTCGGCATCATCATGGAACGCCGCAAGGTCCCGGAGGAGCAGGCCTTCGCCCTGCTGCGGCAGGCTTCCCAGCACGGCAACACCAAGCTGCGCGACATCGCCCAGCGCGTGATCACCACCGGGGAGATCCCCGGCGTCGACTAGGCCGAGCGGGAACGCCGTTCCCCGCAACCGACGCGGACGCGAGACGTCTTCATGATCGGCGGGACCGATCGAGGAGGACAGATGCGTCCATTCGGTGTGGCCGCGGCACTCGTGCTGCCCGCAGCGCTGGTCACCGCCGCACCCGCCGTGGTGGGGAGCCCGCTGCCCGCGTCCGCCGCGCAGGAGACCGGCTCCCTCTCCGGGGTGGCCTGGCACGACCTCAACGCCGACGGCCAGATCCAGGAGGGCGAGCCGCGCCTGGCGGGCGTCGCCATCGACACCTGCTGCAACGGGGCGCTGCCGCAGACGGTCCACACCGCGGCGGACGGGAGCTACTTCATCGACGACGTCCCGGTGGCGGAGTACGGCCTCCACTTCGAGCTCCGCGAGGGCATGACGTTCTCGCCCCCGGGAATCGGTGACGAGCGGACCAACTCGGACATGATCGACTTCGACGACGGCCGGGCCGAGGCCGAGGTCTCCGTCGGCAGGCCCGGGGTGCTCCCGGCGTCCGGCATCAACGCGGGTTACGTCACCGCTCCCTGCACCGGGCTGAACGAAAGACGAGCGGGGCGGATCCCACCCAGAACCCGCCCCGCGCACCCGGAAGTGACGTGAGTGAGGGGCACCCTTGCCCAAGTAACCGGGGCAAGGGTGCCCCTCACTCAGCTCACGAAAGGGTGAGGGTGAGGCCCCACACCTCCTGGACGAGTTCGGGGTGGAGCGCGGTGCCGGGTGGTCCGGCCGCGGCCAGCCGTCCGTCGCGGAGCAGCAGGCAGTGCCGGGCCCGCACCGCCTCGGCGAGGTCGTGCGTCACGTGGACGACGGTGGTGCCGCGCGCCGCGACGTCCTCCAGCACGGTGTTGATCCGCTGCTGGGCTTCCAGGTCGAGCCCCGCGCCCGGTTCGTCGAGGAGCAGCAGCCCGGCCTCCTGGGCGAGTCCCTGGGCGACGAGCGCGCGTTGGCGCTGACCGCCGGAGAGCGCGCCGAGCTGGCGGTCGGCGAGGTCGGCGAGGTCCAGCCGTTCCAGGCAGTCATCGACGATCGCCCGGTCGGCGCGGGTGAGCCGGCGCCACGGCCCCCGCGCGGACCACCGGCCCATCGCGACCGCCTCGCGCACCGCGAGCGGCAGGGCGTCGGAGACCGCGGAGCGCTGCGGGACCAGCGCGGGGCGGGTGCGGTCGGCGAGCCGGACCGCGCCACCGCTCGGCGCGAGGACCCCGGCGACGACGTCGAGCAGGGTCGACTTCCCCGAACCGTTCGGCCCGACGATCGCGGTGATCCCGCGCCGGGGGACCTCGGCGGTGATCCCGTGCAGGACGGGCCGGTTCCGGTACCCGGCGCTGATCTCGTGCAGTTCGACCGCGCTCCGGTCGGTGTTCATCGGGCTCCGCTCCTCCACTGGTGACCACGCTCACCGAACTCAGACTGGAATGAGATTCATTTTCATCTTAGAGTACCGCGTCATGGACTGGTTGGTGCTGCCCTTCGAGGTGTCCTTCGTGCAGCGGGCGCTGCTGGCCGGGGTGCTGGTCTCGCTCATCTGCGCGCTGGTCGGCACCTGGGTGGTGCTGCGCGGGATGGCCTTCCTCGGCGACGCCATGTCGCACGGGATGCTGCCCGGCGTGGCGCTGGCCTCGGTGCTGGGCGGTGACCTGCTCCTCGGGGCGGCCCTCAGCGCGGGCGCGATGGCGACCGGGGTGACCGCGCTGGGCCGGTCGCGGCGGCTGAGCCGGGACACCGCCATCGGGCTGCTGTTCGTCGGGATGCTCTCGGTCGGCGTGATCATCGTGTCGCATTCGGACTCGTTCGCGGTGGACCTCACCGGTTTCCTGTTCGGCGACGTGCTCGCGGTGACCGGCTCGGACCTGGTGCGGCTGGCGGTGGCCCTGGTGATCACCGGCGTGCTCGCCCTGGCCGGGCACCGCTCGTTCGTCGCGCTGGCCTTCGACCCCCGCAAGGCCCGCACCTGGGGGCTGCGCCCCGGTGCGGCGCACGCCTTGCTGCTCGGCCTGGTCACGCTGGCGATCGTGGCGTCCTTCCACGTCGTGGGCACCCTGCTGGTCTTCGGCCTGCTCATCGCCCCGCCCGCCGCCGCGGTGCTCTGGGCCCGCCGCATCCCGGCGATCATGTTCGGCGCCGCGCTGCTGGGCGCCTTCGCCACCGCGGCCGGCCTGCTCATCTCCTGGCACTGGGGAACCGCCGCGGGCGCCACGATCGCGGCGACCTCGGTGGCCCTGTTCTTCCTCTCGGCGCTGTGCGCCGCACTGCGCGACCGGGTCCGCCCCGCGATCGCGCCCGACCCACGGAAAGTCGAGTCCACCGCATGAGAACCACCACGAAGACCGGGTTGGCCCTGCTGGCCCTGCTCACCACCGCGGCCTGCGCCGCCGAGCCCGCGCCGCCCCCGCCCGCCGCACCGCACGGCTACGTCGAAGGCGCCGAGGAGGCCGCCGAGGCCCAGTCCCGGCTCGTCGTCGCCGGTGCGGGCACCGTCCGGGTGCTGGACCTGATCAGCGAGGACGTCGAGGAGATCGCTCGGGTGGACGGCGCCACCGGCCTCGTCGGCGACGGGCGCTACGCCTACGTCGGCGGTCCGGGCCGGTCGGTGCGGGTGGTGGACAGCGGCTCCTGGATGGTCGACCACGGCGACCACGTGCACTACTACCGGGCCGCCGCGCGGGACGTCGGTTCCTTCCCCGCCGGGCGGCCGGTCGCCGCGCACAGCGACACCGCCGTCGCCGCCGTCACCGACGAGACCGGGACGGCGACGCTGCTCGACCGCGCCGCGCTGGACGAGGGATCGGTCGCCCCGCTCGCGACCGTCCCGGTGGCGCCCGGTGCGGCGGCGGTCCCGCACGCCGGTCACGTGCTCGCGCCCCGGGAGTCCGGGGTGCGGGTGCTGGACCGGTCCGGTCGCGAGGTCGGGTCGATCGAGCGGCCCTGCCCCGACCCGCGGGGCACCGCGGTGACCGGGCGGGGCGTCGTCATCGGCTGCGCGGACGGGGCCCTGCTCGTCGACGAGGACGACGGCGCCCTCACCGGGACGAAGATCGGGTACCCGCGGCAGGTCGCCCCGGACGAGCGAGCGGTGGAGTTCCGCAACCGGCCGGGCAGCGCCACCCTCGCCGCCCCGGCGGGCGAGCGCGGCGTGTGGGTGCTCGACGTCTCCGAACGCGCGTGGACGCTGCTGCCCACCGGTCCGGTGGTGACGGCCAACGCCGTGGGGGCGGGCGGTCCGGTGCTCGCGCTCACCGCGGACGGCGTGCTGCACGGCTACGACCCGGGCACCGGTGAGGAGATCGCCACCACCCGGATCAGCGAGCAGCCGCTCGACCCGGCGCTCCCGGACCCCGCCATCGAGATCGACACCAGCCGCGCCTACGTCAACGACGTCGCCACCGGGACGATCCACGAGCTCGACTACAACGATTCCCTGCGCCTGGCGAGGGAATTCCCGCTCGGCGGCGAGGTCGCGCACGTGGTGGAGACGGGACGATGAGGGCCGCGACCGGATTCCGGAGCCGGGTGGCGGCGCTGGCCCTCGCCGCGCTCGCGCTCGCCGGGTGCGCCCCGGCCGCCGAACGCGCCCAGGTGGTCGTCACGACGAACGTGCTCGGCGACATCACCCGCGAGATCATCGGCGACCAGGCACCGGTCTCGGTGCTGATGAAACCCAACGCGGACCCGCACTCGTTCGGGGTGTCGGCGCAGCAGGCCGCCCAGTTCGAACGGGCCGATCTCGTGATCGCCAACGGACTCGGACTGGAGGAGGGCGTCGCGCGCAACATCGACGCGGCGGCGCAGGCCGGGGTGCCCACCCTCGCGGTGGGCGAGCACGTCGATCCCCTCCAGTACGCCCAGGACGAGTCCGCGGGGGCGCCCGACCCGCACTTCTGGACCGATCCGCTGCGGGTCGCGCGGGCCGTGGACGTCATCGCCCGGCACGTCGTGGAGCACGTCGACGGGGTGGACCCGGCCGCGGTGCGCGCCAACGCCGAGCGGTACCGGGGTGAGGTCGAGGCGCTGCACGCGACGATCTCCGAACAGTTCGCCGCGATCCCCCCGGAACGCCGCACGCTGGTCACCAACCACCACGTGTTCGGCTACCTGGCGCAGCGCTACGACTTCGAGGTGATCGGGGCGGTGATCCCCAGCGGCACCACGCTGGCCTCACCGAGCGCCTCCGACCTGGCCGGGCTCGCCGAGCAGATCACCACCGAGGGAGTCCCGGCGATCTTCGCCGACACCTCGCAGCCCGACCGGCTGGCCCGCGCGCTCGCCGAGCAGGCCGGGGTGCGGGTGCGGATCGTCCCGCTGTTCTCCGAATCGCTGAGCCGGCCAGGGGAAGGCGCGGCCACCTACCTGGAGATGACCACCCACAACGCGAACGCGATCGCCACCGCGCTCGGTGGCTGAACGCGCACGTCCCGACCGAGGAGAAGAGGGAGTTCATGGTGAACCCGATCCGAGCGAGCAGGCGCCCCGCGGTGCTCGTCATCACCGCCGCGGCGCTGGTCCTGTCCGGCTGCGGTGCCGCGGAGGCGCCCACCGGTGCCTCCGCCGGGCCCGAGGCGGCACCGGGCCCCGCCGTGCCGGAACCGCTGGTGGTCACCTACGACGGCGGTCTCCAGGTGCTCGACGGCCGCACCCTGGAGGTGGCGCGGGACATCCCGCTGGAAGGCTTCAACCGGATCAACCCCGCGGGGGACGGCCGGCACGTGATGGTCTCCACCTCCGACGGTTTCCGGGTGCTCGACGCGGTCCACCCGGAGCTCACCGACATCCGGTTCCCCGGTGAGAAGCCCGGGCACGTCGTGCACCACGACGGCCGCACCGCGCTGTTCATCGACGGCACCGGCGAGGTGCTCACGTTCGACCCGGCGACGCTGGCCGAAGGGCCGCCGGAGACCGAGAGCCACCTGTCCGCCGAGCCCCACCACGGGGTCGCCGTGGAGCTGGGCAACGGCGAACTCGTGACCACGCTGGGCAACGAGGAGGAGCGCACCGGCATCGTCGTGCTCGACGAGCAGCGGCGGGAGATCGCGCGCAACGAGCAGTGCCCCGGAGTGCACGGTGAATCGACCGCGCAGGGCGGGGCGGTCGTGGTCGGCTGCGAGGACGGCGCCCTGGTCTACCGCGACGGCACCATCACCAAGATCACCAGCCCGACCGAGTACGGCCGCATCGGCAACCAGGCCGGTTCGGAGCACTCGCCGATCGTGCTCGGCGACTACAAGCAGGACGAGGACGCGGAACTGGAGCGCCCCCAGCAGGTTTCGGTGATCGACACCACCAACGGCACGCTGCGGCTGGTGGATCTCGGCACCAGCTACACGTTCCGCTCGCTGGCCCGCGGACCCGAGGGCGAGGCGCTGGTGCTCGGCACCGACGGCGCGCTGCACGAGATCGACCCGGTGGCCGGGCGGGTGGTGCGCTCGATCCCGGTGATCGAGCGGTGGACCGAACCGCTGGAGTGGCAGCAGCCGCGGCCCGCGCTGTTCGTCCGGGGCGGTACCGCCTACGTCACCGACCCCGCCGGGCGGGCGATCCACGCCGTCGACCTCGGCACGGGGGACAAGACCGCCACCGCGACGCTGCCCGCCGCGCCCAACGAGCTCACCGGCGTGAGCTGACCGCGGTCCCCGAGCGCGCCGCCGTTCCCACCCGGGAGCGGCGGCGCGTCGTCGGAAGCGCACCGACTGCCGCTCGCGGGTGGAGCTGGCCGCGGCCCGGCTGGTGCCGGGATGAGCTGCGGGTGGGTTCAGGCGGTGATCTCCTGGCGCAGCAGCCTCGCCCGCTTGGCCATGTTCCAGCCCAGCACGCCGGTGGTGCGCCCGTCCCGCTGGTACCGGGCCACGAACCGGCCTTCCTCGACGGCGCCCTCGGCGATGGTCACCTCGGCGTCCGGGGGCAGGACGCCGTGCACCTGCACCTTGACGTCGTACTGGTCGGTCCAGAAGTAGGGCACCGGGGTGTAGGGGCGCTGCTCGCCGAGGAGGGTGGCCGCACGGCCGCGGCCTGCTCGGTGGCGTTGGTCCGGTTCTCCAGCCGCACCAGCCCGCCCAGCCCCTCGTGCCGCCACCGCGCCACGTCGCCGACCGCGTAGATCCCCGGTGCGGCCCGGCAGTGCGCGTCGCAGACCACTCCGTCGTCGAGGTCCAGGCCGCTGCCCGCGAGCCAGTCGGTCGCCGGGACGGCGCCGATCGCGACCACGACCACGTCGGCGGGCAGCACCTCGCCGGTGCTCAGCCGGACTCCCGAGACCCGTTCGCCCGCGGCGGTGAGGCCGTCCACCCCGGTGCCGAGCCGGAGCTCGACGCCGCGCCCGGCGTGCAGCTCGGCGAGCCTGCGCCCGACGAGCGGACCGATCTGGGCGGCCATCGGCGCCTGCTGCGGACCGACCATCGTCACGGTCGCGCCCATGCCCCGCGCGGTGGCGGCGATCTCGGCCCCGAGCACGCCCTCGCCGACGACGACCAGCCGCTCGCCCGCGAGCAGGTCGGCCCGCAGGGCCAACGCGTCCTCCACGGTGCGCAGCACGTGGACGCCGCCGAGACCGGACTGGCCGGGCAGCGTCCGCGGCCGCACCCCGGTGGCCAGCACGACGGCGTCGCCGCGCAGCTCGCGCCCGGAGGCGGTGCGCACGGTCCGGGCCGCCGGGTCCAGGGCGGTCGCCGGGTCGCCGAGGACGAACTCGGCGCGCAACGCCGCCAGGGCGTCCTCCGGCCGCAGCCGCGCGCGGTCCGGTTCCCAGTCCCCGGCCAGCACCTTCTTCGACATCGGCGGCCGGTCGTAGGGCAGGTGCCGCTCGGCGCCGAGCACGGTCACCGCACCGCCGTACCCGCCGCGCCGCAGCGCCTCCACCGTGGACAGACCCGCGGCGGAGGCGCCGACGACCAGCACCGAGTCCGGCACCGTCATGCCGACTCGTCGAGCTCGATGGCCCGGGCCGGGCACATGTTGGCCGCTTCCCGCGCGCCGTCGTGCAGCTCCGCCGACGGTTCGGCGTCGAGCAGCACCACGACGCCGTCCTCGTCGCGCTGGTCGAACAGGTCGGGCGCGACCATGACGCACGTCCCCGCACCGCAGCACTTGTCCTCGTCGACGGTCACCTTCATGACGCGTCCTCCTCTCCTCCGTGGGGAATCTCCTCGCGCGCGGCGTCGGGCACCGCCGGAGTCGCTGGGGCCAGCCACAGCCCCGTGATCGCGTCGATCAGCCCGGTCGCCGCCTGCTCCCAGGACGCCCGCCTGGTCGAGCCGCCGTCGGCGAGCGCGCGTTCCCGCTCGGCGATCGTGTGCACCAGCAGCAGGCGGGACATGTCCCGGCGCTCCCGCCGCACCTCCTGCGGGAGCTCGGGCAGGCACCGCACCAGCGCGTCGGTGGCGCGCAGCAGCGCGGGGGAGTGCAGCGACTCGGCCACCGCGATCTCGCGGTAGGCCGGATCGGTCATGATCTGCGCGCTGAACCGGCCGAACCACGTCGGCGGACCCAGGTCCGCGAGGTGGCGGGTGGTCGGGAGCACCAGGCACGCCACCCAGTCGCGCACCTCGGTGGACCGGTCGGACCGGTCGGCCATCGCACCGCGTACGTGCTCGATGCGCTCCTGGTGCTTGCGCACGATCGCGCGGACCAGCGCCGCCTTGGTGCCGAAGTGGTAGCCGACGGCGGTGTTGTTGCCCTGCCCCGCCGCCTCGCTGATCCGGCGGTGGGACACCGCGGCCGTCCCCTGCTCGGCGAACAGGCGTTCCGCCGCGACGAGGATCTGCTCCCGCGTCGCGGCGACCCGCCGCGTCCCCACCGGACCGGCGCCGGAAGTCACCACCGCACCGGCACTTCGGTGAGCCCGCCGACGACGAGCCCTTCCAGCGGGCGCAGTTCCTCGACCGGGACGGCCAGTTCGAGCGAGGGCAGCTTGCGCAGCAGCACCTCCAGCGTGACCTGGAGCTCGGTGCGGGCCAGCGCCTGCCCGAGGCAGGAGTGCGCGCCCGCGCCGAAGGCCAGGTGCGGGTTCGGGTTGCGGCCCAGGTCCATCTCGTCGGCGCCCTCGAACGCCGCCGAGTCGCGGTTCGCCGCGGCCATGCTGCACATCACGGTCGTGCCCCGGGGCAGCGCGGTGCCGCCGATCTCGGCCTCCTCGTGGAGGTAGCGGACCATGCCCAGGCCGGAGTTGGCGTCGAACCGCAGCACCTCCTCGACCGCGGTGCGGATCAGCGAGCGGTCCGCCAGCAGCGACTCCCAGCGCCGCCGGTCGGACAGCAGCAGGGCCACCATCTTCCCGATCATGTTGGCGGTGGTCTCGTGCCCGGCGATCAGCAGGCCCAGGCCGGTGGCGGCGAGGGCGTCGTCGGACATCCGCTCGCCCTCGGAATCGGTGGCGTTGATCAGCTCGCTGAGCACGTCGTCGCCCGGGTCGGCGCGCTTGGCCGCGACGTGCCCCGCCATGTAGGTGAAGAATTCGCGCTGGGCGGTGTCGAACTCCTCCCCGGTGAACCGGGTGAGGTTGAGGAACATGTCCGACCAGCGGGAGAAGCGATCCCGGTCCGCGGTGGGCACGCCGAGCATGTCGCAGATGACCCACACCGGGAGCGGGAAGCCCAGCCCCGCCTTCAGGTCCGCGGGCTGACCCCGCTCGACCATCTCGTCGATGAGCTGCTCGGCCATCGCTTCGATCTCGGGGCGCAGCGCCGCCATCCGCTTGGCGGTGAACCACCGGTTGACCAGCCGCCGCCAGCGCTGGTGGCCGTCGCCGCTCTGCGGGATCGCCGAGGCGATGTCGCTGTTGAACAGCCCGCCCGATTCGGTGTCGCTGACCCGGGCCGCGTCCGGGGCGTTGAGCTGCCTGCCGAACCGGGAGTCGGACAGCACCTGCTTGACGTCGTCGTAGCGGGTGAGCAGCGACACCTCGTCCCCGCTGGGCAGCTTCCCGCGCGCCACCGGGCACTGCTGGCGCAACTCCTCCCACTCCGCCGGGGGTTCCAGCGCCCCGGGGGCGGGGATCGGGTAGTCCAGCACCTGCTTGTCGGCCTGAGTCACCGCACGACCTCCCTGCATCCGCTCTCGCAACTGCCGACCAGTCAACCGCTCCGCACCACCTTAAGTCAAGCGATTGACTTAATCGGCAGCCGGGTCGAACAAGTGAGGGGCACGACCAGATGACAGGCCGGGGTACTCACCCCTTCGGGAGCTGAGTGAGGGGCCCCCTTGTCCCAGTATCTTGGGCAAGGGGGCCCCTCACTCCGCGCACGTTCGGGTGGGGTCAGTTCCGGCGGGGGCGGAGGCCGTCGAAGGCGACCGCGGTCAGCGCGTCGGCGAGGGCGTCGGCGCCCACGTCGCCGTCCGGCCGGTACCACTCGACCAGCGAGTTGACCATGCCGAACAGCAGCCGGGCCGAGGTCGCCGGATCGACGTCCGGGCGCAGGTCGCCGTCGGCGGCGGCCTTGCTCACCAGGTCGGCGACGATCTGGTCGAACTCCCGGCGGCGGGCCAGCGCGGCCCGCTCCACCTCGGTGTTGCCCCGGACCCGCAGCAGCAGCGTGACGAACGGCAGCTGCTCGACGAGCACCAGGACGCTGGCCCGCACCAGGTGCTCCAGCCGGTCGATGGCCCGCCCGTCGACGGTCTCGATCCGGGCCGCCTCGGCGAACAGCCCGTCGAGCCCCCGGTTCACGGCCAGCCGCAGGAGTTCCTCCTTGCCCGGCACGTGGTGGTAGATCGCCGACTTGGTGATGCCGAGGGCGCGGGCGAGGTCCTCCATGCTGGTGCCGTCGTAGCCGCGTTCGTTGAACAGCCCGACCGCGACCGCGAGCAACGACTCCAGGTCGTAGCCGGGCCTGCCTCGTCTGCCTGCGCGCTGGGGCGGGGTGCTCATGACCGCATTCTCCCAGGCCGTTCCGGGACCCGGCGGCGAGCTCGCCGCCGGGCGCGGGACGCCGCGCCCGCGCCGCCCCGCCGTCCCCCGGACCGCTGCGGACCCGCGGCGGGTGCGGGGTGGGCGAGTGCTGCTGCGGCGGCGGGCACGGCGGGCGCTCAGGCCTTCGGCCGCCGGTCGAGGACCCGGCGGAGCTTGCCGACCGACCGTTCGAGGGTGGCCGGTTCCACCACCCGCACGCCGACGCTGACGCCCACGCCGTCCTTGACCCGCGCGGCGATCTCGGTGGCGGCGGCGGTCCGGCGCTCCGCCGGGGTGTCGTCGAACGCTTCGACCAGCACCGTCATCTCGTCCAGCCGGTCCCGCCGGGTCAGCTCGATCTGGAAGTGCGGGGACAGCCCGTCCACGTCGAGCACGATCTCCTCGACCTGGAGCGGGAACACGTTGACCCCGCGCAGGATGATGAGGTCGTCGCTGCGCCCGCTGATCCGGTCCATCCGCCGGTACGCCGGGCGCGCCGTGCCCGGGCGCAGCGCGGTGAGGTCGCGGGTGCGGTAGCGGATGATCGGCAGCGCCTCCTTGGTGAGCGAGGTGAACAGCAGTTCCCCGTGCTCGCCGTCGGGCAGCGGGGCGCAGTCCACCGGGTCGACGACCTCGGGGTAGAAGTGGTCCTCCCAGACGTGCAGGCCGTCCTTGGTCTCGGCGCACTCCTGGGCCACGCCCGGTCCCATCACCTCGGACAGGCCGTAGATGTCCACGGCGTCGATGTCCATCCGCTCCTCGATCTCGCGGCGCATCCCCTCGGTCCAGGGTTCGGCCCCGAAGATGCCCACCCGCAGCGAGCAAGCGCGCGGATCGACGCCCTGGCGCTCGAACTCGTCGAGCAGCGTGAGCATGTAGGAGGGGGTCACCATGATGACCTCGGGCCGCAGGTCGGTGATGAGCTGGACCTGCCGGGCCGTCATGCCGCCGGAGGCGGGGATGACCGTGCAGCCGAGCCGTTCGGCCCCGCAGTGCGCGCCGAGCCCGCCGGTGAACAGCCCGTACCCGTAGGCGACGTGCACCGCGTGGCCCGGTCGCCCGCCCGCGGCGAAGATCGACCGGGCGACCGCGGTCGCCCAGGTGTCGAGATCCCGCTCGGTGTAGCCGACGACGGTGGGCGTGCCGGTGGTCCCGCTGGAGGCGTGCAGCCGGCGCACCTCGTCGCGCGGCACCGCGAACATCCCGAACGGGTAGTTGTCCCGCAGGTCCTGCTTGGTGGTCACCGGGAACTTCGCGAGGTCGGAGAGGTCCCGGCAGTCGTCGGGGTGCACCCCCGCCGCGTCGAACTTGCGCCGGTAGAAGGGGACGTTGTCGTAGGCGTGGTGCAGCGTCCAGCGCAGGCGTTCGCACTGCACCGAGCGCAACTCGTCGGTGCTGAGCCGTTCCGCCGGGGTGAGTTCGTCGACCGCCGGTGCGGCGCCGAGCCGCCGGGTCGGCACGTCGTCGTGCGTGGTGGTCATGCGGGACTCCTCGGTCTGCCCGGTGCCGGACGTGGAGGACGCGGTTCGGAGCGGGAACGCCCTACCGACCGAATGGACGGTGGGGAAATGGTGGGCCTCATGAAAGCCAGCGGGTGAGCCGATGTCAAGGCGGCGGAGCGGGTCGCCGCTCCGGCTTCCGCCGGCGGCCGTCGCGCGCTACCCTCAATTCCTGAACGTTCGGTAGGTAATCCCGAGGAGGTTCGATGGACCAGCGAACGACACCGCTGTTGCCCAGCTACGTCGGCGGCCGGTGGCAGGCGCCGTCGGACGAGGGCGTGCCCGTGCACGACGCGGTGACCGGTGCGGCGGTGGCCCGGATCTCCTCGGCGGGCATCGACATGCGGGCCGCCCTGGCGCACGGCCGCGAGGTGGGCGGGCCCGCGCTGCGCGAGCTGACCTTCCACCAGCGGGCGGCGCTGCTCAAGGCGCTGGCCTCGCACCTGCAGGAGCACCGCGAGGAGCTCTACCGGCTCTCGGCGCGCGGCGGGGCCACCCGGGGCGACGCGAAGGTCGACGTCGACGGCGGGATCGGTGCGTTGTTCGCCTACTCCTCCAAGGGACGCCGGGAGCTGCCCAACGCGACCGTCCACGTCGAGGGCGCGCCGGAGCCGCTGGGCAAGGGCGGCACGTTCGTCGGCCAGCACGTCTGCACCCCGCTGCGCGGCGTCGCGGTGCAGATCAACGCCTTCAACTTCCCGGTGTGGGGGCCGCTGGAGAAGTTCGCGCCCGCCTTCCTCGCCGGGATGCCGACGCTGATCAAGCCCGCGAGCCAGACCGCCTACCTGACCCACCGCCTCGTCGAGCTCGTCGTGGACTCCGGGCTGCTGCCCGCCGGCTCGGTGCAGCTGGTGTGCGGCGGGGCGGGCGACCTGCTCGACCACGTCGGGCCGCAGGACGTGGTGTCGTTCACCGGCTCGGCGTCCACGGCGCAGCGGCTGCGCGCGCACCCGGCGATCGTGCGCCACTCGGTGCGGTTCAACGCCGAGGCCGACTCGCTGAACTGCTCGATCCTGGGCCCGGACGCCATCCCCGGCACCACCGAGTTCGACCTGTTCGTCAAGCAGCTGGTCACCGAGATGACGGTGAAGGCCGGGCAGAAGTGCACCGCGATCCGGCGCGCGCTGGTCCCCGCGGAGCTGCTGGACGAGGTCGCCGCCGCGGCGGGCGAGCGGCTGGCCAGGGTCGTCGTCGGAGCCCCGGACGCCGACGGCGTGCGGATGGGCGCCCTGGCGAGCCTGGAGCAGCGCGAGGAGGTGCGCCGCTCGCTGAAGTCCCTGCTGGGCGCCGGTTCGGTGGTCTTCGGCGATCCGGACCGGGTCGAGGTGGTCGGTGCCGACGCGGAGCGCGGCGCGTTCCTCTCGCCGGTGCTGGTGCGCTGCGACGACCCGGAACGCTCCGAGCCGCACGAGGTGGAGGCGTTCGGCCCGGTGGCGGCGCTGCTGCCGTACCGCTCGACCGAGCACGCCGTCGAGCTCGCCGCGCGGGGGCAGGGCAGCCTGGCCGGATCGGTGGTCACCGGGGACCCGGAGTTCGCCCGGGACGTGGTGCTCGGCGCCGCGCCGTGGCACGGCCGGCTGCTGGTGCTCGACGCCGACGACGCCGGGGAGTCCACCGGGCACGGCTCGCCGCTGCCCAACCTCGTGCACGGCGGGCCCGGGCGCGCGGGCGGTGGTGAGGAGCTGGGCGGCATCCGCAGCGTGCTGCACCACATGCAGCGGACCGCGGTGCAGGGCAGCCCGGCCGTGCTGACCGGGGTCACCGGCCGGTGGGTGCCGGGCGCGCCGCGCGCGGCGGAGGACGAGCACCCGTTCCGCAAGCCGCTGGCCCGGCTGCGCGTGGGCGACAGCGTCGTGGCCGGTCCGCGCCGGGTCACCGCCGAGGACGTGGCGCACTTCGCCGAGTTCACCGGGGACACCTTCTACGCCCACACCGACGAGGCGGCGGCGCGGGAGAACCCGCTGTTCGGCGGCGTGGTGGCGCACGGCTACCTGGTGGTGTCCTTCGCCGCCGGGCTGTTCGTCTCGCCCGAACCGGGGCCGGTGCTGGCCAACTACGGCCTGGAGAACCTGCGGTTCCTCACGCCGGTGAAGCCGGGCGACGAGCTGACCGTGACGCTGACCGCCAAGCAGATCACGCCGCGCGAGAACGCCGACTACGGCGAGGTGCGCTGGGACACCGACGTCACCAACGCCGACGGCGACTCGGTGGCCAAGTACGACGTGCTCACCCTGGTCGCCAAGGAGGACCGCTGATGACACCGGAGCACGAGCTGCAAGCCCACTTCGAGCGCACCATCGCCCGCGACCAGCGCATCGAGCCGCGCGACTGGATGCCTGCCGACTACCGGAAGTCGGTGCTGCGCCAGACCGCGCAGCACGCGCACTCCGAGATCATCGGGATGCAGCCGGAGGGCGCCTGGATCACCCGGGCCCCCTCGTTGCGGCGCAAGGCGATCCTGCTCGCCAAGGTGCAGGACGAGGCGGGCCACGGGCTCTACCTGTACTCCGCGGCCGAGACGCTGGGCGCCGACCGGGCCGAGCTCACCGACAAGCTCATCTCCGGCGCGCAGAAGTACTCGTCGATCTTCAACTACCCGACGCTGACCTTCGCCGACGTCGGCGTGATCGGCTGGCTCGTCGACGGCGCGGCGATCTGCAACCAGGTCCCGCTGTGCCGGAGCAGCTACGGGCCCTACGCCCGCGCGATGATCCGCATCTGCAAGGAGGAGTCCTTCCACCAGCGGCAGGGCTACGAACTGCTGATGACCATGATGCGGGGCACCCCCGAGCAGCGCCGGATGGTGCAGGACGCCACCGACCGGTGGTGGTGGCCGTCGCTGATGATGTTCGGCCCGCCGGACGCCGACTCGCCCAACACCGAGCGGTCGATGGCGTGGAAGATCAAGCGGCACACCAACGACGAGCTGCGCCAGCGGTTCGTCGACATGACCGTGCCGCAGGCCGGGGCGCTCGGCGTCGCGCTGCCCGATCCCGAGCTGCGGTGGAACGCCGAACGCGGGCACCACGACTTCGGCGAGATCGACTGGGACGAGTTCAAGCGGGTGGTCTCCGGCGACGGGCCGTGCAACGCCGAACGGGTCGAGCACCGGCGCGCCGCCCACGAGGAGGGCGCGTGGGTGCGCGAGGCCGCCGCCGCGCACGCGGCCAAGCGGGAGGAGGTGGCCGCCGCATGAGCACCTGGCCGCTCTACGAGGTGTTCGTCCGGGGCAAGCGGGGGCTCAACCACGTGCACGTCGGCTCGCTGCACGCCGCCGACGCCGAGATGGCCCTGCACCACGCCCGCGACCTCTACACGCGCCGCAACGAGGGCGTGAGCATCTGGGTGGTCGAGGCCGCCGACATCACCGCGTCGAGCCCGGACGAGAAGGACCCCTTCTTCGCCCCGAGCGGCGACAAGGTGTACCGGCACCCCACCTTCTACGACATCCCCGACGACGTGCCCCACCTGTGAGCGAGCAGCCATGGCCTTCGACAACGCCTACGAGGCGATCACCGAGGACAACAGCGCCCGGTGGGCGTTCGGCACCGGGTTCGACGACCCGCTGTCCGGAGTGGACACCACGATCCCGGAGGGGGTCGAGCCCGGCGCGCTGGCCGCCTACTGCCTGATGCTCGGCGACGACGCGCTGGTCTTCAGCCACCGGTTGCAGCAGTGGTGCACCCGCGCGCCGGAGCTGGAGGACGAGGTCGCCCTCGCCAACATCGGGCTCGACCTGCTCGGCCAGGCCCGGCTCCTGCTGGCCCGGGCCGGGCACGCCGAGGGCGGCGGGCGCGGCGAGGACCACTACGCGTTCTTCCGGGACGCCCACGAGTTCCGCAACGTCGGGCTCGCCGAGCTCGAACGCGGCGACTTCGGCCGGCTCACCGCCGCGCTGCTGGTGTTCACCACCTGGCGGCTCGCGCTGTTCCAGCGGCTCACCTCCTCGCGGGACCCGGTGCTGGCCGCCATCGCCGCCAAGGGCGTCAAGGAACTGACCTACCATCGGGACTACGCCGCGCGGTGGGCCGTGCGGCTCGGCGACGGCACGGAGTTCTCCCGCGAGCGGCTGCTCGCCGGGCTGGCGGCGGTGCACCCGCACGTCGGGGAGCTGTTCACCCCGCACGAGGTGGAGTCGCGGCTGGCCGCGGCCGGGATCGGCGTGGACCCGGCCGGGGTGCGCGCCGAGTTCGACGACGTGCTGGTCCAGGTGTGCGCGGCGGCGACCCTGCCCGCGCCCGGACCGCCGCCCGCGGTCCCCGGTTCCACCGGCCGCGACGGCGCGCACACCCCGGCGCTGGTGGAGCTGCTGGCCGAGATGCAGGGCGTCGCGCGGGCGGACCCGGAGGCGACGTGGTGACCGCGGCGCGCGCGGTGGCGGAGTCGGTGACCGACCCGGAGCTGCCCATGCTGAGCCTGGCCGACCTGGGCGTGCTCCGGGAGGTCGCCGAGGAGGGCGGCCGGGTGGTCGTGTCCATCACGCCCACCTACACCGGCTGCCCGGCGCTGGACACCATGCGCGACGACCTCGTGCACGCGCTCCAGCGGGCCGGGTACCCCGACGTCGAGGTCCGCACCGTGCTGCACCCCGCGTGGTCGAGCGACTGGATCACCGCCGAAGGCAGGCGCAAGCTCGCCGAGGCCGGGATCGCCCCGCCCGGCCGGGCGCCGCGGCACCGCCCCGGCCCGGTCCCGCTGACGCTCGCGCCGCCCCCGGCGGACGTGCGGTGCCCGCGGTGCGGCTCGGCGGAGACCGAGCGGGTCTCGGAGTTCGGCGCCACCGCGTGCCGGGCGCTGCTGCGGTGCCGGTCCTGCCGCGAACCGTTCGAGCACGTCAAGGAGATCTGAGTTGACCGCGAGCACGAAGTCCCGCCTGCGCGGGGAATTCCACGCCCTCACCGTCGCGGAGCTCACCCCGCTGTGCGACGACGCCGCCGCCATCACCTTCGACGTCCCGCCCGAGCTGGCCGACCGCTACGCCTTCCGGGCGGGGCAGTCGCTGACCCTGCGCCGGGTGGTCGACGGCCGCGAGGAACGGCGCTCCTACTCGATCTGCGCCCCGGAGGGGGCGCCGCCGCGGATCGGCGTCCGCGAGGTGCCCGACGGCCTGTTCTCCACCTGGCTGGTGCGCGAGGTCCGCCCCGGCGACCGGATCGAGGTGGGCACGCCGACCGGCGCGTTCAGCCCCGAACCGGACGTCCCCGGGCGGCACGTGCTGGTCGCGGCCGGGTCGGGCATCACGCCGATGCTCTCGATCGCCGCGACGGTCCTGCGCGAGCCGGCGGCGTCGGTGACGCTGCTGTACGGCAACCGGCGCAGCGACTCGGTCATGTTCGCCGACGAGCTCGCCGACCTCAAGGACCGCTACCCGACGCGGGTGGAGCTGGTGCACGTGCTCTCCCGCGAGCCGCGCGAGGCGGAGCTGTTCACCGGCCGGCTCGACGCCGACAAGCTCGACGCGCTGCGGCCGGTGCTCGGCGACCTCGCGCGGGTGGACCACTGGTGGCTGTGCGGGCCGTTCGGGATGGTCACCGGGGTGCGCGAGCGGCTCCGCGCGGCGGGGGTGGCCGAGGACCGGATCCACCAGGAGCTGTTCTTCGTCGAGGCCGCCCCGCCCGAGCCGGTCCGGCACGAGGAGGCCCCGGTCGACGCCTCGGCCAGCCAGGTGACGATCGTGCTGGACGGGCGTTCCACCACCGTGCCGGTGCCGCGGGACGTCGCGGTGCTCGACGGCGCCCAGCGCGCCCGGCCCGACCTCCCGTTCGCCTGCAAGGGCGGGGTGTGCGGCACCTGCCGCGCCAAGATCACCGGGGGCGAGGTGGACATGCGCCGCAACTTCGCCCTGGAGAAGTCCGAAGTGGACGACGGTTTCGTGCTCACCTGCCAGTCGTTGCCGTCCTCGGACGCCGTCGTCGTCGACTACGACGCCTGACCGCCGTAGCCGGGCGCGTCCGCCCGGCGCGGCCGCGGTACTTGATCGATCATCCTGGCGCACCGGGGCGACCGAAAGGGGGCCGGAACCGTCCGTCGGGTGCCGTAAAAATCAATTCGACGCAGATTGTCCGGACCATTCGAATCGTTTTCATCGTACGCTTCCGCCGATCGCCGCCGGTCCACGCGTTCCCGGGCCGTTGTTACTTCTGACGACGCAGCGGAAGGACGTAGCGATGACATCGTTGACGCACCTCGTGCGGCGGCCCCTGGTCGTCCTCGGCCTGGTGGTGGCCGTGGCGGGGGCCTCGGTGGGGGTCGGGACGGCCCGCGAGCCCGATCCGCCGCCACCACCGCCGGCTTCGGCCGAACGGGTGGTGGCCGGCAACGTGACCAACGCCGCGGAGTCCGACTTCGAGAAGAAGAAGCTGACCGACGACGTCGGGGAACCGATGGCGCTGGCGGTGGCCCCGGACGGCCGGGTGCTCATGACCGACCGGCGCGGGATCGTCCGGCTGTTCGACCCGGCCACGCACAACGTCACCGAGGCCGCGCGCATCCCCGTCTACACCGGTGAGGAGGACGGCCTCCAGGGCATCGCGCTTGACCCGGACTTCGCCACCAACCACTGGGTGTACGTGTACTACTCCCCGGCGGGACCGGATCCGCTCAACCGCCTGTCCCGGATGAAGCTCGACGGCGCGGTGCTCGACCTCGCCACCGAGCAGGTGATCCTGGAGGTGCCGACCCAGCGCGACCTGTGCTGCCACGTGGGCGGGGACATCGACTTCGACTCGAAGGGCAACCTGTACCTGTCCACCGGGGACAACACGAACTCCTGGGCCTCCGACGGCTATACGCCGATCGACGAGCGGCCGGGCCGCGAGCCGTTCGACGCGCAGCGGACCTCGGGCAACACCAACGACCTGCGCGGCAAGCTGCTGCGCATCACGGTGCAGCCGGACGGTTCCTACACGATCCCGGAGGGCAACCTGTTCCCGCCCGGGACCGAGGGGACCCGCCCGGAGATCTACTACATGGGGCTGCGCAACCCGTTCCGCTTCAGCGTGGACCCCGCGACCGACTGGGTGTACCTGGGCGTGGTCGGTCCGGACGCCGCCGAGGACGACCCGCAGCGCGGACCGCGCCAGTACGACGAGCTGGAGCTGATCAAGGGTCCGGGCAACGCGGGCTGGCCGTACTGCATCGCCGACAACATCCCGTACCGGGACTACGACTTCGCGACCCAGCAGCCCGGCGAGCTGTTCGACTGCGCCAACCCGGTGAACGACTCGCCGAACAACACCGGGCTGCGCGAACTGCCGCCCGCCCAGCCGCCGCTGGTGTGGTACCCCTACGACTGCTCCGAGGAGTTCCCGCAGATCGACTGCCCGGGCGGCGGCACGGCCATGGGCGGCCCGGTGTACCGCTACGACGAGAACCTCGACTCGCCGACGAAGTTCCCGCCGGAGTACGACGGGGTGGAGTTCTTCTACGAGTACTCGCGCGGCTTCGTCAAGTCCGTCCGGGTCGACGAGCAGGGCGCGTTGCAGTCGATCGACCCGTTCCTGCCCGGCACGGACTTCGACCAGCCGATGGACCTGGAGTTCGGCCCGGAGGGCTCGCTCTACGTCCTGGAGTACGGCGGCGGCTTCTTCACCCCCGGGCCCAACGCGGGCCTCTACCGCATCGACCACACCGGCGGGCAGCGTTCCCCGACCGCCGTCGTCGACGCCACCCCGACGTCCGGGGACGCGCCGCTGGCGGTGTCGTTCGACGCGACGGGCTCCTCGGACGCCGACGGCGACGCGCTCACCTTCGCCTGGGACTTCGACGGTGACGGCACCGACGACGCCGCGGGCCCGACCGCCGAGCACACCTACACCGAGAACGGCGCCTACGACGCCAAGCTGACGATCACCGACGCCACCGGCAAGGTCACGGTGGCGCGGGTGCCGGTGTCGGTGGGCAACCAGGCGCCGGAGGTGACGCTGGAGCTGCCACCGGACGGCTCGACGTTCGAGTTCGGGGACGAGGTCTCCTACCGGGTGCGCGTCAACGACGCCGAGGACGGTTCCATCGGCTCCGGGGTCAACTGCCACGACGTGACCGTGCAGGTGGCGCTGGGCCACGACGAGCACGCGCACCCGCAGACCGAGACCAAGGGGTGCGAGGGCCGCATCCAGATCCAGGAGGAGGCCGGGCACGGGGCGGACGCGAACCTGTTCACCGTGCTGCGCGCGTCCTACACCGACGCCGGCGGGCCGGGCGTCCCGCCCGCCGAGGGCAACCACGAGATCCGGTTGCAGCCCAAGCACAAGCAGGCCGAGCACTTCAGCGGCAACCAGGGCGCGGCGGTCGTCGAGGACGAGGCGGCCGAAGGCGGCACCGCCGTCGGCGAGCTCGCCCCCGGGGACGCGGTCTCGTTCGACCCGCTGAGCCTGCGGTCGGTGGAAACGGTGGGCTTCCGGGTCAGCGCACCCGGCCGCGGCGGGACGATCGAGCTGCGCGCGGGCGCCCCGGACGGCCCGGTGGCGGCCACCGCGGAGGTGCCCGGCGGCACCACCGGCTACGTCGACCTCCCACCGGTGCCGGTCACCGATCCCGGCGGCAGCCACGAGTACTTCGCGGTCGCCCGCGGGGCGGCGGGGGAGCAGGACCTGTTCCGCTTGGACGCGATGCAGTTCAACGGGCTCGGTGCGGCCGGGCCGCTGAACGTCTCGGCGAGCAGCGACCTCACCCGCGGCCCGGCGCCCATGGAGGTCGGTTTCACCGCGCAGGCGCCGCACGCCCCGGCCGGGTCGACCTACCGGTGGGACTTCGGCGACGGCGCCACCGGCGAGGGCGCGCAGGCGTCGCACACCTACACCGAACCCGGCGAGCACACCGCTCGGGTCACCGTCACCGACCCCGACGGGGTGGTGCGCGGCTCGGCCACGACGGCCGTCGAGGTGGTGGACGAGGTCGAGGGCACGATGCGGCTCGTCCCGCCCACCGCCAACCTCGACGCCGGGCAGCAGCACCGGGTGACCGCGACCTTCCGGCCCGAAGACGGTGCGGCGGCGCAGCCGGTGACCTTCGAGGTGTACCGGCGGGCTCCGGCGGCCGGTCTGCCCCCGGGCCACACCGAGGGCGTGCCGCACATGCGGGCCGAACGGCAGGTGGTCCAGGCCGACGAGAAGGGCCGGGCGGTGTTCGAGTACAGCTCCGCGGTGGCCGGCTCGGAAGTCGTGCTGGCCTGCGTGGCCGCCGGGGACTCCTGCAGCCGGGGTGACGGCCGGTTGGCGGTCGTCGACGACGAGCCGGTGAACGCGCGCACCGACGTCCCGGTCGCGGTGGCGGACGCCACGTGGCGCCCCGCTCCGGACGAGCAAGGCTTCCACACCCTGTTCGACGGCCGCAGCCTGGCCGGGTGGAGCCACGTCGGGGAGGGCGGGTTCACCGTCGTCGACGGCGTGCTGCGCCCGTCCGCCGAGGGCCGGGGCGTGCTCTGGTACTCCGGGCAGGAGTTCGGCGACTTCGTCCTGGAAGCCGAGTACGAGACCGACGACGTCAGCGCCGACTCGGGGCTGATGCTGCGGTTCCCGGACCCGCAGGGCGATCCGGAGGTGCCGGGGACGCAGGGCTACGAGGTGGCGATCCTGGACCGGGTGGAGGCCGTCGACCAGCGCACCGGATCGCTGCGCGGGGTCAAGGCCGCCGAGTTCCTGGCCGCCAAGCCGCCGCAGGGCGGGTGGAACAAGTTCTCCATCGAGGTCCGCGGCGACAGCTACGTCGTCCGGCTCAACGACCAGGTCGTCACCGAGTACACCGGCGGGGCCGACCGGGGCCAGGGGCCGTTCATCGGTCTGGAGAACGCCGGCGACCAGCTCCGGTTCCGCAACGTCCGGGTCCGGCCGCTGGACTGAGCACGGGGGTGCGGCAGGCCGCGGTTCGGCCTGCCGCACCCCCGCGATCGAGCAGCACCGTTCGTCCGAGGAGGAGGCAGGAGCTATGCGTGCGAAGTCGACGGTGACCGCCCTGGTGGCGCTGGTGATGGCGCTGTCGGGCGGGGCCGCCGCCGCGGCGCCGGTGGACGGCGCGACGGCGGTGACGACGCGGGACCGGGACTGCGCCAAGCCGATCCGGCTGTTCGACGGCCACTCGCTGCGCGGGTGGTCGCAGGCGGGTCCCGGCGGGTTCGACGTCGAGGGCGGCAAGCTCGTCAGCCGCGGCGGCATGGGGCTGCTGTGGTACTCCGAGCGCACCTTCGCCGACTACGAGCTGCGGTTGAAGTGGCGGGTCACGGCCGAGACCGACAACTCGGGGGTGTTCCTGCGGTTCCCCGACCCCGGCCAGGACCCGTGGGTCGCGGTGGACCGCGGCTACGAGATCCAGATCAACGACAACCCGGGGGGTGACCCGCAGAAGACCGGCACCGTCTACAACTTCCAGGACCCGTTCCGGACCGCGTCCAAGCCGGTCGGGAAGTGGAACGAGTACCGGCTGGTCGTCGTCGGCCAGCGCTACCGGATCTACCTCAACGACGTGCTGGTCAACGACTTCACCAGCACCGACCCGGCGCGCGGCACCGAGGGCCACGTCGGGTTGCAGAACCACGACCCGGACAGCCGCACCGAGTTCCGCGACATCTGGATCAGGCCGCTGCACCGGTAGCGGCCTCGACGGCCCCGCCCCCTCGGAACGGAGGCGGGGCCGTCGGCCCGGTGGGCGCCACCGCCCTCAGCGCGTGCCGAGGGTGGCGGTGTCGATGACGAACCGGTAGCGGACGTCGCTGTTCTGCACGCGCTCGTAGGCGGTGTCGACCTGGTCGGCCGGGATCGTCTCGATCTCGGCGCCGATGCCGTGCTCGGCGCAGAAGTCCAGCATCTCCTGCGTCTCCGGGAGACCGCCGATCATCGACCCGGTCAGCACCTTGTTGCCCGCGATCAGGGAGAACGCGTTGTAGGACAGCGGGGTGCTCGGGGCGCCCACGTTGACCATCGCACCGCCCGTGCGCAGCAGACCCAGGTAGGCGTCGACCGGGATCTCCGAGGACACGGTGTTGAGGATCAGGTCGAAGTTCGACCGCAGCGCCTCGAAGGTGGACTCGTCGCTGGTGGCGTAGTAGTGCTCCGCCCCCAGGCGCAGCCCGTCCTCCTGCTTCTTCAGGCTCTGGCTGAGCACGGTGACCTCGGCGCCCATCGCCACCGCGATCTTGACGGCCAGGTGGCCGAGACCGCCGAGCCCGACCACGGCGACCTTCTTGCCCGGCCCCGCGTTCCAGCGGTTCAGCGGCGAGTAGGTGGTGATCCCGGCGCACAGCAGCGGGGCCGCGACGTCGAGCCCGATGCCGTCCGGGATGGAGCAGACGAAGTGGTCCTTGACCACGACCTGCTGGCTGTAGCCGCCGTAGGTGGGCTCGCCGTCGAAGCCGACGCCGTTGTAGGTCTGGACGTTGCCGCGCACGCAGAACTGCTCGGTGCCCGCCCGGCAGTGCTCGCACTCACCGCAGGAGTCGACCATGCAACCCACGCCGACCCGGTCGCCGACCCGGTGGGCGGTCACCTCGGAACCGACCGCCGAGACGACGCCGGCGATCTCGTGGCCGGGCACCATCGGGAAGATCGCGCTGCCCCACTCCTCCTTGGCCTGGTGGATGTCGCTGTGGCAGATCCCGGCGTAGGCGATGTCGATCTGCACGTCGTCCGGGCGCAGCTCCCGCCGGTCGATCGTGGTCGGCTCGAAGGGCGCCCCCGGGGCGGGAACGCTGATCGCGCGCGTCTGTGCCATGAGATCCTCCAGAGAAGGCCCGCACCGCGGACCGCAACATTGCTATCTGTGAATGCACCACCAATGTAAGACCCTACTTACATCGGTGTGAAGCGGAGGTGATCCTCGACATGGTGCGCCGGTACCACCACGGCGAGCTGCGTGCCGCGATGATCCGGGGGTCGCTGGAGCTCATCGCCGAGCAGGGGATGCAGCGGTTCTCGGTCGCCGAGGTGGCCCGCCGGGTCGGGGTCAGCACGGCCGCGCCGTACCGGCACTTCGCCGACCGGGAAGGCCTGCTCGCGGCGGTCGCGCGCACGGTCGCCGAGGAGCTGGCGGACCAGGTCCGCGCCGCCGCCGAGGGGCACGCCGACCCGGCGGACCGCCTCGCGGCGGCGGCCGGCGGTTACACGCGTCACACCATCGAGAGCCGGGCCGGGCTGCCGGTGGTGTTCGCCGCCGAGCTGCACCACTCCCAGCGCGAGGACCTGCACGAGAGCAAGCGCACCCTGATGGACGGCTTCCTCGAACTGGCGCTGGCCGCCGCCCCCGACCCGCCCACGGCCCTGGAGCTCATGGAGCAGTTGCTCGCCCAGGCGCACGGCTACGCCACGCTGCACCTGGACGGCGTTTTCGGCCAGCACGGGTACGACGTCGACCTCGTGGTGCGCAAATCCGTCGACGCCGCGCGGATCGTGATCGCCGGGCGCTGCGGCGCCGCCGCGTAGGGGCCGCGCCGCCCGGACTCCGGTTGGCGTCCTGGGCCCATGGGTGCGCCCATCGGAGTATTGACCGCGGGTGTGTTACCGCTAACACTCGATACGCAACGCCCGGGCGCGGAAGGGAGCAGGTCGGTGGTCAAGCGGTCCGAGGGCACGCCCGAACCGACGGGACGGCCGCCCTCGCTCGCCGACGTCGCGGCGCAGGCCGGGGTGTCGCACATGACCGTCTCCCGCGTGGTCAACGGCGCGGGGCCGGTGCGCGCGGAGACGCGGCGCCGGGTGCTCGACGCCATCGACCGGCTCGGGTACCGGCCGAACTCCCTCGCCCGCGGGCTGGCCACCGGGCGCTCGCGCGCGCTGGGCGTGGTCGCGCTCGACTCGGTGCTCTACGGACCGGCGAGCACCCTGTTCGGCATCGAGAACGCCGCGCGCGAGGCCGGTTACAGCGTCTCGGTCGCCAGCGTCAGCGCTCCCGAGCGGACCTCGATCGTCGACGCGGTGGAGAACCTGCGCAGGCAGGGCGTCGAAGGGATAGTCGTGATCGCGCCGCACGTCGCGGCCGGGCGCGCGCTGGAGATCGCGCCCCGGGAGGTGCCGCTGGTGGCGGTGGCCGACACCGAGGAGGCGCCGGTGCCGGTGGTGGCGGTGGACCAGCGCGACGGGGCCCGGCGCGCGACGGAGCACCTGCTGGCGCTCGGGCACCGGACCGCCTGGCACATCGCCGGGCCGCACGGCTGGCTGGAGACCCGGGCCCGCGAGCAGGGGTGGCGCGCGGTGCTCGCCGAGCGCGGTGCGCCGCCGCCTCCGGTGCTGCGCGGCGACTGGAGCCCGCGATCCGGTTACGAGATCGGGAAGGAGCTGCTCGACCGCGAGGGCGTGGAGGCGGTGTTCGTGGCCAACGACCAGATGGCGCTCGGCCTGCTGCGCGCGCTGTCCGAAGCCGGGCGCCGGGTGCCCGACGACGTGCGCGTCGTGGGGTTCGACGACGTCCCCGAAGCCGCCTACTACTCGCCGCCGCTGACCACGGTGCGGCAGGACTTCCTCGCTTTGGGGCGCCTGACCTTCGGGCGGTTGCTGCGGTGCATCGAAGGTGACGACCCGCCGGGGCGTTCCATCGTGCCGCCGGAGCTGATCGTGCGGGAGAGCACCGGAATGCGCGGTCGCTGACCCGCCCGCCGTCGCACCGCCGCGCCCGCGCCGGCGCGGCGGTGCCCCACGGATGCCGGAACGTTCTTTCACCCCAATGCTTTTCGTTATTACCCGTGCCGGTGAGCGTGTTGACCGGACCCGCGGGCTCGCGTACGTTCCCGAACATCGTCCGGCCCATCGGACATCTCTTCCCGCTCGAACCGACCGGACCCGCCGCCGAAGACGAGGAAGCGTCGACAATGGACATACCCGCGGACGGCTTACGGCTGTCGATGAACTGGCTGGACAACCTGATCCTGGTCATCTACTTCGCCGTGGTGCTCGGGATCGCTTTCGCCGCCAAGCGCAGCGTCAACACCACGCTGGACTTCTTCCTGTCCGGGCGGTCGCTGCCCGCCTGGGTCACCGGCCTGGCGTTCGTCTCGGCGAACCTCGGCGCGACCGAGATCCTGGGCATGGCCGCCAACGGCGCGCAGTACGGCGCCTACACCGTGCACTGGTACCTCATCGGCGCGATCCCGGCGATGGTGTTCCTGGGCCTGGTGATGATGCCCTTCTACTACAACTCGAAGGTCCGCAGCGTCCCGGAGTTCCTGCTGCTGCGCTTCAGCCCGTCCTCGCACCTGCTCAGCGCGGTGATCTTCGCGGTCGCCTCGGTGCTCATCGCCGGGGTGAACCTCTACGCGCTGGCGATCGTGCTGCAAGCGCTGCTCGGCTGGCCGCTGCCGGTCTCCATCGTCGTGTCGGGCGTGTTCGTGCTCGCCTACATCGTGATCGGCGGGTTGTCCTCGGCGATCTACAACGAGGTCCTGCAGTTCTTCGTGATCGTCGCCGCGCTGGTGCCGCTGACGGTGCTGGGGCTGGCGCGGGTCGGCGGCATCGACGGGTTCATCGACCGGGTCTTCGCCGGACCGGGACCGGAATTCCTCACCGCGTGGGGCGGAACCGGATTCGGGCAGGAGAACCCGCTCGGCGCGAACTGGCTGACCATCACGCTCGGGCTCGGGTTCGCGATCTCCTTCGGCTACTGGACGACGAACTTCGCCGAGGTGCAGCGGTCGCTGTCGGCCAAGAACCTCTCCGCCGCGCGGCGCACCCCGCTGATCGCGGCGTTCCCCAAGATGTTCATCCCGCTGATCGTCGTGCTGCCCGGCATCCTCGCGCTGCTGGTCGAACCGACCATCGGTCAGCCGGGCAGCGGCTACACCTACAACGACGCGATCCCGCTGCTGATGCGCGACCTGCTGCCCAACGGCGTCCTCGGGCTCGCGGTGACCGGCCTGATGGCCTCCTTCATGGCCGGGATGGCGGCGAACGTGTCCAGCTTCAACACGGTGTTCACCACCGACATCTGGCAGGCCTACATCAAGCCCCGGATGCCCGACGCGCACTACCTGCGGGTGGGCCGGGTGATCACCGCCGTCGGCGTGGTGGTCGGCATGGGCACGGCGTTCATCGCCGCGTCCTTCAGCAACATCATGAACTACATGCAGACCCTGTTCTCCTTCTTCAACGTCCCGCTGTTCGCGACGTTCATCCTCGCGCTGTTCTGGAAGCGGATGACGGCCAAGGCGGGGTTCTGGGGACTGCTGCTGGGCACCCTGGCACCGATCTGCTTCTACCTCGCCTACCAGGCCGGGTACGTGCCGATCAGCACCGACCAGGGCGCGAACATGACCGCGGCGATCATCGCCTTCGCCGTGGACATCGCGGTCAGCGTGCCGATCGCGCTGGCCACCACCCCGAAGACGGACGCGGAACTGGCCGGGCTGGTCTACAGTCGCGCCGCCGCGCGCGACGGCGGGACCCCCGCCCCGGGCGACGACGCCTGGTACCGCAGGCCGGCGCTGCTGGGCTGGGGTGCGATGGTGCTGGCCGCGCTGTGCTACGTCCCGTTCACGCTGTAGGGCGACCCGGAGGAGGAACGGATGCAGGAGAACCCGAAGGAGCACGCCGAGAACATCTCGCGGCTGGAGGAGCGGTCGGGCACCGCGGCCAGGTTGTTCGACGTGCGTGCCGTGATCAGCGGCCTGTTCCTGGTGTACGGGGTGCTCATCGGCGGCGCCGGGCTGTTCCCGACCGAAGCCGGGATGGCCAAGTCCCAGGGGATCAACATCAACCTCTGGACCGGGCTGGCCATGCTCGTCGTGGGCGCGGCGTTCGCGCTGTGGCTCAAGCTGCGCCCGCTCGGCCACGGCGACCGGTGACCGGGCTCGGCCGGGCCCTGATCGGAGGCAAGGCATGACATCGCGCGCCGTCATCATCGACCGGCCCGGCCAGCTGCGGGTCGCCCCCGCCGAACCGCGACGACCGGGGCCCGAGGAGGCGCTGGTGCGGGTGGCGTGGAGCGGCATCTGCGGTTCCGATCGCGAGGTGTTCACCGGCCACCGCCCGGCCGAGCTCGTCCGCTACCCGGTGGTGCCCGGCCACGAGTGGTCCGGCACCGTCGTCGAGGTCGGCACCGACGTGACCGCCGATCTGGTCGGCCGCCCCGTCGTCGGCGAGGGGTTCCGCAACTGCCAGGTCTGCGAGGCCTGCCGCCGGGGCGAGAACAACCTGTGCGGCGGCGGGTACGACGAGACCGGGTTCACCCGGCCCGGGGCGTGGTCCGATCACCTCACGCTCCCGGCGCGACTGCTGCACGTGCTGCCCGAGCACGCCGACCTGCGCGCCGCCGCGGTGCTGGAACCGGCCGCGTGCGTCGCCGAGGCGTGCCTGAAGCTGGGCGCCGCGGCGGGGGAGCGGATCGCGGTGGTGGGCGGCGGCAGCTTGGGCCTGCTGGCCGCCCAACTGCTCGCCGCCGCCTCGCCCGCGGAACTGGTCGTGGTCGATCCCGAACCCGGACGCGCGGAGCTGGCCGCGGCGTGCGGCGCCACCGAGCTGGTCGGTCCGGAGCAGGCCGGGCGGCGCGCCGGCCGGTTCGACGCGGTGCTGGAGGCGGCGGGGGCCCGGGGCACCTCGGACCTCGCCACCCGGCTCGCGCGCCGCGGCGGGCGGGTCGTGCTGACCGGGGTGCCCCCCGCCGACGACCGGACGCTGTCGGCCAGCCACCTGGTGCTGTCCCAGCTCACCCTGCACACGGTGTTCGGCGCCTCGTCCCGGGCGTGGGTCCACGCGGTGCGGGCCTTCGTCGCCGGGGTGCTCGACCCGTCCCGGATCGTCGGCCGCGAGTTCGGGCTGGAGGACGCCGCGACGGCCCTGCGGCTCCTCGGCGAGCGGCGGGACCGGGTGGTGAAGGTGCTGCTGCGGCCCTGATCGGTTCCGGGGGATTGGGCGGCGCCGCCCGCGGTTACCCCGGGGTCGCCCCCGTGCGGGCGGTGGGGCGCCCGCACGGGGCCGCGGTCAGTCCTCGGCGCGGCGGCGTTCGAGCACGACGGTGTCCCGCCACCGGCCGTGGTGGCGGGCGACGCGCTCGCGCAGGCCGACCGTGTGGAATCCCGCCGAGCGGTGCAGGGCGAGGCTCGCGCGGTTCTCCGGGAAGATCGAGTTCTGCAGCGTCCACAGCCCGCCCTCGTCGGCGGCGGTGACCTGGCGGTGCAGCAGGGCCTTGCCGACCCCCCGCCCGCGCACGCCGTCCCCGACGTAGACCGAGGTCTCCGCGACGCCGGCGTAGCATTCCCGCGCCGAGACCGGCGCCGCCGCGGCCCACCCGGCGACCGCACCGGCGACCTCGGCCACCCAGCGGTGGCCGGAGAGCCACTGGGCGCGGAGGGCGTCCTCGTCGGGCACCTCGGTCTCGAAGGTGGCGTCGCCGGTGGCGATGCCCTCGGCGTAGATGCGCCGCACCGCCGGGAGGTCGTCATCGGTCATCGCCCGCACCGGGACGTCGGCGGGCACGTCCCGCGGGCAGCAGGAAAGCGGCAGCAGCCCCAGCACCGCATCGGCGGCGTGCGGCAGTCCGGTGCGGCACGCCTGGTTGACCGACACGCGGGTGGCGGTGCCTTCCTCGTGCAGCAGCACGAACCCGACTTCGGCGAGCTTGCGGACGTGGTGCGAGCAGGTCGACTCGCTGATCTCGAGCCGTTCGGCGAGCGCTCCGACGGAGGTGCTGCCCGCGGCGGCCACCGCGTGCAGCAGGCGCACCCGCATCGGCTCACCGAGCCGGGCGAACCACTCGGCGTAGGTGGTCGCGTCGTCCGCGGAGAGCTGCCCGTCGCGGGGTGCGCTGATCGTCATGCCCCAGTATCGGCACCGCTCGTCCGTTGCGGCAATCGACGAACATCCATGCTGCCCGGCGCGGGACCGCCGAGGCTCCCGGCCCGGTGCGGTGGACGGGCCGGGCGCCTCGGCGGACGGTTCGTCAGAGGAGTTCGAGCACGTCCTCGTGGTGCGGGATGGGACGCACGGCACCGTGCCCGGTGGTGCTGAGCGCCGCCGCCGCCGCGGCGTAGCGGGCCGCTTCGGCCGGTCCACCTCCCCCCAGCAGTCGCGCCGCGAAGGCCCCGTCGAAGGCGTCCCCGGCCCCGGAGGCGTCGACCGAAGCGACCGGCGGTGCGGGGATCTCCGCGATCGTCGCCCCGTCGGCCAGCAGCGCCCCCTGCGCGCCGTTCTTCAGCACGACCGTGCCGGGGCAGAGTTCGCGCAGCGCCGCGAGGACGTCGCGCGGCTGGTCGGCACCGGTGAGCATGCGCCCCTCGTCGAGGTTGGGCAGTGCGATGTCGCAGAGCGCGAGGCTGCGGAGGATGACCGCCCGCGCCCGTTCGGTCGCCCACAGCCCCGGCCGGTGGTTCGGGTCGTAGCTGACGAGGACGCCGCGCTCCCGGGCCAGCGCCATGGCGTGGAAGGCCGCATCGCAGGCCGAGTGGCTGATCGCCTGGGTGATGCCGGTGAGGTGCACGAGCCTGGCCCGGGCGATCACCTCGCCGGTCACGTCGGCCGGGGACAACCGGGTGGCGGGCGAGTCGTGGCGGTAGTAGGTGAAGGCGTGCTCCCCGCCGTTCCGGGCGATGAAGTAGATGCCGGTCCGCCCGCCCGCTTCCCGCACGACGTGCGGTGTCCCGACGCCTTCCCGCCGCCACAGGTCGCCGAGGGCGGTCCCGAAGGCGTCGTCGCCGATCCTGGTCAGGTACTCGGTGCGGGCTCCCGAGCGGGCGGCGGCGATGATGAAGTTGGACGTGTCGCCGCCGTAGCCCCGGGAGAAGGTTTCGCTGCCGGCCAGGTCGCCGTCGGTGCCCGCGTTGAACTCCACGAGCGGTTCGCCCATCGCGAGGACGTCGATACCGCTCATGATCAGATCCGGCCGTACTTCGCGAGGCCGTCCTGCAACGACCCGCTGTCCAGGATCAACCTCGTCTGCTCCTGCTCGCGGGTCTCGATCTCGGTGGCGGCGGCCAGGACTGACTCGACGTGCCGGGCCGGAACGCGGACCACGCCGTCCGAGTCGGCCACGATGAGATCGCCGGGGTGCACGGTGACCTCGCCCAGCACGACCGGTTCGTTCAGCGACACGGTACGGAACCGGCCGACCGTGGTGGCCGGGACGCTGCCCCGCGCGTAGACGGGGAAGCCGTAGTCCCTGCGGATCTCCTCGACGTCGCGCACGGCGGCGTCGAGGACCGCTCCGGCCAGCCCCTTGGCCACCGCGCCCGCGGTCATCAGGCCGCCCCAGACCGCGACGTCGGCGCTCCCGGCGTCGATGCAGATCACGCTCCCCGGCTCGGACCGGTCGATGGCCCGCAGCGCGTGCTCGGGCGGCAGCGCCTCCTCGTCGGGGACTTCGCGGACGGTGACCGCGGGGCCGACGACCTTGCCCGCGACGATCTGGTGGATCCGCCCGGAGAGGTAGCCCCGCCCGCCGTGCTGCTCGACCGCGTCGGCCACCGACGCGGTGGGCAGTTCCGCGAACGCGGCGATGGTCTCGGGGGAGTACGACTGGTTCATCCTCTGCTCCGTTCGAAGTGGGGTACATCAGGAACCGGGGCCGCTGCGGTTCGCACCAGGTCCTCGCCGGGGCCCGCGGCGCCGGTCACGACGTGGGCAGCGGCGCGATCCGGCCGATGCCGAAGGCGTAGACGAGGGCGCCCAGCAGGGCCATCGCCCCCGCGACGGCGAGGGGGACGACGTAGGAGCCCCCGGTGACGTCGAGCAGCACGCCGATGACGATGGGGCTCGCCGCGCCGGCGGCGTTGGAGGCGAACCCCTGGATGCCCGCCAGGGATCCGACGTTGCCCCGGGACGGCGCGACGTCGCTGGGCAGCGCCCACAGGCTCGACGCCGCGAAGGTCAGCGCGCCGTAGGAGATCGTGAGCAGGGTCAGCGCGATCGCGGCGTTGGGGGCCTGGGCGGCGAAGACGATCACCGACGAGACGATCAAGCCGCTGACGAGCGGGAGCTTCCTCGCGAACGAGACCGAACGTCCCCGCTTGATCAGCCCGTCCTGCAGCAGGCCCCCGAGCCACTGCGACGGAATGGCCAGCAGTGCGGGCAGCATGCCGAAGATCCCGAGGTTGAGCAGGTCGAAGCCGCGCGCGTCGACCAGGTAGGACGGGAACCAGGTGATGAAGAAGTACAGGACGAAGGACAAGCAGAAGAAGCCCGCGATCATCCCCCAGGTCGTCCGGTAGGTGAGCAGGCTCAGCCACGGTAGCGGGGGCTGGTCGTCCCGGGCGTCGCCGGTTCCGCCCCGGATGTGCGCCAGTTCCTGCGCGGTGACCTTCGGGTGCTGGTCGGGATCGTGGTAGACGCGCAGCCAGATCGCCACGAACACCAGGCCGAGCAGCCCGCACACCAGGAACGAGCCGCGCCACCCGATGACGCCGATGAGCACGGCGATCAGCGGCAGCGCCAAGGCCGTGCCCGCACGTCCTCCGCTGTCGAAGATGGAGGCGGCGATGCCGCGTTCCCGCACGGGGAACCAGCGCGCGACGACCGCCGAGCTCGACGGGAACGCCGGGGACTCGCCCACGCCGAGCAGCAGGCGCAACAGCAGCAGCACCAGGAATCCGGTCGCGGCGCCGATCAGCATGGTGATCACCGACCAGGTGATCAGCGCGAACGCCAGCATCCGGCGGGGGCCGAAGCGGTCGACCAGGTAGCCGGACGGCATCTGCATGAAGGAATACGTCCAGAAGAACGCTCCGAGCAGGATGCCGTACGCGGTGCTCGACAGCCGCAGCTCCTCGGTCATGTACGGCAGGGCCACGCCCAGGTTGGCGCGGTCGACGTAGTTGATGGTGGTGGCGCCGAAGGCCATCGCGATCATGGTCCAGCGCACCCGGCCCGTCCGGCCGGTGCCTGCGGGCGGTGCCACGTCCGCGTTGTGCTGCCCTGGTGTGCTCATCGAAGCTCCTGCTGAACCGTGCGTGCGGCGTTGTCCGGCGTCGGTTCCCCGCTCACCGGATGAACTGCTCGACGTAGTCCGCGCCGAGCCCGGTGTCGCGGTAGTGCGCGCGGCACATCTCGATCTTGGTGAAGACGTCCTCGTAGCCGGTCTGCCGTCCCCGGTCGTCCAGGTAGATCATGGCTCCCGCGACGTTGAAGAACGTGATCATCTCGGTGCAGTCGTCCGGAACCTCGAGGGTGTGCACCTCTCCCGGCGGTTCGTAGACGAAGTGCCCTTCCTCCGCGGTCCACGGGTGCTCCAGGTAGTGCCACTTGCCGCGGAGGACGTACCCGACCACCAGGCCGGGATGGCGGTGTCGCGAGACGATCCCCGATGCGGTGACCCGCAGCAGGTTGCACCACTGCCCGGTCACGGTGTTGAGGAACAGCGGGCGGAACCAGACGTCGGGGGCCTGGGGGACCCATCCGCGGTCGTCCTCGGGGAGGGCCGGGATCGCGATCTCGTCGGGCAGGCCGGCGGGTCCGCGGCCGGGGGAGGTGCCGTTGTCGGCCATCGTGGTCCTTTCCATCGTGGGTGCCCGCTGCCGCGGGGGTGCGCGGTGGGTCAGCTCCAGGTGCGGTCCCAGGAGCCGGATTCGTTCCACTGGTCGCTCGGGGGGAAGAGCTCGGTCCCCTTCTTCAGGTGTTGCCGGGCGGCTTCCTCGTTGAGCTCGACGCCCAGCCCGGGGCCATCCGGGATCCGGTAGAAACCCTTGCGCACCAGGGGCTTCTCCACGCCGGTCACCAGGTCGTCCCAGAATTCGACCTCGGCGGAGTGGTTCTCCAACGCCACGAAGTTGTGGCTGGCGACCGCCACGTGGGCGCTCGCCATCGCTCCGATCGGCGATCCCGCGTAGTGCAGGAACATGGCGATGCCGTTTTCGGCCGCGTAGTCGCCGATCTCCTTCGTCGGCATGATGCCGCCCGCGCTGGCGATGTCGGGGTGCACGAGGTCCACGGCGCGCTCGTCGATCAGCGGCTTGAAGTCCTCCAGGCCGTAGATGTCCTCCCCGGTCATGGTGGGCACCGTCGTGGCGCGGGAGATCTCCTTCCACATGTCGGTGTGGAACCAGGGGACCAGGTCCTCCATGTAGGCGAGGTTGTACGGGGCCATCCGCTCGGAGAGCTTGATCGCCTCGTTGACCCCGAAGTGCCCGAAGTGGTCGGACCCGAGCGGGATCTCGTAGCCCACGGCGTTGCGGACCGCCTCGTAGTACTTGGCGATCTCGTCGAGCCCCTTGTCGGTGATCTGGATCCGGGTGAAGGGGTGCTCGGTCATCCCGTAGCTACCGGGTTTCCCGCTGTACTGCTCGAGGTCCCCCCACGCGCCCGCGCCGGTGAGCGCGCCGGGGATGTCCTTGACCAGCTCGATCCCGACGTCCATCTTCAGGAAGGTGAACCCTTCCCGGTCGACCTTCTCCTTCATGCGCCTGGCGTAGACGGCCGGGTCCTGCGACGCCGCGGTGTCGGTGTAGAGCCGGACGTCGTCCCGGTACTTGCCGCCGATCATCTGGTAGACGGGGACCCCGAACGCCTTGCCCGCCAAGTCCCACAGGGCCATCTCGACGCCGGAGACACCGCCGCCCTGCCGCCCGTGCCCGCCGAACTGCTGGATCCCGGCGAACAGCTTCTCGACGCTCGTCGGGTTCTGCCCCAGGAGCCTGCTCTTGAGCATCAGGGCGTAGCGGGGGTCGGCATCGTCGCGGACCTCGCCGTACCCCGAGATGCCCTGGTTGGTGTCGATGCGCACGATCGGGCTGGTGAACGGCACCTCGTCGAGCACGGCGACCCGCAGGTCGGTGATCTTCAGGGAGCTGGGCGCGGAATTCCGGTTGACGTTGCGCGTCGCGTACGCGACGCGTTCCTCGTAGGGGGCGAGCGCGGTCCCGAGCCCGAGCCCGCCCGCTCCCGCCGCCACCGCGGTCAGGAAGCCCCGACGGCCGAACTTCCTCGTGGACCCGCTGCTTTCACTCGTCTTGTCGTGCACCTATGCCTCCAGAGCGGTCGGCTCACCGCGGAAACGGGACGTTCCACCGAAGAATGGGAAATCGAGTGGGTGGGAAATCGTCCGTGAGCACCCGAATGCGTGGTTGCAACAGTAATCATCCGGCTCCGCACCTGGTCAAGCGCGAGGTTTGAATGGCGGCATTCGACTCCGCAATATCCCGCGGTGCCGCCTTCCCGGGCGGTCGTGTCACCGGGTTCGGCCATTGCCACGCGCTGCCGGGGCGCGCAGACTGATTCGTCGGCTGTGACCGGGGAAACTCGGCTGGACCAACGGTCGTCCGGACGCGGTTCCGGGCGGCGAACAGGGAGGACGATGATGTTGAGCGCCGATGTCAGGCTGGAATGGTTCGTCTCCTTCCTCGCCGTCATCGACACGGGCAGTTTCGTCGCCGCCGCCGAGTCGACGCGGCGTTCGCAGCCCCGGGTCAGCACGCACGTCGCCTCGCTGGAGCGGGAGATCGGCTTGCCGCTGTTCGATCGCAGGAAGCGCCCCGTCGAGCTGACCGGGGCCGGTGCGGCGCTGGCCGTCCACGCGCGCGAGATCCTGCACGCGCTGGAATCCGCCGAAGCCTCGATGGCCCCGTGGCGAGGGGGGACGCGCGGAGTCGTCACGCTGGGGTCGTACCCGAGCGCGAGCGCGGCCTTCGTGCCACGCCTGCTGGCGTCGCTGCGCCGCTCCAGCCCGGACGTGCAGGTGGTGCTCCTCGAACGGTCCACACTGGAGCTCGACGACGCGCTCACCTCGGGCGCCGTGGACGCCTACCTCCGACCGATGTCGCCGCCGCCGGCTTCGGCCTCGGCGCGTTCGCTGCCGCTGTGGAACGAACCGCTCGTCGTCGTCCACGCCCCCGAGCACCCGCTGGCGCGGTTGCCGGAGCCGATACCGCTCGGAGCCGTGGTGGAGCATCCCATCGTCTCGATCGGTCGGCTCGACGCACCGGAGACGGGGGAGTTCGAGTCCTACCAGCTGTTCCGCGAGCACGGGTACGAAGTGGAACCGGTCCAGGCGACCAACCAGCCCCAAACGCTCGTTTCCCTCGTGCGGCAGGGAATCGGCGTCGGTGTCACCAACTGGCTCGCCGCGCAGGTCGCCGACACCACCGGTGTCGAGGTGCGCCGCCTGGAAGGGCCTGCGGGCAGGCGGGTGGCCGTGTGCTGGGACTCCGTCCGGCCGCTCACCCCGGCCGCCCGGACGCTGCTGCACGGCATCATCGACACCGAGCCGCCCGCGGGCACCGATCCCACCCCGGAACGCGCGCGGGCCCGCCGCGCCGGACCGCGATAGGCGGCCCGCGGACCGGGGGGGCGAACGTGGATTCGGCAGCTGGATACCCGCATTCGGAACGTGCGCTTCACGATCGTGCGGGCGGGTTCGTATCGTTCCCAGGCGAACGAACCGCAAGTCGCATCAGCCGCACGGGAGAACGGAGCGGGTGTGTCGGGTCAAGCGAGTCCGAAATCGGGGGACTTCCAGGGACGCCGCGTCCTGGTCACCGGAGCCGGTAGCGGGATCGGGCGGGCGATCGCACTCGGCTTCGCCGCGGCCGGTGCGGATCTCCTGCTCCTGTCGGAGAAGGACGACCTGGGACCGGTGGTCGCCGAGGCCGAAAGTCTGGGAGTCTCCGCCGATCAGTTCCGCCTCGACCTCGCGGATGCGCGGCAGCGCCGGGAGGCCATCCCCGAACTGCTCGGGCGGGGCGAGGTCGACGTCCTGGTCAACAACGCCGGGCAGATCAGGAGGGCGGCCGCGGAGACCTTCCCGGACGCGGACTGGGACCAGGTGATCGAGCTGAACCTCAACGCCGCGTTCGAACTCGCGCGCGCGGCGGGCCGCGGCATGCTCGAACGCGGGCGCGGGAAGATTATCAACATCGCCTCGGTCCTGAGCTTCCAGGGCGGGGTGTTCGCGCCCTCCTACGCCGCGAGCAAGCACGCCCTGAGCGGGCTGACCCGGGCCTTGGCCAACGAGTGGGCCGGGAGAGGCGTCAACGTCAACGCCCTCGCCCCCGGCTACCTGGCCACGGCCGTCACCAGCGGGCTCCGGCAGGACCGGGAGCGCAGCCGCGAGATCCTCGCGCGCATCCCCGCGGGGCGCTGGGGCGACCCGGCCGACGTCGTGGGTCCTGCCCTGTTCCTCGCCTCGTCGGCCGCCGACTACGTCCACGGGCACGTGCTGGCCGTCGACGGCGGATGGCTCGCGCGCTGACCCGCCCCGAGGGCCGTCCGGAAGCTGCGCGACCGGCGCCGGGGTGGCGCTGAACCGGGACGGCGGGCAGGCGTCCCACGCCGCTGCCGGCTGCCGGAACTCCACCGTCACCGGGTCTGGGCCCGATCCTCGCGCAGCAGGGCGGTGACCTCGGCGACGGCGGTCTTGGCGGTGCGGGCGGCGCCGACCACCGTCGCCGAGGCCCAGCCGGTCCAGTCGCCGTAGCCGAGCAGGTGCACCCGCGGGTCCTGGAGCGAGCGGGTGCCCTCGGTGGTGATCCGGCCGTCGGCGCCGGGACGCAGCAGCGGTGCGAGGTGGGGCAGGTCGGGCCGGAACCCGGTGGCCTGGAGCACGGCGTCGAAGGGCCGCTCGGACCCGTCGGACCACACCGCGCCGCGCTCGGTGAAGCGCTCCGGCATCGGTTCGGCGCGCAGCGCGCCCCGCTCGCGGGCGGCCCGCACCGGCGGCACCACCACGATGTCGCCCAGCGCGGCCGGACCGCCGGTGTCGGGCAGCCCGGCCCGGCGGGCCGCGTGCCGGGCGGTGGCCAGGTCGAACAGGACCCGCCCGTCGACGTCGTCGGGCATGAACCGGGGCGGTCGCCGGGTGGCCCACGTCGTGTCCGCGACGGCGGAGAGCTCGGCGAGGATCTGCGCCGCGGAGTTGCCGCCGCCGATCACCAGCACCCGTTGACCGCGGAACTCCGCGGGCGACCGGTAGTCGGCGGAGTGCAGCACGCGGCCGGTGAACCGCTCCAGCCCGGGGTGGTGCGGTCGGTGCGGGGCGCCTCGGGTCCCGGTGGCGCTGATCACCGCACGCGGGCGCCAGGTCCCCCGGTCGGTGTCCACGGCCAGCCGCTCGGCCCCGCCGCGCAGCTGCCGGACCCGCACCGGGCGCAGCACCGGCAGCGCGTAGCGCCGCTCGTACGCGGCGAGGTAGTCGGCGACGTGGCCGGCGGTGGGGAACTCCTCGCCGGGCTGCTCGGGCATCCACCAGCCGGGCAGCGGGCTGTAGCGGGCCGGGGAGAACAGCCGCAGCGAGTCCCACCCGTGCCGCCAGGCCCCGCCCGGTGCCGACGCGGCGTCGAGCACCGCGAAGTCCACCCCGGCGCGGCGCAGGAAGTAGCTCGCGGCCAGGCCCGCCTGACCGCCGCCGATCACCACGACCTCGCGGTCGTCGGCCCGTGCTGCCAACTCCACGCCTCCTCGGGGCCGGTGCCGGACCCGAGGCTGTCCCACGCATCGACGTGTGTCAAATTAGATGCATGTCGAATGAGGGCTGCACGACGCGGCTGCTGTGCGAGCCGCTGAGCGCCGCGCGGGCCGAGGAGCTGGCGCCGGTGTTCAAGGCGATCGGCGATCCGGTCCGGTTGCGGTTGCTGTCGCTGATCGCCTGCCACGCCGGGGGCGAGGCCTGCGTGTGCGACCTGACCGGGGCCTTCGAGCTGTCCGGCCCGACGATCTCGCACCACCTCAAGGTGCTGCGCGAAGCCGGGCTGATCGAGGGCAGCCGCCGGGGCACCTGGATCTACTACCGCGTCCGCCCCGAGGCGCTGCGGCTGCTGGCCGACTCGCTCGCCCCGGCGGTGCCGGCATGACCCGGACCGCCGACGAGGCCGTCGTCGGGAAGCTCTCCGCGCTGGACCGCTTCCTGCCGCTGTGGATCGCGCTGGCGATGGTCGCCGGACTGCTGGCCGGGCGCTGGGTCCCCGGACTCGGTCCGGCGTTGGACGCCGTCGCGATCGACGGCATCTCGCTGCCGATCGCGCTCGGCCTGCTGGTGATGATGTACCCGGTGCTGGCCAAGGTCCGCTACGACCGGCTCGACGCGGTCACCGGCGACGCGCGGCTGCTGGTCTCCTCGCTGGTGCTGAACTGGATCGTCGGCCCGGCGCTGATGTTCGCGCTGGCGTGGGTGTTCCTGCCCGACCTGCCCGAGTACCGGACCGGCCTGATCATCGTCGGGCTGGCCCGCTGCATCGCCATGGTCGTCATCTGGAACGACCTGGCCTGCGGCGACCGGGAAGCGGCCGCCGTGCTGGTGGCGCTGAACTCGGTGTTCCAGGTGATCGCCTTCGCCGGGCTGGGCTGGTTCTACCTGTCGGTGCTGCCCGGGTGGCTCGGGCTGCCGCAGGTGGGCCTGGCGGTCTCGGCCTGGGGGATCGCCCAGAACGTGCTGATCTTCCTCGGGATCCCGCTGGTGGCCGGGTTCCTCACCCGCCGGCTCGGCGAGCGCACCAAGGGGCGGCGGTGGTACGAGGAGCGGTTCCTGCCGCGGATCGGCCCGCTGGCCCTGTACGGCCTGCTGTTCACCATCGTGGTGCTGTTCGCGCTGCAAGGCGGGGCGATCACCTCGCAGCCGCTGGACGTGGTCCGGATCGCGCTGCCGCTGCTGGTGTACTTCGTCGTGATGTGGGCAGGTTCCTTCGCCCTGGGCGCGGGGATCGGCCTCGGCTACGAGCGCAGCGCCACGCTGGCGTTCACCGCGGCGGGCAACAACTTCGAGCTCGCCATCGCGGTGGCCATCGCGACCTTCGGCGTCACCAGCGGGCAGGCGCTCGCCGGAGTCGTCGGCCCCCTGATCGAAGTCCCGGTGCTGGTGGGCCTGGTCTCCGTCTCCCTGGCCGCCCGCCGCCGCTTCCGCCCCTCCCGGCGCGCACCCCGCCCGGCGACCACCAGCGAGGAACCATGAGCCCCGTCCCCGAGGTCCTGTTCGTCTGCGTGCACAACGCGGGACGTTCCCAGATGGCCGCCGCCCTGCTCGCCCACCACGCCGGGGACCGGGTCGTCGTCCGCTCCGCCGGATCGGCGCCCGCCGGGTCCGTCAACCCGGCCGTCGTCGAGGTGATGGCCGAGCTCGGCCTCGACCTCTCCCGCGAGGTCCCCGCCGGGCTCAGCTCCGAGGCGGTCGACGCGGCCGACGTGGTGATCACCATGGGCTGCGGCGACGCCTGCCCGGTCTACCCCGGCAAGCGCTACCTGGACTGGCAGCTCGACGACCCGGCGGGCCGGACCGCCGCCGAGGTCCGCCCGATCCGCGACGAGATCGACCGGCGCGTCCGGGCCCTGCTCGCCGACCTCGGGTGACCACCCGGGGGTCCGCCGGGTGAGGCCGGACCGCGCTCGGCGCGCCGTCGGGAGGCCGGCCGGACGGTGCCGCCCGTCGTTCCGTGCGCTGGGACGACGGGCTCGTGCCGGTAGAGTGGCGACGGCAGCGTCGGCGCGGGAGGTTCGGAGCGTGGTCAGCGTCAGGGAGGTGGCCCGGGCCGCCGGCGTGTCGCTCGGGACCGTCTCCAACGTGCTCAACCGGCCCCACGTGGTCAGCGAGAGCACCCGGCTGCGGGTGCAGCACGCGATGACCGAACTCGGCTTCGTGCGCAACGAATCCGCCCGGCAACTGCGCGCGGGGCGCAGCAACACCATCGCCTACGTGGTGCTGGACGCGGCCAACCCGTTCTTCACCGACGTGGCGCGGGGCGCCGAGGGCGCCGCCGAGGCGGCGGACCTGTCGCTGTACCTGTGCAACAGCGACAACCGGCCGGACCGGGAGCTGTCCTACCTCACCCGCCTCGAGCAGCAGCGGGTCGCCGGCGTGCTGATCACGCCCGTCGACGCCGACCACCCTTCGCTGGACGAGATCCCGAGGCGCGGCACGCCGGTGGTCGTCGTGGACCGCACCCGCGCCGACCGCGCGCACTGCACGGTCGCGGTGGACGACGTGCTGGGCGGGGAGCTGGCCGCCGCGCACCTGCTCGACCTCGGCCACGAGCGGATCGCGTTCGTCGGCGGCCCGCACGTCCTGGGCCAGGTCCGCGACCGCTGCGCCGGTGCCGTCCGGGAGGTGGTGCGGGCCGGGCACCCGGCGGAGTCGGTGGTGCGGATCGACACCGCCTCGAACACCGTCGGCGGCGGGCGGCAGGCCGGTGCCCGGATCGCGGGGATGCGTTCGAGCCACCGGCCCACGGCGGCTTTCTGCGCCAACGACCTCGTCGCGCTCGGGCTGCTCCAGCAGTGCGTCGCGCTGGGCCTCGACGTGCCTGGTGACCTCGCCATCGTCGGCTACGACGACATCGAGTTCGCCGACGCGGCGGCCGTGCCGCTCACCTCGGTCCGCCAACCGCGGCACGAGCTGGGCCGCACCGCGGCCGCGCTGCTCATCGAGGAGGCGACCGATCCGGACCACGAGCACCAGCAGGTCCTGTTCACCCCCGAACTGGTGGCGCGGGCCTCGACCCGCCGCCGCTGAACCGGACCCGCCTCGCGTGGGACCGGCGGACCGGAGCGGGCCCGGTTTTCAGCCGACCAGCCGGGTTTCGGCTTCCTGCCAGGCGGTGTCGTCGGCGGCCGGTTCGTAGCGGGCGAGCCGGTGGGTGCGGCGGACCAGGTCGCGCAGCGCGAACCGGTCGCCGTCGAGCGCGCCCAGCGCCCGCGCCTGCACGAGCGCGTTGCCCACCGCCGCCGCCTCGACCGGGCCCGCCACGACCGGCAGGCCGCACGCGTCGGCGGTGAGCCGGCAGAGCAGTTCGTTGCGGGCGCCACCGCCGACCAGGTGCACGGTGCCGACCGCGCGGCCGGACAGCGCCACGGCCTCGCGGACGGTGCGGCGGTGGGCCAGCGCGAGGCTGTCCAGCACGCACCGCACGATCGCGGCCCGGGACCGGGGCGCGGGCTGGCCGAGCCGGACGCAGGCGGCGGCGATCCGCTCCGGCATGTCGCCGGGCGGGATGAAGGCCGGGTCGGCGGCGTCGACCACGGCGGCCAGCGGTGGTTCCCGGCGTGCTGCCACCAGCAGCTCCGCCAGGTCCGGGTTCCCCCAGTGCCGCAGGCATTCCTGCAACGGCCACAGCCCCATCACGTTGCGCAGGTAGCGGACCGTGCCGTCGATGCCCAGCTCGTTGGAGAAGTTCGCCGCCCGGCTCGCCTCGCCGCGCACCGGGGTGTCGAGCTCGACGCCCACCAGCGACCAGGTCCCGGTGGCGACGTAGGCGAACGCCGGGTCCGCGGCGGGCACCCCGGCGACCGCCGAGGCGGTGTCGTGCGAGCCCACCGCGACGAGCTCGACCGGTCCGCCCAGCCCGGTCTCGGCCAGCACGTGCGGGCTCAGGGGGCCGACCCGGGTGCCCGCCTCGACCAGCGGCGCGAACAACCCCGGGTCGATCCCGGCGCGCGCCATCAGGTCCCGGTCCCAGCACCGCCGCGCGGTGTCGAGCAGCCCGGTGGTGGAGGCGTTGCTGATCTCGGCGCGGCGGTGCCCGGTCAGCCAGTAGGCGAACAGGTCGGGCAGCAGCAGGAGGTGCCGCGCCGCCGCCAGCGCGGGTGTCCCGGTCGCCGCCGCGAGCTGGTAGATCGTGTTGAACGGGAGTACCTGCAACCCGGTCGCGGCGTAGAGCTCGGCGGCCGGGATCCGCTCGTGCAGCGCCTCGGCGACCCCGTCGGTGCGGGCGTCGCGGTAGTGCACCGGGTTGCCCAGCAGCGCCCCGGTGGTGTCGAGCAGCCCGTAGTCCACCGCCCACGTGTCGATGCCCGCGGCGTCCAGGTGCCCGGCCGCCCGCCCGGCGGCGCGCAGCCCTTCGAGGATCCCGCGGTAGAGCCCGAGCACGTCCCAGTGCAGCACGTCGCGCAGCCGCACCGGCCCGTTGGGGAACCGGTGCACCTCCTCGAGCTCCAACCGGTCCGGTGAGACCCGGCCGAGCACCACGCGCCCGCTGGCCGCCCCGAGGTCGACGGCCGCGACGTGGGCGGCGCTCATCGGAGGAACGCCGCTGCGACGCCGGAGTCGACCGGGACGTGCAGGCCCGTGGTCCGGGACAGCTCGCCCGCGGTGAGCGCGAAC
This sequence comes from Saccharopolyspora cebuensis, assembly GCF_039542665.1. Lineage (NCBI taxonomy): Bacteria > Bacillati > Actinomycetota > Actinomycetes > Pseudonocardiales > Pseudonocardiaceae > Saccharopolyspora > Saccharopolyspora cebuensis. The sequence continues at coordinate 371,364 of NZ_BAABII010000010.1, forward strand.
ACCGCGTCGGCGACGTGCTCGGGCAGCACCTCGCGCTTGAGCAGCGTGCGCCGCGCGTAGAACGCGCCGAGCTCCTCCTCCGGCACCCCGTAGTGCGCCGCCCGGCTGGCGCCCCAGCCGCCCGCGAAGATGCCGGAGCCGCGCACGACGCCGTCCGGGTTGACGCCGTTGACCCGGATGCCGTGCTCGCCGAGCTCGGCCGCCAGCAACCGGACCTGGTGCGCCTGGTCGGCCTTGGTCGCGCCGTAGGCGAGGTTGTCGCTGCCGGCGAACACCGCGTTCTTGCTGCAGACGTAGACGACGTCGCCGCCCATCCGCTGCGCCAGCATCGTCCGGGCGGTCTCCCGCGCCACCAGGAACGACCCCTTCGCCATGACGTCGTGCTGCACCTCCCAGTCCCGGGCGGTGGTCTCCAGCAGCGGTTTGGCGATGGACAGGCCCGCGTTGTTGACCACCAGGTCGATCCCGCCGAAGGCGAGCACGGCCGCCGCCACCGCCCGGGAGACGGCGGACTCGTCGGCGACGTCGACGGCCACGCCGATCGCGGTGTCGCTCCCGCCGATCCCGGCGGCGACCTCGGCGGCCCGGTCCCGGTCGAGGTCGGCGACCACCACGCACGCGCCTTCCGCGGCCAACCGCTCCGCCACCGCGCGGCCGATGCCCGAGCCCGCGCCGGTGACGAAGGCGACCCGGGTGGCCAGCGGCTTCGGCGCGGGCCTGCGGCGGAGCTTGGCCTCCTCCAGCTCCCAGTACTCGATGCGGAACTTCTCGGACTCCTCGATCGGGGCGTAGCGGGAGACCGATTCCGCGCCGCGCATCACGTTGATGGCGTTGACGTAGAACTCCCCGGCGACCCGGGCGGTCTGCTTGTCCCGGCCGAAGCTGAACATGCCGACCCCGGGCACCAGCACGATCGCCGGATCCGCCCCGCGCATCGGCGGACTGGCCGGACCGGCGTGCCGCTCGTAGTAGGCGCGGTACTCCGCGCGGTAGGCGGTGTGCAGCTCGCCCAGCCGCTCCGCGACCTCCTCGGGCGAGGCCGTCGCGGGCAGGTCGACGACCAGCGGCCGCACCTTGGTGCGCAGGAAGTGGTCCGGGCAGGAGGTGCCCAGCGCGGCCAGCGGCGCCAGCTTCTCCCGGCTGAGGAAGTCGAGCACGTCGTCGGCGTCGACGTAGTGCCCCACCTGCGGCGCGTCGGTCGAGGCCAGGCCGCGCAGCAGCGGGAACAGCTCCGCCGCGCGCGCGTGGCGCTCCTCCCGCGGCAGCGGCTCGAACCCCGGGCGCACCGGCCCGAACGGCTCCGGATCACCGTGCTCGTCGAGGTGGCGCTGCGCCGTCCGGATGATCTCCAGCGAGTTCTGCTCGCACTCCTGCGAGGTCGCGCCCCACGCGGTGATCCCGTGCCCGCCGAGGACGACCCCGATGGCCTCGGGGTGGTCCGCCGCCACCGCCGCGATGTCCAGCCCGAGCTGGAAACCCGGGCGGCGCCACGGGATCCACGCCACCCGGCCGCCGAAGATCCGCTCGGTCAGCGCCGGCCCGTCGGCGGCGGTGGCGAGGGCGATCCCGGCGTCGGGGTGCAGGTGGTCGACGTGCGCGGCCTCGACCAGGCCGTGCATCGCGGTGTCGATCGACGGTGCCGCGCCGCCCTTGCCGTGCAGGCAGAAGTCGAACGCCGACACCATCTCGTCCTCGCGCGCCGGTCCGGGGTAGACCTCGACCAGCGCGCGCAACCGGTCCAACCGCAGCACCGCCAGCCCTTCCTCGGTGAGCGTGCCGAGGTCACCGCCGGAACCCTTGACCCACAGCAGCTCCACCGGTTCCCGGGTGACGGGGTCGGTCGCCGTCGCCTTCGCCGAGGTGTTGCCGCCCGCGTAGTTCGTGTTGCGGGGGTCGGAGCCGAGCCGGTGGGAGCGGGCGAGCAGGGAGTCGACAGCGCAGCGCATTCCTTCTCCGTTCTGGTGGCGTCGTGGTCCTCGCCGCGGGCCCGCTACGCGCCCCAGCCCGCTTGCCTGCCTCCCGCGCGTTCGGCGCTGAGGCGGTCGGCGTGACCGGAGCGGTGGTAGGCGGCGATGGGGTCGGGGGCGAGGCCGGCGTCCTCGCGGAGCGCGGCCAGGAGGGGGCGGACGTCGGTGTCGTAGGCGTCCATCAGGACGGCGTGGGCGCCCAGCACGTCACCGGACCGCTGCGCCTCGGCCAGCGCCGCGGTGTCGACCAGCAGCGCCTTCGCGGTGGCCTCCTGCACGTTCATCACCGAGCGGATCACCGCCGGGATCTTGGGCTCGACGTTGTGGCACTGGTCGAGCATGAACGCGATCCCGGAGTCCGGGCGCAGCGCGTCCGCCTGCACGATCTCGCAGAGGACGCGGAACAGCTGGAACGGGTCGGCGGCCCCGGCCATCAGGTCGTCGTCGGCGTAGAACCGGCTGTTGAAGTCGAACCCGCCGAGCTTGCCCAGGCGCAGCAGCACGGCGACGATGAACTCGATGTTGGTGTGCGGCGCGTGGTGCCCGGTGTCGATGACCACCCGCGCGCGGTCGCCGAGTTCGAGGCAGTGCGCGAACGCCGTCCCCCAGTCGGGCACATCGGTGGTGTAGAAGGCCGGCTCGAACAGCTTGTACTCCAGCAGCAGCCGCTGGTTCCCGCCGAGCCGGTCGCGGACTTCGCGCAGGGCTTCGGCGAGCCGGTCCTGGCGCCGCCGGATGCTGTCCTGGCCGGGGTAGTTCGTGCCGTCGGCGAACCAGAGCTTCAAGTCCCGCGACCCGGTGCCGTCCATGATGTCGACGCAGTCCAGCAGGTGCCGGACGGCCTTGCGCCGCACCGCCGGATCGGGGTGGCAGACGCTGCCCAACCGGTAGGCGTCGTCCTGGAACACGTTGGCGTTGACGGTGCCGATCCGGACGCCGCGCTCGGTGGCGTGGTCGGCCAGCGCCCCGTAGTCCTCGACGGCGTCCCAGGGGATGTGCAGCGCCACCGACGGCGCCGCGCCGGTGAAGCGGTGCACCGTCGCCGCGTCGTCGATCTTCTCGTGCACCGTGCGCGGCACGCCCGGTTGCGCGAAGACCTTGAACCTCGTGCCCGAGTTGGCGTAGCCCCAGGACGGCGTCTCGATGCGCAGACCGCTGAGCCCTTCGACGACGCGGGTGCGGGCGGCGGCGGGGACGTCGGTCATGTCTGGACTCCGTTTCCCGGCGCCGCGGCGCGGCCCGGACATCGTCGGCGGACCGCGGCCCGCCGCTGGAGGATTTGAAAGGTTTCATCGAGCGTAGGAACGGCACTGATCCCCGGTCAATGAGCCGTTCGGGGCGCGACCGTTCGGACTACAGCGCCTCTCGCATCCGAGATCGACGAGACGGGAGGCGAGGAGCGGATCGGTCTTGACTTGTGGTCGGGGTCACCCTACGGTCCGTTAAAACGGTTCAACTCGTGCAGTGCGACAGGCGCCGGAACCGGTGCTCGCGAGCCGCTCAGCTTCTCCTCCCTCGACGACGAAGGCGAGAAGGATGTCCGCCACCCCGCCGCCCGCCGCGGTGACCGCCAAGGACTGGTTCCGGTCCGGTGTCGCCGGAATGGCCTCGTACCTCGACGCCGCCGCGATCGTGTCCACCGGCATCGCCCTGGTGCTCTACCAGGAACCGCTGGGGCTCAGCGCCGGCCAGATCGGCGCGCTGTCGTCGATGCTGACGTTCGCGATCGCGGTGGGCGCCCTGGTCGGCGGTCGGCTCGGCGACCGGTACGGGCGCAGGCGGGTGTTCACGGTGACGATGGTCCTGCTCGTCACCGGTTCGGCGCTGCTCGCCGCGGCGCCGAACGCGACGTTCCTCTACGCGGGCATCCTGCTGGTCGGCTTCGCTTCGGGAGCCGACCTCCCGGTGTCCATCGCGCTCATCTCCGAGGAGGCGCCGGAGGGCGCCAAGGGCAAGCTGGTCGGCCTGTCCCAGGTGCTGTGGTACGGCGGCATCCTGGGCAGCCAGCTCATCGGCGTGCTCATCGGCGGGATGGGCGAACTCGGGGCGCGGATCATCTACGGGCACCTCGCGGTGGTCGCGCTGGTCGTGCTGGTGCTGCGGCTGCGGGTGCCCGAGTCCCGGCAGTGGATCGCCGAGCGCAGCGCCGCCGAGGAGGTGCCGAGCGCCGCGGGCAACGCCTCGGCCGTGCGGCGCCTGCTCGGCGACCGGCGCTACCTCCTGCCGTTCCTGGCGCTGGCGGGCTTCTACTGCCTGTCCAACGTGGCCGCCAACACCAAGGGCCAGTTCGGCACCTACATGTACGTCAACGCCGCGGGCAGCACGGTGCAGATCGCCTCGGCCCTCGGGCTGGCCGCCCAGATCGTCAGCGTGGGCTTGGCGATCGTGTTCATGCGGGTGGTCGACGGGCCGCGGCGGATGCGCTGGTACACCATCGGCGCCATCGGCTTCGTCGGGGAGTTCGCCCTGCCCGCGGTGTTCGGGGTGAGCATCTGGAGCCTCGCGCTGGGCAACCTCGTCGGCACGCTGGGCCTGGCCTTCGCGTTCGAGGCGATCTACAAGGTGTGGACGCAGGAGAAGTTCCCGACCCTGTTGCGGTCCACCGCGCAGGGCACGACGATCGCACTGGCCCGGGTGCTGGCCGCGGTGGTGGCGCTGTGGACGCCGCTGCTGGTGGAGATCGGCCCCGAGTTCCTGTTCGCCAGCCTGGCCGTGCTGGTCGCGATCTCGATGGGATTCGGCTACGCGATCGACCGGATGCGCGGCAGGCGCGCGGAAGGGACACCGTCGGCCGGGGCGGTCGAAACGCGCTGATGCCGTCAGCGCCCGTTCGCCGACCCGTCGCACAACAGGACCGCAGAATCGGAGGGTTCCGTGCCACCTGGCGAATCCGTCACCGTCACCGCTCCCACCGCGGAGCACCACCGGGAGGCCTTCGGGATCGGGACGGGCCGCCCGCGCCTGTCGTGGACGGTGGACGCCGAGCAGCCGGACTGGCGGCAGCGCGCCTACGAGATCGAGGTGCGAGCCGCGGACGGCGAGCCGGCGACCGGCGGGCGCGTCGACAGCGACGAGTCGGTGCTGGTGCCGTGGCCGGTGGCGCCGTTGGACTCCCGCGAGAGGCGCGAGGTCCGGGTCCGGGTGTGGGGCCGCGACGGTTCGGCGTCCGGCTGGAGCCCGCCGTTGGTGGTCGAAGCGGGGCTGCTGCGCGCGGCGGACTGGACGGCCCGGATGGTGGGGCCGCAGCCGGAGGCCGGGGACCCCGAGCGGCCGGTGCTGGTGCGGGGCGCGCTGCACCTGCCCGCGGCACCGCGCCGGGCCCGGCTGCACGCCACCGCGCACGGCCTGTACGAGGCGTGGATCAACGGCGCCGCGGTGGGCGACCAGGTGCTCGCCCCGGGGTGGACGAGCTACCACCGCCGCCTGCGCTACCAGACCTACGACGTCACCGGGCTGCTGCGCGAGGGCGAGAACGCGATCGGCGCCTGGCTCGCCGAGGGCTGGTACCGGGGTCGGCTCGGTTTCCACGGAGGTACGAGGGAGATCTACGGGCCGGACATCGGATTCCTCGGCCAGCTGGAGGTGGAGTGCGCCGACGGCAGCGCGGTCCGCTCCGGAACGGACGGTTCCTGGTGCTGGTACCCGAGTCCCGCGCTGTCGGCGAGCCTCTACGACGGTGAGTCCTACGACGCGCGGCAGGAGGTGCCGGGCTGGTCGGAGCCGGGCCTGGACACCGCCGGGTGGCGCCCGGTCCGGGTCCTCCAGCGCGACCCGGCCACGCTGGTGGCACCGCTGGGACCGCCGGTGCGGCGGGTCGAGGAGGTCCGGCCGGCGGCGATCAGCACCACCGAGGACGGCCGCGCGCTGCTGGACTTCGGGCAGAACCTGGTGGGACGGCTGCGGGTCCACGCCCCGCATCGCGCCGACCTGGTGCTGCGGCACGCGGAGGTCCTCCAGGACGGCGAGCTGTGCACCCGGCCGCTGCGCCGCGCCGAGGCCACCGATCGCTGCCTCCCGGACGGCGAGTGGGAGCCGCGCTTCACCTTCCACGGCTTCCGCTACGCCGAGATCACCGGCTGGCCGGGCACGCCGTCGCGCGATGAGGTGGCCGCGCAGGTGCTGCACACCGACATGCGCCGCACCGGCTGGTTCGAGACCTCGGACCCGTTGCTGAACCGGTTGCACGACAACGTCGTCTGGAGCATGCGCGGCAACTTCCTCGACCTGCCCACGGATTGCCCGCAGCGCGACGAGCGGCTCGGCTGGACCGGCGACATCCAGGTGTTCGCACCCACGGCGAGCTTCCTGTTCGACTGCGCCGGGCTGCTCACCTCGTGGCTGGCCGACCTGGCCGCCGAGCAGCACGCCGACGGCACCGTTCCGTTCATCGTCCCGACGATCCCGGCACCGGGGTGGACCCCGCCGTGGGCGGCGGCGGTGTGGGGCGACGTCGCGGTGCTGACCCCGTGGACGCTGCACGAGCGGTTCGGCGACCGGGGTGTGCTCGCCGCGCAGTACCCCTCGGCCCGGGCGTGGGTGGAACTCGTGCACTCCCAGCTCGACGAGGACGGCCTGTGGCGGCGGGGCAAGCAGCTCGGCGACTGGCTCGATCCGGCCGCGCCGCCGGAGGACCCGTTCCAGGCGCGCACCGATCCGCACCTGGTGGCTTCGGCCTACTTCGCCCGTTCAGCCGGCGTGCTCGCGCGGACGGCGGCGGAGCTCGGCGAGGACGCCGACCGCGACCGCTACGCGGCGATGGCGCGGCGGGCCCGCGCGGCGTTCGCCGCGGTGCACGTGGGCGAGGACGGCGCGCTGAGCTCCGACACGCAGGCGGCCTACGCGCTGGCGCTGCACTTCGGCCTGCTCCCGACCGCCGAGCTGCGGGCTGCCGCGGCCCGTCGCCTGCGGGATCTGGTGGTCGCCGCCGACCACACCATCGCCACCGGGTTCGCGGGCACCCCGGTGATCTGCGACGCCCTCGCCGACAACGGCTACCCGGAGACCGCCTACCGGCTGCTGCTGGGGCAGCGGTGCCCGTCCTGGCTGTACCCGGTCGTCCAGGGCGCCACCACGATCTGGGAGCGGTGGGACAGCCTGCTGCCCGACGGCAGCGTCAACCCGGGTGAGATGACCTCGTTCAACCACTACGCGCTCGGCGCGGTCGCCGACTGGCTGCACCGGCGGGTCGCGGGCCTGGCCCCGGCCGCACCGGGCTACCGGCGGCTGCGGGTCGCGCCGCTGCCCGGCGGTGGCCTCACCAGCGCCCGCGCCCGGCACCTGACGCCCTACGGCCCCGCCGAGGTCGCCTGGCGGCGCGCGGGCGAGGAGCTGCACGTGGACGTGGTCGTCCCGCCGGGTACGACCGCCGAGGTGGCGCTGCCCGGGACGGCCCCGGCCGAGCTCGGCAGCGGCTCCCACCGCGTCACCGCCCCGTGGCGGGTGGTCGGCTGAGGCGGCATGGGCGGCCGGGCAGTGGGGTACCTGCCCGGGGGAGGGAGGGAGCCGCCATGGCCATCGAGCTGCCGAGCGCCGCGGACGTCGACTTCGACGAGGGCGAGCTGTACTTCGTGGGCAACGCCACGACGGTGATCCGCTACGGGGGGTTCTCCGTGCTGACCGATCCGGCGTTCCTCCACGCCGGGGAGCACGTGCACCTGGGGCACGGCGCGTACGCGCGGCGGGAGGTCGAACCGGCGTGCCAGGTCGCCGACCTGCCGCCGGTGGACCTGGTGGTCCTGTCGCACCACCACGGCGACCACTTCGACGACGTGGCGGCCCGGGAGCTCGACCACGAACTGCCGATCATCACCAACGACCACGCCGTGCGGTTGTTGCGCGAGCAGGGGTTCCACCGCGGTCACGCGCTGGACACCTGGGAGGCGCAGGACGTGGTCCGCGGGGACGCGCGCCTGCGGGTGACGTCGATGCCCGGCAAGCACGCGCCCGACCACGTGGCGGGGCTGCTCCCACCGGTGATGGGCAGCATGCTGGACTTCTACCAGGGCGAAGCGCACCGGTTCCGCCTCTACATCACCGGCGACACGCTGCTGCACGAGCGCCTGCACGACATCCCGCGCTGGTACCCCGACGTCGACTTGGCCTTGGTGCACGCCGGCGGCACGACGCTGCTCGGCACGGTGGTGACCATGACGGGGGAGCAGGCCGTGCGCTGCGTGGAGATCATCGGGCCCCGGACCGCGGTCCCGATCCACTACAACGACTTCTCGGTCTTCCGGTCCGGGTTGGACGAGCTCAAGGCCGCCGCGGCGGAGTCGTCGGCGACCACCGAGTTCCACTACGTCGCCCACGGCGACCGGTACCGGTTCCGGCCCGAGCCGCTCAGGTGAGGTCGGCCGATCAGGTGAGGTCGGCGAAGAGCTCGACGTCGCGGGCGCGGCCCGCGGCGATGAGGATGTCGCCCGGTTCGAGCACGGTGTCCTGGGTGGCGGTGGTGAACCCCGCGCCGGGGCGCTTGATGGCCACCACGGTGACGCCGTAGCGGCTGCGGATCCGGGTCTCGCCGAGTGGCCGGTTCACCGCCATCGCCGGGGTCCGGGTCTTGACCAGCGCGTAGTCGTCCTCGAACTCGATGTAGTCCAGCATCCGCCCGGTGACCAGGTGCGCGACCCGCTCGCCCATGTCGTGCTCGGGCAGCACCACCCGGGTGGCGCCCACGCGTTCGAGGATGCGCCCGTGCTGGCGGCTGACGGCCTTGGCCCAGATGTGCGGGATGGCGAACTCGGCCAGCAGCGAGGTCGTGAGGATGCTGGCCTCCAGGTCGTCGCCGATGGCCACCACGGCGCGGTCGAAGTCGGGCACGTCGAGCTGGCGCAGCGCTTCGACGTCGGTGGTGTCGGCCACGGCGGCGTGCGTCACCGAATCGGCGAACCGCTGCACCAGGTGCGGCCGGGCGTCCAGGGCCAGCACCTCGGTGCCGCGTTCGACGAGTTCCAGCGCGAGCGAACCGCCGAACCGGCCGAGGCCGATCACGACCACCCGGGCGGGGCCTTCGCGGTGACGGGAGGGAGTGCGGTCAGCCGACAATGGGGCGCTCCTCGGGCAGGTCGTAGCGACGGCCGCGTTCGCGGAGGGCGAGCGCGGAGGCGAAGGTGATCGGTCCGATCCGGCCGACGAACATCAGCACGACGAGCAGGATCTGGGCCGCGGCGGGCAGTTCCGGGGTGATGCCGGTGGACAGCCCCACGGTGGCGAAGGCCGAGACCGCCTCGAACAGCACGTCGTCGAGCTTGAACGGGGTCATGACCAGCAGCGCCAGGGTGGCGGCCAGCACCAGGCCGACCCCGGCCAGCACCACGGTGAGCGCCTGGCGGTGGACCTCGGGCGGCAGCTTGCGGCCGAGCACGTGCACGTGCGGTTCACCGCGGATCTCGGCGAGCATCACGAAGGCCAGCAGCGCGAACGTGGTGACCTTGATGCCGCCCGCGGTTCCGGCGCTGCCGCCGCCGATGAACATCAGCACGTCGCTCATCAGCAGGCTGGCGGGCTGCATCGCACCCACGTCCAGCACGTTGAACCCGGAGGTGCGCGGGCTCATGCCCTGGACGAACCCGGCCAGCAGCTTGCCGCCCACGCCGTGTGGGCCGAGGGTGGCGGGGTTGTCCCACTCGAAACCGATGATCGCGACCGGCCCGACGACCGACAGCGCGGCGTAGGCGCCCAGGGTGATGCGGATGTGCAGCGACCAGCGCCGCTGCTGGCGCCGCAGGTGCCGGACGAGTTCGAACAGCACCGGGAAGCCCAGCCCGCCGAGCACGAAGGCGGCCACGATCGGCAGGCAGATCCAGGGGTCGGTGGCGAAGCCCATCAGGCTGTCCGAGTACAGCACGAAACCGGCGTTGTTGAACGCCGACACCGCGTGGAAGATCCCGAGGTAGACGGCCGATCCGAAGGGCTCGTCGTACCCGGTGGCGAACCGCGCGGTCAGCAGCACGGCCGTGACCGCTTCCACCAGCAGGCTCAGCGCGATGACGCCGAGCACGACGCGGCGGACGTCCCCGAGGCCGAGGGTCTTGGTCTCGGCCTGGGCGCTGCGCTGCATCCGCAGCCCCAGCCGCCGGGTGACCAGCAGTCCCAGCAGGGAGGCGAAGGTCATGATGCCGAACCCGCCCACCTGGAACAGCCCGAGCAGCACCAGCTCCCCGAAGGTCGACCAGTGCGTCGGCGTGTCGACGACGAACAGGCCGGTGACGGTCACGGCCGAGGTCGAGGTGAACAGCGCGGACACCCAGGAGGTCGCCTCGCCCGACTCGCTGGAGACCGGCAGCATCAGCAGCACCGTGCCGATCGCGATGGCCAGCCCGAAGCCGGCGGCGACCACGCGCGCCGGCTGCCGCAGCACCGAGGGCTGCTTCCGCACCGCTCGACCCGTGCGCGCCGCGTCGGTGCGCACCCCCCGTTCCCGCACTCCGGCCCCTTCGATCCCCCGAGACGTCCGCCAAAGACACCGAGCCGGGAAACTACTCCCCGGGGCGGACCGTCGCCGCGAAGGGTGGCCAGAACCTCCCCTGTCGTGGTGAGCCCGACCAGCGTGCTCACCGCCAGTGCGCGGCTGATCCCCGACGGTCAGGCGTCAGTGTGCCGGACCGCCGGGGATTCGGCAGGGCTCGTGCCGGGAGATCAGACCGCGGACCAGCCGTTGTCCACCGGCAGGATGACGCCGTTGATGTTGCTGGCGGCGTCGGAGGCGAGGAAGACGATCGCGGCGGCCTGCTCCTCGGCTTCGGACACGCGGCCGATGTTGCCGCCGTAGCCCATGACCACGCCCGGCCCGTGGGCCTCGGCGTCGATGTCGACGGAGATGCCGGTGGCGGTGCCGCCCGGGGCGATCGCGTTGGACCGGACGCCCTTGTCCCGGTACATCACCGCGAGCGACTTGGTGAGCCCCGCGACGCCGTGCTTGGTGGCGGTGTAGGCGGCCCCGGCCGCGCTGCCCCGCAGCGCCGCTTCGGAGGCGGTGTTGACGATCGCACCGCGCCCCGCGGCCAGCATGTGCGGCAGCACGGCGCGGGCCAGCAGGAACGGCGCGGTCAGGTTGACCCGCACCAGCCGCTCCCACTCGGCATCGGTGACGTCGGCCGCCGCGGCGAAGCTGTCCATGATGCCGGCGTTGTTGACCAGCACGTCCACCGTCCCGAAGCGCTCGACCGCGGTCGCGACGACCTCGTCCACCACGGGCTGCTCGCTCAGGTCGCCGACCACGGTGGTGGCGGTGCCGCCCGCCGCGCGGATCTCCTGCTCGACGGCCGCGGCGCCCTCGCCGTTGAGGTCGGCGATCAGCACCCGCGCCCCTTCCGCGGCGAACCGCAGGGCGGCGGCGCGGCCGATGCCCGATCCGGCGCCGGTGACGATCGCGGTGCGGCCTTCCAGACCGGTGGGGCTCATCGGATGCTCCTTCGCATCGGGCCCGGCGCGGGCCGGGCGTCCTCGACGTTTCAGGCACAGTGTGCCAGATACTTCCGGGGGGATGCGGATCACGGGGTCCTAGGATGGGGCGGTCCCAGTGCCGGAGGAGGGAGTTGCGGTGTCGGCGAAGCGTCCCGGACGTCCACCGCTGACCGAAGGGCGCAAGGCCGAGATCCGCCGCGACATCGCCCGCGCGGCCGTGCGGCTGTTCACCACCCGAGGGGTCGCCGCGACCTCCGCCGAGGAGATCGCGTCCGAGGCCGGGGTGTCCCTGCGCACGCTGTGGCGGTACTTCCCCGGCGCGGGCAAGGAGAACTGCGTGCGCCCGCTGCTGAGCACCGGCATCGAGGAGGTCGCCCGGGCGCTGGCCGGGTGGAGCCCCGACGAGGACCTGCCCGAGGCGCTGGAGCGCCTGCCGCGCCCGGAACTGGCCGACGTGGACACCATGCTGGACCTGGTGCGGCTGACCCGCACCGAGCCCGGCGTGCGCGCGGTGTGGCTGCGGGCGCACCAGGACGCCGAGCCGGTGTTCGCCGCCGGGATCGCCGAGCGGTCCGGCCGCGACCCCGGCGACCTCGACGTCAAGGTGGAGGCCGCCGTGGTCAACGCCGCGATGCGGGTGGCCGTCGAGCACAGCGCCGACCAGGTATCCCCGGACCTGTGGGGCGCGCTGCGCACCGCGCTGCGCGCCACCACCCGGCGCTGAGCGCTCGCGCGGCGCTCCTTGGTTCGAGGAGCGCCGGTCACAGCCCTCCGAAGAGGGTCACGGCGCCCAGGCCGCCGAGGGCGATCCCGGCTCCCGCGTCGATGGCCGAGCGCACCGACGTCCGTGCCAGTGCCGTGCTCAAGAAGCCGAGCGCCGTGACGTACAGGGTCCACCAGGCCGCCGCGCACAGCACGACCACCGCGCCCATCAGGAGCGTCTGGGCGAACACCGGCGTGCCCGCGGTCAGGAACTGCGGCATGAAGGTGAGGTAGAAGACCAGGGCCTTGGGGTTGAGCACGTTGTTGAGGAAGCCCTGGATCATCGGCGATCGCGTGCCGCGCGGCGACTGGACGTCGGTGTCGGGCCCCTGTCGTCGTCGCCACGCCGAGACCATCATCATGCCGCCGAGCACCACCAGGTAGGTGCCGCCCAGGACGCGCAGGACCACGAGCATGGTGGCGTTGGCGGCCACGACCGCCGCGAGTCCGCCCGCCGTCACCAGCGTCAGGAACGCCAGCCCACCGCAGATGCCCACCGCAGTGCGGTACGCCTGGCGTCGATCGCCGGTCGCGGCGTTGCGGGTGACCACGACGAAGTCGGGGCCGGGCACCACCAGCATCAGCAGGGTGGTCGCGATGAAGACGGGCAGGTGCGCGATCATGGACGTCCCCAGTCGGTGAATTGAGCAGCACCGGAAATCTGAGCACAGTTTCGTCGTGTGAGCGCTTTTTTGGCTACCTTCCCGGGTAGAATTCGGCCGATGTCCTCCTCGGCCAAATTGGATCCGGTCGACCTGCGGATCCTCGCGGCATTGCAGAAGAACGCCCGACTGCCCAACAAGGAACTGGCCGCCGCGGTCGGCATCGCCGCGTCCACCTGCCTGGACCGGGTCAACAGGCTCCGCGAGGCGGGGGTCATCCTCGGCTACGGCATCAGGGTCGCCCCGGACAAGCTCGGCCGGCCGCTCCAGGCCCTGCTCCACATCCGGGTGCAGCCCCACCGGCGACCACTGGTCGAGCCCTTCGTCGAGCACGTCCTGTCCCAACCGGAGACCCGCGAGCTCTACCACCTCACCGGACCGGACGACTTCCTCGTGCACGTCGCCGCGGAGAACGCCGAGGCCCTGCAACGTCTCGTCCTCGACGAACTCACCGCCCGCGACGAGGTCGCCCTCGTGCACACCAACCTCATCTTCCAGCGCTGGGACGGCGGCCCGCTGCTACCGCCTCCCGAGTCCGGGCAGTGACCCGCCGGGACCGCAGCGAGCGGGGATCCGAGGTTCGGAGAACGCGAGGGCGCCGGGCGGCCCGCCGGGTGGGCCGTCAGCCCAGGGGCACCGACAGGTGGGACGGGTCGTCCGCCGGGGAGGTGAACGTCAGGTCGGCGCCGTGCGGGTTGTGCTCGGCGTAGAGCGGGTCGACGGTGTCGACGGCCAGCACGAGGCGGTGCCCGGCGGGCACGTCGTAGGCGGTCGAGAACAGCTCCAGGTCCACGGTGAACGGTTCGCCCGGGGTCCGGTGGTGGAACGTGTGCGGGGCGTGGGTGATCAGCCGGCCGGTGCCGAGCGGTCCGACGTCGTACAGGTAGGCGACGAAGGTCCCGCTGGGGGCGTCGCTGGTGACCGTGGTGCGCAGCACCGGCGTGCCCCGGACCGGCCGCGGTTCGGCGGCGGGTGCGGATTCCCAGACGGCGGTGTGCGCGGGCGGCAGCAGCGGCACCGGTACGACCGGGGGAAGCCGCACGAACTGGTCCAGCGCCCCGGTGAGCAGCACGACCCCGCCGTTGGCGCCCGAGTCGACGTTGGCGGCGATCCCTTCGGTGCCGCCGAGGGGCATCTCGTGGCGCCGCGCGCCGACCGCGTCCCAGTCCGGGTAGGACTCGTAGTCCCCGGTGGAGCGGGACTTGATCCGCACCGGCTGCTCCTCGCCGACGCCGTTGTCCGCGCCCTTGAGGTGGTGGTCGAGCCAGCGGTGCGCGCTGGTCCAGGTGTCGTTGGGCAATCCGAGCAGCCCGGTCAGCTCACCGGTGGCGTGGTCGCCGGGCCGGAATTCGAGGCGCTTGGGCACGGTGAGCCGCTCGAAGAACTCCGCGTACTGGTTGGGCGGGAAGAAGCTGTCGCCCCAGGCGTTGCCGAGCATGATCGCCGCGCCGCCGCGGTTGATCGCGTCCACGAAGGTCGCGGGCGAGCGGCTGCGGCCCCACTCGACCAGCTCCTGCTCCCGGGAGAGGTCCGAGCTGAGGAAGCCCTCCAGGATGTCGCGCAGCTCGTCGCTGGGCCGCCCGGTGAGCTCGCCCGAGCCGGCCAGCAGCCCGGCGACCTGCAGGTGCTGGGTGCGTCCGCTGTAGATCGAGTCCACCAGGTCGGCCCAACCGCTGAGCGCGACCACGGCGTCGACGCGCTCGTCGAAGGCGGCGGCCAGCAGCCCGATGCCCGCGCCGTAGGACACCCCGGCGACGCCCACCCGCTCGCCGTCGGCGCGGGTGTGGGCCAGCGCCCAGTCGATGACCCGCGAGGTGTCGGCGATGTCCGGTGGCCCCGCCACCTCGATCCGCCCGCCGGACTGCCAGAAGCCGCGGACGTTGTAGCTGACCACGACGTATCCGCTGTCGGCGAGCCGCTGCGCCTGCGCCAGGTACTCCACCTGCGGGACCGCCCAGCTCGTCGGCAGCACCAGCAGCGGGTGGCTGCCGCCCCCGGCCGGGGACACGACGTTGGCCTTGAGCACGACGCCGTCGTGGCCCTCGATGTCGACGAACCGGACGGTGGAGCGGTGCGCCCCGACGTCCTCGGCGGCTGCGGTGGGCGCCGGGCCGACCCCGGCGCCCACCAGCAGAGCGGCGGCGAGCGCTCCGACGATGGCGCGCGACTGTCCCATGACGACTCCTCGCTCCGGCTTCGTTGCACGAGCGGAGCGACGGTAGCGGAACCTACTCAGCGGTAGATACCGCCGAGTAGGTCATTGCGCCCCGCAGTGCCGCGGGGGTGGCACGTCGAGGGCCGGGTTGCGGTCGAAGAAGCCGACCGGGCGCAGGCGGAACCCGGTGCGGTCCACCGGCATGATCGGCCAGTCCTCCGGGCGCGGGACGTGGGTGAGCCCGAAGGTGTGCCACAGCACCACGTCCTCGCCGTCGAGGTCGCGGTCGGCCGCGGTGTAGGCGGGCAGGCCCGCCCCGCCGGGGTGCTGGTTGACGAAGTCCCCCGCGGGGTAGCGCTGCGCCGGGTCGTAGCGGGTGACCCACAGGTGCCGGGTGGCGAAGGTGGCGCGGCGGGCGATGGACGAGCCCGGATCGGCCAGCAGCGTCGGCAGCCCCTCCGGCACCAGCGCGTAGCCCACCGGCCGTCCGACCTGGTTGCGCCGCTCCGGGTTCACCACGTGCCACGTGCGGCCGCGCTCCGGCGCCGCGTCGCGCTGGGCGGCGGATTCGGAGGCCAGCACGGTGCGCGTGGTGGTGAAGGCGTTGCCGCGCGGGTTCTCCGGCCCCATCGCCACCCGCTCGACGTCGACCTCCTCGACCCGGTTGCGCACCCCGTCGACGGCCATGTCCAGCCGGGCGCTGAACAGGTGCTGGTGCAGCGGCCCGCCGAGCCCGGGCGCCAGCGGCGCGGCGTAGGGGTACTCGCCACCGTCGTGCGCCGAGGTGAACACGATCCCGGTGGCCTTGACCTCGCAGTCGAGGGTGCCGTCGAGGTGCAGGTACCAGTAGAAGCCGTAGTCGTAGTTGCCGATGGTGGTGAAGAACGAGATGACCAGGCGCCGCTGGCGGCGCGTCTGCGCCGCCCCCGACCACAGGTCGGTGTGCTTCCACAGGACGCCCGCGTCCTCCTCGTGGATGCAGACCGCGTTGCGCAGCACCTTCGGTTCGCCGCGCGCGTCGGAGATCACCGCGTCCAGGTAGGTGATCTCGCCGAGGCAGTCGCAGCCCAGCTCCAGCGCGTTGGCGCAGCGCCCGACCAGGTACTCGCCGGTGTCGAAGTAGTTCTGCCAGGACCGCACCGGGGACGGGTCGGCGTAGGGCACGACCATCTCGGCGATCGACGCGCGGTGCACGATCGGCCGGGTGCCGCCGCCCTCGTCGAAGCCGACCTGGTGCAGCACCAGCCCTTCGCGCGCGTCGAAACCGACCCGCAGCGACCACTTCTCCCAGCTCAGCAGGTTCCCGTCGAGGGTGAAGCTCGGACCTTCGGGCTGGCTGATCGCGATCTCCCGCTGGGTGGTGCGCGGCGGTCCGGTCACCGCCGGGTCGTCGAAGTCGCCCGAGCCGCGCGGCACCGGGACCGGGCCGCGGTCGATGACCCGGTCGACGACGCGGTTGAGGGTGTCGACGTAGGCCACCAGCCCGTCGATCGGATGGGCCCAAGCCGAGCCGGTGGGGTGCTCCTGCAGGAACGCCAGGCCGCGCAGGATCCGCCGCCCCGCCTCGTCCGGGTACTCGTCGGCGTAGACGCCCGCCGACAGCGGGGCCACCCGCACCTGCCGGACGTCGAGCCCGCGCTCGTCCAGCGCGGCCAGCCACCGCTCGTCGGTGGACAGCAGTTCCTCGACCAGGCTGAACTCCTCGTCGAGGACGGGGAGTTGCCCGCCGGTGGCGGGGTCGAGCTCGGTGACCGACAGGACGGTTCCGGCGGTGCCGTCCACGAGCACGTCGCGGGAGGTCTGCGCCGCCAGGTCCAGCAGCAGGGCGCGGAACCGCCGCACCACCGGTGCCCCCGGGGCGTGCGCGAGCAGCTCGTGCTTGGGCGGTTCGTCGAGGCCGACGTGCGCGAAGCGGGTGTCGGCGGTGACCAGGCCCGCCTCGGCCAGCGCGCGGTGCACGGCCCGGATCTCCTCGGGCTCGATCGGATCCAGCGGGTGCGGTGCGGAGGTTCGCGGCATGGGGCACTTCCTCACTGCGGGGCTCGGGGCGGAGAACAGCGCTGCGGGATCGGGAACGTGCCGGACTCGGGCCGAGGTTACTGAGCGCTCGTACGAAAAAGAAGGTCCGATCGGGTTCTAGGCTGAGGCCCCACCGACCCGATGGGAGGACGCGTGCCCAAGATCGTCGACCACGAGGCGCGCCGCCGCGCGATCGTCGACGTGGTCTGGCGGTTGATCGCCGCCGAAGGCCTCGACGCGGTGACCACCCGGCGGATCGCCGAGGAGGCCGGGTTCGCGAACGGGACGCTGCTCTACTACTTCCCGACCAAGGACGCGGTGCTCGACGCCGCGTTCCGGCACGTCGTCGAGGCCACCGACGCCCGGGCCGACGCCGCCGACCCGGACCGGCGGGGGCTCGACGGGCTCCGCACGCTGTGCCTGGAGATCATGCCGCTGGACGCCGAGCGCCTCGCCGAGGCGCGGCTGGCCGTCACGTTCTGGCAGCAGGCCCTGCACTCCGCATCGCGGGCCGCCCTGCACACCCGGTCCACCGACCGCTGGCGGGCGGAGCTGGCCGCGCGGCTGGCCGAGGCCCGCCAGGACGGGACGCTGCGCGCCGACGTCGACCCCGGCACCACCGCCGACGAGCTGCTGTCCGCGCTGGTGGGCTTGCAGGTCCTCGCCGTGCTGTCCCCGGCGCAGACCACCCCGGACCGCCAGCTCGCCCAGCTCGACGCACTCCTCACCCGCCTCCGCGCGCCGTAGGCCTCGCTGAGCGGGGCGACCGCGCGACCGGGATGGTGGTACCGGCGGACACCGGGGCGGGGAGGGAAGCGATGGCGGCGAGCGCGGAGGTCGTCGTGGTGGGGGCGGGGCTGGCCGGGCTCGCCGCGGCCCGGCACCTGCACCGGGCCGGGGTGGCGGTCCGGGTGTGCGAGGCGGCGGAGCGGGTCGGCGGGCGGGTGGCCACCGACGAGGTCGACCTCCCGGTGCGCCTGGGCTCCGGGCGCTACGTCTGCGGTGATCACCGGGACACCCCGTCGATCCGGGGTGCGTTGGTCTCCGGACGGCGGGCGGCCCGCGCGGTGCTGGCGGACCTGGGGCGCTGACCGGTCAGGTGTCGCGCCGGGGAGCGCGGCCGAGCAGGTGCCGCAGCACTGGTTCGAGGTCGGGATGCCGGCACCGCGGTGGGAACGGGGAAAGCCGCCATGCCTGGAGGACAGGCCCGAGGTGGGGCGCGGCGGGCGGGTTCCCGGAACGGGGCCCGCTCCGGCCGAACGGTGCACTTCGGACGGTGCTGGTCACAGCGCCGCCCACGAGGTGCGTTCCGGGCCGTCGGCGCGCAGCGCCTCGTCGCGGTCGCCGCCGTCGAGCGCCGCCCGCGATTCGGCCACCGCCCAGCCGTAGACCCCCTTGGCCATCGTCGAGGTGGCCGCCGCGCGCAGCGCCACGAACACCTCCACCCGGGCGGCGTGCGCGAGGTGGTCGGCCGGGTCCGCGTCCACGGCGAACTGCGCGAGGTGACCGGCCAGCCGCAGCTCGCCCGCGGCCAGCAGCTCCCGCGCCCGCTCGGCGAGCGCGGCGCCGCCGCCCGCGAGCCGGGCGATCTCGCCGGCCAGGTCACCGGTCGGCGCGGGCTTGAGGTGCGCCGGGTCGCCGTCGTACCAGCCGCCGTAGTGCCGCCAGACGTTGCGGACGATGAACTCCGGTTCGTCGTAGGACGGTCTCAGGTACGGCTTGCGCAGCAGTTCGTCCGGAGCGGTGACCTCGCGCAGCACCTCGTCCAGGGTGGCGCCCGCGTTCATCGCCGCGAGGGTCTGGTCGTGCAGGGTCTGCAGCAGCTCGGCGGTGTCGAGCAGCGCGGTGCGCACGCGTTGCGCGCCGACGATGGGGACGCCGTGGCCCGGCAGCAGCAGTTCGGCGTCCAGGGCGGCCATCCGGCGCAGCGCCTGGGCCCATTCCAGGGCGTAGCGCTGGGTCTTCTGCGGGTTGCCGGGATTCGGGCAGGACCAGATGAACAAGTCACCGGTGCACAGGATCCCCCGGTCCGGCAGCCACGCGGTCAGGTGGTCGTCGGTCTCGCCGCGCGCGTGGCGCAGCCGGACCGACAGCTCGCCCAGCCGCACGGTGGTCGCCTCGGCCACGGTGAGGTCCGGGAAGCGGAACTCCGCGGGCCACTCGATGCCGGGGTTCTGGAACTGCCGCTGGTTGATCGTGCTGTTGTAGCCCTGGCTGGCCTGGTAGCGGCGGAACCGGTGGGGCACGTTCTCGTGCGCCAGCACGGTCGGTCGCGGCAGACCGCGCCGCGCGGCGTCCGCGTCGAACGGTGCGGTGCCGAAGACGTGGTCGATGTGGCCGTGGGAGTAGACCGCGGTGTGCAGGGCGGCGTCGGTGCGGGCCCGGGTGGCGGCGAACAGGTCGGGCGCGGTGGCCGCGCTGCCGGTGTCGAAGCAGAACAGCCCTTCCGCGGTGGGGAAGACGTGGACGTTGCCGAACGCGGGCCACGTCCACACGTCGGGCGCGACCTCGTGCAGCCCCTCGGCCCGCAGGGCGCCGGAGTGGTAGGCCTTCATGGTCTCCTCGCCGCGCCACACGCGGTCGGCGTAGTCGAGCAGATCGGTCACGGTGCCTCCTCGGACGACGGCGTGGTCCCACCCTGGCCCGCGCACCCGCGACCGAGGTATCGCCCGATGTCCACTCTCCGCCCTAGACTGCTGTGACATGTCACAACCGCTGCTGGACGCGGTGGAGCGCCGGTTGCCCGCCGCGGCCGATCGCGCGGTGCGCGAGTACGTCCGGCGGTCGGCGCGCTACCGGGGGCGGTGGCCCGAGCACGTGCGCGAGCACATGGCCCACTCCTGCCGGGAGAGCGCCCGGTTGGCGCTGCGCGCGGTGCGGGAGCAGCGCTCGCCCACCGGGGCGGAGCTGGAATTGCTGCGCGAGCGCGCCCGGCAGCGGGCCGACGAGGGGCTGCCGGTGGCGGACTTCGTCACCGCCTACCTGGTCAACATCCAGATGACGTGGGAGGAGCTGGCGCGCGCCGCGGGCGGAGCGGTGCCGGGGGAGCTGGGTGCGGCGCTGCTGCACCGGATGCACGAGATCGTCGACGCCGCGGTCCAGGCGCACCAGCAGGAGCACCAGCTCGTGCACGGCGAGGAGCGCTTCGCGGTGCACGAGATCGTGCAGGCCCTCGTCGCGGGCGGGTCCGCCGCCGAGCTCGCGCACCGCTTCGACGTCCGGCTCGCCGACGCCTACGGGGTGCTCGCCGTGCGGCTCGGCGAGCACCCCGCCACCGGCTCGGCCGCCGACGGGATCGGTCGCCGGATCGCCGAACGGCGCGCGTTGCACCGGCTGGTGGCGGGAGTGCACCGGCGGCTCGGCACCCAGGCGCTCACCGCCCTCGACCCGGACGGCGGACTGGTGCTGCTGCCGTCCGCGCCGGAGGGCTCCGCGCACGACCTGCGCGCGGTCCGGGAGGCGCTGCCCCGGCTGCGGGCGGCGACGGGCGCACCGATCGCCGCCGCCTTCGCGCACGCCCCGACGCGCTCGGCGCTGCCGGGCGCCGCGCAGCAGGCGCGGGACCTGCTGCGGCTGCCCGGACGCCGGGACGACGACGTCGCCGTCCTGCCCGACCTGCTGCTGGAGTACCAGCTCAGCCGGGACAGCGCGGCGCGCAGCGGGCTCACCGCGCTGGCCCGGGAACTGCGCCGGAGGCCGGAGCTCGCCGCGACGCTCGACGCCTACCTCGCGCACGACTTCAACCGCCACCGCACCGCGCGTGCGCTGCACGTGCACCCGAACACCGTGGACAACCGGCTCTCCCGGATCGCCGCGCGCACCGGCGCCGACCCGCGCACCGCCCGCGGCCTGCTGCTGCTCGCCGCCGCCCGCACCGCGGAGCTCGCCGAGTAGCCGCCGTCAGCACGGGCAAGGCGTGGACCATCGACGTGCGTCCGGTCCGGACGAGGGGGCGTCGGCGGAGCGCCTCGACGGCGAGGAACTCCGCCTTCAGCCGGGTTTGGTCGCGGTGAGCACCAGCAGGATCCGCCGACCCACCAGCCAGGACGCCCACGGCACCTCGGAGACCAGATCCGGGCCGCCGGTGAACTCGTGCCGCTGCGGTCGTCCGAACCCCGCCGCCGTCACCCAGGACGCGTAGTCGTCCACCGAGTACGGGTGGGCGACCAGCCGGTACGCGGCGCCGTCGTTCTCGAACTGGGCCGACATCCCCGTCGCGGCCAGTTCCGGGTGGAACACCGAGAACACCAGCCTGCCGCCCGGGCGCAGCACCCGGTGGAACTCGGCGACGACCCGATCCGGGTGCTCCAAGTGCTCGCCGAGCAGCGCGCAGCACACCGCGTCGAACTCGCCGTCGGAGAACGGCAGGGTCTCCTGCAGGTCCGCTTCGGTCAGCGGTACGTCGGGAAAGGCGCGACGCGCCACCGCGAGCATTCCGGAGGAGAAGTCCACGCCGTGCGGCCGCGCCCCGGCCGCGAGCATTCCCGCGAAGTTGCGCCCCGTCCCGCACCCGGCGTCCAGGACGTGCTCGCCCGGCGCCGGGTCGAGCAGCCCGATCACCTGCTGGGCGTCCACGGCGACGACGGGGTTCGGCGTCCGTTCGTAGGACTCCGCCCAGAGGTCGTACCCCGCCTTCGTCGTGATGTCGTGCATCTGCATCCTGGACCGCCCGAGGGGTAGTGTGAAACAGTCTGCGGTGGCTGTGGTCCGAACTGGGGAGGATTCCGCCGAACCGCGAACTCGCGTCGCGTGAACCGTTGTCCTGGAACGCGATTCAAGGCCGATCGTCGCGGGCCGCAGTATAGCGTCCGCGTCATCCGGCCGGCAAGGAAAGCGGAGCGCGCGGGCCCAGGCACGGCACACCGCCCTACTCGTCCGGAAGCACAGGAGGCCACGGGAGCATGTCCGGAGCATCGTTGAAGGTCCTCGTCGTCGGCGGTGGTATCGGCGGCCTGTGCCTGGCGCAGGGGCTCAAGCGCGCCGGGATCGACGTCGCCGTGTACGAACGCGACCGCACCAGGGACGACCGGCTCGAGGGCTACCGGATCCACATCGATCCGGACGGGGCGAAGGCGCTGCACTCCTGCCTGCCGGAGAAGGTCTGGGCGGAGTTCACGGCCGGCACGGTGGATCTCGGCAGCTTCCGCTTCCTCACCGAAGGGCTGCGGGAACTCATGGAACTGGAGCCGGACGCGCACCGCGTGCCCGACGGTGGGCCGACCTCGCGCTCCCACGCCATCGACCGCGTGACGTTGCGCGACATCCTGCTGACCGGACTCGACGACGTGCTGCACTTCGGCAAGAAGTTCGAGCGCTACGAACGCACTCCGGACGGGGTGGTCGCCCACTTCGCCGACGGCAGCACCGCGACCGGTGACGTCCTCATCGGCGCCGACGGCGTCGGTTCGCCGGTGCGGGGCCAGTACCTCCCGCAGGCCGAACGGGTCGACACCGATGCCTTCGGCATCGGCCTCAAGCTGCCGCTGACCGATGAGGTGCGCGCCTGGCTGCGCCCGCCGCTGTCCACGGGGCGCTGCATGATCATGGCCCCGGCGCCGTACTTCCTGTCGGTGTCGGTCTTCGACCGGTCCGCCGAGCGACCCGGTTCGTCCGGGGACGACGCCTACGTCGGCACGGCGTTCGTCGTGCGGCGCGGCGCCTGCCCGGCCAACATCCACGCGCTCGACGGAGCCGAGCTGATCCGGCTCGTCGGACGCATGATCTCCGGCTGGCACCCGGATCTGCGCAGGCTGGTCGCCGAATCGGACCCCGGTAGTGCGCTGCTGGTGCCGTACAAGACCTCCGTGCCGCTGAAGCCGTGGCAGAGCACCAACATCACGCTGCTGGGCGACGCCGTGCACAGCATGTCGCCGGTCGGTGGCATGGGCGGCAACACGGCGTTGCGCGACGCCGACGAGCTCCGCGGTCAGCTCGTCCGGCTCGACGGTGGCGCGGTGTCGACCGAGCAGGCGATCGGGGCCTACGAGACCGCGATGCTCGACTACGGCTTCGCCGCCGTCCGCAAGGCGCTGCGCTACCAGGACCAAGGGCTGCGGAGCGGCACGATCGCGACGTCGCTGTCCAGGGCTTCGTTCCGCGCCATGAACGGCATGATGCGGCGGCGCGCTCGCGCCCGGTCCTGATCCCCGCGCGGTGGTCGTCCCGGCCGGACGTCGGGGCGGCCACCAGGTCAGCGCCAGGAAGCTTCGTAGAAATCACCGGGCGCCCGGCCGGAGCCGATCATCACCTGGATCAGGCTGCTCAACCCGGTGCCGTC
Source organism: Saccharopolyspora cebuensis (assembly GCF_039542665.1). Taxonomy (NCBI): domain Bacteria; kingdom Bacillati; phylum Actinomycetota; class Actinomycetes; order Pseudonocardiales; family Pseudonocardiaceae; genus Saccharopolyspora; species Saccharopolyspora cebuensis. The sequence continues at coordinate 394,611 of NZ_BAABII010000010.1, forward strand.
GAGGCCGAGCAGCCGGTGCGTGCGCTGGACGTCGTAGCCGAGGCTGGCGTGGCAGCGCAGCCCCAACGACGCGGCGGCGAGGTAGAGCCGCTGCACCGCGATGCCCGCTTCCATGTTCTGCATCCGGAACCACCGGTCGCCGTGGACGTCGAATCCGGCTCCGTAATGGCCGACCGGGTAGACGCACAGTCCGGTGTGGTCCATGTTGAACAGCTTGATCAGCAGCGAGTCCTGGAGCTCCGCACCGATGTCGCCGGTGCGCACCCGCTCGAGCCCAGGGCCGCCGGACCACCCGGGCCGGTAGCGGTAGACCCCGGGCGCCACCCCGGAGACCCGGTTCACCGCGCAGTACAGGGCGGTGTGCCGCAGCGATGCGCCGGACTCGTCGGCGAGGTCGTTGCGGTAGCCCTCGGCCGCGGCGGCCAGCAACGCGGACACCGGCTCCGCGGGCAGCTCGGCCGGGGCGAAGTAGCCCATCGAGGACCGGCGCTCGTGCAGGCCCGCGAGCAGGTCCACCGCGCGCTCGGGCAGCGCCACCGTCGGACCGGGTGCGGTGACGTGATCGGGTACCGCCGGTGCCGACCGCACTTCGGTGGCATCCGGGAGCCGTGCGGCGCGGTGCACCCGGGCCTGCAACGGCTGGGCGTCGAGCGTCCACTCCCGCTCCGACTTGGAGGCCGTCCCGGTGCGCGAGGCCTCCGCGGTCCCGTCGCGCAGCGGGCGGAGCGGGCCGGGTCCCCGCCCCGGGGCCTCGTCGATCGTGATCGCCGCGTAGACGCTCTCCCGCATCGGGTCGAGGCGCAGCAGACCGTCGAGGTCGTCGTCGACGAAGCGGTAGCGCACCCGGGCCGGGCCGAGCCGGGGGGCGACCGCGAGCACCTGGCCGACCAGCACGCCCAGGTCCAGCGCGCACAGCCGGTAGGTCAGCTCGCCGTACTTGAACGCGTTCTTCCAGAAGAAGGCGGTGACCAGCAGGGTCAGCGGGAGCCGCGCGGCCGGTGCGCCCAGGCCCGCCGCCAGCTCGCCGGTCCAGTCGCCCTCGCGCAGCGCCACCAAGGCGTGGTGCGCGGCGTCGTAGTGGTGCACCCCGGTGGGCAGCGCACCGCCGGGGCCGGAGACCACGTAGACCTCACCGGGGAATCGGGAACCGCCCGAGGGCACCGGGCGCAGCGAGTTCCTGGCCAGCTCGGCCCCGCCGCCGGGCTCGGCGCCACGGGTGCCGATCAGGCGGCGCAGCGCGTCCGCGGCGGTCCACCGGTAGCGCGTCACGCCGTAGGAGTCCAGCAACAGCTCGCCCACCTGGCCGGGGGTCTCGTCCAGCGGAATCCGCGGGCGTCCCCGGTACAGCTTGAACTGGCCGGGGGCGTCGTCCCACTCGACATCGCCGGGAAGCGGGGAGCTCTCGACGAGCTCGACGTACTCGCGGGCGGCGGTGCCCGCGCCGGTCCGCCCACGTCCGGGGTTCACCGCGCGGCTCCGGTGATCTCGGAGACGGCCCGCCGCAGCAGGTACATCAGGTAGGACTCCTCCGGCAACGAGACCCCCAAGCGGTTGTTGTGCATGTGCGAGCAGAACAGCAGCACGCTGGCCAGCGCGGTGTCGTAGCGCTCGTCGGCCGCGGCGGTCACCAGCACGTCCTCGGGTCGGAACGCGCCGCGCTCGCGCAGCCGCACGAGCTCGTCGCGGAGCTCCGAGGTGGTGGCGACCCACCGGCCCACCGCGGTCCCGGTCCGATCGGCCACCCCGCCGTCCAGCAGCCGCGCGACCAGCCCGGTCAGGTGCTCCCGTTGCCGCTGGTACTTCGCCTCGAAGACGTCTTCGCCCGTGGTGACGTCGCCGAACACGAGCCGCCGCCCCCAGTCGCGCTGCCCGGTGGTGAGGTAGGCGGCCACGCCGTCCACGCCGTCGGCGGCCACCACCGCGCCGGCGAGCATCATCGCCAGTGCCTGACCGGTGCGTTGGGCCTCGCTCATCCCGGCGGTCAGGAGCTCGGCCACCAGCTCGCTGGAGGCGGTGAAATGCCGTTCCACGGCACGCATGGCCCCGGGCGTCCCACCGTAGCGGGCGAGCTCCGGTTCGTACGGCACGTCGCGTACGGAGTTGTTCGGCCGCAGCGGTTCGGCGGCGTCCTGGCCGCGCTCGACGCCGACGAGCGGTTCGGCGATCCGGAGGTAGTCCGCCTCCTCGACGACCGCGCGCGAGGGGTGCCGGGCGAGGAACGCGCCGACGTGGCGATCGAGCCGCGCCCGGACTTCCCGAGCGCGGTCCTGCGAGACCGGTGCGATGCGCAGCCGCAAGTGCGGGCCGCCCTGCCAGTGCCGGACGAAGAAGTGGCCGCCGGTGAGGCCGTCGGCCGCCAGCTCGGCCAGCAACGGCCGGACCGCGCCGGTGATGAGCCCGTCGAGCGGGTCGTGGTAGTGGACGTGCATGCTGATCCAGCCGGTCTCATCCATGGCGGCCCACCTCGACGACGAATTCGCTGGCGCGCGGGCGGCCGTGCTCGTCGCGCAGGAGCAGTTCCGCCGGTCCCGGCAGCGCCTCCTCGAAGACGAGCAGTTGGTCGGTGCTCCCGGCGACTTCCTCGAAGACGTTCAGGAACAGCTCGCTGGAGAAGTCCACGTACACGGGCTTGCGGGTCTTGTCGAACAGGCCCGCCACGCGGGAGCGACGTGCCGCCTCGCCCCGCGCGGCGATGGCCCGCACGAAGCACCGGTGCGGGAGACCGTGCCGCCGCCGCCAGCGGTTCACCGCGAGGAGGTGGTCCACGCTGCCGCGGTTCTCCCGCCGGGGCAGGTCGGCGGCACGCACCGACCAGGCGGCCCGGTTGAGCACGAGGCCGCCCAGAGCCAGCCGCGGATGGCGGCGGACGCCGTCGCGCTCGCCGCTGGGCGCCGCGGTGGCGAGCTGCTTGACGAACTCGAACCGGGGCACCGCTTGGCCGAACATCTGCAGCAGGAACCGATGCGCCGCGGGCAGCAGGAACTCCACCATCACGCCGAGGTGCACCGGTAGGACCTCGAAGCCGCGGCTGCGGGAGAGCAGGCGCAACTCGCCGACCGCGGGATCGTGGGCGACCACCAGGTCACCCAGCGGAATCCGCTGCTCCGGTGGTCGGTCGCTGGTGCTCGCCGGGTAGCTGATCTCGTAGTGGGTGGCCGGATGCGTGAGGTTGAGGTTGGAGCCGACGGTGCCGGTCACCTCGGCCGGAACCCGCTCGCCCGGCAACGGCCGCCGCGCCGGTGCGGGCGGACCGGCCACCCCCGCCGTCCGGCCGAGCCGCAGCAAGCGGGCCCGGCTCCGGCCGAATCCGGTCATCAGTTCGTTGAGCACGGCCCGCTCCCGGATCGCGCCGTCCGCGACGGGTTGCAGGTAGCAGGCCAAGGACTCGATCGGCCGCACGAACTCCGGCAGCCCGTCCAGCAGCGCGCGCACCGCGTCCGGCTCCCACCGCCGCACGCCGGTGCCGTCGACGGACGCGCCCGCCACCGCCGCGACCACCTTCTCCTGCCAGTCGGCGAGTTCGTCGAGCCGGGGAAGACCGGTGCGGGGAACCGGAAAAGCCCGCTCGTAGCAGGCCAGCAGGTCCGCACCGCTGACCCGGGCGTCGGGCCGCGCGGAGGCGCTCAGCGCGGCGCTGAAAGCGCCGTAGAAGTCGAGCAGCGGCACCCGCGCACCGACGCCGAAGTGATCGGCGAAGAAGGCCTCGGCGGCGATGCGGCCGGGGAGGAAGCGATCGTAGAGCCCGGCCAGCCGTCGCACCAGGTCCAGTTCGCCGAAGGTCTCCCGCCACGTCCGCGGCGGCACCACGGGGGTGTCCTCGGTGATCAGAACGTCCTCGTAGAACGCGTTCTTCGGGAACTCCTCGCCCGAGGCGGTCCAGCCCAGCAGGTCGTAGACCTCGCGCAGGCGGTCGTCGATCGACGCGGCGCGGGTGCGGCGGTCGTCGGGTCCATCGATCCCGCCGTAGCCGTCCAGTTCCGCGCGCAGCCCCGCGAGCGATCGGCGGGCTTCCACGACGCGCTGCTGCGGGAACCGGGCGAGGGCGTCGACGAGCCGTCCGAGCGGGTCGTCCGCGTCGTCGGGGATGCCGAAACCGATCTCGACGAGCCCCATGTCGATGAGCCGGTCGAGGAAGGCGCCGACCGCCGCGTCCCGGCCACCTCCGTCCACTGCGGACAGCGCGCGCACGACGCCGCCCCAGGTGCGGTCGTCGCCGTGCCCGATCTCCGCGAGGAACCGCCGCAGCGTCGCCGAGGCGGGCAGTTCGAGCAGCGCCTCACCGCCGTCGCGGCCGAGGAAGCGGACCGCCCGGTCGTCCTCGACGGCGCTGCTGTTGACGGCCACCGGCAGCGTCGGTCGGACCTCCGGCCAGCTCGCCAACGTCCGCGGGATCTGCTGCTGGGTGAAGGCGTTGAGCTCCACGACGCTGCGCCACCGCGTCCCGGTCGTCCACCGCGGCGATTCGTCCGCGCCGGCCCACCGGCCCAGCGCCGCACCGGTGAACGTGCTGTAGGGGCTGGTTTTGGACGCCATCCGGGCGAGGTACTTGGCCAGCTTGCGCTCCAGCTTGCGGTCCGCCCGGTGCGGTCCGGCCTTGGACAGGCTTCGCCGCAGGTCCTCGCTGGCCAGCACCAACCCGCGCCGGAAGTCGGGGGCCGTGGCGATGTCGTGCAGGGCGTGGCGCTGTTCGTCGGCCTCGGCGTCGAACCCGGCCGCGGCCCGCTCGACCAGCGCGTCGCGCTCGGTCACCCGCCGGTGCCAGGTCCCGGCAGCCGCGGCGACCGAGCCGGGGAGCGCGCCGAGCAGGTCGGCGTCGACCAGGCCGGAACGGGGTGCCCGGTTGCGGTGGACGTCGCGGCGCAGGGTCAGCAGCCTGCGCCGCAGCGCGGTGTCGGTGGTGGCGCCGACGACCTCGTGCAGCGCGTCGGACAACTCCTCCTGGTGCTCGTCGAGCCACTGCTCGGCGTCCAGGGCCGCCTCGACCAGCGCGGCCGTCCGGGGAGTGCGCAGCCGGTCCAGCACCTCCAGCGGCAGTCCCGCGACGCGCACCACGAAGGTGGGTTCGACGTGGACGTCCATCGGCGGCGGCCCCTTTCAGAACAGGACCGGGAGGCCGTGCTGGACCCCCGGCCGGTTGTGGGCGACGGCGATCTGGAAGAACGGGGTGAGCTTGGCGTCGTCGAAACCCAGGACCGCCCCGACTCCGGCGGCGTCGTACCCGTTGTGCACCCGAGCGGCGAGGCCGTGCGCGGCGCTGAGCGCGCAGAGCCGCTGCGCCACCAGACCCGCTTCGAGGTTGATCAAGCGATAGGCGCGGTTGCCGAAGGTGTTCGAGGCCGCGGCGTGGTCCGCGGCCAGGTACACCACCGCGTTGGTCGCGCACAGGTTGATGTTGGGCACCGGCAGCGCGCCCTGCAAGCGCATCGCGAGAGCGCCCTCGACCACCAGGTGCAGGCCGCCGTGCTCCCGGCAGAAGCGGTAGGCGCCGGGGGTCATCCCGTCGACGTCGAACACCACCACGTGCAGCGCCACGCCCGGCTCCGCCGGTCCGTCCCGCAGGTCGCACCGGTAGGGGCTGGTGGCGTGGCGCAGGATCTCCCAGAAGTCGTCCCGCGCCAACGGGCGGGCGACCGGGTTGAACAGCACGTTGCCGGAGGTGCGGGCGCGCAGCGCCGCGCCGAGCTCGATCGGGTCGCGGCGGGCGGGCGGCATCGGCACCACCGCGGCTGCGTCGTGCGGGCACCTCGGCCGCGCGTCCGGCAGTTCGCGGGGGCGCTCCTCGCCGTCCGCCAGCAGCGAGTTCTCCGCGATCGACGTGAACAGCGCGTCGTGCGGGTGGACCGGGCCTTCCGGGCGGACGTAGTCGTGCGCCACCGGGGCGGGTACCGGCGGGGGCGGAGGTGGTGGGACCGGTCCGGGCTCATCGGCGGAGGCCGACCGCAGCGGCAATGCGGCGAAGAGCTGTTCCTCGCCTTCCCGGAGGCCGAGGAGGGCCCCGGCCCGCCGGTCCGGGAACTGGTAGTGCACCGCGCCGCGCAGGCCCAGCGCGCCGGCGACCAGCAGCGCGTTGCCCGCGACCATGCCCGCTTCCTGCGCGCACAGCCGGTAGGAGTAGCCGCGGTACTTGAAGGCGTTCTTCCAGAACAGCGACGACAGCAGCAGCACGCACCGGACGTCGTCGAGCCCGGTGCCGAGCAGGTGCCCGAGTTCGCCGCGCAGGTCACCACCGCGGAGCAGGGCGAGCGAGTGGTGCAGCGGGTCGTAGTGGTAGAGGCCCGCGGGAATGCCCCCGGTGCGAGGGATCCACAACGAGAGCTCGGTGGGGAAGTAGCACCGGGCCGAGGGGACCACCCGGTGGTACGGCCACACCGCTCCCGGACCTTCGTCCCAGCGGGAGAAGCCGTACGCGTAGTACAGCAGCGCGGCGAGCACCCCGTCGGGCTCCCCGCCGGGCATGTCCCCGCTCGTCGGGACGTCCGCGAAGCAGCGGCGGGCGTCGCCGATCTCCAGCGGGAGCCCTTCCGGTAGCCGGTACCGCGGCACGCCCCGGTAGACCTTGAACGGCAGCGGATCAGCGCCGATCGGGTCCTCCGCCAGTACTTCGGCGAACAGCTCCTCCGCCTCGTGCACGGTCCGCCGCAGGTAGTGCTCCCCGATGTCGAGGTCCCAGTTGCCCATCACCCCTCCTGTCCTGGCGTCACGGGAAGGGGTGCGGGTGCGGGTTGATGTCGGCGTCGGTGAGCGGGCGGTCGTAGTAGCCCAGCTCGTGCGGGATCCGGTGCAGCCGCTCGAACCCGCGGTCCCGGCGGCGCTGGTGCCCGAAGGTCATCGGCAGCGCTCCCGGGATGATCACCTTGACGCAGCGGAAGTCCCCGGCGCGGTGCTCGGGCGTGGTCTGGTCGACGACCACGACGTCGAGTCCGGTGCGCTGGTACTGCTCGAGCACTTCGGCCAGGTCCGCGCTCAGGTCGGCGTTCCTCGGCTTCTGGTAGTGGTCCTTGAACGCGTCGGTGAAGGTCTGGCTGCCCGGCGTGTCCAGCAGGAAGCCGAAGCGGTCGAAGACCTCCGGCGCGCCGTTGAGCGCGGCGTGGTCCTCCATGGACACCACCGCGTACGGGTCGGCCAGCATCCGTTCCACCCGCGCCCGGTTCCGCCGGTGGAACTCCGGTGGCCTGCTCACCAGCGGACCCAGCTCCATCAGCGCGTTGATCACGGCCTTCTCGGGGTCGAGGTTGGACCCGGAGGAGCACAGCACCTTGGGCATGTCCGGCATCCCGGTGCGGTCCACGGCCATCACCCAGAAGCACGGCACGCCCTGCTCCAGGGTGATGTTGAAGACTTCGATCGAATAGCCGGAGAAGGCCTCGATGCTCTCGATCACGAGCGGGACCGACGGTCCCGGCGCCGAGCGCGGGTCGATCCGGGGCGCGGGCAGCCGCGCGTACCAGGTCATCAGGAAGGCGTCCCGCTCGGCGACTTCGAGGATGCCGTGCAGGACGGCCTCCTCCAGGCACCCGCCGAGCGCGCAGCCGTTGGAGATCTCGTAGACGAACGGGTGGTCGCGCGTGTTGCGGTACACGGTGCCGTAGTAGGCGTAGTTCTCCGGCACCAGGACGGGCCTGCCCCGGGCGAAGGAGTACCCCCACACCCAGTTGAAGGCCAGGTCGTGGTGGTAACGCGGGTACGGGAACCCGGGACGCGCGTGCAGGTCCTCGGCGTGCAGCCCGAGCGTCGTCGGATCCAGCGCGTCCTCGCCGAGCTCGCGATAGCTGGCGCGCACGGCGGTGCGCTTGCCGCCCGGTTCGATGCCCCCGTAGCGCTCGATGCCCTCGGCGACGGCGGTCAGCCTGCTCGCGGCGAAGTCCAACCGGTGGCCGTAGCCGACTTCGGTGCGGGTCGTCGCCCGCAACCCCATCGGTGCGCTGGAGCTGGGGAAGACGCTGCGCCCCTCCTTGTAGACCGCGCGCAGCAACCCGGCCTCCGGATCGACGTAGATCCGGTGCAGCCGGTCCTCCTCCCCGGCCAGGGAACGCACCCGGTAGCCCTCCGGGGAGACCTTCGGCCGCGGCTGGAGCTCGATCACGGCGGCTTCCCGGGAATCCTCGGGCAGCGTGCCGCACCGTTCGCACAGCGGATCGGGCAGCCACCGGTGCACGCTGGTCCGCAGGTCGTCCAAACCGAGCCGGAGCAGAGCGCCGCGGGTGGTCATCGCGGAGCGGTCGGCGGTGAACCGGGAGACTTCCCGTTCGACCAGCGTGCTGACCAGGTCCGCCGCGAAGGAGGTCAGCCACAGCGCCCCGATCGTCGACATCCCGTCGGGGTGGGACGCCAGCGCCTGCTCGTAGTCACCGTGGTCGTCGCGGGCGCGCAGGCGGCGTCGTTCCACGCACACCTGGCAACCGCCGTCCGCCGGAGACGTGCACGGCCCGACGATCGCCGCCCCCGGCGTGACGTAGACGGGCAGCAGCGGCACTCCCGTCATCAGCGACCAGTCGTTCCACCGGTGCTGCCGATCCCGGTCCCAGCCGTCCTCGACCAGGAGCAGCAGGTCGATCTCGGCGTTGTCGTGCTGGTCCGGCACCACCACCCGGTGCTCCTCGGCCAGCGCTCGCCGGATCGCCTCGTGCAGGGCGCCTTCCCCGACGAGGCCGATCAGGGCAGGTCCGGCGCTCATCGCCGCCACGTCCGCGGGCAACTCAGTCCTCCTCCACGAGTACGACGTTGACCAGGTGGAGCACCTGGTCCAGGACCGGGTCGTGGTCCAGCGGGACCACGACCGGCCGGTGTCCGGCGTCCCGCAGGTTTCGCACCAGCAGCTCCTGCACGTCGGCCCAGCCCTGCGGAGCCGCAGGGGTCACCTGGGCGACCGGTGCGTCGTCGCCGAGCGCCTCGGGCAGGTCCGGTAGTTCCCCGATGTCGGCGGCGTAGTCCGGCCACCGCTCGGTCCGCGCCTGGTCGTGCCGCAGCGCCTGCTCCAGGACGGATTCCAGGAGCAGTGCGGTGTCGAACCCGGAGGCGCAGCCGACGGTGGTGCTCCCGACGCGGGCCGCGAAGGTCGGTACCCCGAGCACGCCGGTGATGTCGTGGACCACCACGTCGACGCCGAGGACGTCGAGCATGGTGGTGAACCGGCGGACCCGGTCGGTGCGCTCCAGCGAGCCGGGGTCCACGCGGGGGAAGGCGGTCCGCGCCCCGGCGGCCTCGGCGGCGGTGATCCGGGCGACCTGCGCCAGCAGGCCGCGGCCCACCGCTTCGGCCCAGGTGAGTCCGGAGGCCAGGCCGGGCGTGCTGCGGTGCGAGGGTGCGGAGCCGGTGAGCGAGGGGAAGGCGGTTGCGGCGGGCAGCTCGCGCGCTCGCGCTGCGACCAGGTCCCATCCCCAGGTCAGCGGTGCTTCCGCGGACCCGGCCAGCCTGCGCCGGTCGACCACGCTCGCGGCGTAGAGCTCGCAGGCACGGCGGGTCGTGCGTTCGCGTGCCTCGGTGAAGTCGGTGGACACCTCGACCGCGGCGGACCGCTCCTGGTCGAAGTCCGGCGCCAGCACGGCGTTGGCGTACTCCGCGCGCGACACCTTCAGCGGGAGCTGGCCGAAATCACCTTCGTCGAGTGCGCCGAGCAGACCGGTCGCCGCGTCGAAGCAGCCGGCCGCGGCGGTCGAGAAGGCTTCGGCCGACACCGCGGGAGCCTCGGCGCGCTGCCGGATCGCGGCGGTGAACTCCCGTTCCCCGGCCGGGACCGGGTCGCCGTGCGCGGTGCACAGCGGGTGGGCGGTGACCGGGTGGACGCTGCTCTGCAGCGTTTCCAGGTCGAGCCGGACCACGGCGCCCGCGGTCTCCACCGGACCGGCATCGGTGCGGTGCTTGAACACCTCGAACGCGAGGTGGTTCGCCACGATGGCCGCGGTCGGGCCGGCGAGGAACTCGCTCGGGACGACGTCGGGGCTGTCGGTGAACGGCGCACCGGGCCGGGGGTTCCGGCCCAGCACGCGCAACCACGCGCATTCCCAGCAGACGTCGCCCCGGCCCGGGGCGACCAGCGGGCCGATCCAGGCGACCGGTCCGTCGACCACCGCCTGGGCGAACACCGCGCCGCGTTCGAGGCAGGCCCGGTTGAGCCGCCGCGCGCGGTCGAGCATCGGCGCGTCGGACACGTGGAGCACCACGTCGAACGGTGCGATCGCCGCCTCCGCGGCGTCGCCCGGATCGGGCAGCACGTCCAGGGTTTGCCGCGGATCGCTCTCCCGGTTCCGCGCGGCGAACTCCCGGACCTGGTCCAGGCCCGCGTCCGCGCCACCGGTGCGAGCCCAGCGGACCTCCCGCACACCGGCGTGCAGGCACGCCCGGGCCAGCGCGGCGCCCGTGCGACCGGAGCCGATCAGCAGGACTCGGCTGTCGCGGAACACCTCGAACCGGTGCGCGGCCGAGTCCTGGTAGTAGTCGATGAACGCGATGCCGGACTCGTAGGCGGCGAGCTCCCGCTCGTCCAGCCCGTGTGGACGGTCGTCGCCGACGTCCTTGACGAAGCCCTTCGCGACCAAGCCGTCGATCAAGCCGGTCACCATCCGCTTGCGGTCTTCGGAGAGGTTCTCGGTGATCTCGTCGAGGGTGTGCGCGCCGGTGAGGAACGGGGCCAGCTTGTCGACCCACTGGTAGACGTGCTTGCCCTCCAGCGTCAGCGTCCCGCGGTTGCTCACGAAGTAGATCCCGTCCGACGACGGGAGGTAGAGCGTATCGTTCTTGAGCTTCGGCTTCACTTGCTCCATCCAGGCATCGCACGGGTTCACGGCAACGAGGTGGGCGCACGGCGAGCACGGGACTCCGGACGACGGCGCCGGCGAAACAACGGGTCCGGAGCCCCGCGCCCGCCTGTGCGGCAGGCGAGCAGAGCAGACCTCACCTATCCGGGAGGGATCGCGTGGCGATCAGCCCGGATGTCCGCGGTGGAGTCGGATCAGCCGCACGGGCAGCAGCAGCAGCTGCAGGTGCAGCAGCAGCAGCCCGCGGAGGCGCCGACCTCGGTCATGCCGTGGCCCATGCCCAGCGACTGCAGGTCGCCGTCGGCGTCGCCGCCGAAGGCGAGGCTCTCCACCTCGAGGTTGTCGAGCTCGAGTTTCAGACCTTCCATGTCATACCCCACGTTCGGTCATAGGAATAGATCATTCGTCAACGCGCTTTCCCGGGACCTGGCGTCGACGAGGACTTTGTAGCACGTTCCTCGATCGGCTGTCATCGGAATGCCTTGGTTGAAAGCGCTCCTATTTTCGGGCGGTGTGGAATTCTGGTGGGCGCGACGAAACAGCGGGACCGCCCGCCTGCGCGTTGCCGGTTCCGCTGCTGGTGGTGGTGCGCCGAACAGAGCAACAGGTGCGGCCGACCCGCTAGTAGCAATCGGGTTTCGGTTCGCCGCGGCGCTCCGGTTCGATAATCTGAGAAATTGCTGATAATTCTTTTGAAAGTCGGAGCGTCGTCCCGGTCCGCGCGGCAGGAATCGGCGGTTCGCCGGATCGAGCGCGATCGGGGTCGATCCGGCGAATCAGGTCGCCGGAACCCCGGACCTCGACGTGGCGAATCGCTACGGCATTCCTCGGTCGGCGGGCGTCAGCCCATCGCACATTCCCCGGGACGGCCAGCCGACTTCTTCGCAGTTCGAACCATGTGTTCCCCCAGCAGTTCGGTAGCGCGGCCATTCTTGCCAGTCCGGCCGCGGCACGTCAACCGGTTTCGGCGCTCGTCCGGCGCGCCCGGTCCGCCGTCAGCGTCCGGGGCCGTCCGCGCGGGGCCGCGCCGCCGGACGCGACCGCGCCGAGGCGAGCACGTCGAGCACCCGCGGCCAGGCATCCCGGCTCGCCGCCTCGTCGGCCTCCGGGGACCCGCCCATCCGCAGCCGGTCGAAACCGGGCCGGCGGCGGCGCGACGCCGTGCCCGGCACGCCGAGCAGGTGGCCGGCGTCGAGGTAGGACAGGTGCCGGTGCGGGAAGGGGTGGCCGTGGTCGGCCAGCCGTGCGGTGATCCGGTCGCCGAACAGCCCGGACGGCCACAGCTCGTCCCGGCCTCCGCTGAGCACCAGCACCGGTCCGCCGATCCGCTCCACCTCGATGGTCGCGGCCCGCACCGCGGCGTCCTGCTGCATCGCCCGCTCGAAGAACGAGCGGAACGACATCGGCTCGCCGTCGAGGAAGCCGGCGAAGGCGGCCGCGTCGGCCGCGGTGGGCGGTGCCATCGGGACGAAGGGCACCGGGGACCCGCCGCGGCTCCACGACGAGCGGGGTGCGGCCATCATCGCTCGAGGGTCCGATGGCACGGCTTGCCAGGCCACGCTGCTGGGCACGTAGGCGACGACACCGCCGACCAGCTCCGGATGGGCGGCTGCCAGCAGCAGCGCCAGTTCGCCGCCCCGCGAACGTCCCAGGACGGCGATCCGCTCCGGGTCGGTTCCCCGGTGCCGGGCCAGCCATTCCAACGCCGCGGTGCCGTACTCCAGCGGGATCTCGACCAGATCGCGCGGTAGCGGCGGTGGCCCGAAGAAGGCCAGGGCCAGCGCCGCGTACCCCTCCCCGGCGAGCCGGGCGGCGGCGTGCTCGGGGACCAGCCCTTCCGAACCGCCGAGCACGAGCACGGCCGGGTGCGGTCCCGGCGTGGCCGGACTGTGCAGCACGCCCACCAGGCCGCGCTCGGATATCGGGACCGCCACCACCTCTTCGCCCACGCGGCCAGCCTAGTCGCGCCGCGCAGCACCGGTCAGCGGTTTCGCGGGCCTCGTCGCCGGCCGCGCGGCCCCTCCGCACGGCCGGCGACCGGCCACCGCAACGCCACGGGGGCGGTGCTCACCACAGCGCTCAGGAGGCGACGAAGTCGTGGGCCGAGATCCCGTAGTGCTCCTCCACCGCGTCGGAGATGAGGTGGCACAGCAGGAACCGCTCGACCGGGCGCAGACCGATCCGGTTCAGGTGGAGGTAGAGGTAGTTCAGCGCGAAGCGGTACCCGAGGAAGGCCGGATCCCGCTGCAGCTGTTCCATCCGGCCGCCTTCGCCTTGGAGCAGTTGGTGGAAGGTGCTGTGCGCCAGCATCCCCTCGTCCCAGCCGCGCCGCTCGGCACCACCCTGCTCCGGACTGCGCTGCGCGGCGGCGAACGACAGCTCGCCGGAACCGATCAGCGGCTCGGCCGCGGCCCGGTAGCGGGCCAGCACGGCGACCCAGTCGGTGATGAACGGGACGTCCCCACCACCGCCGTCCAGGCAGGCCAGCACCGCCGTCAGCCGCTCCCGCAGGAGGAGCGACTGCGCGCGGTACCGCTCCTCGCAGAACGCCCGGCGCGCAGCGGGATCCGCCGCCCGCACGATGAAGCCCTCGGCGTGCGAGCGGTAGGAGATGAAGCCGCGGTCGATCCCGGGCCACAGCGCGTGCGCCGTGGCCAGCATGAGGTCGAGCGCCAGGACCAGCCGATCACCGCCGGCCCGGACGTGCGCCAGCATGTCGAAGGCGGTGTCGTTGGTCTCGTGGTAGAAGTCCTCCAGCAGCGCCGCGGCGGCCGCGCCGCCCAGGACCGGCACACGCCGGTCGTGCGGGGCGTGCTGGACGGAGTTGTCCGGGTGCAGCGGGGTCAGCGGCCCGGGTTCCTGCTCCTGCTCGGCCAGTCGCCGATGGGTGGCCAGCAGCGCTCGCTCATCGACCCGCGCCGTCGAGGGATGTGCGGCGAGGTACCGGGTGATCTCCCGCTCGGCGGTGGGCACCACGGTGTCGTCCGGGGCGCGGAAGGCCAGTCGCAGGTGCGGACCGCGCAGCCAGTGCCGGGTGAACAGCAGCCGCTCGGTGCGCGCCGCCACCCGGCCGAACAGCGGTCGGACGCAGTCCAGGAGGAGGTCGTCCTTGTCCTCGGCGTAGAAGTACACCTGGAGCCCGCGCCAGGTGCCGGATCCGCCCTCGCCGGGCTGGTTGCCGTCCATGCCACTCCCCGGTGCCGTGCGGTGTCGAGCGCATTCAACCAAGGATGTGCCGCCGCGGCCAAGGTTTTCGCGGGACTGGTCCCGCGGGCTAGTCCGGCCGTAGGATGTCGGCGCGCGTTGCCGGAACGCCGTCGGGGTCGGCTCCGGCCGGTGCGCGCGGCCCGCCGCGGCGGGAGGATGGGGGACGATCTTGGCCGGGCACTTCGCCTTCGCATCGCTGGCCGCGCACGGCCACGTCAATCCGACGCTGCCCTTGGTCGAGGAACTCGTCTCGCGCGGTCACCGCGTCACCTACGCCACCGGCTCCGAACAGGCGCCCGCGGTCGAGCGGGCCGGGGCGACGGCGGTGGTGATGCCGTGGGGCGTCGAGCTCAGCGATCTGGCCGGCCGCGGTTACACCCAGGACGGACTGGTCCGCATGATGGTGGCCGGTACCGCGGAGCTGACCGCGAGCTTCGACGCGCTGGTCGCGCCGTTCCTGGCGGATCCGCCGGATTGCGTGTGCTACGACGCGATGGGGCTGCCCGGTCGCGCGCTGGCCGATCGGCTCGCGGTACCCGGCGTCGCGATGGCCCCGAACATGGTGGGCAACGAGCACTTCTCGTTGCGCGCGCTGATGTGGCCGGTCGACTTCGATCCCGCCGACCCGCGGTTGGTCGAGGTGGGCCGGGAGCTCGCCGCGTTCGCCGCCCGGTACGGTCTGTCGCCCGCAGCGCTGCGCCCCACCGACGCCAGGGCGCCGCTGAACCTGGTGTTCGTGCCCCGCGAGTTCCAGGTCGCGGGTGAGACCTTCGGCGAGGCGTTCCGCTTCCTCGGTCCGGCGTTGCCCCGCCGCGCCCGGCCCGATGCCTGGTCCCCGCCCACCGGTGACCCCCTCGTGCTGGTCTCGCTGGGCACCGTGTTCAACGACCGCCCCGACCTCCTCGGGGTCTGCCTGGAGGCGTTGGGGGGCACGCCGTGGCAGGTCGTGATGGCCACCGGCCGCGCCGCGCCGCCGGGAGCCGTTCCGCCGAACGTCGAGGTGCACCGCCAGGTGCCGCAGCTCGAGGTGTTGCGGCATGCCGCCGCGTTCGTCTCGCACACCGGCATGGGTTCCACCATGGAAGCCCTGCTGCACGGCGTGCCGGTGGTGTCGGTGCCGCAGACCCCGGAGCAGGCCCTCAACGGGCGGCGCGCCGCCGAACTCGGCCTGGGGCGCGCGCTGGACACCGAGTCGCTGACGGCGGCGGAGCTGCGCGCCGCCGTCGAGCAGGTGGTCGCCGATCCGGTGCTGCGGTCGACGCTCGACCGCTGGCGGGACCGGCTCCGGTCCGTCGACGCGGGGGCGCGGGGAGCCGATGCCCTGGAGGAGTTCCTGGCCCGCGCGCCACGTCCGCCCGGTGGCGGGTGAGCCGGGCGGTGCCGTCCTGCCGTCCTCCGATCGCGAAGGTTCAGTGGTGATGTGATGACCGGTCTGCGACTCGTCGAGATCGACGACGCGTTCTCCTGCTACAGCCCGGCGAACGGCAACCCGGTGCTCTCCGAGGCGGTGCTGATCTACGACGAGATCTTCCGCCGCGACACCTACCTGGGCGGGCTGGGCCCGATCGACCCCCGGGTCGTCGTGGACGCCGGGGCCAACATCGGCCTGTTCACCCTGTTCGTCAAGCAGCGGTTCCCGGCGGCTTCGGTGCTCGCCGTCGAGCCCGTGCCGCAGAACGTGGCGGCGCTGCGGGCGAACCTCGCGTTGCACGGCGTGTCCGGTGTGACCGTCCACGCCGGTGGCCTCTCGGATCGGGAAGGCGACGCGCGGTTCTTCTACTTCCCCGCGATGCCGGGCAATTCCACGGTGCACCTCGACGGCAAGCTCGCGGACAAGCGGACCGTCGCGACCTACGCCGGCCCGGAGGTGGCCGAGCAGGTGTACCGGCACGAGGAGTGCGCGGTGGCGGTGCGCCCGCTGTCGGCGGTCCTGCGCGGTTCCGCGCACGCCGAGGGCGACATCGACCTCCTCAAGGTGGACGTCGAGGGCAGCGAAGAAGCGGTCCTCGCCGGGGTGTCCGATGCGGACTGGCGCCGCATCCGGCACGTCGTCCTGGAGGTCCACACCGCCGGGGGCGCGCTGGACCGCGTCGCGGACCTGTTGCGGGAGCGGGGCTTCGCCGTCGAGCTCCAGGACGCCGCGGCGGCGCCGAAGGGCACCGGCACCAGGATGGTCTACGCGCGGCGGGGCTGACCGCAGACCACTGCGGGACCGCCCCCGGCCCGCGCGCAGGTTCACCTGGCGTTCGCGGCGTCGACCGGCCGTCAGCGGCCGGTGGGTTGGGGTGCGGGCGTCGGTGGGGTCGGTTCGGCGGTGGGGCGGCGGTGCTTCGGGAGGAACGCGGCCAGCACGAGCGCGGCCAGCGCGGCGCCCGCTCCGATGCCCATGATGAGCTGGAAGCCGCCCTGGCTCGGGTAGCTCTGGCCGCCGGCGGTGGTGGTCAGCTGCGCGAGCAGGGCGCCGGCCACGGCGCTGGACACGGAGGTGCCGATGGCGCGCATCAGGGTGTTGAGGCTGTTGGCGGCGGCGGTCTCGGAGACCGGCACGGCGGCCATGATCAGCGCGGGCATGGCGCCGTAGGACAGCCCGATGCCCGCGCCGATGATGGTGGACAGCAGCACCAGGTGCCAGGTGCTCGACATCAGCACGGTCCCGAGGCCGTAGCCCGCGGCGACCACGACGGCGCCCACCATGAGGGTCGTCTTGGGGCCCCGGGTGGCGGAGATCCGGGCCGACACCGGGGACATGGCCATCATCACCAGGCCGGACGGCGCCATCACCAGGCCCACGGTCAGCATCGTGCCGCCGAGCCCGTACCCGGTGACCTCGGGCAGCTGCACGAGCTGCGGGACCACCAGCGACATCGCGAACATGGCGAAGCCGAACACCGCGGAGGCCAGGTTGGTGAGCAGCACCTGGTGGCGGGCGCTGGTGCGCAGGTTCACCAGCGGTCGGCGGGTGCGCAGCTCCCAGGCCCCCCACAGCAGCAGCACGACGACGGCGGCGCCGAGCAGTCCGCTCGTGGTCGGGCTCGTCCAGCCCCAGTCGGCGCCCTTGGAGATCGCCAGCAGCAGGCACACCAGCACGATCGACAACCCGATCGCGCCGAGGAGGTCGAACCGCCCGCCGGTGCGCACCGCGGATTCGGGGACCAGCACCAGGACCAGGACGGCGGCCAGGGCGCCGAAGCCCGCCGCGACCCAGAACAGCACGTGCCAGTCGGTGCGCTCGGCGAGGAAGGCGGCGGCGGGCAGGCCGAGGGCGCCGCCGACGCCGAGGGAGGCGCTCATCAGCGCGGTCGCCGAGCCGAGGCGTTCGGCCGGGAGCACGTCGCGCATGATGCTGATCCCCAGCGGGATCACCCCCGCGGACAGGCCTTGCAGGAGGCGCCCGACGATCACCGGCACCAGCGAGTGGCTGAGCGCGACGACGGCGGATCCGGTCACCAGCAGCGCCAGGCTGGTCAGCAGCATCCGCCGCTTGCCGTACATGTCGCCGAGCCGCCCCACCGTGGGGGTCGCGACGGCGCTGGCCAGCAGCGTGGCGGTGATCGCCCACGCGGTGTTCGCGGCCGAGGCGTCGAGCAGTTCGGGGAGCCGGGGGACCAGCGGGATCATCAGGGTCTGCATCAGCGAGACCACGATCCCGGCGAAGGCGAGCACGGCCACCACGCCGGTGCCTCCCGGTGGGGCGTGGTTCGCGGACGTGCTGGGCATGGGTGGCCTCCTGGGGTTGCGTACGACGCACACATTAAATCAGTCGCTTGACTTAATCCAGCGGAGGGCGTTGACTGGTCCCCGGGAAGCCGGTGCCGAGGAGGTGCTCGATGGGCCGGGACGACGCGGCGGCGCCGCAGCGGGGGCGGATCGAGCGGGTCGGCGCGACCCGCGAGCGGATCCTGGTCACCGCGGAGCGGCTGTTCGCCGAGCACGGCGTGTTCGCGGTGTCCAACCGGCAGATCGGCGAGGCCGCCGGGCAGGGCAACACCGCCGCGGTCGGCTACCACTTCGGCGCCCGGACCGGGCTGGTGCGCGCCATCGTCCGCAGGCACGCCGAGCCGATCGAGCGGGTGCGCGAGCGGATGGTCGCCGTGATCGGCGACCGCCCGGACCTGCGGGACCAGGTGTCCTGCCTGGTCCGGCCGAGCACCGAGCACCTCGCCGCGCTGGGCGTCCCGAGCTGGTACGCCCGGTTCAGCGCGCAGGTCCTGGCCGACGCGTCGCTGCGCGAGGTGGTGCTCGACGAGGCGCTCGCGTCCCCGGCGCTGCGCCGCCTGCTCGCCGGGCTGCACCGGTGCCGGCCCGACCTGCCGGCCGAGGTGGTCGACGAGCGCGACGGCATGACCGGTCAGCTCATCGTCCACCTGTGCGCCGAGCGCGAGCGCGCGCTCGCCGCGGGGACGGCCACCCCGAGGGCGACCTGGCGCGATGCCGCGACCGGGTTGATCGACGCGATCACCGGCCTGTGGTCGGCGCCCGCGTCCTCCGCGCCGGGGGACCGCACGAACACGACGTCCGATGGAGGAGTGGGATGACCACCGCCGCGAACCCCGCAGCCGAGCAGCCCGAGGCCCCGGAGTACCCGATGAGCCGGGCCTCCGGGTGCCCCTTCGACCCGCCGCCGGGCCTGAAGGCCGCGCAGCAGGAGGCCCCGCTCACCAGGGTCCGGTTGTGGGACGGCCGCACGACGTGGCTGGTGACCCGCTACGCCGAGCAGCGGGCGCTGCTCGCCGATCCGCGGATCAGCTCCGACGTCACCCGGCCGGGATACCCGAGCCCGGCGCCGGTCTCGGGATCGCGGCTGAGCTTCATCCTGATGGACGACCCGGAGCACGGCAGGCAACGCCGGATGGTCGCGCCGCCGTTCACGGTCAAGCGGGTCGCGGCGATGCGCCCCGCGGTGCAGCGGATCGTCGACGAGCGGATCGAGCGGCTGCTCGCCGGGCCGAAACCGGTGGACCTGGTGGAGGAGTTCGCCCTGCCGGTGCCGTCGCTGGTGATCTGCGAGCTGCTCGGCGTGCCCTACGCCGACCACGACTTCTTCCAGGACAACAGCAAGACCATCATCCGGCGCGACGCCGCGCCCGAGGAACGCGCCGCGGCGATGGGCGCCCTCGTCGGGTACCTCCACGACCTGCTGGGCGCCAAGCGCGCCGAACCGCGCGAGGACCTGCTGTCCGGGCTGGTCGAGCGGGTCGACGGCGGCGAGCTGACCCAGCAGGACGCCGCCGAGATGGGCGTGCTGCTGCTCATCGCCGGGCACGAGACCACCGCGAACATGATCGCCCTCGGCACCCTGGCGCTGCTGGAGAACCCGGACCAGCTCGCCCTGCTGCGCGACGCCGAGGACGAGTCGGTGATCGCCTCGGCGGTGGAGGAACTGCTGCGGTACCTCAACATCACGCACAACGGGCGGCGCCGGGTGGCGCTGGAGGACATCGAGATCGCGGGCGAGGTGATCCGGGCCGGTGAAGGCGTGATCGTGCCCAACGACATCGGCAACCGCGACCCGGAGGTCTTCGCCGACCCGGACCGGCTCGACATCACCCGTGACGCCCGCCGCCACGTCGCCTTCGGCTTCGGCGTGCACCAGTGCCTCGGGCAGCCGCTGGCCCGGCTGGAGCTCCAGGTCGTCTACGGCACCCTCTACCGGCGGCTGCCCGGCCTGCGGCTGGCCACCGACCGGGACCGCATCCCGTTCAAGCACGATGGTTCGGTCTACGGGGTCCACGAGCTCCCGGTGACCTGGTGAGCCACCGGGCGCGGCGCCCGCCCGCGCCGCGCCCGGTCAGTCCCGCTCGGTGCCGACCGGGAGCTCACCCCGGACCGCGGCCCGGCGGATGGAGTCGCGCAGCGCGGAGCAGCCCGCGAAGACCGCGGCGTTGGGACCCGACCCGCGGGCACCGGCCCGGCGTTCCGCGCAGGACCGCGCGGCGTCCTCGTGCCACTGGACGCTGGTCTGGTCCCAACTGCTCTTGCGCACCTCGACCCGCGCGCGGCACCGGCGGCAGGTCACCGGTTCCATCGGCACGTCGAGCAGCCGGGCGTCCGGGCGCACGCCCATCACGCGGGCCGTTCCCCGGCGGCCACCTGCCGCCGCGCCACGTTCGCCTCGATCTCCGCGCGCCACGCCTCGTTGGGCCGGGTGGTGTCGATCTCGAACTCGAACCGCTCGGTCATCTCCGGGCGCACCTCGGCGGCGTCGACGTAGAACTGCTCGTACCAGCGGCGCAACTGGTAGACGGGACCGTCCTCCTCGCACAGCAGCGGGTTGTCGATGCGCGCCTTGTGCCGCCAGATCTCCACGTCCTGCTCGAAGCCGATCCGGATGAAATCACCCATCTTCGCGGCCACCTGCGGCGCGGAGTCGCCCAGGTGCGCGGCCTTCTCCACGACGACCCCGTACTGCAGCACGAACGAGTCCGGGCTGACCGGGTAGTGGCAGGTGACCAGCACCGAGTTCACGTCGCCGTCGCTGTAGTGGTAGGTCAGCTCGTCGATCATGAACGACGGGCCGTGGTAGGTCGCGACCGAGGTGTTGCCCAGCACCGTCGGGGCACCGCTGTCGGCCTGGGGACGTCGCACGTCCTCCCGCGCGACGCCGTGCATGATCTGCGTCGCGGTGTGCTCCTCGAAGATATTCTTGAAGTAGGTGGGGAACGAGTAGTGCACGTAGAAGAAGTGCGCCATGTCCACGACGTTGTCGACGATCTCGCGGCAGTTCGCCCCTTCGATCGTGGTGGAGAACCAGTACCAGTCCGTCCACTCGTCGCTCGTGGCGCCCGGGATGCGCGGAACGGTGACGTCGTCCGGCGGCGGGTTGCCCTCCGGGTCGTTCCAGACGAACAGCATCCCGTCCTGCTGCGCGGTCGGCCACGCCGCGGTGCGCGCGCGCAGCGGCACGCGGCGGGCGTAGGGGATCCCGGCGCACCGCCCGTCGCCGCCCCAGCGCCAGGCGTGGAACGGGCAGGCGATCGCGTCCCCGACCACCGAACCCCGGGACAGGTCACCGCCCATGTGGCGGCAGTAGGCGTCGAGCACGTTCAGCGTTCCGTCCGAAGCCGCCCACACGACCAGCTTCTGCCCGAAGGCGTGGACCGTGTGCGGCTCGCCGTCGGCGAAGTCCCGTTCGAGCCCCAGGCAGTGCCAGCCCCGCGCGAAGCGCGTCGGGAGCGCCTCCGCCTCGATGTCGCGGATGTCGTCGAAGGTGGTCATCGTTGGTTTCCTCCCGCCGAAGTTCCCGCGCCGCCAACGTAAGGCCGCGCACCGGGCCCCCGGCCCGGAGTCCCGCTCAGCGGTACGCGCCCAGGACGTCCTGGACGGCCAGCGCGGCGAACACCATCGCGGTCGCGATCGGCGTGCCCGGGCCGGGGTAGAACGCCCCGGTGAACGACGCGCTGGTGTTCCCGGCGGCGTACAGGCCCGGGATCGCCGTCCCGTCCGCGCGCAGCACCCGCCCGGCCACGTCGATCACCAGCCCGCCCTTCGTGCCGAGGTCGGCGAGCACCAGCTTCGCGGCGTAGTAGGGCGGCCGGTCGACCGGCACCAGCACCGGTTCGCCGAACCACCGGCCGTACTCGTCGGCCTCGCGGCCGAAGTCCTCGTCGGTCCCGGACTCCGCGAAGCGGTTGTAGCGCTCGACGGTCGCGGTCAGCTCCTCGGGCGCGACGCCGATCGATTCGGCCAGCTCGGCGAGGGTGTCCGCCTTCGTCCACGTCCCGGCGGCGAGGTGCTCCTCCGGACGTCCCGCGGGCACCACGACGGCGGGCAGGTGCCCACCGGTGCGGTGGTCGAACAGCGCGTACGACGGGGTCCGCACCGGGTCGGCCGCCATCTCGCGGGCCAGCCGCTCGTAGGACAGGGATTCGTTGGTGTAGCGGTGACCTCGCCCGTCGACCACGAGCCCGCCCGCGAACCCGGCGATGAAACCCGCGGTGCCGTCCGGCATCGCCAGCCCGGTGCCCCACCACGCCTCGTGCATCAGGTCGGTGGCCGCGCCGAGGGCCATCGCGGCGCGGAGCGGTTCACCGGTGTTGGTGCCGTCCGGCGCCATCGACCACGCGGCCTCGCCGGCCACCCCGTGCTCGTCCCGCATTCCCGCGTCGTGCTCGAAACCGCCCGCGGCGAGCAGCACCGCCTGCCGCGCGCCGATCCGGACCCGGCGACCGCCGCGCTCGGCGGCGATCCCGATCACCCGGTCGCCGTCGGTCACCAGCTCGTCCACGCAGGTCCCGGTGTGGACCACCCCGCGACCGGTCCGCGCGAACGCGAGCAGCAGCCGGGCGATCAGGGCGCGTCCCCGGGTGAGCGGCTCCGGGGAGTGGTCCAGCCCGACCCGGTCGCGCGAGGCGGGCGGCCGGACCAGGTGGAGCAGTTCGCCCAGCTCCGCAGGGGCGATGTCGACCGGGATGATCGAGCGCCCGCCCGGGATCCGCCCCGGCCGGTCGAAGTAGTCCGGGAAGACCTGGTGGGCGAACTCGACGGCCGGGTCCTCCTCCAGCGCGGCGACCACGGCCGGGGCGGCTTCGACGAAGGCGTCCTGCTTGGCCGCCTCCGCCGGGCCGAGGACGGCGCGCAGGTAGGTGCGGGCGGCTTCGGTGGAATCGCCGACCCCCGCCCGCTCCTGGACCTGCGTGCCGGGCAGCCACAGCGCGGCCCCGGAGTACGACGCCATGCCGCCGACCCGATCGGTCTTCTCGACGACGACGACCGAACGGCCGGCCCGCGCCGCGAGGTGGGCGCCGGTCAGCGCCCCGGCCCCGGACCCCACGACCACGACGTCGTACTCCTCATCCCACTGCTGCCCCACTGCCGGACCTCCTCGACGTGCGCCGGAACGTGGTCGTACGAAACCGCACCACCCGGCGCGATCCGGCGCCGATCCCGCTCAGCGGTACGCCGGGTTCACCGCCGCGGGCCGACCGGACCCATCGCGATCGCGCTGACCAGCGCCAGCGCCCCGGCACCGGCGCAGGCGGCGAAGGCGAGCACGAACCCGGACTGGCCGTAAACCACCCGGTCCCCGGCGTAGGTGGCCGCGGGCACGAGCAGGAGCACGACGGCCAGCTGGGAACCCAGCGAGCTGCCGAGGCTGCCGAGCAGGTTCAGCATCCCGCCGCTGATGCCCTGCGCTCCGGCGGGCACCGACACCGTGATCAGATTCGGCAGCGACGCGGTGCAGGTGCCGATCCCGATGCCGATGATGAAGTGCCCGACCAGCACCCACAGCTCCGCGCCAGGAAGCGCCGACAGCTCGGCGCCGGGCAGCACCGCCAGCACGGCCGAGCCGGTGGCCAGCGACGCGCCGCCGACGACCAGGGTCAGCCGGGGCCCGCGCCGCCGGGCGACCGCGCCGCTGATGGGGCCCGCGATCATGCCCGCGACCCCGCTGGCCGCCATGAACACCGCCACCTCCAGCGGGGAGGCGCTGAACCCGTACCCGGTCCCGGCGGGCGTCATGACCAGCAGCGGCACCAGCATGGAGGCGCTCACGAGGGTGAACTGGACCCAGAAGCTGGCGACCAGGGTCAGCGCCACCCGGCGCTGCCGGAGCAGGGCGAAGTCGACCAGCGGCTCGGCGGTGCGCCGTTCGTGGCGGAACCAGGTGGCCAGCAGCGCGACGCCCAGGGCGATCCCGCCGAGCACGCCCGGCGAGGACCAGCCGGCCGCTTCGGCGCCGCTGAGCGCGGCGAGCAGCGCCAGCGTGCCCGCCCCGAGCAGCAACGCGCCGACCCAGTCCAGGTGCGCCCTGCTGCGCAGGCTGCTCTCGGGCACCAGGAGGAGCACGAGCGCGCCGATCACCACCACGTAGAGCACCTGGAACCAGAAGATGCCGCGGAAGCCGAAGCCCTCCACGAGCACCCCGGACAGGACCGGGCCGAAGATGGCGCTGGCGCCCATGCCGGTGCCGAGGAAGCCCAGCGCGATCGGGATCAGCGACCGGGGCAGCACGTCGCGCACCAGGCCGTAGGTCAGGGTCAGCACCGCGGGGCCGACCCCTTGCAGCGCCCGCCCGGCGATCAGCACGGCGAAGCTGTCGGCCAGCGCGCTCACCACCGAGCCCGCGGCGAACACGCCCGCGCACACCAGCGCGACCTTCTTCTTCCCGAAGAGGTCGCCGAGCTTGCCGCAGAGCGCGAAGGCCACCGCGCCGACCAGCGTGACCGCGGTGATCGTCCACGCGACGTGCGGTGTCCGGAAGGTCGCCGCGATCAGCGGCAGCGCGGGGGTGACCATCGTGTAGGTGAGTCCGGTGATCTCCACGAGCAGCACCAGCAGCGCCACCGTGGCGGCGTGGTGCGCCCGGGACCGGTCCGGGCGGAGGGCTTCGCCGTCGGCGTCCGAACCGAGCGGGGAGGACGTCGGTGTTTCGCTCATCTGAACTCCCGGTGGGTGAGCGGCGGGCGCCGGACGCTACTGCGCGGCGGCGCCGGACCCCCGCGCGTTCCCGCTCATCGGGAGCACGACCGGCGTCCGACTCAGCGGGACGGTCCGTTGTGGAGCCCGCGCCGGGCGCCTACGGTCGGCCGCGTGATGATCTCTGCATGCCGCGCGCTCGGCACGCCGGTGCGGGGCGGGAATCCGTGACGGCGCACCAGGAACCACCGGTCGAGCTGACCGCGGCGGCCCGCGAGGACGGTGTGGACGCGGCGGCGGCCGCCGCCCGCCGGCTGATCGACTCGTTGCTGCGCGCCGGGGACGGGACCGAGGTCGCGATGTCCGGCATCACCGAGCAGCTCACCGCGATCGCCGACCGGCTCGACGCGCACGCCCCGCCGTTCGACGAGCGGATGGTGGCGATGTGGGCGGGTGACGCCACGACTCGCCACGACCCGGTCACCGGCCCGGAGAACGCCCTCGCGCCGCCGGTGCGCTTCGCCGGCGCCGCCGACGGTTCGGTCTCCGCTGTCGTCGAGCTGGGCGTGGCCTACCAGGGCCAGCCCGGCTGCGCGCACGGCGGGGTGAGCGCGCTGCTGCTCGACCACGCGCTCGGCGTCGCCAACCACTGGGGCGGCCGGTCGGGCATGACCGCCGAGCTGACCCTGCGCTACCGCGCGCCGGTCCCGCTGTTCGTCCCGCTGGCGGTCACCGGCAGGCAGGTCGCGGTCGACGGTCGCAAGCTCTGGGCCGAGGGCGCGATCAGCACCCCCGACGGTGCGGTGTGCGTGGCGGCGAAGGGCTTCTTCATCGGCAAGCACCTGCCGCGCCCGAGGTGAGCGCCCGGGTGGTGGGCGAGCCGCTCGCCCGCCACCGCGGGGCATCGGCGAAAGCGGTGCTCAGGCGGGCGGTTGCGCTTCGGCGAGCAGCGCCGGTGCCCCGACCCGGCCGTCGAGGACCCGGTTGGTGCGCGTGGTGACCCGCCAGCCGTCGGGGCCCTTGCGCAGCCGCCAGCGGTTCGCGGTCGCGCGGTGCACCCGGAAGCGCCCGCCGGTGCGCACCACCATCAGGGAATGGCAGATCGCGGTGGCTTCCGCGCCGGAGACGGTGACCTGCGGCGGGCCGACGAGATGGGCGCAGCCGCCGTCGATCCACCGCTGGTGGGCGGTGGAGCGCACCATCGCCGCGATGTCCTCGTGCCCGGCCAGCACCAGCTCGTCGACGTCGTAGCTGCCGCCCGGCTCCCAGAGGGCGGCCACCGCCTCGGCGCTGCCGCTGTCGACCAGCGGCCCGTAGGACGCCACCAGCCGGGCCACCGCGCGCTCGTCCTCCAGCTCGGCGACCCGCCGTTCGAGTGCGCTCAGGCGCCGCTCGGCATCGCTGCTCATGTCGCTCCTCGGTCGGCCAGCGCGGCGAGCTGCTCGCGGTAGTGGTCGGCGGAGGTGGCCGCGAGGGCGGCGCCGACGACGGTGGCCCCGGCCTCCCGCGCCCGGCGCAGCGCCCGGTCGGTCGCCTCCGGCGCACCGAGCGGGTCCAGCGGGCGCCCCGCGGGCATGACGACGTCGAACCCCTCGGGCGGGTCGGCGCCGCGCACCATCGCGGCCAAGTCGTCCAGCGGGAGTCCGAAGGGGACCCAGCCGTCACCGAAGCGCAGCGCCCGCCGCAGCGAGCGCGGCGTCCGCCCGCCGATCCACAGCGGCACCCGCGGCTGGACGGCGTGCGGATCGACCACGACGTCGGAGAACTCGTAGTGCTCGCCGCGGTACCGCGGTTCCCGCCGGGACAGCGCGGCGCGCAGCGCGCCGAGCGCGTCGTCGGCGCGGGCGCCGCGTTCCCGGAACGGGGCGCCCAGCAGCGCGAATTCCTCCCGGAGGCTGCCGACGCCGAGCCCCAGGATGAGCCGCCCGCCGGAGACCCGGTCCAGCGTGCCGTAGCGCTTGGCGATTTCGAGGGGGTGGTGGTACCCGAGGACGAGCACCTGGGTGGTCAGCCGGATCCGCGTGGTGCGCGCGGCCAGGTAGCCGAGCGTGGCCAGCGGATCCCAGTAGGTGCCGCCGCGTTGCTCGGCGACGCCGGTGGGGACAGCGACGTGCTCGCTGCAGGTCAGGTGGTGGAACCCCAGCCGGTCCGCGGTTTCGGCGATCGCGCCGAGCTCCTCGATGCCCGCCGCGGCCTCCCACGGCGAGTGCGCGCCGGGGACCCGGGTCACGACCGGGCTCACGATCCCGATCCGCATGCGATGCCTCCCGTTCCTGGTCGTCACCCGCGTTCCTATCCGCCGCGCGGGGCGTCCGGTCCCGGCGTCCCGCTGACCGGGATCGGGGGCGCGCGGCGGCCTCCGGGGCGCACCCGCGCGGGTGCTTCCGCGCGCTCCGGGTCGCTGTTAGATTCGCAAAAACATAATTCGTTTCAGTTTCTCGGCCGTGGGAGGGTGTCATGACCGTGCTCAGCACAACGCCGGGGGCCGGACGGGACCAGGGCCAGGAGATCCCGCCGTCGATGGTCGAGCGGATGACCCTCATCCTGGACGCCTTCGAGGGGCGGTCCGCGCGGTTGGGCCTGGAGGACGTCGCCCGGCGCACCCGGCTCCCCCGATCGACGACCCACCGGATCCTCGACCAGCTCGTCCGGTTGCGGTGGCTGGAGCGGACCTCGTTCGGCTACGGCCTCGGCCAGCGCGTCCTCGGCATCGGCGGCCGCGACGGCAGCTACGCCGAGATCCGCTCCGTCGCCGCGCCGCTGCTGCACGAACTCCAGATGCGGACCGGGATGGTGGTGCACCTGGCCGTGCTCGACGGCACCGACGTGTACTACCTGGACAAGGTCGGCGGGCGGTTCGCCGCCAGCGTGCCGTCCCGGGTCGGGGGCCGCGCGCCGGCGCACAGCACCGCGCTCGGCAAGGCGATGCTCGCGTGGCTGGCGCCGGAGGCGGTCGAGGACCGGCTCGGCGGAGCGGTCGCGCGGTTGACCGAGCGCACCATCGGCGACCTGAGCACGCTGCACCAGGAGCTCAACCGCATCCGGCGGCGGCACGGGCTGGCCTTCGAGCGGGGCGAGTGCGCCGCCGGGATCAGCTGCGTCGCGGCGGCCGTGCGCGGACCGGAGGAGCCGCTGGCGAGCGTGTCGCTCGTCGGCGACCGGCGCGCGCCGCTGGAGAAGGTGGCTCCGCTCGTGGTCGACGCGACCCGGCGGGCGGCGCAGGAGCTGTTCCCGCCGGGGGGCCGCCGCACCCGCCCGGTCGCCGAGGCGCCGGAGGAGACCTGGTCGCCGGAGGCGATGGACCGGCTGCTCGCCGACACCGGGCGCGGCGCCTGGCTCTGAGCAACGGGGAGGCGCTGTGCGACGGCGGGGGATCAGCCGCGGCGGTGCCCGGCGTCGGCGAGGCCGAACCCGCCGCGGTAGAACACCAGCGGGCGGTCCTCGGCGCCCGGCGCCACCTGGAGGACCCGGCCGATCACCACGTCGTGATCGCCCGCGGCGTGGACGTCGTCGACCTCGGCGTGCACGTGCAGCAGCACGTCGCGGAGCGCGGGCGTGCCCCAGCGGGACACGTCCCACGCCAGCCCGTCGTACTTGCGGCCCCGGCGCGATCCGAACCGCGCGCAGACCTCGGTCTGCCGCTCGGCGAGCACGTTGACGCAGAACCGGCCGGCGCTGCGGATGCGCGGCCAGGCGCGGCCGGACCGGTCGGCGCAGAACAGCACCAGCGGCGGGTCCAGCGAGACCGAAGCGAACGCTTGGCAGGTGAAGCCGACCGCCTCGCCGCCGTCGATCCCGGTGACCACGGTGACGCCGCTGGCGAACGCCCCCAGCGCGCTGCGCAGCTCCGCCGGGGTCGGTGCGGCAGATGTTCCTCGGGAAGTCATGCCACGGACGGTAGGAAGCGGTTTCTCCCCGCGGCTGCGGGCATCCCGGTCAGCGGACGGCGGACCGGGGTCCCGCTGACCGGGACGTCGGCGGTGCTCCGGCGGCGGCGCCGGTTAGCGTCGCCGCGGCGGCGACCGGGCGGTCCGCCGCCGCGCGGAGCTGGCCGTCGAGGGGTGGGGCACATGCCGGAACCGACCTACGAATCCACCGCACGCGAACTCCGCACCGACCGCGGAGTGCTGCGCTACCACGAGTTCGGCGCGGGGCCGCCGCTGCTCCTGCTCCACGGCTCGGGGCCGGGCGTCAGCGGGTGGCAGAACTTCCGGGGCAACCTGCCCGCGCTCGCCGAGCACTTCCGCTGCCTGGTGCTGGAGTTCCCGGGTTTCGGCGTCAGCGACGCCACCGGGGAGCACCCGATGGCGGCCGCGGCCCCGGCGGTGCCGCGCTTCCTCGACGGCCTCGGACTGTCGCGAGTGGACGTCGTCGGCAACTCGATGGGCGGCATCGTCGCCACCCGGACCGCGATCGACTGCCCGGAGCGGATCGGCGCCCTGGTCACGGTCGGCGGCATGGGGCGCAACCTGTTCAGCCCCGGCCCGGGCGAGGGGATCAACCTGCTGACCGAGTTCGCCGAGGAACCCACCCGCGAACGGCTCGTCCGGTGGCTGAACTCGATGGTCCACGACCGGTCGCTGATCACCGAGGAGCTGGTCGAGCAGCGGTGGCGGCTGGCCACCGCGCCGGAATCGCTGGCCAGCGCCCGCGCCATGTACGGCCGGGAGGCGCTGGCGGCCCGGGCCGCCGCGGCGTCGGCCTCCGGCGAGCCGCCCACCTGGGCGGTGCTGGACCGGGTGCGGGCCAGGACGCTGATCACCTGGGGCCGCGACGACCGGGTGAGCCCGCTGGACATGGCGATCGTGCCGATGCGCACCATCCCCGACGTCGAGCTGCACGTGTTCCCGGACTGCGGGCACTGGGCGATGATCGAGCGCAAGCAGGCGTGGGAGAGCGCGGTGCTGGCGTTCCTGACCCGCCCGGACGGCGCTGCGTGACGCCCGCGGACCGGGGGGCGCGGTCCGCCGGCCTGCGCGCGCGGGTCGTGCGGGTGATCCAGGAGACCCCGGACGCGCGGTCGTTCGTGCTGGATCCCGGGGACGCGGACTTCGACTACCGGCCCGGCCAGTTCGTGACCGTGCGGATCCCGGGCGCCGGCGGCGGGGTGGCGCGCTGCTACTCGCTGTGCAGCTCACCGCACCGCGGGGAGCGGCCCACCATCACCGTGAAGCGCACCGCCGACGGGTACGGCTCGAACTGGTTGTGCGACAACGTCGTCGCGGGCACCGTGCTGGAGGTGCTGCGGCCCGCGGGCGCGTTCACCCCGGATTCGCTGGACGAGGACGTGCTGCTGCTGGCCGGGGGCAGCGGGATCACGCCGGTCATGTCGATCGCCAAAGCGCACCTGAGCGCCGGGACCGGGTCCGTGGCGCTGCTCTACGCCAACCGCGACGAGCGCTCGGTGATCTTCCGGGAGGAACTGCGCGCCCTCGCCGACGAGCACCCGGGGCGGCTCGGCGTGGTGCACTGGTTGGAGTCCGTGCAGGGCGTGCCGTCGGGGGCGGGGTTGCGCGCCTTGGTGGCCGCGCACGCGGACCGGCGCGCCTTCCTGTGCGGCCCGGAACCGTTCGTCGAACTGGCCGCGGCCGTGCTGGCCGACCTCGGCGTGCCCGCGGAGCGGATCAGGACCGAGCGGTTCACCGCGCAGCGCGGCGACCCGTTCGCCGCCGTCGACACCGGCGGCCCGTCGGGCGAGGTGGAGGTGGCGCTCGACGGTCGGGTCCGGACCGTGCCCTGGCCGCGGGGCGCCACCCTGCTCGAAGCGCTGCTGGCGGCCGGGATCGACGCGCCGTTCTCCTGCCGGGAAGGGGCGTGCAGCGCGTGCGCGTGCGTGCTGCTCGACGGCGAGGTGGCGATGGACCGCAACGAGGTGCTCGACCAGCGCGACCTCGACGACGGCCTGGTGCTGGCGTGCCAGGCCAGACCGGTCGGCGACCGGGTCCGGATCAGCTACGACGGGTGAGCCTCCCGCTCACCGGGATCGGCGCGCCGCGTCGGCCGCCTCCCGTGGCAGCGTGCGGCGAGCTCATCGACCAGCGGGAAGGCCAGGGAATGCTCAGTCTCGACCACCGCCGCGCCGCGGCCGACCTGCTGCGGGCCGCCGAGCTCGACCGGGCACCGATCGAACCGCTCACGGCGCGGTGGCCCGAGGTGGACGTCGAGGACGCCTACCGGATCCAGTTGGACAACGTCCGGCGGCGGTGCGCCGAGGGCGCCCGCGTCCGGGGGCACAAGGTGGGCCTGTCCTCGCCGGTGATGCAGCGGATGATGGGCGTCGGCGAACCCGATTACGGCCACCTGCTCGACGACATGGTGCTCGCCGCGGACCGACCGATCCCGGTGGCGCGCTACTGCGCTCCCCGCATCGAGGTCGAGGTGGGCTACGTGCTCGGCGCCCGCCTGCCCGGTCGGGGCTGCACCGAGGCCGACGTGCTCGCCGCCACGGAGTACCTGGTCCCGGCGCTGGAGCTGATCGACAGCCGGATCCGCGACTGGCGCATCGCGCTGGCCGACACCATCGCCGACAACGCCTCGTCCGCCGGTGTGGTGCTGGGCGAGGCCCGGGTCCGGCCCGGCGAGATCGACCCGGCCGACGTCGAGGCCGTGCTGCACCGCGACGGCGCGGAGGTCGCGCGCGGCAACACCAGCGCGGTGCTCGGCGATCCGACGACCGCGGTGGCGTGGCTGGCGCGCACGGTCGCGGAGTTCGGGGTGGTGCTGGAGGCGGGGCACCTGGTCCTGCCCGGCTCCTGCACCCGCGCGGTGGACGTCGGCCCCGGTTCGGTGTTCCGCGCCGAGTTCGCCGGGCTCGGCCACGTGACGGCACGGTTCGAATGAGGGAGGGCGCAGTGGCGAAGGCGACCGCCGCGATCGTCGGCTCGGGCAACATCGGCACCGACCTGATGCACAAGCTGGCGCGATCGGAGATGATCGAACCGCGCTGGATGGTCGGGGTCGATCCGGACAGCCCGGGGCTGGCCCGCGCGGCCGAGCGCGGCCTGCGCACCTCGGCCGCGGGCGTGGACTGGCTGCTGGCGCTCGACGAGCGCCCGGACCTGGTCTTCGAGGCGACCTCGGCGCAGGTGCACCGCGAGCACGCGCCCCGGTACGCGCGGTGCGGGATCCCGGCGGTGGACCTGACCCCCGCCGCGCTCGGGCCGTCGGTGGTGCCCGCGGTGAACCTCGGCGAGCACGTCGCGGCCCCGAACGTCGGGTTGATCACCTGCGGCGGGCAGGCGACCATCCCGATCGTGCACGCGGTGTCGCGGGTGACCGAGGTGGCCTACGCGGAGATCGTCGCCAGCGTGGCCTCCCCCTCGGCGGGGCCGGGCACCCGGGCCAACATCGACGAGTTCACCCACACCACCCGGCGGGGCATCGAGCGCGTCGGCGGGGCCCGGCGGGGCAAGGCGATCATCGTGCTGAACCCGGCGGAGCCGCCGATGCTCATGCGCGACACCGTGTTCT
Source organism: Saccharopolyspora cebuensis (assembly GCF_039542665.1). NCBI lineage: Bacteria > Bacillati > Actinomycetota > Actinomycetes > Pseudonocardiales > Pseudonocardiaceae > Saccharopolyspora > Saccharopolyspora cebuensis. The sequence continues at coordinate 426,398 of NZ_BAABII010000010.1, forward strand.
GCTCGATCGGCGAGGACGCGGACCGGGCGGCGATCGCCGGGTCGATCGAGCGGGTGGTGGCCGAGGTCGCGTCCTACGTCCCGGGCTACCGGCTGCGCGCCGAGCCGCAGTTCGACGATCCCACCCCGATGAGCGGCGGACTCGCCCGCGTCGCGGTGTTCCTGGAGGTCGAGGGCGCGGGCGACTTCCTGCCGCCCTACGCCGGGAACCTCGACATCATGACCGCCGCCGCGGCGGCGGTCGGCGCCGGCATCGCCCGGCGGGTCCTGTCCACCCGCGCCGCGGCCGAGGAGGCGACCACGCGATGACCCACGAAGACAGGCACGTCCGGATCACCGATTCCTCGCTGCGCGACGGTTCGCACGCCAAGCGGCACCAGTTCACCACCGAGCAGGTGCGTTCGGTGGTGGCCGCGCTCGACGCCGCCGGGGTCCCGGTGATCGAGGTGTCGCACGGCGACGGGCTCGGCGGCTCGTCGTTCAACTACGGCTTCAGCCGCACGCCCGAGCAGGAGCTGATCCGCGCCGCGGTCGAGACCGCCACGTCGGCGCGGATCGCGTTCCTGATGCTGCCCGGGCTGGGGGTGCGCGACGACATCCGGCAGGCGGCCGACAACGGCGCGCGGATCTGCCGGATCGCGACGCACTGCACCGAGGCGGACATCGCCGGGCAGCACTTCGGGCTCGCCCGCGACCTCGGGCTGGAGACGGTCGGGTTCCTGATGATGGCGCACAGCCGTCCGCCGGAGGTGCTGGCGGCGCAGGCGCGGATCATGGCCGACGCGGGGTGCGAGTGCGTGTACGTGGTGGATTCGGCCGGGGCGCTGGTGCTGGAGGAGGCCGGTGATCGCGTCGCCGCGCTGGTCGCCGAACTCGGCGCCGACGCGCAGGTGGGCTTCCACGGCCACGAGAACCTCGGCCTCGGGGTGGCCAACTCGGTGCTCGCGGTGCGCGCGGGCGCCCGGCAGATCGACGGCTCGGCGCGCCGGTTCGGCGCCGGGGCGGGCAACACCCCGGTCGAGGCGTTCGTCGCCGTGGCCGAACGGCTGGGCATCCGCACCGGCATCGACACCGCCGCCGTCATCGACGCCGCGGAGGACGCGGTGCGGCCGGTGATGGACGGCGAGTGCCTGCTGGACCGGATGTCGCTGACCATGGGCTACGCCGGGGTCTACTCCAGCTTCCTCAAGCACGCCGACCAACAGGCGCGGCGCTACGGGGTTTCCGGCACCGAGATCCTCGTCGAGGCGGGTCGGCGCAACCTCGTCGGCGGCCAGGAGGACCAGCTCATCGACATCGCGGTGACGCTCGCGGAGCGCGGGTGACCCCACCGCCGCGGCACCGGGACGGCCCTTGCCGGGCGCTGAAAATTCATTCTAGTTTTGCGGATGATCGTGGATCCGCGGACCGCAGGAGGCAACATGGCTGAGGCCGTCATCGTCGACGCCGCCCGCACGCCGGTGGGACGGCGCGGTGGTGCGCTGTCCGGTCTGCACCCCGCGGAGCTGCTCGGGATCGCCCAGCGCGGGGTGCTCGACCGGACGGGCACCGCGCCGGCGGAGATCGAGCAGGTGATCGGCGGGTGCGTCACCCAGGCGGGCGAGCAGTCCAACAACGTCACCCGGAACGCCTGGCTGCACGCGGGACTCCCGCACACCACCGCCTGCACCACGATCGACTGCGCGTGCGGCTCCTCGCAGCAGGCGGTGCACCTGGTCGCCGGCCTCATCGCGGCGGGCGCCGTCGAGGCGGGCATCGGCTGCGGCGTCGAGTCGATGAGCCGGGTCTTCCTCGGGCAGGCCAGCACGCCGGACACCGGGACGCCCACGCCGCCCGGCTGGTCGCTGGACATGCCCGACCAGTTCACCGCCGCCGAGCGCATCGCGGCCCACCGCGGCATCACCCGCGCCGAGGCCGACGCGTTCGGCCTCGCTTCCCAGCGCAAGGCGGCCCGGGCGTGGGAGCAGGGCCGCTTCGACGCGCAGCTCGTGCCGGTCACCGCGCCGGACGACTCGGGACCGGTGGAGGTGCGCCGCGACCAGGGGCTGCGCGAGACCAGCGCGGAGGCGTTGGCCGCGCTGCGGCCGGTGCTGCCCGACGGCATCCACACCGCGGGGAACTCCTCGCAGATCAGCGACGGCGCGGCGGCGGTCCTGCTGATGAGCCGGGAGCGGGCGCACGCCCTCGGGCTCCGCCCCCGCGCGCGGATCATCGCCTCCGGCATGGTCGGCGCGGATCCGCACTTCCACCTCGACGGGCCGATCGCGGCCACCGAGCACGTGCTGCGCCGGGCCGGGATGGTGCTCTCCGACATCGACCTGGTGGAGATCAACGAGGCGTTCGCCTCGGTGGTGCTGTCCTGGGCGCGGGCGCACGAGCCCGACGAGGACCGGGTCAACGTCAACGGCGGGGCGATCGCGCTCGGGCACGCCGTGGGTGCCACCGGGGCGCGGCTGCTCACCCAGGCCGTGCACGAACTGGAGCGGTCCGACTCCTCGACGGCGCTGGTGACGATGTGCGCGGGCGGAGCGCACTCCACCGCCACCGTCCTCGAACGGATCTGAAGCCCGCCGTGGGAACCGCCTCGCGCGGCGCAGCGGGTTCCACGACCGGGTCCGAACGCCCCCGCGCGGGCACGACCACGACGAGCACTGAGGTGGGCCCATGACCATCGCCATCGCCGAGGAGCACCGGGAGCTGCGCGATTCGGTGCGCGCGCTGAGCAAGCGCCACATCACCGCCGAGGTGGTCCGCGCGGCCGTCGACGCCGGGACCGAGCGGCGGCCGGAGTTCTGGTCGCTGCTGGCCCGGCAAGGTCTGCTCGGCCTGCACCTGCCGGAATCCGCGGGCGGCGCCGGGTACGGGCTGCTGGAACTGGCGGTGGTCGTCGAGGAGCTCGGTCGGGCGCTGGCTCCCGGCCCGTTCCTGCCCACCGCGCTGGCCGGCGCGGTCCTGCACCACGCCGGGCACCGGCGGTTGCTGGCCGACCTCGCGTCGGGCGCCACCACCGGCGCGGTCGCGCTCCGGCCGGGGAGCCTGGAGCTGACCAGCACCGGTTCCGGCCACCGGGTCTCCGGCGAGCCCGATCCGGTGCTGGGCGGGCAGCTCGCGGACTTCGTCGTGCTGCCCGCCCGCGACGGTGACCGGGTCCGCTGGGTCGTGCTGCCCCGCGACGCGCTGGAGGTCGTCGACCTGCCCAGCCACGACCCGACCCGCCGGTCCGCCCGGGTGCGGGCGCGGGAAGCGCCGGTCCCGGCCGGTGACGTGCTGGAGGTGTCCGAGCAGGAACCCCTCGACCTGGCGGCCGTGCTGCTGGCCGCCGAGGCCTCCGGTCTCGCGGGCTGGGCCGCCGCCACGGCCGCCGAGCACGCGAAGGTGCGCCACCAGTTCGGTCGGCCGGTCGGCCAGTTCCAGGGCGTCAAGCACCGGTGCGCGCGGATGCTCACCCGGGCCGAGCAGGCCGCCGTGTGCGCCTGGGACGCGGCCCGGGCGTGGTCGTCGGCCGGTGCGGAGGAGGCGTCGCTCGCGGCGGCGGTGGCGGCCGCGACCAGCGTGGAGGCCGGGTTCTCCGGGGCGAAGGACTGCATCCAGACGCTCGGCGGCATCGGGTTCACCTGGGAGCACGACGCGCACCTGTACCTGCGGCGGGCCCAGACCTCGCGGTTGCTGCTCGGTTCCACCGCCTGGTGGCGGCGGCGGGTCGCCCGGCTCACCCTGGGCGGAGTCCGGCGGGAGCTCGCCGTGGAGCTGCCGCCGGAGGCCGAGCGGGTCCGTGCCGAAGTCCGCGCGGAGCTCGCCCCGGCGGCCGGGCTCGATGACGCGGACCGCCGCGCCCACCTGGCCGACCGCGGTTTCACCGCGCCGCACCTGCCCCGCCCGTGGGGACGGGGCGCCGACGCCGTCGCGCAGCTCGTCATCGCCGAGGAACTGGCCGCGGCCGGGATGTCCGCGCCCGACATGGTGATCGGCGCCTGGGTGGTGCCGACGCTGATCGCGCACGGGAGCACCGAGCAGCAGCAGCGGTTCCTGCCCCCGACCCTGCGCGGCGAGCTGGTGTGGTGCCAGCTCTTCAGCGAACCCGGCGCCGGGTCCGACCTCGCCGGTCTGTCCACCCGGGCCGAGCGGGCCGAGGGCGGGTGGCGGATCACCGGCCAGAAGGTGTGGACGTCGATGGCCCGCGAGGCGCGGTACGGCATCCTGCTCGCCCGCACCGACCCCGCCGCGCCCAAGCACCGCGGCTTGTCGTACTTCCTGCTGGACATGTCCGCCCCCGGCGTCGAGATCCGGCCGCTGCGGGAGCTCACCGGCGACGCGCTGTTCAACGAGGTGTTCCTGGACGACGTGTTCGTCCCCGACGAGATGCTCGTCGCGGAGCCGGGCGACGGCTGGAAGCTGGCCCGCACCACGCTGGCCAACGAACGGGTGTCGCTGTCGCGGGACTCCTCGCTGGGCAGCGGCGGCGAGGCGCTGCTGGCGATGGCGTCCGGCGGCGGCGTCGCGCTCGACGACGAGCGGCTGACCGCGCTCGGCGGCGTCCTCTGCGACGCCCAGTCGGGCGGTCTGTTCGGCCTGCGCAGCACCGTGCGCTCGTTGTCGGGCGGGCAGCCGGGGGCCGAATCGAGCGTGGCCAAGCTGATCGGCGTCGAGCACCTCCAGCAGGTCTGGGAGACCGCCGTGGAGTGGCAGGGTCCCGCGGCGCTCGACGGCGACCCCGACCGGCACTCCGCCACCTGGATGTTCCTCAACTCCCGGTGCATGTCGATCGCGGGCGGGACCACCGACGTGCAGCTCAACATCATCGCCGAGCGCTTGCTCGGGCTCCCGCGCGATCCCGAACCCGCGACGCCCTGACCGGTGCCGCCGACCGACGAACGGAGCTGAGCATGCCGATCGACCCGATCGCGGCCCTGGCCGCCGAACCCACCTCGCGGGAGGTGCGCTGGACGTCGCGCGACGTGCTGCTGTACCACCTGAGCCTGGGCGCCGGGCGGCACGCGGCGACCGGGCCGGAGCTCGGGTACACCTACGAGCGGGACCTGCGGGTGCTGCCGACCTTCGCGATGGTGGCGGGGCAGGGGCCCTCGGCCGGGGACGGTCCGGCGCCGGGGCTGTCCCTGCCCGGCATCGACGTCGACCTGCGCCGGCTCCTGCACGCCGGGCAGGAGCTCGCGGTGCACCGCCCGATCCCGCCCGCGGGGACCGCCGTGGTCACTTCGCGGGTCGCCGAGCTGTGGGACAAGGGCAAAGCGGCCCTGATCGTCCAGGAGCAGCGCGCGACCGGCGCGGACGGCGACCCGCTGTGGACCACGACGACGCGAATCTGGGCCCGCGGCGAAGGCGGTTTCGGCGGCGACCCCGGACCGGCCAGCCCGCAACCGGCCCCGGACCGCCCTGCCGACCTCGTGCTGGACACGCCCACCACGGCGGACCAGGCGCTGCTCTACCGGCTCAACGGCGACCTCAACCCGCTGCACGTCGACCCGGAGTTCGCCGCGGCGGCCGGGTTCGACCGCCCGATCCTGCACGGCCTGGCCTCCTACGGCCTCGTCGCCAAGGCCGTCGTCGACGGCGCGCTCGACGGGGACGTGACGCGGCTCGCGGGGTTGTCGGTCCGGTTCGCCCGGCCGGTGCTCCCGGGCGGGACGATCCGCACCAGCCTGTGGTGGCAGGACCCCGGACTGGCCCTGGTGGCCACCTGCCCCGAGCAGGACGACGCACCGGTCCTCACCCACGCCACCGCCACGATCCGCCCCTGAGTCACCCGTCCGGGAAGTGAGTGAGGGGCCCCCTTGCCCAAGTAACTGGGACAAGGGTGCCCCTCACCTGGCTCCCGAACGGGTGATGGGGCGTGGGGGCTGCGCGTCGGGTTTCGCGAGCTGACGGCTGTGGACCTGGTGGGGACGACGACGGACGCCTGCCGCGTCGGCGGTGGGGGAGGGAGGCGGCGATGGGCAGGCTCGCGGGCAAGGTCGCGCTGATCACCGGAGGCGCGCGGGGGATGGGAGCCGCGCACGTGCGGACGTTCCTGCGCGAGGGTGCCGAGGTCGTGTTCGGCGACGTGCTGGAGCCGGAGGGGCGGGCGCTGGCCGCCGAGCTCGGTCAGCGGTGCCGGTTCGTGCCGCACGACGTCACCGACGAGGACCGGTGGATCGCCGCGGTGCGGACCGCCACCTCGGCGTTCGGCCGGCTGGACGTGCTGGTCAACAACGCCGGTGTGCTGCGCGCCGGGTCGATCGAGGAGATGACCGTCGCCGACTTCCGGGCGGTGCTGGAGGTCAACGCCGTCGGGCAGTGGCTCGGGGTGAAGCACGCGAGCCGCGCGATGGGTCCGGGAGGCTCGATCGTCAACGTCTCCTCGGTCGCCGGACTGGTGGGCGGGGCGGGGGTTTCGGCCTACAGCGCGAGCAAGTTCGCGGTGCGCGGCATCACCCGCTCGGCTGCCCTGGAACTGGGTCCGCGCGGCATCCGGGTGAACTCGGTGCACCCGGGCGGGGTGGCCACCGCGATGACCGGCCGCGACCCGGACGCGCCCGGACCGGAACGGGCGGGTTCCCCGCTGGCGGCCCTGCCCATCGCGCGCGCGGGCGCACCCGCCGAGGTCGCCGAACTCGTGCTGTTCCTGGCCGCCGAGGAATCCGGGTACTGCACGGGTGCCGAGTTCGTCGTGGACGGCGGCATGACGGCGGGCGCCGGGTTCTAGCCCGGCTCCCGGTCACCGGGACGGAGCCGGAATCCCGCGCGCCGCGGCGCTAACGTCCCACCGCGACGCAGGGAGGACGTGTGGCACGCGAAACGATCGCCGAGCTGTTGCTGGACCGGTTGGGAGACCGGCGACCCGGGCTGCGCACCCGGGAGCGGACCTGGACCTGGGACGAGGTCGTGCGCGCCGGCGCCGACCGGGCCGCGCTGGCGCGCTCGGTGCGCGGCGGCGGTCCGTTCCACATCGGAATCCTGCTCGACAACGTCGCGGAGTACGTGTTCTGGCTCGGCGGGGCGGCGCTGGCCGGGGCGGCGGTCGTCGGGATCAACCCGACGCGGCGCGGTGCCGCGCTGGAGCAGGAGGTCCGGCGCACCGACTGCCGGCTGATCGTCACCGACCGGCGCGGCCTGGAACTGCTCGACGGTCTCGACATCGGGGTGCGGCGCGACCGGTTCCTGCTGGTCGACGAGCCGGACTACGCGGCCCGGGTGGCCGCCTGCGCGGCGGAGCCCCACCTCGACCCGGACATCGCGCCGAGCACCCGGATGCTGCTGCTGTTCACCTCGGGTACCACGGGGGCGGCCAAGGCCGCGCTGTGCTCGCAGGGCCGGCTCGCCGGCCTCGGCCACCGCAACAGCGCCAAGTACGACGTCACCGCCAGCGACGTGTGCTACTGCCCGATGCCGCTGTTCCACGGCAACGCGCTGATGGCGTTGTGGGCGCCCGCGCTGGCGGCCGGGGCCTGCGTGGCGCTGACGCCGAAGTTCTCCGCCTCCGGCTTCCTGCCGGACGTGCGCGCGTTCGGGGCGACGTTCTTCACCTACGTCGGCAAGGCCGTCAGCTACGTCCTCGCGCAACCGGAACGTCCCGACGACGCCGACAACACCCTGACGCACGCCTTCGGCACCGAGGCCTCGCCGGAGGACCAGGCCGCGTTCCTGCGGCGGTTCGGCTGCCGGCTGCTGGAGGGCTACGGCTCCAGCGAAGGCGCGGGCATGTTCGCCCGCGCCCCGGGCGCACCGCCGGGCAGCCTGGGGATCGCGGCGAAGGACGGCGTGCGGATCGTCGACCCGGACAGCTACCGGGAGTGCCCACCCGCCGAGCTCGACGAGCACGGCCGGGTGCGCAACGCGGCGGCGGCGATCGGGGCGATCGTCGACGTCGACGGGGCGGCGGCCTTCGAGGGCTACTACGCCGACCCGGCGGCCGACGCCGAACGCGTCCGCAACGGCTGGTACTGGACCGGGGACCTCGGCTACGTCGACCAGGACGGCCACTTCTACTTCGCGGGACGCGCGGGCGACTGGATCCGGGTCGACGGCGAGAACATCTCCGCGCTGGTCACCGAGCAGGTGCTGCGCAGGCACCGGGACGTGCTCGCGGCGGCGGCCTTCGCGGTGCCCGACCCGCGCTCGGGCGATCAGGTGATGGCGGCGCTGGAGATCCCCGAAGGCCGGTGCTTCGCGGACCTCCGGTTGCCGGATTTCCTCGCCGCGCAGCGGGACCTCGGTACCAAGGGCGCGCCGCGCTTCGTCCGGGTGTCCCACGCGCTGCCCGCGACCGGTTCGGGGAAGTTGCGGAAGAAGGAGCTGCAGGCCGAGGGGTGGCGCACGACCGACCCCGTCTACCGGTGGACCGGCCGGGGCGGTGCGGACTACGCGCTGATGACCGACGCGGACAAGGACGCGCTGCGGGCCGAGTTCGCCACCAGCGGCCGGGCGCGCCTGCTGCCCTGAGCGCCGACCGGCGGAGGGAGTGTCGATGGACCTTCGGGAGACCGGGGCGCACCGCGCCTTGCGTGCCGAGCTGCGGGAGTACTTCGCGGGCCTGCTGCCCCCGGACGAGCGCAGGCGCGCCGGGGAGCAGGGCGTCGGCGGGGAGCGGTTCCGCGAGGTGGTCAAGCGGCTGGGCGCGGACGGCTGGCTCGGGATCGGGTGGCCGACCGAGTACGGCGGGCAGGGGCGCTCGGCCGAGGAGCAGTACGTGTTCTTCGACGAGGTGCAGCGGGCGGGCGTGCCGTTCCCGTTCGTCACCGTCAACACCGTCGGCCCGACGCTGATGGACCACGGCACCGCCGAGCAGAAGCGGCGGTTCCTGCCGGGCATCCTGGCCGGGGACGTCGTGTTCGCGATCGGCTACACCGAGCCCGGCGCGGGCACCGACCTGGCGGCGCTGTCCACCCGGGCGGTCCGCGACGGCGAGGACTTCGTCGTGGACGGCAGCAAGATCTTCACCAGCGGTGCCAACACCGCCGACCACGTCTGGCTGGCCTGCCGCACCGACCCCGAGGCGCCGAAGCACCGGGGGATCTCCATCCTGATCGTTCCGACCAGCGCCCCCGGCTTCTCCTGGAGTCCGATCAGGACGGTCGGTGGGATGGTGGTCACCGCCACCTACTACAGCGGGATCCGGGTGCCGGCCACCGACGTGGTGGGCGAGGTCGACGGTGGCTGGCAGCTGATCACCACGCAGCTCAACCACGAGCGGATCGGGTTGGCCGCGCTGGGCGGGCGCATGATCGAGCTGTGGGAGCAGGTGCTGGCCTGGGCGCGGGAGAACGGCGTCGCCGACCTGCCGTGGGTGCGGCAGGACCTCGCCCGCGCGCACGCGCGTCTCGAAGCGATGCGGTTGCTGAACTGGAAGATGGCCGGTGCGGTGGCGGCGGGCACGCTCACCGGGGCGGACGCGGGCGCGACCAAGGTCTACGGCACTGAGACGCACATCGAGGTGCAGCGGCTGCTCAGCGGAGTCCTCGGGGCCGCGGGCCGCATCCGCCCGGAGTCGCCGGGGGCGGCGCTGGCCGGGCAGGTGGAGCAGTTGTCCCGGCAGGGCTTGGTGAACACCTTCGGCGGCGGGGTGAACGAGGTGCTGCGGGACATGGTCGCGACGGGCGGGCTCGGCCTGCCGAGGGCGAGGCGCGGCGCATGAGCGGGGACTACGAGCGGCGGTTGCGGGAGTTCGCCGGCGCGGAGCTCATCGGCTGGCGGGCCGCGCCCGACCCGGTGAACCGGCCGATGATCCGGCACTGGGCCGAGGCGATGGGCGACCGGAATCCCGTGCACCTGGACGACGAGGCGGCCCGCGCCACCGGTCGCGCCGGGGTGGTGGCCCCGGCGTCGATGGTGCAGGCGTGGACGATGCGCGGGTACGCCGCCGCGGTGAATCCCGAGGGGACCGGCGGTCAGGAGGCGCTCTCGGCGCTGCTGGCCGAGGGCGGTTACACCGCCGTGGTCGCCACCGACTCCGAGTTCGCCTTCGAGCGCGAGCTCGTGCCGGGCGACCGCATCGGGATGACCGAGGTCGTCGAGTCGATCTCGCCGGAGAAGGCGACCGCGCTGGGCGCGGGTCGCTTCGTCACCACCGTGCGGACCTACCGGGACAGCGGTGGTGCGGTGGTGGCGACCCAGCGCTGGCGCACGCTGCGCTACCGGCCCGGTCCCGCGCCGGCCGCGCGGCGACCGCGGCCGGCGCTCAACGAGGACAACGCGTTCTGGTTCGAGGCGGCCCGCGAGCACCGGCTGCTGATCCAGCGCTGCGCCGCCTGCCGGGCGTTGCGGCACCCGCCCGGGCCGTGCTGCCCGGAGTGCCGCTCCTTCGACTGGGACACCGTCGAATCCGGCGGCACGGGCGTGGTCCACAGCTTCGCGGTCAACCACCACCCCCGGCACCCCGCCTTCGACTACCCGCTGGTGGTCGCGGTGGTCGAGCTGGCGGAGGGCACCCGGCTGATCGCGAACCTGGTCGACGTCGCGCCGGAGGACGTGCGGATCGACATGCCGGTGGCGCTGGACTGGCTGGACGCCGACGAGGAGCTGTCCCTGCCGGTGTTCCGGCCGGGAGGAGGACGCTGATGGATTTCGCGCTGGACGAGGAGTGGGCGACCGCGGCGGAGCTGGCCCGCGAGATCTTCGCCGACCACGCGACCGCGGAACGGCTGCGCGCGGTCGAGGAGCGGCCGGACCGGATCGACGAGGCGCTCTGGGCGCAGCTCGGGCGGGCCGGTCTGCTCGGGAGCGTGCTCGACGAGGACGTGGGCGGTGCCGGGCTGGGGCTCGGCGGGCTGTGCGCGCTGCTGCGCGAGCAGGGCCGGGCGGTCGCGCCGGTCCCGCTGTGGCCGTCGGCGGTGGCGGCGCTGGCCGTGGCCGGGTGGGGCGCAGACCGGCAGCGCGCGGCCCTGCTGCCCGGCGTCGCCGACGGGTCGGTGCGGCTCACCGCGGCGCTGGAGGAGTTCGGCCCCGCGCCGCCCGCGGCGCCGGCCTGCGCGGCCGAGGAGGACGGACCGCGGTGGCGGCTGACCGGGGAGAAGGCGGTGGTGCCCGCGCCGTTCGGGGCGGACCGGGTGCTGGTGTCCGCGATGACCGGGCGGGGGCCGGGCCTGTTCCTCGTCGCGGCCGGAGGTGCGGGGATCGGGTGGCAGCGGTGCGAGACGACCGATCGCGACGTCGCCGGGCACCTGCGGCTCGACGGCGCCCCCGCCGAGGCGGTCGGCGCCCCGGGTGGGGGAGCGCCGGCCGAGGTGCTGCGGTGGGCCTCGGTGGCGCTGTCGGCGTTGCAGCTCGGCGTCGCCGAGGGCGCCCTCGACCGCGCCGCCGGGTACGTGCGCGAGCGGGAGCAGTTCGGCCGCCCGCTGGGCAGCCTGCAGGCCGTGCAGCACCAGCTCGCCGACTGCTACGTGGAGGTCGACGCCCTGCGCGTCGCGGTGTGGCAGGCGGTGTCGGCCGTGGTGGCGGGGGAGCGGGCCGCCGAAGCGGTGCTGGTGGCGAAGTGGTGGGCCGGGCACGGCGGCCTGAACGTGGTGCACCGCGTGCAGCACGTGCACGGCGGGATCGGGGTGGACACCGACTACCCGGTGCACCGGTACTTCCTGCGGGGCAAGCAGCTCGCCGGGACGCTCGGCGGTCCGAGCGCGGTGCTCGCCGAGCTCGGCGACGTCCTCGTCGAGGGGCGGGCGCGGTGAGCCCCGGACCGCCCGCGGTGGGCCAGGAACTCCCGGCGCTGACCATCCCGGTGGACCGGACGATGGTGGTGGCGACCGCGATCGCCAGCCGCGACTACCAGGACGTCCACCACGATCCCGAGCTCGCCCGGCGCAGCGGGGCACCGGACGTCTTCCTGAACATCCTGACCACCAACGGGTTGGTGGAGCGGTTCGTCACCTCGTGGGCCGGAGCGCACGCCGTCGTGCGCGCCATCCGGATCCGGCTGGGCGCCCCGGTGCACCCCGGCGACGAACTGGTTCTCACCGGAGAGGTGTCCGCCGTGGACGGTCGTCGGGTGGAGGTGGCGGTGCGCGGCGAGCACGACCGGGGCGTGCACGTCAGCGGTGCGGTCGTGCTCGCGCTGCCGGAGGGGTGGGGCCGATGAGCACGTCGTCCGGAGCCGCGATCGCCGGGATCGGCGCGACCGAGTTCTCCAAGCGGTCGGGGCGCAGCGCGCTGCGGCTGGCCTGCGAGGCGACGCTCGCCGCGCTCGCCGACGCCGGTCTGGAACCCTCCGACGTGGACGGACTGGTGACCTTCACCGCCGACACCAGCTCCGAGATCCACCTCGCGCGCGGCACCGGGATGGGCGAGCTGACGCACTTCTCCCGCGTCGGCTACGGCGGCGGCGCGGCGTGCGGCACCGTCGCGCAGGCCGCGATGGCCATCGAGACCGGCGCCGCCGAGGTCGTGGTGTGCTACCGGGCGTTCAACGAGCGCTCCGGCGAGCGCTACGGCCTCGGCCAGGCGGACCGGGCGGTGGACCCCGGTGCCGACCGGGCGGCGTACTCCTGGATGACCCCGTTCGGCCTGAACACGCCCGCGCAGTGGGTGGCCATGTTCGCCCGGCGGTACCTGCACGAGTACGGCGCCACCACCGAGGACTTCGGCCGGGTGGCGGTGGTGGCCCGCGAGCGCGCCGCCACCAACCCGGCCGCCTGGTTCTTCGGCAGGCCGATCGCGCTGGCCGACCACCAGGCGTCGCGCTGGATCGCCGAACCGCTCCGGCTGCTCGACTGCTGCCAGGAGACCGACGGCGGCCAGGCGCTCGTGGTGGTCTCCGCCGAACGCGCCCGGGACCTGCGGCAGCCGGTGGTGCGGGTGCGCGCGGCGGCGCAGGGTTCCGGGGCGGAGCAGCACATGATGACCAGCTACTACCGCCGCGACCTCGCGACCCTGCCGGAAATGGGCGTGGTCGGGCGGCGGCTGTGGCAGCGCGGCGGGATCGGGCCCGCGGACGTGGACGCGGCGGTGCTCTACGACCACTTCACGCCGCTGGTGCTGCCGCAGCTGGAGGAGCTCGGGTTCTGCGGCCGGGGCGAGGCGAAGGACTTCATCGCCGACGGCCACCTCGGGCTCGCCGGGCGGCTGCCCACCAACACCCACGGCGGGCAGCTCGGCGAGGCGTACCTGCACGGCATGAACGGCATCGCCGAAGCCGTCCGGCTGGTGCGCGGCACCTCGTGCAACCAGCCGCGGGAGGTCGGCACCGCCGTGGTCACCGCGGGCACCGGGGTGCCGACCAGCGGTCTGCTGCTGAGCGCGCCGTGACGGGTCAGGGCCGGGTCGCGACGTAGCGGGCCGGGACTTCGCCGCCGCCGTGCACCGCGATGTCGGCCCCGGTGACGTAGGACGCCAGGTCCGAGGCGAGGTAGAGGCAGGTGCCCGCCACGTCGTCCGGGGTCGCCATCCGGCCCATCGGGATCAGCGACGCCACCGCCGCCCCGCCGTCCGCGCCGTACCCGGGTGCGGCGGCCTCGGTGCGCACCAGGCCGGTCGTGATGTGGTTGACCCGGACCCGGGGCGCCCACTCCAGGGCCAGGGCCCTGGTCAGCGCCAGCAGTCCCGCCTTGGCGGCGGAGTAGGCGGCGGTGCCCGGCTGGGGGTCGTGCGCCGAAACGCTGCCGATGTTGATCACGACGCCACCGGCGTCCCGCATCCGGGCGTGGGCGGCCTGCGCCACGTAGAACGGCGCCAGCAGGTTCAGCGCGACGATCTTGTCCACGAACCGGGTCGAGACCGTCGCCGCGTCGGCGTCCGGTGAGCCGCCCGCGTTGTTCACCACCACGTCCAGCCGGCCGCACCGCTCGGCCGCGGCGGACACCGCCGCCTCGGCCTGGTCGGCGGCGCGCACGTCGGCCGCCACGAACGTCGCGCTGCGGCCCGCCGCGGTCGGCGGCTGCTCGGGCGCGGAGCGCCCGCACACCACCACGTCCGCGCCCGAGGCCAGGAACGCCTCGGCGATGGCGCGGCCGATGCCCCTGGTGCCGCCGGTGATCAGCACCGCGCGTCCGGTGAAGTCGATCATGTCCGCCCTCCTCCGCTGCCGTCCGCCGCGCCGGTCAGCGCCTCCCGCACGCGGCGGCGGTGGAACGATCCGGTGCCCCACCCGCCGATCAGGGCGCGCACCTTGGTCAGCCACAGGCCGAGGTCGTGCTCCCGGGTGTAGCCGACGGCGCCGTGCACCTGCAGCCCGGTGCGGACCGCGAGGTGGGCGGCGTCGGCGGCGGCCACCCGCGCGGCGGACACGTCCCGCGCGGCCTCCGGCGCGGCGCCCGCCAGCGCGACCGCGGCCCCGCGCACGAGCGGGCGGGCCAGCTCCACGGCGACGGCCACGTCGGCCAGCAGGTGCTTGACCGCCTGGAACCGGCCGATCTCCCGGCCGTACTGGGTGCGCCGCGCGGCGTGGGCGACCGAGTCGTCCAGCACCCGCTGGGCCGCGCCGATCAGCTGGCTCGACACCGCCAGCACGCCGTGGTCGAACGCCGCGCCGCAGCCGATCGGCAGGAGTTCGCCCGGGGGCAGCGCGAAGAGCCGGCGCGCCGGGTCCACCGAGCGCAGCGGGCCGGTCCCGGTGCCGGTGCAGACCCGCACCTCGTCACCGGTGACGCTGAGCCGCAGCGCCGCGACGTCGGCGTCCAGGGCGTGCGGGACGTGCGGGTGCACCGCGACCGTGGCGAGGGACTCGCCCGCGGCCAGTCGGGGCAGCCAGCCCTGCCCGGCCGCGCTGCCCGCGAGCAGCACCGGGACGACGGCGGCGGATTCCACCAGCGGTCCGGGAACCGCGTGGTAGCCGAGCACCTCGAAGGCGATCGCCAGGTCCACCGCGTCCGCCCCGAGCCCGCCCGCGTCCTCGGGCACCAGCAGCGCGGTGACGCCGAGCTCGGCGAGCCGGTGCCACAGCGCGAGGCCGGGCCCGTGGTCGCCCTCGGCCCACGCCCGGGCGATCCCCGGCACGTCCGAACCGCGCAGCAGCTCGCCGAGGCTGGCGGCGAAAGCGGTGTGCTCGTTCGACGGCGCGAACCTCATCGGCGCTCCTTCGGCAGCCCCAGCAGTCGTTCGGCGACGGTGTTGCGCTGGATCTGGTCGGTGCCGCCGTAGATCGGCCCGGCCAGCGCGAACAGGTACCCGTTCGGCCACCGCCCGCCGTCCGGGGCGTCCGGATCGCGGCGCTCGGCGTCCGGCCCGAGCAGGTCCAGGGCCGTCTCGTGCAGCGCCACGTCGAGCCCGGACCAGAACAGCTTGGTCACGCTCGACTCCGGGCCGAGGTCGCCGCCGCCGGCGAGCCGGGTGAGCGTGCCGAACGTGTGGAGCTGGTAGGCCCGCGCGCCGATCCAGGCGTCGGTCACCCGGTCGGCGAGCGCGGTGTCGGCGGGGTCGGCTTCCCGGTGCCAGGTGCGCACCAGCCGGTCCGCGGCGGCCAGGAACCGCCCGGGGCTGCGCAGCGAGAGCCCGCGCTCGTTGTTCGCGGTGGTCATCGCCACCCGCCAGCCGTCGCCGACGGCGCCGAGCACGTCGGCGTCGGGCACGAACACCTCGTCGAGGAAGATCTCGGCGAAACCCGGCTCGCCGTCGAGCTGCCGGATCGGCCGGACGGTCACCCCCGCGGCGCGCAGGTCGAACAGGAAGTAGGTCAGCCCGCGGTGCCGTTCTCCGGCCGGACCGGTGCGGAACAGGCCGAAGGCGCGGTCGGCGTAGGCCGCGCGGGAACTCCACGTCTTCTGGCCGGAGAGCAGCCAGCCGCCGGTGGTCCGGGTCGCGCGGCTGCTCAGCGCGGCGATGTCGCTGCCGGCCTCGGGTTCGGACCACGCCTGCGCCCACACCTGCTCGGCGCGGGCCATCCGCGGCAGCACCCGGTCCCGCTGCTCCGGCGTGCCGTGGGCGAACAGGGTCGGGGCGAGCATGAACAGACCGTTCTGGTTGACCCGCCCCGGCGCTCCCGCAGCGTAGTACTCCTCCTCGAACAGCACCCACTCCAGCAGCGAGGCGTCCCGGCCGCCGTACTCGGCGGGCCAGGAGACCGCCGACAGCCGGGCCTCGGCCAGCTCCGCCTCCCACGCGCGGTGCTGGGCGAAGCCCTCGGCGGTGTCGAAGGACGCCAGCGGCCGCTCGGGCACGTGCTCGCGCAACCACGCGCGCACCTCGGCCCGGAAGGCCAGGGCGCCCTCGTCCAGGTCCAGGTCCACGTCAGCCCTTCCCGTCCGCCGACCGCGCCATCGACCGGGCGTCCTGCCCGCCGAGCGAATCCCCGCCGGAGACCTCCGCGTTGTGCGCGTGGGCCAGGTGGTGCAACCCGAACGCCGAATCCATCCCGGCCCGCATCCCCATCAGGTCCTCGGCCTGGTTCACCGCCTTCTTCGCCAAAGCCAGCCCGAAGGGCGGCATCCCGGCGATGCGGTCGGCCATCCCGGCGACCTCCGCGTCGAGCCGGTCGCGCGGGACGACCCGGTTGACCATGCCCCACTCCCGCGCCTGCGCGGCGGAGAAGCGCTCGCCGGTGAACAGCACCTCCTTGGCCGCGCGCGGCCCGAGCACCCACGGGTGGGCGAAGTACTCGACGCCGGGGATCCCCATCCGCAGCACGGGATCGGCGAAGAACGCGTCCTCGGCGGCGACGATCACGTCGCAGACCCAGGCGAGCATCAGCCCACCGGCGATGCAGGCGCCTTGGACGCGGGCGATCACCGGCTTCGGGATCTCCCGCCAGCGGCGGCACATGCCGAGGTACACCTCGGACTCCCGGGCGAAGCGCTGGTCCCCGCCCCGCTTGCCGACGTGGTCCCACCACAGCACGGCCGCGCGGTCGAAGGAGGTGTCCACATCGCGCCCCGGCGTGCCGATGTCGTGGCCTGCGGAGAAGTGCTCGCCGGCCCCGGCCAGCACGACCACCGCCACCTCGTCGTCGTCCACCGCCGTCGCGAAGGCCGCGTCGAGTGCGTAGGTCATCGCCGAGTTCTGCGCGTTGCGGTACTCCGGGCGGTTCATCGTGATGGTCGCGACCGGTCCGCGCCGGTCGTAGCGCACCACGGCGTCGTCCTCGTTCATCCCTGCTCCTCCCCGTTCGTGGCGCCGAGCCGCTGCTTGAGGACCTTGCCCGCGGCGTTGCGCGGCAGGGCCTCGACGAATTCGACCTGGCGCGGCACCTTGAAGTTGGCGAGGTGCTCGCGGCAGTGCGCGATGACCTCGGTCGCGGACGGCTCCGCCCCACCGCGGCGGACCAGGTACGCCTTGCCCACCTCGCCGAGCCGGGCGTCGGGCGCGCCGACGACGGCGGCGTCGGCGATCCCGGGCAGCCGGGCGAGCACCTGCTCCACCTCGGCGGGGTAGACGTTGAACCCGCCGCAGATGTACATGTCCTTGATGCGGTCGGTGATGCTGAGGTAGCCCGCCTCGTCGAGCACCCCGGCGTCGCCGGTGCGCAGCCAGCCCCGGTCGTCGATCGCGGCGGCCGTCGCGGCGGGGTCGTCGAGGTACCCCAGCATCACGTTGGGCCCGCGCAGCAGCACCTCGCCCGGCTCGCCGGGACCGAGCGGGCGCCCGTCGGGGTCGACGACGCGGACCTCGAACCCGGCGGCCGGGCGGCCGGAGGTCCGGGCCACCGCGTCCGGCTCGTCGCCGCGGTGGCACATCGTCGCCACCACCGCTTCGGTGAGCCCGTAGGCGGTGAGCACGTGCTCGAAGGCCAGTTCCCGGCGCATCCGCCGCACCAGCGCGACCGGCACGGTCGCCGCGCCGGTCACCGCGATCCGCAGGCTGCTCAGGTCGTGCCGGTGCCGGTCGGGGTGGTCCAGCAGCACCTGGTAGATCGTGGGCGCCCCGGGCAGGACGGTGATCCGCTCCGCCGCGATGAGCCGCAGCGCGGCCCCGGCGTCGAAGGTGCGCTGCGGGACGACGGTGGCGCCGCGCAGCAGCGCGGCCAGGATGCCCGCCTTGTAGCCGAAGCTGTGGAAGAACGGGTTGATCACCAGGTAGCGGTCGGCCTCGGTGAGCCCGGTGCGCTCGGCCCACGCGTCGGCCACCGCCAGCGCCTGGCGGTGCGCGCTCATCGCCCCCTTGCTCCGCCCGGTGGTGCCCGAGGTGAACAGCACGTCGCTGACGTGCTCCGGGGACAGCGCCGCGATCCGGGCGTCCACCGCGCTTCCCGGGACCGCCGCCGCCAGCGCCGGTACGTCGTCCCACCGGAGCACGCCCGCTTCCGCGGCCACCGCGCCCTCGACGGGCACCCGCAGCACGGTGCGCAGCTCCGGGAGCCCGGGGACCGGTCCGCCCGGCCCGTCCCCGGCGGCCTCGCGCAGGCCGCTCAGCCGGTCCTGGCCGAGGAACGGCCCGGCCACCACCAGCGCGCGGGCCCGGCTGCGCGCCAGCACGTCGCGGGCCTCGGCCCCGGTGAACCGGGTGTTGATCGGCACCAGGACCGCGCCTACGCAGAGCGCGCCGAGCGCGGCCCGGACCCAGTGGTGCGTGTTCGGCGACCAGATCGCCACCCGGTCGCCCGCGCCGATCCCGCGGGCGAGCAACGCCCGGGCGCAGTCGCGGGCCGACGCGCGGAGTTCGCCGAAGCCGAGCCGGACCGGCCCGTCCACCAGGGCTTCGCGGTCGCCGAAGCGGCGCGCCGCCGCGTCCAGCGCTGCCGGGACGGTGGTGCGTTCGCCGATCCGGTCCACTCCGACACCTCCCAAGCAAGTGCTTGGTGGCTTATCCTACGCACGGCGGGCTCCGTTGAACAGACGTCGTGGAGCCGCCCGAGGAGGACACGTGATCCCACCCCCCTACCCGCGAGCGCACGACCTGCTCGCCGCCAAGGTCGTCGTGATCACCGCCGCGGCCGGGACCGGCATCGGCTCCGCGGTCGCCCGGCGCAGCCTGGAAGAAGGGGCGTCGGTCGTGCTCAGCGACGCGCACGGGCGCCGGCTCGCGGCCGCGGCCGAGGAACTCGGGGCGGAGTTCCCGGACCGGGTGCACGCGCTGCGCTGCGACGTCACCGACCAGGAGCAGGTCGAGCGGCTCGTCGAGGGCGCCGCCGAGCGGTTCGGCCGCATCGACGTGCTCGTCAACAACGCCGGGCTCGGCGGCAGCCGGTCCATCGTGGACATGTCCGACGACGAGTGGCGCCGGGTCCTCGACGTCACGCTGGACGGCACCTTCCGCTGCACCCGCGCCGTGCTGCGCCGGTTCCTCGCGCAGGGCGGAGGTGGCGCCGTGGTCAACAACGCCTCGGTGCTCGGCTGGCGGGCGCAGGCCGAGCAAGCCCACTACGCCGCCGCGAAGGCCGGGGTGATGGCGCTGACGCGCTGCGCCGCGCTGGACGTCGCCGCGCACGGCGTCCGGATCAACGCCGTGGCGCCGAGCCTGGCCGCGCACCCGTTCCTGGCCAAGGTGACCTCGGAGGAGCTGCTGGCGCGGCTCGGCGAGCGCGAGGCCTTCGGCCGTCCCGCCGAACCGTGGGAGGTGGCCAACGTGGTGGTCTTCCTGGCCAGCGAGTACGCCTCGTACCTCACCGGCGAGGTCGTGTCGGTCAGCGGCCAGCACCCGTGAGCGGGACCGTCCCACCCCACCGGCCCGACGAGGAGGCGACCATGCCCGAGGCCTACATCATCGATGCCGTCCGGACCCCGGTCGGCAAGCGCGGCGGCGCGTTGTCCGCGGTGCACCCCGCCGACCTGGGCGCGGCCGTGCTCGCCGCCCTGCTCGACCGCGCGGCGATCGACCCGGCGCTGGTCGACGACGTGGTCCTGGGCTGCGTCGACGCGATCGGACCGCAGGCGGGCAACATCGCGCGCACGTCCTGGCTGGCCGCCGGGTTCCCGGAGCACGTCCCGGGGGTGACGGTCGACCGGCAGTGCGGTTCGAGCCAGCAGGCGCTGCACTTCGCGGCGCAGGCGGTCCTGTCCGGCACCGCCGACCTCGTCGCGGCGGGCGGGGTGCAGAACATGAGCGCGATCCCGATCAGCGCCGCGATGCTCGCCGGGCAGCAGCACGGTTTCCCCGATCCCTTCGGGGGCTCGACGGGCTGGCGCGCCCGGTACGGCGAGCAGCAGGTCTCGCAGTTCCGCGGCGCCGACCTGATCGCCGAGCACTGGGGGATCTCCCGGGAGCGGATGGAGCGCTACGCCTTGCGCAGCCACGAGCGCGCGCTCGCCGCCCTCGACGCCGGGCGGTTCGACCGCGAGCTGGTGCCGGTCGCGGGCGCGACCGCCGACGAGTGCCCCCGCCGGGGGACCAGCACCGAGCGGATGGCCGAACTCCCCGCGCTGGCGGACGGTTCCCGGCTCACCGCGGCGGTGGCCAGCCAGATCTGCGACGGCGCCAGCGCGGCGCTGGTGGCCTCCGAGCGGTTCGTCGCCGAGCACGGGCTGCGCCCCCGAGCGCGGATCCACCACCTCGCCGTGCGCGGTGCCGATCCGGTGTGGATGCTCACCGGCCCGATCCCGGCCACCGAGCACGCGCTGCGGCGGACCGGGCTGTCCGTCGACGACATCGACCTGTTCGAGGTCAACGAGGCGTTCGCCAGCGTGGTCCTGGCGTGGCTGGCCGAGACCGGTGCCGACCCGGACCGGGTCAACGTCAACGGCGGCGCGATCGCGCTCGGCCACCCCATCGGCGCCACCGGGACGAAGCTGTTCGCCACCTTGCTGTGCGAGCTGGAGCGGCGCGGTGGCCGCTACGGCCTGCTGACCATGTGCGAGGGCGGCGGCACGGCCAACGTCACGATCGTCGAGCGGCTGTAGCGGCGCGGCGGTTCACGGCCGGGCCCGCAGGAGCGCGGCCTCCAGCCGCCGCCGGTGGTCCCGCGGCGTGCCGAAGAGCTGCGCGCTGGAGTGCGCCCGCTTGAGGTGCAGGTGGGCCTCGTGCTCCCAGGTGATGCCGAGGCCGCCGTGGAGCTGGACGCCTTCGGCGGCCACCGCGGCGTAGGTCTCCGAGCAGTACGACTTGGCCATCGCCGCCCACTCGGCCGCCTGCTCGGTGCGGTGGGCGACGGCCCAGCTCGCGGCCCAGGACATCGACCGGGCGGACTCGACGGCCACGAACAGGTCGGCGAGGCGGTGCTTGAGCGCCTGGAACGAGCCGATCGGCCTGCCGAACTGCTCGCGCACCTTGGTGTACTCGACGGTCTCGCCCAGCCAGCGCTGCGCCGCCCCGACCTGCTCGGCGGCCAGCGCCGCGGCGGCGACGTCCCGGCAGCGCGCCAGCGCCGGTTCCGCGCCGCCCGCCGCGCCGATCAGCCGGGCCGGCGCGTCGTGGAAGGTGAACCCGGTCCAGCGGCGGGTGGGGTCCATCGGCACCGCGTCGGTCCGGGCGTGCGGCAACGCCCCCGGGTCCACCTCGAACAGCGAGGGGCGGGTCCCGGTGGTGGCGACGACGAGCAGGACGTCGGCCTCGGCGCCGTCGAGCACGAACAGCTTCCGGCCGGTCAGCAGCCACCGGTCGCCGTCGCGGCGCGCGAGCGCGGCGCACGCCGAGGTGTCCCACCGGTGCTCCTGCTCCGCCCAGGCCAGCGCCGCGACGGAGCCGCCCGAGGCGATCCCGGGCAGCAGGCGCGCGGCGGCGCCGGGATCCCCGGCGGCGAGCAGCACCTGGCTGCACAGCACCGCGCTGCCGAGGTACGGGCTGGTCACCAGCCGCCTGCCGAGCTCCTCGACGACGATGAGGGCCTCCACCAGACCGGCGCCGCTGCCGCCGTGCTCCTCGGGGACCGCCAAGCCGTGGGTGCCGATCTGCTCGGCCATCCGCGCCCACAGCGCCGCGTCGTGGGCCGCGG
The DNA here is from genome assembly GCF_039542665.1 of Saccharopolyspora cebuensis. Classification (NCBI taxonomy): domain Bacteria; kingdom Bacillati; phylum Actinomycetota; class Actinomycetes; order Pseudonocardiales; family Pseudonocardiaceae; genus Saccharopolyspora; species Saccharopolyspora cebuensis. The sequence continues at coordinate 448,115 of NZ_BAABII010000010.1, forward strand.
CCGGCGCCTCCGGCGGGGGGACGTCCGGACCGCCCCGGCGGTCCAGCAGGGTGCGGACGGTCCGGCGCAGGTCCTCCTGCTCGTCGGTGAACGCGAAGTGCACGGTGTCCTCCCGGTGGTGGTGCTGGCGCGCCCGTTCCGCGCCAGATTAGCCGTAGCAAGCAAGTGCTTGGTAGGATCACGGGGACGCCGGATTCCGGGGAGGCTGGAGTGGATCTCGCGGACAGCGCGGAGGAAGCGGCGTTCCGCCGCGAGGTGCGGGACTGGCTCGGCGACCACCTGGCGGGTGAGTTCGCCGAGGCCAAGGGGCTCGGCGGTCCCGGCCGCGAGCACGAGGCCTTCGACGTGCGGCTCGCGTGGGACCGCCACCTCGCGGCGCACGGCTGGACCTGCCTCGGCTGGCCCGAGGAGTTCGGCGGCCGCGGCGCGTCGCTGCACCGGCAGGTGATCTTCCACGAGGAGTACGCGCGCGCCGGAGCACCGGTGCGGGTGGGCCGGATCGGGGAGGAGCTGCTCGGTCCGACGGTGATCGCTTTCGGCACCCCCGAGCAGCAGCGCCGGTTCCTTCCCCCGATCGTGTCGGTGCGGGAGCTGTGGTGCCAGGGCTACTCGGAGCCCGGCGCGGGCTCCGACCTGGCGAACCTGTCGACCAGGGCGGCGCTCGACGACGGGGAGTGGGTCGTGCACGGGCAGAAGGTCTGGACCTCGCTGGCGCACGTGGCGGACTGGTGCTTCCTGCTCGCCCGCACCGATCCCGCCGGATCGCGGCACGCGGGGCTGTCCTGCCTGCTGGTGCCGATGGACCAGCCGGGCGTCCAGGTGCGGCCCATCGTGCAGCTCACCGGGACCTCCGAGTTCAACGAGGTGTTCTTCGACGGTGCCCGCACCGGAGCCGACGACGTGGTCGGCGCGGTCGGCGAGGGCTGGCGCGTCGCGATGGGCACCCTCGGCTTCGAGCGCGGCGTGGGCACCGTGGACCAGCAGGTGGTCTTCCGGCGCGAGCTGGCCGGGATCGTGGCGCTGGCCAGGAGCAACGGGGCGATCGAGGACCCGGTGCTGCGGGACCGGATCGTGCGGGCCCGGATCGGCCTGGAGATCATGCGGTTCCACGCGCTGCGCACCCTCACCGGGGTGGCCGAGGGGACGTCCGGCCCGGAGGCGTCCATCGCGAAGCTGTACTGGGCGGGCTTCCACCGCGGCCTCGGCGAGCTCGTGATGGAGGTGGCCGGGGCGGGCGGACTGGCCGCGGGCGGGCCGCCGTACGAGCTCGACGAGTGGCAGCGGCTGTTCCTGTTCACCCGGGCCGACACGATCTACGGCGGTTCGGACGAGATCCAGCGCACCATCGTCGCCGAGCGGGTCCTCGGGCTGCCCCGGGAACCGCGTCCGTGACCGCACCGCGCGGCCGGGGCCGAACCGGGTTCTGAGAGGATGGGTTCCGTGGTGAGTGCGAAGAACGCGTCCCCCCGGGCCGCGACGCGGGAAGCGGGTTCCGGACGGCGCGCGGAACTGCTGGCCATCGCCGGGGAGCTGTTCGCCTCGCGGGGGTTCCTGGCGACCACGGTCCGCGAGATCGCCGACGCGGCAGGCATCCTCTCCGGCAGCCTGTACCACCACTTCGACTCGAAGGAGTCGATGGTGGACGAGATCCTGCGCGACTTCCTGGACCACCAGCGCGCGATCAACGACGAGGTGCTGCGCGCGCACCCCGACGCGCGCACCGCGATCGCCGAGCTGATCCGGCAGTCCTTCCGGGCGATGCACCGGTACCCGCACGCGGTCGCCATCTTCCAGAACGAGTCGAAGTACCTGGCGCAGTTCGACCGGTTCGAGTACCTGTCCCGGGCCGCCGCCGAGTTCGAGCGCACCTGGACCCGGGTGCTGCGGGACGGTCAGCGCGCGGGCGCCTTCCGCGGCGATCTCAACGTCAAGCTCGCCTACCGGTTCATCCGGGACACCGTGTGGACCTCGGTGCACTGGTACAACCCGCGCGGCCGGCTCACCGCCAACGTCGTCGCCGAGCAGTACGTCGCGATCTTCTGCGACGGGATCAGCGAGCCGGACCGGGCCTGACGGTCGCGGCGCGGTCGGCGAGCACGGCCGCCGCCTCGCCGACGATGCGGTCGACCAGTTCCGCGCAGCTCGGCAGCTCGTCGATGACGCCGGCGACCTGCCCGGCGGGCAGCACCCCGGCCTGCGGGCGTCCGTCGACCAGCGCGGCCTTGATCAGCATCGGCGCGTTCGCGGCCAGCAGGACGCTGCTCCAGGGCAGCTCGTGGTTCCGGCGCAGCGCCAGGCCGTCGGCGAGCATCCGCCGCCAGGACATGCCGGTCAGCTCCTTGAACGCCCACGCCTGCCGCAGCGCCGCGGGCAGCCGGCGCAGCGGGTGCGCCGACTCGGCCGCGCGGGTCAGGCCGGTGCGCAGCATCCGGTGCGGCATCCCGTCCACCCGGGAGGTCACGACGGTGTCCGAGGTCGCCGCGGCGAGGTAGTGGCGCTTGACCGCGTCGGGCACGGCGCTGTCGGTGGTCAGCAGGAACCGGGTGCCCATCGCGATCCCGGCGGCGCCGTAGCACAGGGCCGCGGCCAGCCCGCGCCCGTCGAAGAAGCCGCCGGCCGCGATGACCGGGACGTCCACCGCGTCGACCACCTGCGGCAGCAGCAGGGTGGTGGCGACCGCGCCGGTGTGCCCGCCGCCTTCACCGCCCTGCACCACGACCGCGTCCGCACCCCACGCCGCGACCTTCTCGGCGTGCCGCCGGGCGCCGACCGACGGGATCACGACCACCCCGGCGTCCTTGAGCCGGCCGATCAGCCGTTCGTCGGGCGCCAGGGCGAACGAGGCCACCGCGACGCGCTCGCGGATGAGCAGGTCGACGCGTTCCTCGGCGTCGCCCGCGTCGGCGCGCAGGTTCACGCCGAACGGGCGGTCGGTGCGCCGCTTGACCTCGGCGATGGCCTCGGCCAGCCGCGAGGTGCTCATCGTCGCCGAGGCCAGCACGCCCAGCGCCCCGGCCTCGGCGGTGGCCGACACCAGCCGGGGCCCCGCGACCCAGCCCATCCCGGTCTGCACGAGCGGGTGCCGGACGCCGGTCAGGCGGCACAGCGGGGTGTCGAACGCCGGGGCGGTGTCGAACGCCGGGGCGGTCACGCCGGGACCTCGCGGTGCCGCAGGCCGTCCGGGTCGAGGGTGCGGCGGATCAGGTCGAGCTCCTCGCCGGTGGGCAGCCGGGTCTCGGCCACCTCGTCGACGGCCAGCGGGAACCCGGTGCGCTGCTGCACCTGCTCGGGGGTCACGCCGGGGTGGACCGAGCGCAGCCGCATGGTCCGGTCCGGGCCGGTGAAGTCGAGCACGGCCAGGTCGGTCACCACCACCCGCACGTCGTGGAACCGCGCCCCGGCGCGCCGCGCCCGGTCGTGGCCCACCCCGGAGACGAGGTCGACGGAGTCGACGAACACCCGCTCGCCGTGCCGGGGGACCCAGTAGTTGGTGGTGTGGTTGATCGTGTTGCCCGGGGCGCCGCGCACGCCGATGAGCTGCACCGACGGCTTGTCCCACGGGCCGATGCGGGAGATGTTCTGGTTGCCGTGGCGGTCGATCTGGCTGGCGCCCATCATCACCTGCCGCCGCCCGCCGGCGAGCAGGTCGAGCACCCGCCGGTACGGCATCCAGCCCTCCACGGGTCCGGCGCCGCGCTCGGCGCCCAGCGGCGGTGGCTCGGCGAGCAGCAGCGCTTCGCCGTCGGTCAGCAGCAGCTCCGGGGCGCTGGTCAGCCGGGCCAGCCTCGCCCCGAGCGCGGGGATCAGCCCGATCGGGGAGGCCAGCACGCAGCCGGCGTCCCGCCAGGTGTCGGCGCAGGCCGCGGTGCAGACCTCGGCCCGGGTGACGTCGTCGGTCATGCCACCGCTCCTCCGGTCGCGTGGAACGCGTCGACCGCGTCCTGGTAGGACTGCTCGTCCCCGGCGAGGAACTCCGCGCGGAAGCGCTCCCAGCTCTCCCGGTCCGCCCCGCTCGCCGCGTACCGGCGCTGGAACGCTTCGTCGCGCGGGTAGTCCGGGGCGCAGTCGGTGAAGTGCGCGCCGCGCGGCGCGTGCACCACGCCGCTGGAGTGGGTCCGGTTGATCAGCAGGGTCTGCGGCCCGCCCTCGTCCAGCAGCGCGGCGGTGGGCACGACCTGTTCGCAGCTCACGAAGCTGCGCCGCGCCGCGGCGCACAGCAGGTCGTCGAAGTACGGGTCGGGGCCGAGGTACTGGGCGTTGCCGTACCGGTCGGCGCGGTTGAGGTGCACCAGGGCGGCGTCGAGTTCGAGCGCGGGCATCGCCACCAGCTCCTCGCGGTCCGGGTACGGGGAGGTGACCGTGCGCAGGCCCGGGTTCAGCGCCACGACGTCGGAGCCGATCCCGGCGCGCGTCGGCAGGAACGGCAGCCGCGCGGCGGCGGCGCGCAGGCCCGCCAGCACCATGCCCTCGTCGTACTCGGCGACCTGCGGCTCCCCGCGCTGCCGCGCGGCCCGGAAGTGCGGGTCCAGCGGGATCGAGTCGAGGGACACGAACCCGTGCACCAGCGTCCGCACCTTGCCCGCCGCGCACAGCAGCCCGACGTCGGGGCCGCCGTAGGACACCAGCGTCAGGTCCGCCAGGTCCGAGCGCAGGATCGCCCGCACCAGCGCCATCGGCTTGCGCCGCGACCCCCAGCCGCCGATCCCGATCGTCATGCCGTCCGCGAGCTCGGCGACCACCGCGTCCGCGCTCATCAGCTTGTCCCGCATCCGCGCTTCCCTCACGTCTCGGCACCGCCGCCGCGGGCGAACGCCCGGCGGGCCCGGTCCGCCGCCCCGGCGAGGGTGAGCTCGAAGGTGAACCCCTGCTCGTACCGGTAGCCGCGCCGCACGTCCACCGGGTCGATGCCGTTGAACGACTCCTTGGCCATCCGCACCACCCGCGGGTCCTTCGCCGCGATCTCCGCGGCGAGCTCCAGCGCGGCGTCGAGCAACCGGTCCGGTTCGACCACCCGCCACACCGAGCCGAAGCGGTGCAGCTCCTGCGCGGTGGCGGTGCGGCCGGTGTAGTACAGGGCCCGGGCCGCGTGGTGCGGCACCAGGCGGGACAGGTGGGTGGCCGCGCCGAGCGCGCCGCGGTCCACTTCGGGCAGTCCGAAGGTGGCGTCGTCGGCGGCGATGATGACGTCGGAGTTGGCGACCAGCCCGATGCCGCCGCCCAGGCAGTACCCGTGCACGGCGCTGATCACCGGCACGGGGCACTCGTAGGCGGCGGCGAACGCCTCGGCGCAGCCCCGGTTGACCTCGACGAGCGCGCGGTGCCCGCCGTCGGCCGCGAGCTCCTTGATGTCCACGCCCGCGTTGAAGCCCCGGCCCGCCGCCCGCAGGACCAGGACGCGGGTCGCCTCGTCGGCGCCGACCGCGCGGATCGTCGCGGCCAATTCGTGCCAGGCGCGGGCGGGCAGCGCGTTCACCGGCGGGTGGTCGACGGTGAGCACCACCGTCCCGTCCTCGCGCCGTTCCCAGGTCGTGCTCACGAGCCCTCCAAAACCTAGCAATTGCTTGGTTGGGTGGTTACGGTAGCAACGGGGCGGGCGGGCCGCCAGTGCCGGTTCCGTGCGAGCGCCCGGAGGAGCAGGAGGTGGACGGTGCCCGGAATCTGCGACGGCAGGGTCGTGGTGGTCACCGGTGCGGCGCGCGGGCTCGGCCGCGCGCACGCGCTGGAATTCGCCCGGCAGGGCGCGAAGGTGGTGGTCAACGACATCGGGGTGGCGCTGGACGGCAGCGGTGGCGACGGCGGCCCGGCGCGCGCCGTGGCGGCCGAGATCCGCGCGCTCGGCGGGCGAGCGGTGGTCCACGGGGCCGACGTCGCGGACTGGGACCAGGCCCGGGATCTGGTCCGGTGCGCCGTCGAGGAGTTCGGCCGGCTCGACGTCCTGGTGAACAACGCCGGTTTCGTCCGCGACCGGATGTTCGTGAACCTCGCCGAAGCGGAGTGGGACGAGGTCGTGCGGGTCCACCTCAAGGGGCACGCGGCGACCACTCGCCACGCCGCGGCGCACTGGCGGGACCGGGCGAAGTCCGGCGAGCAGGTGGCGGCGCGCGTGATCAACACCTCCTCCGGCGCGGGACTGCGCGGCAGCGTCGGGCAGTCCAACTACGCGGCGGCCAAGGCCGGGATCGCGGCGCTGACCGTGAACACCGCCTGCGAGCTCGCCCGCTACGGGGTCACGGTCAACGCGATCGCGCCGTCGGCGCGGACCCGGATGACCGAGGAGGTGTTCGCCGGGGCGATGGCGCGGCCCGGCGACGGCGCTTTCGACGCGATGGCACCGGAGAACGTCGCCCCGCTGGTCGTGTGGCTGGGCAGCGCCGACTCCGGCGACGTCACCGGGCGGGTGTTCGAAGTGGGCGGCGGTGCGCTGACCGCGGTCACCGGGTGGCGGTGCGGTCCCGGCCGCGACGTCGGCAGGCGGTGGGAACCGGCGGAAGTCGGCGCGGCGGTGCGGGATCTGCTCGCCCGCGCCCCCGAACCCGAACCCGTGCACGGCAGCGGTCCCGGTCAGCGGGAGAGGGCGCGCGACCGGTGATCCGGTCCTGCGACGGTGGACCGGGTAGGCGGGGCGGCACCGGCGGGAAGCGAGCAGAACATGACCAACGAGGTACTCGACCGCATCGTGGCGCGGGCCGACGAGATCCGCGACCTCGGCCCGGTCAACGAGGAACTCGGTCGGCTGGACGACCAGGCGGCGAAGGCCCTGCGCGACTGCGGCGCGATCCGGATGCTGCAACCCGCCCGCTACGGCGGGGCCGAGGCGCATCCCCGCGAGTTCGCCGAAGTGGTGATGGCCGTGGCGGCGCTGGACGGCTCGGCGGGCTGGGTCGCCGGGATCGTCGGCGTGCACCCGTGGGAGATGGCCTTCTGCGATCCGGTGCTGCAGGAGGAGGTCTGGGGCGCCGACCGCGACACCTGGATCGCCTCGCCCTACGCCCCGATGGGCATCGCCCGCCCGGTGCCGGGCGGGTACGTGTTCAACGGGCGCTGGCAGTTCTCCTCGGGCACCGACCACTGCGACTGGATCTTCCTCGGCGGGTTCCTCGGGGACCCCTCCGGGGCGCGGGCGCAGCCGCCGGTGTCGATGCACCTGGTGCTCCCGCGCTCGGACTACCGGATCGTCGAGGGGTCGTGGGACGTGGTCGGGCTGAAGGGCACCGGGAGCAAGGACGTCGTCGTGGAGGACGCGTTCGTGCCGCAGCACCGCGTGCTGGAGTACGCCAAGGTGGTCGACGGGACGGCCGCGGCGGAGGCCGGGCTGCGCAACCCCCTCTACCGCATCCCGTTCTCCTGCGCGTTCCCGCTCGGCATCACCGCCGCGGTGATCGGCATCGCCGAGGGCGCGCTCGCCCACCACCTCGACCACCAGCGCGACCGCGTCCAGATCACCGGCACCCGGGTCGCCGACGACCCGTACGTGCTCACCGCGATCAGCGAGGCCGCCGCCGAGATCCACGCCTCCCGGGTGGCCTTGCTCGACAACGCCGGCCGGATGTACGACCGGGCCGAGGCCGGGCACGAGTTCACCTTCGCCGAACGCGCGATCGGGCGCCGGACCCAGGTGCAGGCCGCGTGGCGGGCGGTGCGCGCGGTCGACGAGGTCGTGGGGCGCTCCGGCGGCGGCGCGATGCGGATGAGCAACCCGATCCAGCGATTCTGGCGCGACGCGCACGTGGGCCTGGCCCACGCGATCCACGTCACCGGTTCGGTCTTCCACGCCTCGGCGCTCACCGAGATCGGCGTGGAGCCGCCGGAAGGCCCGATGCGCTCCATGATCTGACGAGATTCGAGGAGGAGACGATGGTGGGAATTCGCGGGCTCGGCTACCTGCGGGTGCAGACCGCCGAGGTGGCGCGGTGGCGGGAGCTGGTGGTGGACTGCCTCGGCTTCGCCGAGGGCACCGGACCGGATCCGGACGGGCTGTACGGGCGGATGGACGAACGGCAGGCCCGCCTGGTCGTGCTGCCCGGGGACACCGACCGGGTTGTGGCCGTCGGGTGGGAGGTGCGCGACCAGTTCGCCCTCGACGACGTCGCCGAGGCGGTCGAGTCCGCCGGCACGCCGGTCGCGCCGCTGTCCCCCGAGGAGGCCGACGACCGCGCGGTCGAGCGGGCGATCACCTTCCGCGATCCCGCGGGGGTCGCGGTGGAGGTGTTCTTCGGCCCGGTGCTCGACCACGGCCCCGTCCAGGCCGGACCCGGCCAGCGCTTCGTCACCGGGGCGCAGGGCATGGGCCACGTGGTGCTGCCGACCACCGCGATGGACGAGACCGTCCGGTTCTACACCGAGGTCCTCGGCTTCCTGCCGCGCGGCGCGGTCAAGCTCGGCGGCGGGACCCAGGGGCCGCCGCACCGGCGGGTCCGGTTCATGGGCGTCAACCAGCGCCACCACAGCCTCGCCGTGGTGCCCGCCCCGCGCAGCGGTGCTCCGGGCGTGGTGCACCTGATGGTCGAGGTCGACTCGCTGGACGCGGTGGGCCGGGCGCTGGACCGGGTGCAGCGCGCCGGGTTCTCGCTGTCCTCGACGCTGGGCAGGCACACCAACGACAAGATGGTCTCGTTCTACGTCCGCGCCCCCGGCGGGTGGGACCTGGAGTTCGGCACCGACGGGATGCTGGTCGACGAATCCCACTACACCGCCGAGGAGATCACCGCGGACAGCTACTGGGGGCACGACTGGTCGGCCTCCGAGCCGCTCGCGGCCTTCGCGGCGAAGCCGTGAGCCCGCGCCCGGTCCCGGTCGACGAGGTGGGCGAGCCCGACCACGAGACCGACGTGCTCGTCGTCGGGTTCGGCTGCGCGGGCGCCGCGGCGGCCCACGAGGCGCGGGCGCGCGGTGCCCGGGTGCTGGTGCTGGAGCGGGCCGGTGCCCCCGGCGGTTCGTCGGCCCTGTCCGGCGGCGAGCTCTACCTCGGCGGTGGGACCCCGGTCCAGCGCGCGTGCGGGTTCACCGACACCGCCGAGGACATGTTCGCCTACCTCGAAGCCGCGCTCGGACCGCACGCCGACGCGGCGAAGCTCCGGCTGTACTGCGCGGGCAGCGCGGCGCACTTCGACTGGTTGCGGGACCTCGGGGTCGAGTTCCAGCACTCCCTGCACGAGGCGCCGACCTGGATGCCGCTGACCACCGACGGTCTGATGTGGCTGGGGGAGAACGCCTGGCCCTACGCCGAGCTGGCCAGACCGGCGCCGCGCGGGCACCGCCCGCCCGTGCCCGGTCCCGGCGGCCGGGTGCTGATGGACGCGCTGGTCGCGGCCGTGCGCGGTGCGGGCGCGGTGGTCCACGTCGACACCAGGGCCGGGGCGCTGATCCGCGACGGCGACCGGGTCGTCGGCGTGGTCGCCCGGCGGTACGGGCGCGACCTCGTCTACCGGGCGCGCCGCGCGGTCGTGCTGACCACCGGCGGGTTCGTGGACAACGAGCGGATGCTCGCCGACCACGCGCCCGACCTGCTCGCCCACGGCAAGGTCAGCGACGGCCTCGACGACGGCGACGGGATCCTGATGGCGATGGCCGCCGGCGCCGCGACGCGCCGGATGGCGGCCGCCCAGATCGCGCTGACCGCCCTGCCCGCCCTGGCGGTGCGCGGGATGCTGGTCAACGCGCGCGGTCGGCGGTTCATCAACGAGGACGTCTACCCGGGGTTGTTCAGCATCGCCGCGGTCCGCCACCAGCCCGGCCCGTGCTGGGTGATCGCCGATGAGGCGGCCTACGAGGACATCCCCGAGCCGGAGCGGTGGGGCGTGCGGCCGGTGCACGTCGCGGCGACCGCGGCCGAGCTGGAGCGCGACCTCGGGATGCCGGACGGCGCGCTGCGCGGCGCGGTGCGGGAGTACAACCGGCACGCCGCCCGCGGGGCGGACCCGGTCCTGCGCAAGAGCGGGCGGTGGCTGCGGCCGCTGCGGGCACCGCTGGCCGCCTTCGACCCGCGGCTCGGCTTCGCGGGCGGGGCGCGCCGCAGCGCGGGGATCGGGACCGGGGCGGCGGCGTTCACCCTCGGCGGCCTGCGCACCACCCCCGACGGCGCGGTGCTCGACGTGCCGGGGGAGCCGGTCCCCGGCCTGTTCGCCGCCGGACGGGCGAGTTCCGGCCTGCACGGCGACGGCTACGTCAGCGGGACCTCGCTCGGCGACGACACCTTCGTCGGCAGGCGGGCGTCCCACGCCGGGTCCCCGGCGTGGGACGCCCGCTGAGGCTCAGCGGGCGCGCCCCATCAACCGCCGCGAGGCCTCGTGCGCCCCGGCGACCAGCGCCGCGCGGTCGGGTCCGCTGCGCTGCTCGGCGGCGCGCTCGTTGCCGCCCGCGATCCGCACCGGGCCGTCGGCGAGGTGCCGGAGCCCTTCCCGCGCCACCTCGTCCGGGTCCGCCACGTTCAGCCCGGGGAGGTCGAAGTCGAGCCCGGCCCGTTCCATCGCCGGGGTCCGGGTCACGCCCAGCACCAGTTCGAGCACGTGCACGCCGTGCTCGCGCAGCTCCAGCCACAGGCCTTCGGCGAAGATCCGGCTGAACGCCTTGGCCGCGGCGTAGACGCTCAGGTCGGCCTGCCCGAGGTACCCGGCGAGCGAGCCGACCAGCAGGACGCCCCCGCGCCCGCGCCGCTTCAGCCGCGCGCCGAAGTGGTGGCCCAGCGCCATCGGGACGGTGATGTTCAGCGCGAGCACGTCGCCGAAGCGGTCCAGGTCCCCGGTGACGAACTCGTGGCCGTAGCTGTTGGCCCCGGCGTTGACCACGAGCAGGCCCACGTCGAGGTCGTCGGTGGCCGCCCGGATCGCGGGCAGGGCGTCGGCGTCGAGCAGGTCCAGCGCGAGGGTCCGGACCTCGACCCCGCACTTCCGCGCCCGCGCGGCCGCCGCGTCCAGCGGACCGGGTTTGCGGGCGATCAGCACGAGGTTGATGCCCGCCCCGGCGAGCTGCTCGGCGAAGGACGCACCCACGCCCTCGGAGCCGCCCGCGATGACCGCCCACGGCCCGTACGTCTTGTCGTCGATCACGTGTCCTCCTACCGCTCGCTGCGCCACGGTAGGGAGCCCGGCGCCGGGCGGGTCGGCGCGTCCCGGTCACCGGGACGGCGGACCGGGCCCGCCGCGGGCTCGCCCACCATGGGCCCGCGCCCGCCGGTGGTCGCGGGGGAGAGGAGGCGGTGTTGCCCAGGACCGCGGAAGGCAGGCCGGCCGCCGAGCCGAGCTCGCCGGGACAGCGCGCCCGCCGCCGGAAGATCCTCGACGCCGCCGCGCGGCTGGGCGCGGCGGAGGGGATCGACGTCCAGATGCACCAGGTCGCCCGGCTCTCCGGGGTGGCGCTGGGCACCCTGTACCGCTACTTCCCGTCGAAGACGCACCTGTTCGTCGGCGTGCTGGCCCAGCGCACCGACCGGATGGCCGAGGCCCTCGGCCGGCGCACGCCGGTCTCCGCGGACCCGGTGGAGCGCGTCGTCGACCTGCTGGCGCGGGCGACCCGGTCGTTGCTGCGCACGCCCCGGTTGGCCAACGCGATGATCCAGTCGAACAACACCGCCGATCCGTCCGTGGTCACCGAATCCGCGGCGATCGACGCCGAGGTCAGCGCGATGCTGCTGCGGGCGGCGGGCATCGGCGACCCCACCGACCGGGAGCGGGTGCTCGTGCGGTTGTTGCAGCACGCCTGGTACGGGATCTTGCAGACCAACCTCAACGGTCGCAGCTCGGTCGCCGCCGCCGAGGCCGACCTCCGGTTGGCCTGCCGCGCGCTGCTGGGCCCGCTGGCCGAACGCGGTGCGGGAGGCGGTGCGTGATGGAGGAGCTGCGGGAGGCGGTGCGCGCGCTCCTGCCGCGCATCGCCGAGCGCGCCGCGGTCACCGACGAGACGAGCCGCGTCCCGGCCGAGACCGTGCGGGAACTGCGCGAGGCCGGGTTCTTCCGGGCGTTGCGGCCGCGGCGGCACGGCGGCCTGGAGGGCGACCCGGTCGAGTTCTTCCGCGCGGTGCGGGAGATCGCGGGCGCGTGCACCTCGACGGGGTGGCTCGGCGCGGTGCTCGGCGTGCACCCCTGGCAGGTGGCCCTGTTCGACCGGCGGGCGCAGGACGAGGTGTGGGGCGAGGACCCGGAGGCGCTGCTGTCCTCGGCGTACGCCCCGGTCGGCACGCTGGTGCCGGTGGACGGCGGGTACGCGCTGTCCGGGCGCTGGAGCTTCTCCTCCGGCTGCGAGCACGCCTCGTGGGCGCTGCTGGGCGCGGTCGTGGCCGGTGCCGACGGCCGCCCCGTCGACTTCCTGACCGTGCTGGTCCCGCGCTCGGAGTACGCGATCGAGGACGTGTGGGACGTCGTCGGCCTGCGCGGCACCGCCAGCAACGACATCGTGGTCGAGCGCGCGGTGGTGCCCGCGCACCGGGTGATCCGCAACTACGCGCAGGCCCGGCTGCGCTGCCCCGGGCACGGGGTGAACCGCGGCCCGCTCTACCGGCTCCCGTTCGGCGCGGTGTTCACCGCCGCGATCACCGCGCCGATCCTGGGCGCCGCCGAGGGGTGCCTGCGCGCCTACGTCGAGACCGCGCGGGACCGGACGCGGCTGAGCCTGGGCGGTGGCCGGTTCGCCGAGGACCCGTTCGCCCACGCGGCGGTGGCGCGGGCGGCGTCCCAGATCGATGCCGCGGTGCTGCAGCTGGAGCGGAACCTGGCCGAGCTGCTGGACTGCGCGCACCGCGGCGAGGACCCGCCGCGGGAACTGCGGCTGCGCGCCCGGCGCGATCAGGTGCACGGCACCGAACGCGCGCTGGAGGCGGTGGACCGGCTGTTCGCGATGGCCGGGGGCCGCGCGCTCCGGCGCGGGGACCCGATCGAACGCGCGTGGCGGGACGTGCACGCGGGCGGCATGCACGCGGCCAACGACGTCGAGCGGACCCTCGCCCTCTACGGGCGCGGTGCGTTCGGCTTCGACGTCGAGGACAACCTGGTGTGACGCCGGTCGGCGTCAGTAGGCGAGCGGGCCGCGCAGGGTGGCTTCGGCTCCGCCGTCGGCGTAGACGAGCTGCCCGGTGATGTGCGAGTTGGCCTCCGACACCAGGAAGGCGAGGACCTCGGCGACCGACTCCGGGGGCTGGTGGTGGTTCAGCGGCATGGGCACGGCCGCGTCCCGGGCCCGCCGGGTCCGCTCGTCGGTCACGGCGGTGGCCGCCATCGGGGTCAGCACGACGCCCGGTCCGACCGCGTTGAGCGGGATGCCCGCGTCCGCCCAGCCGGGGGCGAGGCAGGTGCGCCGGACCCACCGCGCGAGCGCCGCCTTCGAGGAGGGGTAGAGCTGCCGCCCGCGCCCCTCGGCCACGGCGCGCCCGGCCAGCGCCAGCGCCTCCGCCTCGGCACCGGATAGGCAGGCCTCGACCAGGGCTTCGTCGCAGCCGTGCACGACGACGACCGAGGACACGGCCACGGCGCGCGGCCGGGGCGCCGCGGCGAGCGCGGGGCGCAGGTGCGCCAGCAGTTCGGTGGTGCCGAAGTAGTTGACCGAGACCAGCCGCGGGTCCGTCCCGGCCAGTCCCGCGCAGGTCACCACGCCGTCGACGGTCCCGCCGGTGCGCGCCAGCACGGCCTCGGCCGCGGCGCGGCGGCCGTCCCCGGTCGACAGGTCCGCGAGCACCTCGGTCCCGCGGAGGTCGACGCCGATCACCCGGTCGCCGCGTTCGCGCAGCAGGTCCGCGGTGCACCTCCCGATCCCGGAGGCCGCGCCGGTGACCACGACGGTGCGTGCGATGGGGGCCTCCCTCGTCGGCGGGCCGAGGCGCCGGTGCGGCGGCTCGGGAGGGCGACCGTAGGCCGGGGCGCCTCCCGGCGGGGGCGCGGTCCCGGTGAGCGGGAGGTCAGCGCGCGTTCGAGCGGGAGGCGAGCAGCACCCGGCACGCCAGGCGGATCTCGGCTTCGGCGTCGGAGGTGCTGGAGTGCTCGCTGAGCGCGGACACCAGGACGCCGTGCCAGCACTTCATCAGCAGCCCCACCAGGCGTTCGTCCTGCTCGGTCGGATCGTCCAGGCCGAGCAGGCCGAGCACGGCGTCCAGGACCCGGCGCTCGATGGCGGTCGCCTCGCTGATCGTGGCGGTGTGGGCGGCGTTGTTGGACTGCAGCATGGCCCGCGCCAGCCGCGGCTGGCGCACCAGGTGCCGCGTCGCGCGGAGCAGGGCGTCCACCACCGCCTCGACCGGGTCGGCGGTGGGGCCGACCGCCGCCGCGTCCTCGCCGAGGCGGTCGACGTGGGAAGCCAGCAGGGCGGTGAACAGGTGCGTCTTGGAGGGGAAGTAGCGGTACAGCGTGGCGATGGCCACCTCGGCTTCCCGCGCCACCTCGTGCATCTGCACGTGTTCCAGGTCGTGCTCGGCGCCGAGGTGCGCCGCGGCGCGCAGGATGCGTTCGCGCCGGGCCTTCTGGCCGGGCGAGTGGGGCTCGGCGGCCTGCCTGGGTTCGGCGATCCTGGGCACGGGCTCCCCCTCGGTGCGTCCGTCGCGTCGCCCCCATGCTACGAACCCGCCGGCCCGCTCCCGTTCACCGGGACGGACGGTGCGCGGCCCCCGCCGATGCCCGACGCTGTCCGTCGGGAAGGCGGGAGGTGCGCGATGGCAGCGCTGCGGGACCAGGTCGCGCTCGTCACCGGTGCCGGTCAGGGCGTGGGCCGGGGCATCGCGCTGGCGCTGGCGGGCGAGGGCGTGCACGTCGCCGCGCTCGGCCGGACGCGCTCGACGCTGGAGGGCACCTGCGCGGAGTTGCGGGCGCGCGGCGTCCGGGCGGAGCCGTTCGTCCTCGACGTGGCCGACACGGCGGCGATCCCGGGCGTCGTGGCGGAGGTCGTCGCCGCGTTCGGCGGGGTGGACCTGCTGGTGAACAACGCGTACCGGGGTGCCTACGGTCCGCTGCTGTCGATGACGCAGGAGGACTTCCAGCGGGGCTTCACCACCGCGCCGTTCGCGGCGTTCGCGTTCATGACCGCGTGCCACCCGTCGATGGCCGAGCGCGGCGGCGGTTCGATCGTCAACGTGGTCACCTCCGCGATGGTGCGGTGGGACCTGTCCACCTGGGGCGCCTACGCCGCCGCCAAGCAGGCCCTCCGCTCGCTGACCCGGACCGCGGCGGTCGAGTGGGCGCCGCAGGGCATCCGGGTCAACGCGATCGCCCCGCACGCCACCTCGCCCGGGGTCCGGGCCTGGGCCGAGGCCAACCCCGAGGACGCCGCGGCGTTCGAGGCGACGATCCCGATGCGGCGCATCGGCGACTGCGAACAGGACATCGGGCGCGCCGTGGTGGCGCTGGTCGGCCCCGACCTGGGCTACCTCACCGGGGCCACGGTCCCGCTGGACGGCGGCCAGGCGCACTTCGGGTAGCCGCGACCGACACGAATGCCAGGAAGGTCAGGTCTCATGGGTCAACGATCGGTTCCGGACGTCTTCGCGCCGGCCAGGCTCGGTCCGGTGGAGCTGCGCAACCGGATCATCAAGTCCGCCACCTACGAGGGGCTGAGCCACCGCGGGCTGGTCACCGAGGACCTGCTGGACTTCCACGTCGGCTACGCCAAGGGCGGGGTGGGCATGACCACCGTGGCCTACTGCGCGGTGGCGCCGGAGGGCAGGACCCACCGGGACCAGATCCTGTGGACCGAGGACGCGCTGCCCGGCCTGCGCCGGCTCACCGACGCCGTGCACGCCCACGGTGCCGCCGCGTCCGCCCAGATCGGCCACGCCGGGCCGGTCGCCAACCCCAAGGCCAACGGGCGGCCCGCGCTCGCGCCGAGCAGGCAGTTCCACGCCACGACGCTGAGCTTCGCCCGGGAGGCGGCGGTCGCCGACCTCCAGCGGATCGTCACCGCCCACGCCGAGGCCGCCCGCCGCGCGGTGGAGACCGGCTTCGACGCCGTGGAGGTCCACCTGGGCCACAACTACCTGGCGAGCTCGTTCCTCAGCCCGAGGATCAACCGCCGCGCGGACCGCTACGGCGGCAGCCTGGAGAACCGGGCCCGGTTCCCCCGCGAGATCATGCGGGCGGTCCGCGACGCGGTGGGCGACCGGATCGCGATCATCGCCAAGCTCAACATGGACGACGGCGTGCCCGGCGGCTTCTGGCTGGACGAGGCGATCCCGGTCGCGCGGTGGCTGGAGTCCGACGGGTCCCTCGACGCCCTGGAGATGACGGCGGGAAGTTCGCTGCTGAACCCGATGTACCTGTTCAAGGGGGACGCGCCGCTGGCCGACTTCGCCGCCGTGATGCCGCAACCGGTCAAGCTGGGCGTGCGGCTCGTGGGCGGCCGGATGCTGCGCGCCTACCCCTACGAGGACCTGTACCTGCTGGAGGACGCGCGGCAGATCCGGTCGGCGGTGGACCTGCCGGTCATCCTGCTCGGCGGGGTCACCGGCCGGTCCACGATGGACCGCGCGATGGCCGAGGGCTTCGAGTTCGTGGCGATGGGCCGCGCGCTGCTGCGCGAGCCGGACCTGCTCGACCGGATCCGCGCCGACGCCGCGACCCCGTCGCTGTGCATCCACTGCAACAAGTGCATGGTGACCAGCTACACGGGCACCCGTTGCGTGCTCGTCGACCGGACGACCACCCGGGGGGAGAACTGGGGGACCCCGCGCGGCTACGTCCGCTGAACGCCGCCCACCGGCCCCGCGCGCGCCGTGCGGTTTTCGCGAGTGAGGGGCACCTTCTGGGAGCATGTGTGCTCTGACCAGCGGTTCCGGGGTTCGTTGAGCTTGCTGGGCCGCCTGTGGGCCGTGGCGGGTCCAACGGATTCGGCGTCACACGTCGCTCTGCTCCGGGTGGTGACCCTGCGACCGGGACCCGGATGGTGCCGATGAGGTGCGCGGCGGCCCCGAGAACTGCGGGACTGCGCTGCTCGGTGCTGGCCGCCGGGGTCACCGGGCAACCCCCGGAGTTTCGCCGAAAAGGGGTTCAGGGGTCGAGTGCGCGGGTGTCGCGCACCTGGGCCAGTGCGTCGCGCCACGGTGCGGTGACGGGCTCGTGGGTGTGGGGCTGGAGTGCGGTGTGGAGGTCGGCGGCGACGGTCAGCAGCGAGGGCAGGCACTGGCGCGGGTCGCCGAGCGCGGTGGTTCCGCGGTGCACGGCGGTGTCGAGGTCGCCGTCGCGGGCGGCGACGACGCCGAGGGTCAGGAGGGCTTCGCTGCGGCGCATGGGTGAGCGGATCACCCCGCCGCCTGGTCCGCAGTGGTCCAGGACGCGGGTGGCGTAGTCGGTGGCGGCCTCGCGCACGTCGAGCAACCGGTAGACGTCGACGGCGTAGAAGTCGGCCTTGGCGGGGTCGATGACGAAGTGGTGGTCGGGGTCCACCGGTGCGGGTAGCTGCGCCAGGATC
This sequence comes from Saccharopolyspora cebuensis, assembly GCF_039542665.1. Taxonomy (NCBI): domain Bacteria; kingdom Bacillati; phylum Actinomycetota; class Actinomycetes; order Pseudonocardiales; family Pseudonocardiaceae; genus Saccharopolyspora; species Saccharopolyspora cebuensis. The sequence continues at coordinate 465,491 of NZ_BAABII010000010.1, forward strand.
GCCCGGCCGCGTGCCATCGCGGTCTCGGCACCGGCCCGGTCGCCGGTGAGCGCGAGCGCGCGGGCGGACTGCGCGGCCAGTTGCGCACCCACGCACGAGGTGTGGTTGATCCGCTCCCCGGCGGCGGCGCAGGCGGCGGCGTGGCCGGGACGGCCGGAGGTCAGCGCCATCCAGGCGGCGATCTCGAAGGACCACGCCACCAGTTCGGAATGGTCGGCTTCGTGCCCGAGCTGGGCGGTGGCCTCCCGCCACGTCTCGGCACCGGAGGCGTCCCCGAGGTCGTAGGTCAGGCACGCCACCAGCGCCGAGAGCCACCCCGCCTGCACCAGGGCTTCGCGGTGCTGGGTCAGCGACAACCGCTGGTCGGTCAAGGTCAGCGTCCTGGCGAGCCAGTCGCGGGCCTCGACGAGCAGGTCATCGGCGCGCCGGGTCGGGTAGTCGCGGCACAACCGGTCGACCCGCCGCGCGAGCAGCGCCATCGTGCCGTCCGAGGCGTCCGAGCGGGTCAGCCGCGCCACGAGCTCGACGGCGTCCACACCCCCGGGCACGTCGTCGACGTCACGTCGGGGTGCCGGGGGTGGTCGGTGGAATCCCAGTTCCTCCGGCGAGGCCTCGAACAGCGCGGACAGGACCCGCTGCGCGGGCAGCGACGGCGTGTCCCCGCGTTCCCACCGGCTCACGGTGCGCTCGGTGACGCTCAGGGTTTCGTTCAGCACCCGCCGGGACAGCACCTCCACCTGATCGGCCAGATCACGCTGCCGCCAGCATCGCGCCTGCCGGTACTCGCGAACCCTGTTGCCCACGTTCCCAGTCTGGCCACCGCTGATCCGGCTGTCACCCCACGTGCGGCCGACATCCACCGGACATCCGAAGACGGCGGCGACAGGGCCTTCCGATGTCCCCCGCTCCACCAGCACCGTCGACCACCACCGGACCGCGCTCCAGCGCACCGCACACGAAACGGAGGACACCACCCTCACGCTGCACGTCGCCGGTGAACGCGTCGAAATCCTGGCACGGGCCGCATAGCAGGACCGCGCAAACGGGTGCCCAGCGATTGCCGGGTTCCGCTCTGCAGGATCAAGGGGGCGCCGCCTTCGGCGGCGCCCGTCCGGGACACGCGCGGGATCCGCCTGCGGCTGGCGCCAACCGTTCCGCGCGCGGCCCCGGACGCACCAGCGAAGCAGGCGCCCGAGGTTGATCACGATCGAGCGGCCACCATGCGGAACACAGGTGAATCCCCCAGCAGGCTCCTCAAAGCTGTCCAAGGCACTGCCGATCACAGGGAAGGTCCCCGCACGGGGCGCCACGTCTACGACATGGAGGCAACCACCATGAACGAGACCTACACCGCCCCCCAACTGACCGAGGTCGGCGACTTCACGGCCGACACCCTCGGAAGAGGCGGCACCGTGTACGACAGCCTCATCACCACCTACAGGGCATGAGTCCTGCGGCCCGGTTGCTCGCTACGGCGAGGACCGGGCCGTGGCAGGCCCGTACCCGGTGAGTAGCTGGGGCGCTCGCCGCCCCAGACCCCAGGCAGGCCACCAGGACGAGGCCAAGGCGCGCGTGTTGCAGTCCGTTCCGGGGAACCTGCGTGCTCCTCCCCGCGACCTCCCCAGGGCTATCAGGCCGCATCAAGGGGGCCGACCCCACACCAGCCGCCGGACACGTTCACCGGTGCCCCTTGATCCGACCTGATCGGGCTGGCGCCAGCCCGCCGGGAGGAACACCAGGCCCCTGCACTACGAGGTGGTCACCCCTAAAAACCACCGGCTGCGCGGAGGCTGGCGGAGCCAGCGCAGCAGCCCCGCCAGCCCCCACGCCACCACCTCCCGCGCCACCGGAGCCGACCGCCGCCGCGACTCACTCACCGCCTGTTCCCGGTGGCTCAGCGCCGACTCAACCCGCAGCAACTCAGACGACGGGCGCCGGGCACATCCCAGCAGCACGCCACCGCGTGCAACATCCACACGTGCGTGACCGCTTCGGCCATGCCCCGCCAGCACCGGCGATCACCGCAGCCGCGCGCGGCCCGAAATCGTCATCGGCCCAGCCGTCCACGGGTTCCCCGCCAGGCCACGTCAGGCCGTCCACAGGCCGTCGAAGGGCGGGAAACGATGGGTGCATATGGGTACTCTTCAGCACTGTTAGCTCTGGTCAGAGCACACGTCCGAGCGTTTCCGCATCTCCCGCCAGGCCCGCCCCGGTTGAAGGGCACCGTCATCCGACCATGCCGGATGAAGGTGCCCCTCACTCAGCTCCCGAACAGGTGAGGGTGTTCAGCTGCGGACCCGGGTGCGGAGGCCGTCCAGGACGATCTCCAGGCTGCGCTCGAAGTCCGAGGAGCGGGCGGGTTCGCCGTCGATGGCCCCGGCGCTGGCGGCCTGCAGCGCGGTCTGCTCCTCGGCGGTGTGGCCGAAGACGAGGTGCAGCAGGGTGCGGGTCGCGACGTCGACGAGCTCGTCGGGCAGGCCGCCGTCCCGCAGCGCCTCCCGCAGCGCCGCGGCGAGGTCACCGGCGCCGAGTCCGAACGACTGCGCGGTGGCGACCACTTCGGCGCCGTCGCGGTAGGCCAGCATCGCGTCGCGGAGCTCGCCGCAGAGCTCGACCACCCGCCGGTCCCAGGTGCGGGCTCGGCGGGGTCGCCGCCCGCGGGCGAGGATCTCGTCGGCCACCGCGGCCAGCAACGTCTGCTTGTTCGGCACGTGGTGGTAGAGCGCGCTGGGTTGCACGCCGAGCTCGGTGGCCAGCCGGCGCATCGTCAGCGATTCCAGCCCGTACTCGTCGAGGACCGCGAGGGCGCGGTCGACGACGTCGCTGCGGTGGTAGCGCACGCGAACCCCTCCCGTTTGACCGGTGGACCCGCCCAGTCTAGCCTGAACGCCGTTCACCTGAACACCGTTCAGTTCGTGGAGCACGCCGACACCGGGAGAACCGATGCCCGACACCTTCCAGCAGCTCGCCGACGCGGTCCTGGCCGGGAGGCCGGCCACCCCCGACGACGCCCTCGCGGTGCTGCGCGCCGACGACGCCGAACTGCTCGCGGTCGTCGCGGCCGCGGGCCGGCTGCGCCGGGCGCACTTCGGCAACGCGGTGAAGGTCAACTACCTGGTGAACTTGAAATCCGGGCTGTGCCAGGAGGACTGCGGCTACTGCTCGCAAGCCCTCGGTTCGGCGGCCCCGATCCTGAAGTACTCGTGGCTGTCCCGGCAGGACGCGCTCGGGCAGGCCGCGGCGGGACTGCGGGGCGGCGCCGGGCGGGTGTGCCTGGTCGCCTCCGGTCGCGGGCCGTCCGACCGGGACGTCACCAAGGTCGCCGAGCTGGTCGGGGCGCTCAAGCAGGAGCACCCGGACGTCGAGGTCTGCGCGTGCCTGGGCCTGCTCGGGGACGGCCAGGCCGAACGGCTCCGGGACGCCGGGGTGGACGCCTACAACCACAACATCAACACCGCCGAGAGCCACCACGACGCCATCGTCGGGACCCACACCTACGCCGACCGGGTGGACACCGTGGAGAAGGCCAAGGGTGCGGGCCTGTCGCCCTGCTCCGGGCTGATCGCCGGGCTGGGGGAGACCGACGAGCAGCTCGTCGAGGCGCTGTTCGCGCTCCGGGAGCTGGGGTCCGACTCGATCCCGGTGAACTTCCTGATGCCCTTCGACGGCACGCCGTTCGAGGGCACCTGGGAGCTCACCCCGGCCCGGTGCGTGAAGATCCTCGCGATGGCGCGGTTCGTGTGCCCGGACCGCGAGGTGCGCATCGCCGGGGGACGCGAGATGCACCTGCGCTCGTTGCAGTCGCTCGCGCTGCACGTGGCCAACTCGCTCTTCCTCGGCGACTACCTCACCTCCGAGGGCCAGGCGGCGCAGGCCGACCTGGAGCTGATCCGGGACGGCGGCTTCGTCGTCCTCGGTTCGCCGGAGGAGCGCGCGCAGCGCCCGGTCGATCCGGCCATCCGGCGGCGCGGCGCCGGAACCGACGCCGTCCCGAACGCGTGATGGGCCCGGCTGAGCTGCTCGCCTTCGACCGCGAGCACCTGTGGCACCCCTACACCTCGATGACCGATCCCGCGCCGACGCGGCTGGTCACCGGCGCCGCGGGCAGCCGGATCAGCATCGACGGCGTCGGCGAGGTGGTCGACGGGATGGCGTCGTGGTGGTCGGCCATCCACGGCTACCGCCACCCGGTGCTCGACGCGGCGGTGCGCGAGCAGCTCGACCGGATGGCGCACGTGATGTTCGGCGGGCTCACCCACGAGCCCGCGGTGGAGCTGGGGCGGCGGCTGGTCGCGCTCGCGCCGGACGGGCTGGACCGGGTGTTCCTCGCCGACTCCGGCTCGGTGGCCGTGGAGGTCGCCATGAAGATGGCGTTGCAGTACCAGCGCGGTGCCGGGCGGACCGGGCGCACCCGGTTCCTCACCGTCCGCGGCGGCTACCACGGCGACACCTTCGACTGCATGAGCGTGTGCGACCCGGCGGGCGGGATGCACGCGCTGTGGTCTGGCGTGCTGCCCGAGCAGGTCTTCGGCGAGCGCCCGCCCGCCCTCGGCGCGGACATCGCGGAGTGGGCCGACGGGTTCCGCGCGCTGGCCGCCGAGCACGCCGACCGGCTCGCCGGGCTGATCGTCGAGCCGCTGCTGCAAGGCGCCGGTGGCATGCACCCCTATCCCGCCGAGTGCCTGGCGGTGTTCCGCGAGGTCGCCGACCGGCACGGGCTGGTGCTCGTCTTCGACGAGATCGCCACCGGGTTCGGCCGCACCGGCACGCTGTTCGCCGCCGAGGCGGGCGGGGTGCGCCCGGACGTGCTCTGCGTCGGCAAGGCGCTCACCGGCGGGTACCTGTCGCTGGCCGCGGCGCTGTGCACCGCCGAGGTCGCCCGCGGCCTGTCGGCCTGCGACTCCGGGGTGCTCATGCACGGGCCGACGTTCATGGGCAACCCGCTGGCCTGCGCGGTCGCCTCCGCGAGCCTCGACCTCCTCGCCGCGCAGGACTGGTCGGCGAACGTGCGGCGGATCAACACCGGGTTGCAGGCGCTGCACCGCGTCGAGGCCGCGGACGTGCGCGTGCTCGGCGCCGTCGGCGTGGTCCAGCTCGACCACCCCGTCGACGTGGCCGCGGCAACCGAGGCGGCGTTGGCCGCGGGGGTGTGGCTGCGCCCGTTCCGCGACCTGATCTACACGATGCCGCCCTACGTGTGCACCGACGAGGACGTCGCGACCCTCTGCGCCGGGATCGCGGCCGCGGCGGCGGCGGGATGAGCTGGGCGGACTGGCTCGCCGAGCAGCGGGCCGCGCGCGAGGCGGCCGGGTTGCAGCGGACGCTGCGGCCGCGGGAGCCCGACGAGGACCTCGTCGACCTCGCGGGCAACGACTACCTGGGGCTGAGCCGCCACCCCGAGGTGCGCCGGGCCGCCGCGGACGCCGCCCTGACCTGGGGCGCGGGCGCGGGTGCTTCCCGGCTGGTCACCGGCACCACCGCGCTGCACGCCGAGCTGGAACGCGCGCTCGCCGAGTTCACCGGCCGCGACGCGGCGCTGGTGCTCTCGACCGGCTACCACGCCAACCTCGCGGCGGTGACCGCGCTGGCGGACCGGGACGCGCTGATCGTCTCCGACGCGCACGTGCACGCCTCGCTGATCGACGCCGCCCGGCTGTCCCGGGCCACCGTCGAGGTGGTGCCGCACAACCGCGTCGACGCGGTCCGCTCCGCGCTGGCCGGAGCCGGGCGGCGGCGGGCGATCGTGCTCACCGAGTCGGTCTTCTCGGTGCTCGGCGACGCCGCCCCGCTGCCGCAGCTGGCGGAGGTCTGCGCCGAGCACGGCGCCCTGCTGGTCGTCGACGAGGCGCACGGGGTCGGCGTCGTCGGCGACGGCGGCCGAGGTCTGGTGCACGCGCACGGTCTGGCCGGGCACCCGCAGGTGGTGCTGACCGCGACCCTGTCGAAGTCCCTCGGTGCGATGGGCGGAGCGGTGCTCGGCTCGCACGCGGTGCTCGACCACCTCGTCAACCGGGCGCGGCCGTTCGTCTTCGACACCGCGCTGGCGCCCGCTCCGACCGCCGGGGCGCTGCGCGCCCTGCACCTGCTGCGCGCCGAACCCGCGCTGCCGTCCCGGATCCACCGGCGCGGCGGGGAGCTGGCCGACCACCTCGGCGTGCCGCGCTCGGCCGGAGCCGTGCTGTCGGTGCCGATGCCGTCGCCGCGGGCCGCGCTCGCCGCGCAGGCCGCGGCGTTGGAGGCCGGGGTCCGGGTCGGGTGCTTCCGGCCGCCGTCGGTGCCGGACGGGACCTCGCGGCTGCGGATCACCACCCGGGCCGGACTGCCCGAGGACCGCTGGGCGCACGCCCTCGACGTGCTGACCCGTCTCACCCGGAGGATGACATGATCACCATCGTCACCGGAACCGGCACCGGTGTCGGCAAGACCGTCGCCACCGCGGCGCTGGCCGTCCGCTCCGGCCCGGGCACGGTCGTGGTCAAGCCCGCCCAGACCGGCGTGCCCGCCGACGAACCCGACACCGCCGTCGTGGCGCGGCTGGCCGGTTGCCCGGTCGCCGAGTTCACCCGGCTCGCGGACCCGCTCGCCCCGGACACCGCCGCCCGGCTGCGCGGTGTGGCGATCCCGCGGATCGGCGACCACGCCGCCCGCATCCGGGAGCTCGCGGCCCGGTACGAGCGGCTGATCGTCGAGGGTGCCGGTGGGCTGCTGGTCCGCCTGGACACCGAGGGCGGCACGCTGCTCGACCTGGCCGCCGCGCTGGCGCCGGTCCGGGTGCAGGTGGTGACCCGGCTCGACCTCGGCACCCTCAACCACACCGAGCTCACCGTCGCCGCCCTGCGCTCCCGCGGCCTCGAACCGGCGGGTCTGATCCTCGGCTCGGTGCCCGCGGCCCTCGACCAGGCCGCCCGGCACAACCTCACCGAACTCCCGCGGGTGACCGGACTCCCGATCACCGCCCGGCTCCCGCGCGGTGCGGGGGACCTCGACCCGGACACCTTCCGCGCCCGGGCCGCGGACTGGTTCCGAGCGGTCCCGCTCCTGAAGTACCAGGGCGGTTCCGCCGCATTACAGTAAGGGGTCCGTTCAGCATGCGGCGGAGCCGCATGCGGTGGGGCACGCAGCTTGCGCCGCCGCCCGTGCTCGGACGTCACTGCTCAGCGGTCTTCTCGCGAGGACGCCCTGATGCCGTGTATCGGCGATCCATCAAGAAGGGCGCCCGGAGCGAGAAGACCGCTGAGGTTCCGCCACCCGCACCGCCACGCAAGCCATTCCGAAACAGTCCTACGGGGTGGTGGCGCCGGTGGTGTCGAGGGCGGCGACGTCGGTGGCGGCGAAGGTCCGGTGCGGGTCGCGCCCGGTGAAGTGGGCCGAGAGCGTCCGGTCCAGCTCCTCGACGGAGAACGTCCCGTCCGCCGCGACGAACTTCCGCTCCACCGCGGGTGGTGATAGCAGGGCGACCATGTCCCCGTAGACGACGAACACCTGGCCGCTGATGTCCTCGGCGGCCGGCGCCGCCAGGTAGCTGACGAAGGTGGCGACCCGCTCCGGGTCCAGCAGGTCCGGCCCGTCGGCCGGGCCGTCGAACACGTCGGCGGTCATCCCGGTCCGGGCGCGGGGGCAGATCGCGTTGGCGCGCACGCCGTACCTGGCCAGCCCGGCGGCGGTGGACAGGGTGAGCGCGACGATGCCCGCCTTCGCCGCCGAGTAGTTGGGCTGCCCCGGGGCGCCGAACAGGAACGCCTCGGAGGCGGTGTTGATGACCCTGCCGTACACCGCGGCCCCCGCCCGCTTGCTCTCCGCGCGCCAGTGCGCGGCGGCGGCCCGGGACACCGCGGCGTGGCCCTTGAGGTGCACCCGGACGACGTCGTCCCAGTCCTGTTCGGACAGGTTGAACAGCATCCGGTCGCGCAGCACGCCCGCGTTGTTCACCACGACGTCGAGCCGGCCGAACGACGCCACCGCCGCGTCCACCAGGCGCTCGCCCGACGACCAGTCGCCGACGTCACCGGGCACCGCGACGGCCCGGCCACCGGCGGCGGTGATCTCGGCGGTCACCGCCTCCGCACCCGCGCCCACGTCGTTGACCACGACCGCCGCACCGCGCCGCGCCAAGGCGAGCGCCTCGCTGCGGCCGAGGCCGCCGCCCGCTCCCGTGATGATCGCGGTCCGCCCGGTCAGGTCCGTGTCCGCACCCATTCCGCCCTCCTGCCGTCGAGGTCCGATGTCGGTCCGGGACGCCGCCCGGCACGGCGGCGAAGCTAGCGCCGATCCCGCTCGGTGCCGACCGGTCGTCCCGCTGAGCGGAACCGGGTCAACGGTCCTCGGTGAGCCGCACCCGCGCCCGGACCACCTTCCCGGTGGCGTTGCGGGGCAGCGGGTCGGTGGTCAGCCGCCACACCGTCGGGACCTTGAAGTAGGCGAGGCGCTCCCGGAGGTGGTCGGCGAGCTCGTCCGCCCGCACGGCGCCGTCCTGCCCGGTCACGACCACCGCCCCGACGGCCTGGCCGAGGTCGGCGTCCTCGACGCCCAGCACCAGGCATTCGCGCACCGCGGGGTGGTCGGCGAGGGCGAATTCGACCTCGGCCGGGTAGACGTTCTCCCCGCCGCGCAGGATCAGGTCCGAGCGGCGGCTGCTGAGCCGGAGCAGTCCGCCGGAGCGGACGCCGAGGTCACCGGTGTGCAGCCAGCGGTCCTCGCGCAGGGCGTGCGCGGTGGCCTCCGGGTCCTCCCAGTAGCCGAGCATGTTGTACATGCTGCGCAGGCACACCTCGCCCTCCTCACCGTCCGGCAGCGCCCGGCCCGCGGGGTCCCGGATCTCCAGCTGCACGCCGACGACGGGGCGGCCCACCGCGTCGGGGTGCTCGGCGAGGTCGGCGGGCGTGGCGACGCACGCGCCGGTGCAGGACTCGGTGAGCCCGTAGCTGTCGGTGACCGACTGCCGGGCACCGGTGGGCAGCAGCGCGCGGACGCGGTCCTTCAGCGCGGGCGAGGACGGTGCCGAGGCCAGCGAGAACGCGGTCAGCGCGGACAGGTCGTACCGGTCGAGCCCACCGCGTTCCAGCAGCCGGTTGGCCTGGGTCGGCACCACCGCCCAGTTGGTGACCCGCTCCCGCTCGACCAGCGCCAGCACCCGGTCGGCGTCGAAGGCGCCCTGGTGGATCACGACCGCGCTGCCCGTCGCCAGTCGCGGCAGGGCCAGGTTGTGCAGGCTCGCGATGTGGAACAGCGGCAGCGCCAGCAGGTAGCGCTTGTCCTCGGGCGGCACCGGATCGCCGAGCCGGTGCGGGATCTCGGCGCTGAGGCGGTGGTAGTCGATGACCGCGATCAGGTTGCGGTGCGAGTGCACCGCCGCCTTGGGCCGCCCGGAGGTGCCGCTGGTGTAGAGCAGCACCGCGGGATCGTCCTCGGCCACCTCGGCGGTCGGCAGCTCGGTACCCGGGTGCCGCGCGGCGAGCCGGGGCACGTCCCGCTCGACGTCGAGCACCGGGATCCCGGGTGGGTCGACCAGTTCCGCGCGCTTGGCGTCGACGACCAGCAGCGAGGGACGGCTGTGCCCGATCGCGTAGGCCAGCTCGGGACGCGACCACCACGCGTTGCACCCCACCGCGATGGCGCCGAGCGAGACCACCGCCCAGAACGCGATGATCCACTGCGGGGAGTTGGCCGCCGCGATGGCGACCCGGTCGCCCTTGCCGATGCCGTACTCGTCGCGCAGCGCCACCGCCAGCGAGGCGACCCGGTCGGCGTGTTCGGCGAAGCTGATCCGCTGGTCCACCGAGACGAGGTAGTCCCGGTCGCCGTGGCGCCGGGACCGGCGCAGCACGGCGTCGAGCGAGCGGTCCCGCTCGCGGAAGACCGGTATCGCCGAGCCGAGCACCTCCTCGGTGACCAGTTCGAAGTCACCTCCCGGCCCGGTCAGCTCCGCCAGCAGCGCGGCGGCCGCTCGACGTGGATCCTCCGCGCTGCTCATCGCGCCCCCTCGCATCCCGACGGCCGGTGCTGCGTGCCGATTCTGCGCCCGGCAGCACTCGGCCCCCGTCGCGCTCCCGCTCACCGGGACCGCGACGAGGGGCGCGCGTCTCGCGCGGGGGAGGGCTCAGCGCTGGTAGACCCCGACGAGGGTGCCGCGCGCGAGTTCGCCGCCGCCCAGGGCGCGGTCGAGGTCGTCCACGGTGGAATCCTCGCCGAGCCGCAGCGGGTGGTCGGAGGCGTGCACGCGGAAGAAGTAGCGGTGCGGGTCGTCCCCGGCGGGCGGCAGCGGCCCGCCCCACCCCGGTTCGCCGAAGTCGTTGCGGGACTCCACGACCCCGTCGGGCAGCCGGCCGGGCTCCAGCCCCGATTCGCCGGGGCGCAGGCCGGTCAGCAGCCAGTGCACGAAGGTGCCGGTCGGCGCGTCGGGGTCGACGCACACCACGGCGAGCTCCACCGTCCCGTCCGGCACGCCGTCCCACTCCAGCTCGGGGGAGACGCCCTCGCCGTCCCCGCTGCACCACCGGGGCATCAGGTCGTGGTCCTGGAAGCTGCTGCTGCGCAACCGGATGCCGCCGCCCTCGGCGTCGTGCTGCCTGCCCTTCGCACCGGGCCGCCCGGACGGGCGCTCGCCGAACGGTCCGGCGGCGCGGTCGTCGGCCGGGCGCATCGGCGGGTTCTGCTGGTGCAGGTCGTAGTCGGCCTTCTCCTTGGCGCGCTGGTCCGGCATGCCCTCCTGGCGTTCGTAGCCGGTGCGCCGGTGGGCCCGCTTGATCTCGTACTTGTGGCTTCCTGGCCTGGGCATGGTTCTCCCCTCCCGATCCGTGCCCAGGGGCTTGCCGGGCCGCCGGGGGTGCGAAACCTCCGCCGTCCGGGTGAGCGCGATCACCTCTCCGCGATCGGGTGCCCGATCTTGGTGGCGCTTCGAGACGGCGCTTCCGCCGATCGTGGAGCGCCACCGTCTCGATCAGGTGATCGTGATTCGATACGCTGCGGCGCGTACGCGGAGGGCGATGCCATCCGCGCAGTGTTCAGCTCGGCCGTCGCCGGTGCGCACCGCGCCGCGGCGGGAATGGAGACGTGATGCCCAACGCGGTCTGGCTGGCCGTGGTCCTCAGCCTCATCGCCCTGGTCGTCGTGCTCGGGGTGCTGCTGCAGCGCTCCCGGCGGGCCCTGGACCAGGAACGGGAGTTCACCGACCAGCTCCAGCGGCGGTGCGACGCGGCCGAGCAGCGGCTCGCCGCCGCGGCCCGGTCGCCGCGCGCCGAGGAGCTCGTCGAGGTCCGGGAGCAGGCCGTGCACGCCGTGCGCGAAGCGCTCAACGGCGCCATGAACGAACTCCTCGCGCTCGGCAACACCGCTGCTCAGCGCATCCACGACATGATCGGCGAGCACTCCGACCCGCGCGTGCTGCGCGACCTCATGCCGGTCGACCACGCGATCGCCCAGATGTCCCGCCGGGTGCAGAACCTGCTGGCGCTGGCCGGGTCCTGGCCGGGCCAGCAGCGGCGCACCGAGCGGCTCGTGGACATCGTGCAGGGCGCGCAGTCGCGGGTGCACGACTACCAGCGGGTGAAGGTGCTCGTCTCCGACCACGACGTCTCGGTGCAGGCCCGCGCGGTCGAGGGCCTGAAGATGGCGATCACCGAGGTGCTGGACAACGCCACCAAGTTCTCCCCGCCGCAGGCCGCGGTGGAGGTCCTCTTCGAGCGCAACCACCACGGCCTGTCGGTGGAGGTCCTCGACGGCGGGATCAAGATGCCCTCCGACCGGCTCGACTGGGCCCGCCGGGTGCTGGTCGCCGAGCAGGACCCCGAGCTGACCGACCTGGGCAACCCGCCGTGCCTCGGCCTGGCGGTGTGCGCGCAGCAGTCCCGCCGCCACGGCTTCGAGGTCGCGCTGGACAGCGGCTCGCCGCACGGCGGGATGCGCGCGACCGTCTTCGTGCCGAACGAACTGCTCACCCATCCCGAGCCGGACGACCCGCCCGCCGGGACCTCGGCGCGCCCCGAGCCCGCCGAGGAGCGCCCCGCCGAGGCCCCGGTCCGCACCGCCAGCGGTCTGCCCAAGCGCGACCGCCGCCGCCCACCGACCTCGCGCACCGGGGAGATCCTCCCCGCGCCCGGGACGGGCACCGGCGAAGACCCGGCGGTGACCCAGGCCCGGCACGATCAGTTCGTCGCCATCACGCAGAACCGGGAGTGAACAGCACATGAGCACCGTGGACAGCGCCTGGATCACCGACCGCCTGCGCGAGGTGCCCGGCGTGCTCACCGCCTTCGTCGTCTCCGACGACGGGCTGCTCGCCGAGGAGGCCCCGGGCCTCTCGCGCGACGCCGCCGACCCGTGGGCCGCGGCGGCCTCCGGGATCAACGCCGCGGCCCAGCAGATGGTGCAGTGCAGCGGCGGATCCCTCTCCACGCGCACCCGCACCATCATCGACGACGGCCACAGCAGCCACCAGATCGTGCAGCGCGCCGGGGAGCACACCACGATCGTGGTGCACGTCAGCTACGCCGCGGACATGGGCATCGTGAGCACGACCCTGGAGGGCATCGTGCAACGCCTCGGCAGCGCCCTGGGCACCGGACAGCGCTCGACATGAGCCCGGCGCACCCCCGCCGCGACCTCGTCCGCAGTTACGTGGTGACCGCGGGGCGGGCGCGGCCCGACGACCCGGGGCTGGACCCGGCGACGCTGGTGCGGGCCGAGGTCCGGCAGCCGCCGCGGGGGCTCGGCCCGCAGCAGCACCGCGTCGTCGAGGTGTGCTGCGGCGGGACGCTGGCGGTCGCCGAGGTCGCCGCGCACGCGGGGCTGCCGGTGACGGTGGCCGCCGTGGTGATCGGTGATCTGGTCGCCGACGGCTGGCTGTCGGTGCGCGCGGCGGCACCGCAGGGGCCCAGCGCGGCCGTGCTGGAGGAGGTGCTGCGTGGTCTCCGCGACCTCGACACCGCGGGCTGATCCCGCGCTGCCCGCCACCGTGACCCGGTCGGCGAAGCTGGTGGTCGCCGGTCCCCTCGGCGTCGGCAAGACCACCTTCATCGGCAGCATCTCGGAGATCCCGCCGCTGCGGACCGAGGAGCCGATGACCCGGGCCGGTGAGGCCGTGGACGACCTCACCCTCACCCCGGACAAGCGGGAGACGACCGTGGCGATGGACTTCGGCCGGCTCCGGCTGAGCTCCAGCCTGGTGCTCTACCTGTTCGGCGCACCCGGCCAGCAGCGGTTCCACTACCTGTGGCCGACGCTGACCACCGGGGCGATCGGGGCGCTGCTGGTGGTCGACACCCGGCGCCTCGACCTCGCCTTCGACACCCTCACCCGGCTGGAGGACGACGGGCTGAAGTTCTGCGTCGCGGTCAACCGCTTCCCGGATTCCCCGCAGGTGCCCGACGAGGAGGTGCGGGAGGCGCTGGACCTGCCCGCCGAGGTCCCGCTGGTGACCTGCGACGCGCGTCGGCCGGAGGACTGCCGCCGCGCCCTCATCACGCTCGTCCAGCACGTCCACTCGGAGCTCACGTGACGACATCGCAGCCCCCCGGCCCCGCCGTACCGCTCTACGGCACCGACTTCGCGGCGGACCCGCAGCGCACCTACGCGATGCTGCGCGCCCGGGGCCCGGTGGCGTTGGTGGAGCTGGCGCCCGGGGTGCCCGCCACCCTCGTCACCGACTACGCCACGGCGCTGAAGATCCTGCACTCGCCGCAGGACTTCGCCAAGGACTCGCGGACCTGGCAGGCGAGCGCGCCGCCGGACGCCGTCGTGCTGCCGATGATGGCCTGGCGGCCGAACACCCTGTTCGCCGACGGCGGCGACCACGCCCGGCTGCGCCCGCCGGTGACCGACAGCCTGCGCCGCACCGATCCGGCGGCCCTGCGCCGCTTCGTGCACGACACCGCCAGCGGGCTGATCGACGCCGTCGCCGACCGCGGCCACGCCGACCTCATCGCCGACTACGCGGCGCCGCTGCCGCTCCAGGTGCTGCACCTGATGTTCGGCTGCACGCCCGCGCTGTCCGCGCGGATGGCCGCGGCGATGCGCGCGCTCTGGGACGGCAGCGATCCGATCCGGGCCAACGAGGAGCTGGAGGACTGCGTCCGCGGCCTGATCGCCGCCAAGCGGTCCGATCCCGGTGACGACGTCACCACCCGGTTGCTCCAGCACCCGCACGGGCTCACCGACGACGAGCTGCTGCACCAGCTCGTGGTGATGATGGGTGCGGGCGTGGAGCCGGTGGCGGGCTGGATCGGCAACGCCCTGTGGCTGCTGCTGACCGAAACCCGCTTCGCCGAGAACCTGGTCAACGGCGGCGTCGCGATCGCCGACGCGCTCGACGACGTGCTCTGGCGGCACCCGCCGCTGGCCAACTACGCCATCACCTACCCGGTGCGGCCGGTGCGCCTCGGCGGGACCACCCTGCCCGCGCACGAACCGGTGGTGATCAGCATCGCCGCCGCCAACACCGACCCGGCCGTGGTCGGCCCCGACGGCCACGTGCCCACCGGCAACCGCGCGCACCTCGCCTTCAGCGCGGGGCCGCACGGTTGTCCCGCCCACGACCCCGCCCGCCTGATCGCCACCGTGGCGATCGAGGCGCTGCTCGACGCCCTGCCCGGACTCCGGGCCGCCCCGGACGTGCACCTGCACTGGCGGCCCGGACCGTTCCACCGCGCGTTGTCCGCGCTGCCCGTGGTCTTCCCCGCACGCACCCAACGCACCACCGGAGGAACACCATGTCCGCACCACGCGACGAGCACCTAGCCCCCCATCCGACCGCCCTCGACCCGACCGGACGCCACCTGCAGGCCCAGGCCCGCGAGTGGCGCGCCACTGCGGCGGCGGTCCGCGCGGACCTGCCCGGCGGCATCCCGGCGTGGGTCGTCACCCGGCACGCCGACCTGCGGGCGCTGCTGACCGATCCCCGCGTGTCCAAGGACCCGCGGCGGCACTGGTCGAAGTGGGGGACCGGGGAGATCCCACCGGACTGGACGCTGCTCCAGTGGGTCGGGGTCGACAACATGTTCACCGCCTACGGCGACGCGCACCGGCGGCTGCGCGGCGTGCTGTCGCAGGCGTTCACCGCCCGCCGGGTCGAAGCCCTGCGGCCCCGGGTGGAGGCCATCACCGGCGAGCTGCTGGACGCGTTGGCCGCCCGTCCCGGTGACGAACCGGTGGACCTGCGCGCGACGTTCACCTACCCGCTGCCGATCCGGGTGATCTCGGAGCTGTTCGGCGTTCCCGAGGGCACCGAGGCGGAGCTGCGCGACATCGTCGACGCGGTGTTCCGCACCACCAGCGCGGACGAGGCGGTGGCGGTCGCCGGGCGGATGGACGCCTTCCTGCGCGACCTCCTGGCCCGCAAGCGCGCCGACCCCGCCGAGGACCTGACCACCACGCTGCTCACCGCCGAGGCGGATCCGCCGCTGTCGGAGCGGGAACTGGCGGACACGCTGATCCTGCTGCTGGGCGCCGGGCACGAGACCACGGTGAACCTGCTCGGCCACGCCGTCACCGCGTTGCTGGCCCACCCCGACCAGCTCGCCCCGCTGCGCGGTGGCGAGGTCGGCTGGGACCGGGCGATCGAGGAGGCGCTGCGCTGGCAGCCCCCGCTGGCCAACCTCCCGCTGCGGTTCGCGGTGGAGGACCTGGTGCTGTCCGACGGCACCACCATCCCCCGAGGTGAGGCGATCCTCGCCGGGTACGCGGGCGCCAACCGCGACCCCGAGGTCTTCGGCGCCGACGCCGACCGGTTCGACCTCACCCGGGGCGACCAGGACCAGCACCTCGCCTTCGGGCACGGCGTGCACTTCTGCCTCGGTGCCCCGCTGGCCCGGCTGGAGGCGGGCATCGCGCTGCCCGCGCTGTTCGACCGCTTCCCGGACCTCGCCCTGGCCGCCCACCCGGACCACCTGCTCCCGCTGGAGTCCTTCATCGGCAACGGTTTCCAGTCCCTCCCGGTGCGCCTC
Source organism: Saccharopolyspora cebuensis (assembly GCF_039542665.1). NCBI lineage: Bacteria > Bacillati > Actinomycetota > Actinomycetes > Pseudonocardiales > Pseudonocardiaceae > Saccharopolyspora > Saccharopolyspora cebuensis. Next base: position 481,426 of record NZ_BAABII010000010.1, read on the forward strand.
GGGAGCGTCGCGGCGGGTTAGCGGCGCGGCGCCGCCGGGCACCCGGAGGGCGCGAAACGTCACGGCAACGGGGTGGTGTTGATGAAGGAGCACGAGATCGTGTCCGCCGTCGAGAAGACGACCGGGCTGGGCGACCCCGCGCACACCGAGCAGGCGGTCCGGGCGACGGTGCGGGTGCTCGGGGAACGCTTGGCGGGCGGGGAGACCCGGCACCTGGCCTCGCAACTTCCCGAGCCGCTGGCCCGCGAGCTGCCGCCGCAGGGCGAGGGCGAGCGCTTCGGGATGGACGAGTTCTACCGCAGGGTGGCCCGCGAGGAGGGCGAGGGCTGCACCGCCAGCCAGGCCCGCCAGCACTCGCGCGCGGTGATGACCGCGCTGCGCGGCAGCCTCACGGGGCACGAGTTCGACGACCTCGCCACGCAGCTCCCGAAGGAGTACGATGACCTGCTCTCCCTCGGCCCGGTGCACTGACGGCCCGGTCCACTGATGACCCGGTGCACTGGCGATCCGGTGCACCGGCGGCCCTGGCCGTGGCGGCGGGGCTCAGCTCGCCGCCGCGCGCGGGCCGGGGTGGAAGGTGTTCCGGTAGGCGCTCGGGGAGGTGCCGAGCACGGCGCGCAGGTGCTGGCGCATCGAGGCGGCGGTGCCGAACCCGGCGTCCACGGCCACCTGGTCGATGGGCAGGTCGGTCTCCTCCAGGAGCTGCCGGGCCCGTTCGACGCGCTGCCGGGTGAGCCACCGCAGCGGCGACAGCCCCATCTCGTCCCGGAACCGCCGGGTGAAGGTGCGCACGCTCATCGACTCCCGCGCCGCCAAGGCGCGCAAGGTCAGCTCCTCGTCGAGGTGCTCCAGCGCCCAGGCGCGGGCGCGGGCGGTGGACGAGCGCTGCGGTTCGGGCACCGCCTGCCGGATGAACTGCGCCTGCCCGCCGTCGCGGTGGGCGGGCACCACGGCCCGGCGCGCGACGTCGTTGGCCAGCGCCGCGCCGTGGTCGGTGCGGATCAGGTGCAGGCACAGGTCGATCCCGGACGCCTCGCCCGCTGAGGTCAGCACGGTGCCCTCGTCGACGTAGAGCACGTCGGGGTCGAGCGCGACGGACGGGAATAGGCGCTCGAACCGCGCGGCGGCGTTCCAGTGCGTGGTGGCCCGCTTGCCGTCGAGCAGGCCCGCGCCCGCGAGCACGAAGGCACCGGTGCAGATCGAGGCGATCCGGGCGTGCGCGGGCACCCGGGCCAGCGCGGCGGCCATCGGCTCGGTGAGCACGGCCTCCGGGGCCGGGTCGTAGTCCTCGTCGGAGGCGGGCACGAAGACGGTGTCGGCTTCGGCGAGTGCGTCCGGGCCGTGCTCGACGTGCAGCGTGAAGTCCGCGGTCGTGCGCACCGGGCCGGGCGGGGCGGCGCAGGTCAGGACCTCGTACAGCGGGCTGCCGTCGCGGTCGGTGGCCAGCGCGAAAAGCTGGTGGACCAGGGCCAGCTCCATCGGCAGGACGCCTTGGCGGACCAGGACCGCGATGCGGTGCCGGCGCGGGTGGTGGAAGGCCGTCATGGCCCGATTCTTGCACATGTTGGCCGTCGGGCCACTCGTTCGACGCGGATCGGCGCCCCACGATGGTCGGCATGACCGAGACGAGGAGCCCTGACCGGGCGGTGCGGCGCCGCGCCGGGATGCACCGCGCGTGGTGGATCGCGGCGACCACCGGGCTGGTCATCCTGGTGACCGGTTGGTCCACCGGGATGCCCGACGTGCTGACCGACCCCCTGCGGCGCGAGTTCGGCTGGTCCACCGGCGTGATCTCCTTCGCCTTCGCGGTGAACATCGTGCTCTACGGCGTGACCGCGCCGTTCGCGGCGGCGCTGATGGACCGGTTCGGCATCCGCCGGGTGGTGGCCGCGGCGCTGGTCGTCATGGTCGCGGGCGCCGCGCTGACCACCGTGGTGGGCGAGTCGTGGCACCTGGTGCTCACCTGGGGGCTGCTGGTGGGCCTGGGCACCGGTTCGATGGCGTTGACGTTCGCCGCGACGGTGGCGAACCGGTGGTTCGTCGCGCGGCACGGACTGGTCAGCGGCGTGCTCACCTCGGCGAGCATGTTCGGCGGCATGGTGCTGATGCCGGTGCTGGCCGCGATCGTCCACCGCTTCGAGTGGCGCGCCGGGGTGCTCGCGGTGGGGCTGGCCGCCGCCGCGCTGGTGCCGCTGGTCTGGTGGGTGCTGCGCGACCACCCCGGCGAAGTCGGCCTGAAGGCCTACGGCGCGGCGGAGTTCACCCCCGCGCCGCCCCGGACCACGGGCGCGGCGAGCCGCGCGGTCGGCCTCCTGGGCACGGCCGCGAGGACCAGGCCGTTCTGGTTGCTGGCGGGCACCTTCGCGGTGTGCGGGGCGTCCACCAACGGGATCATGATGACGCACTTCGTCCCGGCGGCGAGCCAGCACGGGATGCCCATGACCGTGTCGGCGACGCTCCTGGCGGTGGTGGGCGTGTTCAACACCGTCGGCGCGGCCGCGTCGGGATGGCTGGTCGAGCGCATCGACCCGCGATGGCTGCTCGGGGCGTACTACCTCGTGCGCGGGGTTTCGCTGGTGCTGCTGCCGCTGTTCCTGGGGCCGACCGTGCAGCCGCCGATGATCGTGTTCGTGGTGGTGTACGGCCTGCTCGACCTGGCCACGGTGCCACCGACCATCCTGCTGTGCCGCGAGTTCTTCGGCGGCGACGACGGCGCGGTGGTGTTCGGCTGGGTGAGCGCGGCGCACGCCCTCGGCGCCGGTGCCGCGGCCTTCGCCGGCGGCACCACCCGGGCGCTGCTCGGCTCGTACGCGGCGGTCTGGATCGGTGCCGGGCTGCTCTGCGCCGCCGCCGCACTGCTGTCGCTGCGGATCCGCCGCGCGGCCGACGCGACGTGATCAGTCCGAATGGACAAGAAAGGGAGGTCGATGATGTCCGGGATCTGGACGTGGTTGCTGGTGGAGGCGGGAACGGCGTGGGTGCTGGCGCTGCTCGCCGCGCGGTGGGTGCGGCGCGGAGCGCCCCCGGCGCGATGATCGTGCGGTACGGTGGGTGCGCGGTCGCCGGGTCCTCTGTTCCGTCCGGAGGTGCCGATCGGCGCACCGCGCTCCTCGTGCGTGCGGCAGGGCGGTCTCGTGGAGGGACCGATGCCCGAGGTACCGCGCGCGCTGCGCCTGGTCTTCTTCCTCAACGGTGCGGTGCTGTCGAGCTGGGCGCCGCGCATCCCGGCGGTCAAGGCGGACCTCGCGCTGTCCGACCTGGCGCTGGGCGTCGCGCTGCTGGGAGTGGCCGCCGGTTCGGTGCCGACGCTGCTGCTCACCGGTCGGCTGCTGCGGTCCGTCCCGGCGCACCTGCTGTGCCGGGCCTCGGCGCTGGTGTTCGCCGCCGGGCTGCCGCTGATCGCGGCGGCGGGGGACGTCGTCGGGCTGGCGGTGGTGCTGGTGCTGCTCGGTGCGGCGAGCGGGATGCTGGACGTGGCGATGAACGCGGCGGCGGTCGAGTTCGAACGGCGGCACCGCGTCGTCGCGCTGCCCGGGCTGCACGCCGCCTACAGCCTCGGCGTGCTCGGCGGTGCGGGGACGGGCGCCGCGGTCGCCGGAACGCTCCCGGTGGCCGCGCACCTGCTCCTGGTCGCCGCGGTGCTGCTGGGGGTGCTCGCGGTCGCGTGGCGTCGGCTGCCCGAGCACGTCCCCGGTCCTGCAGGTGGCGGTCCTGGACGCGGCGGGGTCGAGCGCGGTGCTCGTCCGGGGTGGCGGCTGATCGGTGTCGCGCTGTGCGCGTTGCTGCTCGAAGGGCTGCTCACCGACTGGTCGGCCGTCCTGCTCGCCGAGGAGTTCGGCGCCCCCGCGTCCCTGGCCGGGGTCGGCGTGGTGGTGTTCAGCGGCGCCATGGCGGTGTCGCGCGGCCTCGCCGGCCGGGTCGTCCGGCGCACCGGTCCGGTGGTGGTCGCGCGGTGGGCGGCCGGGGCGCTCGTGGTGGCGGTGCCGATCGGGGTGGCGCAGCCCTCGGCGGTGGTCCTCGTGGGCGCCCTCGCGCTGGCCGGGGCGGGGTGCGGGCCGCTGTTCCCGCTGGCCCTGAGCGCGGCCGGGGCGCGCGGGGCGGTCGGCGGTGCCGCGGCGACCGTGACCGCCTGGGGCTACCTCGCCCACCTCGGTGGTCCGCCGCTGACCGGATTCGCCGCCGAACACCTCGGCCTGCGGCCCGCGGTGCTGGTGGTCGGCGGTCTCGCCGCGGTCGTGCTGCTCGTGCTGGTGCCGGCGGGCGGTGCGCGGCCCGGGTGACGGGGGCGGGCGGGACGGCGGCGCGTCCGGCACCATCCCGGCACGGCGGTTTCGCGGGTGTCGGAGGGGGAGTGGTGTCGGTGCGCGGTGCGGCGGCGCTGATCGGTGCGGGGGTGCTGGTCTCGGTCGGGGCGTGCGGCGGTGGTGGGCAGGCCGAGGTCCCGGTGCCGGACCTGCAGGCGCCGGAGCACTTCTACGAGGGCGAATACCTGGGCGAGCGGGTCGTGGTCCCCGACGCGAAGGTGGTCCGGGTGCACGGTCCCGAACGCTTCGAACTGGTCGCCGCCGAGGCTCCGGGCACCCGGGTGACGGTGCTGGCCGCGCGTCCGGTCGAGCTGGTCGAGGGCGAAGTGGTGCGCGTCGAGGGGACCTCCGGGCAGGTGCGGCAGTGGTCCCCGTCGCAGCGGCTGCCGCACGTGCAGCACGAGCTCTACGCCAAGCGCCAGACCAAGACCTACCTCTACGACGCCCTCGTGTTCCCCCGGAGTTAGGACCGCTTTCGCCAATGGCCTGCGTGGCGGTGCCGGTTGCGTGCCGCACAGCATGCTGAAAGGCCCCTCAGACGCGGTCGCCCGCCGCGGCGGCGCAGCGGCGGGCCAGGTGCGCGAAGGCGGCCTTGAGCTCGGCCGGTCCGACGACCTCGAGGTCGGCGTCGAACCGGCCCAGCGCGGCGGCCAGGGCCGACCACGACCACGAGCCCAGGACCAGGCGGCAGCGGTCCGGGCCGAGTTCCTCGACGATTCCGTCGCCGGCGTGGCGGGACACCTCCTCGGCGGGCAGGTCGAGGATCACCTCGCCGCGGTAGGGCCAGCCGCCGGAGCCGTCGGCGCCGCGGAACCGGGCGGCCACGAACGCGGCCACGTCACCGCCGGGCACCGCCCGCGGGGTGAAGCGGGGGCCGGTGGGGGTGCGCGGGGTGATCCGGTCGGCGCGGAAGGTGCGCCAGTCGTCGCGGTCGAGGTCCCAGCCGACGAGGTACCACCGCCCGCCCCAGGTGACGAGGTGGTGCGGCTCGACCCGGCGCACCGGGAGCACCTCGTCCCCGCCCCACGGCGGGGGTTCGTGGTCGAAGCGCAGCACCTCGCGCGCGTGGACGGCGTTGCTCAGCGCCACCAGCACGCCGCTGTCGACGTGCGGCGGGACCGCGGACCGCTCGACGGCGGTGACCTGGACGGTGTCGATGCGGCGGCGCAACCGCGCGGGCATCACCTGCCGGACGGTGTGCAGCGCGCGGGCCGCGGCCTCGTCGATCCCGGCGCCTGCGGTGGTGGCGATCCGCAGCGCGATGGCCAGGGCGACGGCCTGCTCGTCGTCGAACAGCAGCGGCGGCAGCTCGGCGCCCGCGTCGAGCCGGTAGCCGCCGTCGGGGCCCCTGGTGGCCGCGATCGGGTAGCCGAGTTCGCGCAGGCGGTCGACATCGCGGCGGACGGTGCGGGGGCTGACCGCCAGCCGCTCGGCCAGCGTCCGGCCCGGCCAGTCCCGGCGCGCCTGGAGGAGCGAGAGCAGGGACAGCAGCCGCGCTGAGGTTTTCGGCATGGTCGCCATGCTGCACCGGGAAGCGGACACTCCCTGGCCGCTTCGGCTGCGATCGTCGGCGTCGTGCCGGACAACGACGACCCGAAGGGCCGCATCGAGATGACCACTGCCACCACGACCACCGACGGCGAGAGGGCCGACCTGATCGCCGCGCTCGCGGCCGCGCGCGCCGCCCTCACCAGCACCGTGCGCGGTCTCGCCGACGAGCAGCTCGGCGAGACCCCGACGGTCAGCGCCCTGTGCCTGGGCGGGCTGATCAAGCACGTGGCGTCGGCGGAGGAAGGCTGGCTGCGCTTCGCGGTGGAGGGCCCGTCGGCGATGCGCCACGACCTGCCCGAGGGCGTCACCTGGGCCGACATCGAGGCGGGGACCGCACGGGTGATACCGGAGTGGATGATCGAGTACCAGGACGACTTCCGGATGCTGCCGGGTGAGACGCTGGCCGGGATCCTCGCGCGCTACGAACAGGTCGCCGCCCGCAGCGAGGACATCATCGCCACCGCCGACCTGTCGGTGACCCATCCCCTGCCCGACGTGCCCTGGCACGAGCCGGGAGCGGTGCGCAGCGTGCGCGGGGTGCTGACCCACGTCATCGCCGAGACCGCCCAGCACGCCGGGCACGCCGACATCCTGCGCGAGGCGATCGACGGGCGGCGGTCGTCCTGACCGGGGCCGGGCACCGACCGGGAGGGAGCATCGTGCCGACGCATCCGGACCAGCCGGCGCGGGCGGTGGGTCGATGACCGTGCTGGACGCCCGGGCGCTCAACCGCGCGACGCTGGCCCGGCAGCTGCTCCTCGACCGCGCCGACCTGCCGGTCCACGACGCCGTCGGGCACCTGTGCGGCCTGCAGGCGCAGGAACCGCAGGAACCGTTCGTCGGGCTGTGGTCGCGGCTGCGCGGATTCGACCCGGCGGTGCTCTCGGACCTGCTGGTCCGGCGCAGCGTGGTGCGGACCCACCTGATGCGCCGCACCGTCCACCTCCTCACCGCCGCCGACGTCCTGGCGTGGCGGGCCCGCCACGGCGCCATGCTGCGCCAGCGGGTGCTCGGGACCTACCGCCGCGAGCTCGCCGGGGTGGACCTCGACGAGCTCGCGGCGGCGGGGCGGGCGGTGCTGGCCGACGGCGAACCCCGCACGATGTCCGGGCTCGCGCGGGAGCTCGCCGGGCGCTGGCCGGAGCCGGGGCCGCGGGCGCTGGGCGAGCTGCTGATCGCCGCCCTCCTGCCCGTCGTCCAACTGCCACCGCGCGGCCTGTGGGGCGCCACGGGGGCGGCGCGCTACGCGCTGGTCTCCGCGTGGCTGGGGCGCGAGATCGACCCGCCGTCCCCGGACGGCTCCGATCCGGTCGGGCGGGCGCTGGTCCGCCGCTACCTGGCCGCCTTCGGTCCCGCCGCCACGGCCGACGTGCGCGCCTGGTGCGGTCTGGCCGGACTGCCCGCCGCGGTGTCGGCGATGCGCGAGGAGCTCGTCACCTTCCGCGACGAGCGGGGCAGGCGGCTGCTGGACCTGCCCGACGCGCCGCGGCCCGATCCCGGCACGCCCGCCCCGGTGCGGTACCTCCCGGCGTTCGACAACGCGGTCCTCGGCTACCACGACCGCGGCCGGATCATCGACGACGCCCACCGCGGCCTGTCGGTCGCCGGTGCGCGCGTCGTCCTGGTCGACGGTCGGGTCGCCGCGACCTGGGCGGTCGAGGACGGGACCGTGGTCGTCGACCCGCTGCGCCGCTTCTCCCGGGCCGAGCGCACCGCCGTCGCCGAGGAGGGGCGGGAGCTGGCGTCGCTGCTCTCCGGCGGCGACCGCGTGCGGATCGCCGCGTCGCCGCGCTGAGTCCCCGTGCCTGAGTCCCCGTGCCTGAGTCTCAGGGCAGCGAGGAGCAGTCGGGAGGTGTCGGCGTCGGCGGGTGGGGTGCGTCGAGCGGTGCGTGGTAGGTCTCCAGCGGCGTCCCGTTCGGCGGCAGCGGGCACTCCGGTCGGGGCGCGAGGGCGTGGTCGGTGGTGACCTCCAGGCGCACCGCCCCGGCCCGGGCGAAGCGGAACTCCACCGGGTAGGTCATCCCCGGCCGCAGCGGGGCCCGCAGGTCGCGCAGCCGGATCTCGATCAGCGCCGCGTCGGCGCCCGCGGGTTGGTTCGGGTAGGCGGTGTGCACCGTCCCCTCCGGCGGCAGCGCGGTGTCGCCGCGCACGACGACCTCCGGGGCCAGCGGGGTGCGCACCGCCACCAGCCGGTCCGGCGTGGCGCCCCCGTTGACCACCGTGGCGAGCACCGGCACGTCCGCGCCGGGGCGGTAGCCCGAGGTGCGGTGGGCGAACATCACCTCGCGCACCGCGATCGGGCCGACGTCGCCCTCGGCGCCGGTGCTGACCCGCAGCAGGTCCGGCGGGAGCTGCCGGTGGCCGCAGCCGCAGAGCACCGCGAGCAGCACCAGCGATGCCGCCCGCCGAAGCCCCGAGTTCGCCATGTCCGCTGTCTACCCCTGCTCCCCGCGCCCCGCACCCCGGCGCGGCGGCTCGTCCTCGGGACGCACCACGATGCGCGAGCCGATCCGGGCGCCGCCGTAGTCCATCGGTTTCGGGCGCCCCGCGTGGTCGGTGCCGCCGGGAGGTTGCCGCAGTTCCGCGTGGACGCCGTCCGGCCCGGCGCGCAGCAGCCCGGTCCGGAGCCCGCGTTCGAGCACGTCCCGGTCCTCGCGCTGGAGCCCCCGGCAGATCAGGACGGTGGCCAGGTAGGCCAGCGGTGGCACCACGAGCACCCCGATCCGCCCGGCCCACACGAGGCGTTCCACCGGGACGGACAGGCCCACGGCGAGCACGTCGTCGGCGCCGGAGCCCAGCAGCACCAGGTAGAACGACAGCGCCATCGCGCCGAGCCCGGTGCGCACCGGGTTGTCCCGCGGTCGTTGCAGCACGTGGTGGCGCCCGCGGTCCCCGGTCAGCAGCCGTTCCAACAGCGGGTGGGCCGCCGCGAGCGCGAACAGCGCTCCGGGCAGCGCCACCCCGGGCCAGAACGGGGCGCTCACGGTGTAGGGGCCGAGGTGCAGGTCCCACGGCGGGAAGATCCGCAGCGCCCCGATGAGGAACCCGATGTACCAGTCCGGTTGCACCCCCGTGGAGCCGTCGATCGGCGTGTAGGGCCCCCACAGGAACACCGGGTTGATCTGGAACAGCGCGCCGAGCAGCGCCAGCACGGCGACCACGGCCAGCCCGTTGGCGGCGGTGCGCACCAGGAATCCGGGCGCCGCGCGGTCGCCGACCACCGTGGACCCGGTCGCCCCCGGGCCCGGGAAGTGGGTGTGCTTCTGGTACCAGACCAGCAGCAGGTGCACGCCGACGAGCGCGCACAGCAGGCCGGGCAGCACGAACACGTGCCCGACGAAGAACCGGGAGATCCACAGCTCGCCCTCGAACTCGCCGCCGAAGACCAGCCAGTGCAGCCAGGTGCCGACGACCGGGACCGACAGCACCAGGCCGGAGGCGATCCGCACCCCGACGCCGGAGAGCAGGTCGTCGAGCATGGAGTAGCCGAGGTAGCCCTCCAGCATGGACAGCGCCAGCAGCGCGATGCCGGTCAGCCAGGTCAGCTCGCGGGGCTTGCGGAACGCTCCGGTGAAGAAGTTCCGGCACATGTGCACCACGATCGAGGCGACGAAGACGTGCGCGGCCCAGTGGTGGATCTGCCGGACGAACAACCCGCCGCGCACCTCGAACGACAGGTTCAGGGCCGATTCGTAGGCCCGGGACACGTGCAGCCCGCGCAGGTTGTCGTAGGCCCCCTGGTAGACGACCTCGGTGGTGTCGGGCACGAAGAACAGGGACAGGTAGGTGCCGGTCACCAGCAGCACCACGAACGAGTACAGCGCCAGTTCGCCCCACAGGAAGGAGTGGTGCTTGGGGAACACGTGCGAGGATTCCGAGCGCACGAGCCCGGCCAGCCGGAAGCGCTCGTCGACGCCGCGCCCGAGCCGGCGGCCGAGCGCGCGGGTCAGCGGTCCCGGGCGGCTCACCGCGACCACCCGCCCGGGCTGCCCCCGCCTGGGCTGCGGCGTGCGCTCACGTCTCCTCCTGCGGGCCGAGGTCCTGCTCCTCGCGGCACATCCACCGCCAGGTGATGACCACCGCGATCGCCCCCATCGGCAGCATCCCGGCGATCATCGCCAAGCCGCCGGCCAGCCGCCCGGCGGCGACCAGCCACACCCCGGCGAGGTCGAGCAGCGGCAGCGCGGTGTAGAGGTAGAGCGTCCGGCCCGGATCGCTGAGCCGGTGGCGCGTCCCGAGCACCGGCGCCCAGAACAGCAGTGCGCCGACGACGAGCAGCGCGTGCCCGACCGCACCGCCGTGGTGTTCCGACCGCACCGCCACCACCGCGTGCAGCACGACGAACAGCGGCAGCGCGCACCAGCCCGGGACCGTCCACGCCTCCGCGGCCGGGAACAGGCGGAGCAGCGCGGCGCAGCCCGCCGGGCACAGCGCGGACACCACCAGGCCCATCAGCGCCATGTGCCAGATCTCGTGGTTCACCGGCGCCTCCCGGGAACCAGGCGGGCCACCGCCCGCCGCAGCAGCCCCGCGCGGCGCGGGGCGGGCGCGGGCATCGGAGGGGGACCGTGGCCGGGGTGGTCCTCGGGCACCGGTGCGGCCCGGCCGAGTCCGGTGCCGTCGTGGACGAAGCGGCGGCCGGGCGCGGGTTCGGCGCCGTCCAGCGCGGCCGGCCACGGCCCGGTCCCCCGGGGCACCCGGCGGTCCCCGGCGGTGACCACCGCGAGCAGCAGCGGGTACGCGGCGAAGGGCGTGATCCACCAGCCGTAGGCCACGCCGAGCAGCGCGACCGCGAGGCCGAGGGCGGCGAACGCGGCCGACCAGCCCCGCCGCGGCTGCCGCAGCCGGACGCCGCCCGCGCCGCGGCGGATCGCCGTCGCGGCCACCAGCCCGTAGCAGGCGACCAGCGCGCTCGCGCCGGTGAACAGCACCACCGGCAGCGGACGCAGCGGTTGGTCGAAGGCGAGCAGGCCCAACGCCAGCCCCAGGTTCGCCACGGCCCACCCGACGACGAGCAGCAGCTCCGACCTCATCCGCCGCCCTCCGCCTCGGCCCGCTCCCGCCGGTCCAGCAGCGGTGCGTAGCTGGTCACCGGCGGCACCGGGTGGTGGGCGTCGAAGTTGTAGCGGGGCGGTGGCGAGCTGGTGGCCCACTCCAGGGTGTGCGCCCGCCACGGGTCGGGCGGCGCGTCCCGCGGCCGGGTCAGGGCCGAGGCGGCGTTGATCGCGAACACCAGGGCGCCGACGGCCAGCAGCCACGCGCCGATCGTGGACAGCAGGTTCTCCGCGCCGAAGCCGTCCTGCGGCAGGTAGGTGGGGACGCGCCGGGGCATCCCCTCCAGGCCCACCCAGAACATCGGCAGGAAGGTCAGGTTGGTGCCGACGATCCAGATCCAGAAGTGCGCGTGGCCGAGCCCGGTGCCGAGCATCCGGCCGCTGACCTTCGGGAACCAGAAGTAGACGCCCGCGAACAGGCCGAACAGGCTGCCCGCCGCCAGCGTGTAGTGCCAGTGCGCGACCACGAAGTAGCTGTCGTGCATCTGGTAGTCCAGCACCGGGGTGCCGAGCATGATCCCGGTGAGACCGCCGACGAGGAACTGCGGGATGAACGCCAGCGCGAACAGCATCGGCACCGGGAAGCGCAACCGGCCGCCCACCACCGTCGCCAGCATCCCGAAGTACTCGATGCCCGCCGGGACCAGCAGCAGCGTCGAGGTCAGCGAGTAGTAGTTGTTCGCGCTCTGCCCGGTGGTGAACATGTGGTGGCCCCACACGCTCATCGACAGCGCCGAGAACAGCAGCAGCGACAACGCGGTCAGCCGGTAGCCGAAGAACCGGCGCCCGGCGAAGGTGGCCAGCACCTCGGCGACCGCGCCCAGGAACGGGAAGAACATCACGTAGACGACGGGGTGGCCGAAGAACCAGAACACGTGCTGGTAGCCGATGTTCCAGATGTTGTCGGTGAACAGGTCGGGCTGGAAGCGGCCGAGGGCCAGGATCGCCACGGCCAGCAGCAGCGGCGGGAACGCCCCGATCACCATCAGGTTCGTCGCCACGGTCGCCCAGCTGAACAGCGGCATCCGCAGCATGCTCATCCCCGGGGCGCGCTTGGCCAGCACCGACCACAGCACGGTGCAGGCCATGACCAGCATCCCCGCCCCGGCCAGCGCGACGCCGACGATCCACAGGTCGACGCCGTGACCGGGCGTGTAGCGGCTGGTCGCCAGCGGGGTGTAGGAGTACCACCCGTGGTCGGCGGCGCCGGTCCCGGTGGCGAAGCCGGACAGCATGGTCACCGAGCCGGCGGCGTAGAGCCAGTAGGCGAACAGCGTGGCGCGCGGTGCGGCGACGTTCGGCGCGCCGAGCTGCAACGGCACCAGGTAGAGCCCGCTGCCGACCGCCAGCGGGGTGAGCACGAGGTAGATCATCATCGACCCGTGCATGGTGAACAGCTGGTTGTACTGGTCCTGGCCGACGATCCGGAGTTCCGGACCGGCGAGCTGGGTGCGCATCACGGTGGCCAGCGCACCGGCGATCAGCATGAGCACCAGCGCCGTGCCCATCGTGAGCACGCCGAGGCGCTTGTGGTCGGTCGTCGCCAGCCAGTCGGCGATCGAACCGCCGCGGGCCGGGATCGCGCCCGCGGCGGGACGTTCGGGCGACCGCGTCATACCGCGGTGCCGCCGGCGGCCAGGTAGTCCTGGTATTCCTCGGGGGAGACGACCTCGACCCAGAAGTCCATCGTGACGTGGTGGGTGCCGCAGTACTCCGAGCACCGGCCCTTCCAGCGGCCCTGTTCGGGGAAGGTCATCCGGAGCTCGTTGACCTGCCCGGGGTTGGCGTCGCGCTTGACCGCGAAGTCCGGCAGCCAGAACGAGTGGATCACGTCGTGGGAGGTCAGCGCGAACTCGACCGGGCGGCCCGCGGGCACCACGACGGTGGGCATCTCACCGCCCCGGCACTCGCCGGTGACCTGGATCGGCGCGCTGGTGTAGCGGAAGTCCCAGCACCAGCGGTAGGCGGTGACGTCGATCCGCTCCGCCGGGACGGCCTCGGCGGTGTTGCCCTCACCGTCGTGCACCCGGGCGTTGGCGCCGAACCCGACGATCACGAGCACGGCGGCCACCGCGGCGAGCACGGCCGCGTAGCCGAGTTCGAGCCGGACATTCTGCGAGACCCGGAACAGCGGGCGCCGGCGCCGCCCGGCGCGGTTGAACACCACGGCCCAGCCGAGGACCACCACGACGAGGGCGAAGACCACCCCGGCGATCCAGGACCAGGTGTGCAGGATCTCGTGGAACACCTCGTTGAAGCGCATGCGTTCCTCCCCCGGGCGTCGCCACGCGCCTGCGAGGTGTTCGCCTGCGGTATCGGTCACCACCGGAGGGACGGGCCGTCCGGGGCGCGGTCCACCGCCAGCGTCGGGGCGCGAGCCGGCGGCGGCAACCCGGCGCCGGTCCGTCCTGCGGCGGGGAAACAGCAGGTCGGCCGTGCGCCGTGGACCCCGGTGCCGTGCGCGGACCACCGGATCGTGCGATCAGCGCTCCGATGTGGATTGCGGCCTCGGGGCTCCGGGCGCAGCATGGCGGCGCGTTCCGCGTGCGGCGGATCAGCGCGGCGACGGGAGGCGACGTGGTGGTCGATCCGGGCCCTTCGAGCCGACCGCGTCGGCGACGCCGGCGGTGCGCGATGGCGCTCGGCCTGCTGCTCGGGCTGCTCACCACCGGGACCGCCTACGCGGTGCTGGTCCCCGCGCCGCAGCGGGTTTCCGCCGAGGCGCCGCTGGTCGAACGGGGCGAGGCGCTGTACCGGCGTTCCTGCCTGACCTGCCACGGCAGCGCGTTGCAGGGCGTCCCGGACCGGGGGCCGAGCCTGATCGGGGTGGGCGAGGCGGCCACCTACTTCCAGGTGTCCACCGGGCGGATGCCGCTGGCGCGCAGCACCGCCCAGGCCGAGCGCAAGCCCCCGCCGCCGGAGTTCGACCCGGGCACCGAGGAGGGGCGGCGCAACCTCGCGGCCCTCGGCGCCTACGTGCAGGCCCACGGCGGTGGTCCGCGGCGGCCGGAGGGCAGCGGTGCCGCGCTCGTCGGCCCCGACACCGCGCGCGGCGGCAAGCTGTTCCGGTCGAACTGCTCGCAGTGCCACAACTTCACCGGACGCGGCGGGGTGCTCGCCGCGGGCAAGTTCGCCCCGAACCTGCACGACGCCACGCCCGAACAGCTCTACACCGCGATGCTCACCGGACCGCAGGCGATGCCGGTGTTCAGCGACCGCGAGCTCTCCCCGGGCGAGAAGGCCGACATCATCGCCTACGTGCTGGAGGTCCGCGGGCAGCGCAACGCGCCGGGCGGGTTCAACCTCGGCGAGTGGGGCCCGACCACCGAGGGGTTCGTCGTCTTCCTCCTCGGGGTGCCCGCGCTGATCGGGGTGGCGCTGTGGCTGGGGGCCCGGGCGTGAGGCGGTTGTTCCGGCGCGGTCGCCGTCGCCGGGAGGCCGAGCGGGCCGACCTGCTCCGGCGGGGCTCGGCGGCCGACGGCGTGTCCGTGGTGGTCAAGGAGCGCACCGGCGGCCCGCGCGCGGAGCGGATCGTGGCGCTGTGGTTCGCGCTGGCCGCGGTGTTCGCGGTGCTGTTCGTGGCGGCCTACGTGCTCTGGCCGCACGAGTACCGGCGCCCCGCCGAGCACGGCCACCTGCTCTACCTGCTCTACACCCCGGTCATCGGCACCGCGTTCGGCTGCGCCTTCCTGTGCCTGGCCGTCGGCGTCGGCCTGCACAGCAAACGCGTCATGCCGCAGGAGCTCGCGGTCCAGCGGCGCCAGGACGGGCCGTCGGAGGACTTCGCGCGCCGCAGCGCGGCGGCCCGGCTCACCGAGATCGCCGAGGACGCCGGGGCGGGGCGCCCGCTGCTGCGCCGGGCGCTGCTGGGCGCGGGGGCGTTCGTCGCCGCCGCCACCGCCGTGCTCGGCGTCGGCGGATTCGTCCGCGACCCGTGGACCGGGCGGCGCAACGCCGCGCTGTGGATCACCGGCTGGCACCCGGTCTCCGACGAGAAGGTCTACCTGCGCGTCCACACCGGAGTGCTCGGCCGGATCGTGCTGGTGCGCCCCGAGGACCTCGAACCGGGCACGCTGCTGACGGTGGTGCCGTTCCGGGAGTCCGAGCGCGGTCACGAGGAACTGCTGCTGGCCGCCGAGCGCGCCTCCGACGGCCCGGTGATGCTGATCCGGCTGCGCCCGGGCACCGCCGTGCGCAAGCGGCCGGGCCAGGAGGAGTTCAACCACGGCGACTTCTACGCGTTCTCGAAGATCTGCACCCACCTCGGCTGCCCGGCCTCGCAGTACGACGCGCAGAACAACGTCGCGCTGTGCCCGTGCCACCAGTCGCAGTTCCTCATCACCGAGTCGGCCAAGCCGGTGTTCGGCCCGGCCACCCGGTCGCTGCCGCAACTGCCGATCACCGTCGACGAGGACGGTTACTTCATCGCGCGCGGTGACTTCCGCGAACCGGTCGGGCCGGGGTTCTGGGAGGTGCGGCTGGACCGGTAGCGCCACCCGAAGGGCTGATGCCTGCGGTGCGGTGCCGACGGGTGCAGTACACACGGGGTGCCATGCGACGCAGGGGAGGGATTGTGCTCGACGGGAGGACGCGCGCGGTGGAGCCGCCCGCGGTCGGAGCGCGGGGCAGGTTCGGGCCGCCGCTGGCGGCGTGCCTGCTCGTCGTGGTGGTGCTGCTGCTGCCGTTGCGGGCCGATCCGTGGTTCTACTTCTACGACGACGCCGCCGTGCAGATCCTGCCGACCTGGCGGCGGCTCGGGGAGCAGGTGCTGGCCGGGGGCTGGCCGCCGCTGCTCGACGTCGACGCCTGGATGGGCGGCAACATCGCCGCCGAGGCGCTCTACGGCGTGTGGAACCCGCTCTACCCGCTGGTCTGGATCACCGCCGCGCTGGTGCCCGACCTGGCGGTGGCCGGGATGGTGATCCGGGCGGCGGCGCTGGTGGTGCTGACCCTCGGGATCTACGCGCTGTGCCGGGAGTACGGGGCGCGGCGGTCGATGTCGGCGGCGCTGGGCGCGGCGCTGCCGTTCGCCGGTTCGCTGTTCTACTTCGACGTGGTGCTCTGGCCCGCCGCGCTGCTGGCGTTCGCGTGGCTGCCGCACCTGTGGTGGGCGGCGCGGAAGGCGGGCCGGGGCCGGATCAACCCGGTGTGGACGTTCCTGTTCGGCGGGTTGATCGTCACCGCGGGCAACCCCTACGGCATGCTCGCGGCCTGCCTGGTGCTGCTCGGCGTGCTGGTGGAGACCGCGCTGCGCGGGCGGTGGCGGTCGGTGCGCGACCTGGTGCTGGTGTCGCTGGGGATCGGGGCGCTGGTGCCGCTGGTGTACCTGCCGCTGGTGCTGAGCTCGTCGGTCACCTGGCGCTCGGAGACCTCGTTCGGCAACACCGGGGTGATGGCGCCGTCGCCGTTCGACCTGCCCGCGCTGAGCCTGCCGCACCACGTGCCCGACGTGGAGGGGCTCGGCGGCGCCCCGCTGGCCGTCCCGGCGGTGTACTTCTGCTGGTTCGCGCTGCCGCTGGCCGCCTGGCTGGACTGGGGCGCGCTGCGCGGGCGGTGGCGGTCGCTGAGCGCCTGCGCGGTGGTCGCGGGCGGGTTCCTGCTGCTGGCGATCGGGCCGTCGGAGATGTGGATGTTCCGCTGGCCGATCCGCGTGCTGCACTACGGCTACCTGGGGCTCGCGGTGGTCCTCGCGGTGCTGCTGTCCCGGGGGCTGCGCCGGGACCGGCCGGCGTTGCGGGTGGGGGGCACGGTCGCCCTGCTGCTGGCGGCGGCGGGGATGTCCGGTGCGCTGGAGCCCGACCGGTTCCGGAGCAACGCCGTCGGGCTGCTGGTGGTCGTGGTGCTGACCGCGCTGGCCCTCGGGGTGTTCTTCGTCGGCGGCGTCCGGTGGCTGGCCGCGGTGCTGGCGCTGGGCACCGCGCTGGTCGTCGCGGTGCAGGCGCCCGCGTTCGTGACCTCGCCCGGGTTCGCCACGGCGGGCCTGCCGTCGTCGGTGCCGGAGCTGCGCGAGCGGTTCGCCGATCGCTACCCGGGCGTGGTGTTCCAGGTCGCCGACCTCGACAGCACCGAGCAGCCCGGGGTGTGGCAGGACATGCTGCCCGGCGGCATGTACCCGGCGGCCGGGGTGACCAGCATCAACGCCTACACCGGCATCGGTTACGCGCCGTTCTCCGACCTGCTGTGCCTGAACTACACCAGCACCTCGTGCGCCGACGCCGTGCCGCGGTTGTGGCGGGCGCCGGAGGGCACCGACGTGCCGCTGGCCGACCTGCTGCGGCTGGACACCGTCGTGGTGCAGCGCAGCGTCCTGGACGCACCGCGGGTGCCCGCGGGCTGGCGGGTCGAGCGCGGCGAGCAGGTCACCGTGCTGCGCCGGGACTTCACCTCGCCGTGGCCGGCGGGCACGCTGGCCGCCGCCTCCCCCGGGGTGCGGGTGGTCTCGGACGTGGCCGGCGGCGATCGCGCCGAGCGGCTGCGGTTCGAGCGGGCCACGGCGGACGAGCCCGCGACGCTGGTGTTCAGCCGCCTGGCGTGGCCCGGTTACCGGGCGGAGCTCGACGGCGCGGTGGTCCCGGCCCGCTCCGGTCCCGGCGGGCTGCTCGAGGTGGAGCTGCCGCCGGGTACCCGGGCCGGCGAGTTGCGGCTGACCTTCACCCCGCCGGGCATGAACAAGGGCTTGGCCGCCGCGGCGCTCGGGGTGGCGCTGGCCGGTGCGGTGGGCGTGGCGCACGCCCGGCGCGGACGGCGCGACGACTCCCGGGGCGCGCCTGGGGCCACCAGCACCGCGCCCACCGCCCCGCAGCCGTAGGCCGCGGCACCGCGGGGGCGGGCGAAGCGGTAGGCCCGTCCTCGGCGCGCGCGCCCGGCGGCGGCCCGGGTCTTCCCGCGGGAAGACCCGGGCCGCCGCTCGTGCTCACCAGTCCATGCGCCAGAGGGTGTCCCAGCTGCTGCCCCCGAACCCGAGGGTCTCGGCCGAGAAGTCGCCGACCTCGGTCAGCTCCGGCGGGGTGTAGGCGGTCTCGTGCATGGTGCTGCCTCCTCCTGGAACGCGGTGGCACCCCTGGTCGCGGGGCGCTCGCCTGGGTCATCGGTGCGGCCCGGGAGTGACCTGACCGCCTCTGACGTGGCACCACTCGTGTCCCGCAGCGCGATCACCCGTCCGCTGCGGCGGGGCGGCGCGGGTTCCCCCGCCGCCATTGCTGCTCCATTCGAGTGAAGGTGGTCACAAACCTTACCGGTATGGATGAAAGGCGCCACTCTATCGGTTGACGAGATCGCTATGGAGCCGAAGCGCTGGTACCTGACCTGCCGCCTGCACGTCGATCTGCGACGGCAGGCCAGTTGCTGCTGTCGGTAGGAACCCCGCCCTCCAGTCCTCGCGGGCGCCCGGACCAGGGCGCTCCGCCACGGCGCGCACCGCGCCGGTGATCCGCAGTCATCCGGGAGATCCCTGTGGCCAGTTCCTCCGCGTCCGCCCGCCGGACCCGTGTCCGCTTCAACCCGAAGGTCTTCGCCGTCGCGGTGCTCGCCTCGCTGGTGCTCGGCGCGCTGCTGGGCTGGCTGGCCCGCGCCGTCGACGCGACGTGGCTGATCACCGCGCTCGACACCATCGGCACGACGTTCAAGAACCTGCTCACCTTCACCGTGCTGCCGCTGATCTTCACCGCGATCGTGGTCGGCATCACCAGCCTGCGGTCGGTCGGCGGCGGGCGCACCGCCGCGCGGCTCGGCGGGCGCACGGCGCTGTGGTTCGCGCTGACCTCGCTGATCGCGGTGCTGATCGGCCTGGTGGTCGCCTCGATCCTGCAACCGGGGCGCGGCCTGGTCCTGCAACCGGACCAGCAGAACCTCGACTCCGTCGGCGAGCGCACCGCGGGCTCCTGGCTGGACCTGCTCAACGGGCTGGTGCCGCAGAACCTGGTCGCCGCCTTCGCCGAGGGCGAGACCTTGCAGGTCGTGTTCGTGTCCCTGATCATCGGTGCGGCCGCCTACAGCCTCGGGGACAAGGCGGAACCCTTCGTGCGGTTCAACCAGTCCGCCTTCGACGTCATCCAGCGGGTGCTGGGCTGGATCATCCGGCTGGCGCCGATCGGCACGCTGGGCCTGATCGGGCACGCCGTGGCCACCTACGGCAACGAGTTCTTCCTGCCGCTGATCAAGCTCACCGGCGGCGTGTACCTCGCCTGCGCGCTGGTGCTGCTCGGGGTGTACCCGCTGCTGCTGCGGTTCGTCGCCAAGGTCGGGCCGGGGCGGTTCTTCGCCAAGACCTGGACGGTGCTGCAGTTCGCCTTCGTCTCCCGCTCGTCCAGCGCGACGCTGCCGCTGAGCAGGCAGGCCGTGGTCGACCTCGGCGTCGACCGCTCGTACGCGAACTTCGCGGTCCCGCTGGCCACCACCACCAAGATGGACGGCTGCGCCGCGATCTACCCGGCCATCGCCTCGATCTTCATCGCGAACATGTTCGGCATCGAGCTGGGCGTGGTGCAGTACCTGACGATCATCGCGGTGGCGGTGTTCGGCGCGATCGCCACCGCCGGGGTCACCGGCTGGTTCACCATGCTCACCCTGACGCTGGCCGCGCTCGGCTTCCCGGCCGAGGTGGTGGCCACCGGCATCGCGATCGCCTACGCGGTCGACCCGATCCTGGACATGATGCGCACCATGACCAACGTCGCGGGCCAGATGGTGGTGCCCACCGTGGTCGCCCGCCGCGAGGGGCTGCTGGACGACGAGGTGCTCGCCGCGCCGAGCGCCCCGCCGCTGCTGTCCGGTGACGCGGAGCCGACCGGCGCGACCGCCGACGAGGACCGCACCGCCAAGGTCTGAGCCTCCGCCGAGGTCCGATCCAACCGGGCGCCCCCGCAACCGCCGCGGGGGCGCCCGTCGTCGGTTTGACCTTGACGTCGCGTCAACTCCTAGCGTCGGGGACATGGCAGAACTCGACATCGACCGCACCATCTACCCCATGCCCATGTTCGCCACCTTCGCGGTGGCGGACCTGGCCGTGGCCGAGACCTTCTACCACGCCCTCGGCTTCCTCTCCCTGGCCACGGTCCCGGACGCCGACGGCACCACCGCCGTGGTGCACCTGCGGCGGCTGAAGTACCAGGACGTCCTGCTCGTGCCGGGGCAGCCGGTGCGCGGGAGCACCACCGTGTCGTTCGCCGCGCACGGCGAGGACCTGGCGCGGCTGGCCCGCGAGATCCGCGCGGTCGCGCCCCCGACCGCCCGCGTCGAGGGCCCGGTGGACACCCCGTGGTTCACCTCCGACCTCCGCGTCGAGGACCCGGACGGCAACCTGGTGGTCCTCACCGCGCAGCGCGAGGCCGAGCAGCAGGCCGCCCAGGAGTGGGCGCGGAGTTTCGGGGGAGAATTCGCCGAGCGGTGACCGCCGGGGAGGACGTCGTGGAGTGGACGATTCAGCAGGTCGCGCGCAAGGCCGGTGTCTCCAGCCGAACCTTGCGCCACTACGACGACCTGGGCCTGCTGCGGCCGTCGAGCGTGGGGGCGAACGGCTACCGCTACTACGACCCCACGGCGGTGGCGCGGCTGCAACGCATCCTGCTGCTGCGCGACCTCGGGTTGTCCCTGGACGACATCGCCGAGGTGCTCGACCGGTCCGGTGACGAGGAGGCCGCGCTGCGCGAGCACGTCACGCTGCTGGAAGCCGAGCGGGACCGGCTGGACCGGCGGATCGATGCGGTGCGCCGCGCCGTCGAAGCGCGGCGCACCGGTGTCGATCCGTCCCTGGACGCGCTGCTGGAGGGCTTCAACGACCCGTACCGGGACGAGGTGGTCGCCCGCTGGGGGGAGCGGGCCTACCAGGAGGCGCACGACTGGTGGCACGGCAAGAGCCTGCGCGAGCAGGTCGACTGGAAGCGGGACACCGACGAGCTGATCGCGGCGTGGCAGGACGCGTGGCGCGCGGGCGGATCCCCCGGGGCGGACCGCGCCCAGGAGATCGCCGCCCGGCACGTGCGGTGGCTGGGCCAGGTCCCCGCGACACCCCTCGCGGACGGCGACCGGGAACGCTCGGCGGAGATGGTGCGCTGCCTCGCCGAGATGTACGCGCAGGACCCGGACTTCGCCGACACCTACGGCGCACCGGAGGTGGCGGCCTTCGTCCGCGACGCGCTGCTGGAACACGTCCGGCGCTGGGGCTGAGGCCACGTGGATGGCCGGCCGGTGCTGGGATCGCACCGGCCGGCCGCGACGCGGCGCCGAGCATCGGGGGTTGCCGTCGGCGCCGCGCCGGGTCTACAGGCGGTGCAGCGCGTCGAGGAGCCGACGCAGCGTCTCCCGGTCCCGGGAGTAGGACGAGGGCAGCGGGTCCGGCGCGACGCGGGGCAGGACGCGGGTCGGTTCGTCGGCGAGGGCGTCGCTGAGGTCGCCGGACCAGGACAGGCGCAGCGGCGGTCGCGCCGGGAGCGATTCGGCGTGGCACCGCTCGATCAGCAGCCGGGCCGGGGTGGCGGCCGCCCCGGCGCCGCCGTGCTGGCCGGGGGCGGTGCGGTGGCGGGCGGCCCAGACGAGCGCCAGGGCGGCGACGGCCAGGCCCGCGGCGAGCCACCCGGCGCCGTTCACCGATCGGTCCGCTCGGCGTCGATCACCAGCGGTCCCGGCCGGGCGGGAGCCGTCGCCTCGCGGAGCCGGGTGGTCATCAGCTCGGTCGTCGCGGCGAGTTCGGCGAGCTGCGCGGCCGACGGCGGGTGGCCGTCGAGCGCGTTGCGCACGGCGCAGTCCAGCGCGAGGATCGTCAACTGCATGTCCCGCACCAGGTGGGCGGGATCGGTCATGGCGCGCCCGCCATCGGTACGCCCGCGAGCCGGTGCGCCTCGGCGTTGCACACCGGGCAGGTCTCCCAGAGCCAGCCCAGCACGGAGTCCTCGGGCACGAGTTCCTGCTCGCACAAGGTCGGGCACCGGTCGGCACCCCGCCACTGCTGCTCCTTCGTCGCGTGCCGCTGCTCGGCGGCAGGCATCCAACTGAACGGATAAGGCCGGTACATCACCGCTCCCCACGTTCTTCTCGTCTTGACGGACTACCGAATCGACGGCTGCATCTGTGTGAACACCGGGCGCCGGTGCAGGCTGGTGTCCGGTGGTGTAACTGGTGCACACCAACTTGCACCGGCAGCACCACCGTGGGCAATACCTCGATCGGTTGGTGATTGCGAAGGAAGTCCTGGACATAAGATCGGTGCATGGCACGCACCAGTGGAGGCAGCCCCAAGGCACGGGTAGTCGGTGCTGAACTGCGCAAAGCCCGCGAAGAGGCGGGGATGGGTGTTCGGGAACTGGCGCGGAGGCTCGGTACCGACCATTCGAAGCTTTCGCGTTGCGAGGGTGGGCAAACGGCGGCGACCCCTGAGTTCGTGGCAAGTGTGCTCACAGCGCTGGGAGTCCCGGAAGTCGAGCGCGACCGAGTCGCCGCCATCGCGCGGGGCGCAGAACGAACCAATTGGCTCGCTCCTGTTGTCCCAGGCGCGCACCACGAACTGACGACGCTTATCGAGTTCGAACGCAGCGCACAGCGCATCACAGAGGTTGCGACCTTGGTGGTGCCGGGACTTCTGCAAACGGCTGACTACGCACGGGCGGTTATGGCTGGCGTACCGCTGGCTGAGCTCGAAACCCGTGTCACGCTTCGGATTGGCCGTCGTGATGTACTCAACCGCAGAGGGGCACCACAGTTTGACGTGCTCGTCATGGAACTCGGCCTGCGCAACGTGATCGGTGGCAAAGACGTCATGGCGGAGCAGTTGCGTCAGATGCAGAACATGGCGGCGCGCCCGAACATCTCGATCCGTGTGATCCCGGACAGCGAGGAGTGGAACCCTGCGCACGCGGGTTCATACCTCTTGTTCGAGTTCTCCAGTTCGGCGCCCATCGTGCATCTGGAGCACTACAGCTCAGCTGCGTTCCTGCACGAAGCTGACGACACAGAGGCTTATCACTCGGCAACGGATACCCTCCGGCAGTTGGCGTTGAACGAAGAGCAGTCGTCTGAACTCATCGCCGAGGTCGCCGAAGAGATGGAGAACAAGGAATGACCCCACAGCCCCAGGGCTGGCGCAAGTCCAGCCGTTCGCAGCAGCAGACCGCCTGCGTCGAGGTCGGCAGCACCGGTGGTGGTGCTGCGGTACGGGACACCAAGGACCGGGCCGCCGGGTACTTCACGACGACCGGCACCCAGTGGTCGGCGTTCATCGGTGCGGTGAAGGCCGGCCGGTTCCACGGCTGACCGGATCTCTGACGTGCCTCGTTCGGTGCGCAACCGGGCGGGGCACGTCGCTGCCGAACGAGTGCTGCTCGCGCGCATGTCCTGATGTCGAGGGGTGACAGCAGGCCATCATGGGATTCTGAGCATCCCACGCTGAGGAGGCGGCACCATGGCGGTACGGCGCGAACCCGGCAACTGGCGGAAGTCCAGCCGAAGCGTCAACACGAGCACCTGCGTCGAGGTCGGCAGCACCGGTGGTGGTGCCGCCGTGCGGGACACCAAGGACCGGGCCGCCGGGTACTTCACGGCGACCGGCACCCAGTGGTCGGCGTTCATCGGTGCGGTGAAGGCCGACCGGTTCCACGGCTGACCGGCGACGCGCCCCGCCCGGTCGGTTCGACCGGGCGGGGCGTCCGCGCGCCGACCGTCAGCGGGGGTCGAGCACGAAGACCGGGATCGTCCGGTCGGTCCGCTCCTGGTAGTCCGCGTAGGCGGGGAAGGCCGCGACGGCCCGTTCCCACCACCGCGCTCGCTCCGCGCCGTCGACCTCGCGCGCGACGTACTCCCTGGTGGTGGTCCCGTCCTGGAGCGAGATCTCCGGGTGGGCCTTGATGTTGTAGTACCAGGCCGGGTTCTCCGGCGTGCCGCCCTTGGACGCCACGGCGGCGTAGGCGCCGTCGTGCTCCACCCGCATGAGCGGGGTGTAGCGCAGCTTGCCGCTCCGCGCCCCGCGCAGCGTCAGCAGGACGATCGGTGTCCCGCTCACCTCGATGCCCTGCGTGGTCCCGGTTTCCAGGACTTCCTTCGTCATCTCCTG
Organism: Saccharopolyspora cebuensis; assembly: GCF_039542665.1. NCBI lineage: Bacteria > Bacillati > Actinomycetota > Actinomycetes > Pseudonocardiales > Pseudonocardiaceae > Saccharopolyspora > Saccharopolyspora cebuensis. The sequence goes on from NZ_BAABII010000010.1 coordinate 505,374, forward strand.
GACCCAGTTCGTCGGGCTGAACTCCACGGGTTCGGCGTGCTGGTCCACCATGAACACTCCTCCTGCGGCTCAGGACGTCGGTCGACCGATCGCTCGTCGAGCATGATCGATCGCACGACCACCAGCCTACGTGCTACCGGCCGGACGAGCGGTTCGCTCGCCTCGCGCCCGGTCCCGCTCCCCCGGGGTGCGCGTCGGGTCAGACCTCCTGCCGGGTGGTGCCGGGCTCCGCCTGGTCGGTACCGGCGCCGTCCCGCCGGTCGGCGGTGGCGTTCCGGGGCCCGGCCTCGGCGTCGGCCGCGGTCCGGCACTCCGGCCCGGCCTCCGCCGGGACGTCGCGGGTGGACGTCGTGCCGGTGTCCGTGGCGGAGGTGTCGCCCGAGTCCTGCCGGCAGCGCTCGCCGATCCGCGCGATCGTCCCGGTGAGCTCCCCGACCGCTTTCGTCGCCGCGCCCACGTGCTGCAGCAGGCCCTGCGCGCTGGCGAGCAGGTGCTGCATCGCGCCGACGATCCGCCCGCCGTACTCCGCGGCGAGCTGCACGGCCTGCGGGATCGCCGCCGCGACGCTCGCGCCGAAGGTCGCCTGGGCGGCGGCGAGGGCCTGCTGGAGGAGCGCGATGATCCGGCCGACGGCCTCGTTGACCAGCGTCGTGACCTGGTGCAGCGTCGTTGCGACCACCTCGCCCGCGCCGGTGGCCGACTCCGCCAGCGCCTGGCTCGCCTCGCCGAGACCGGTGATCCCGTCCACGAGTTCCGCGCCGGTCTTCAGGTACTCGGACGCCGCGGTACCGGACCAGCCGCTGGTCCCGGGGCCGGTCGACTGCCGGTAGGAGTCGGCGATCGAGGTGACGGCCCGCCCGGCGTCCTGGCACGCCTGCGCGCTGGTGGACACCGCGTCCGGGTTGCAGGCCAGTTGCCCGAGCGGTTCGGCGAGGAACGACACGGGCCCGACGATGAAGCCGAAGCCGGCGCTGCTGAGGGCCGACATCGGGTCGGGCGCCGCGTCCGTGGCCTCCGCACCGGTGCCGCCGTCGAGGTCGGTGGAGCGCCAGCCGCCGCTCCGCACGGCGTGCGTGGTCGCCCGCAGGTCCTCGACCAGCCGGGCGGTGGTCGGCGCGGTCACCGCGATCCCTCCCGGCGCAGGAGTGCGGCGCCGTCCTGGTCCGCGGCCTCGTAGTCCGCGGCGGTCCGGGCGAGCGCGCCGCTCACCTCGTGCACCGCGGACGACGCCTGCGCGAGGGCGTCCCCGGTCTGCGCCATCGCGCTGCCCAGCCCGGCCGCGAGGGAGTGGACGAACGTGCCGAGCGCGTCCTCGGCCAGCCCGCCCGCTGGGCCACCGGCGGCGGTGGACAGCCCACCGGCCAGTTCGGCCACGGTGCCCGCGTGCGCCCGGATCTGGGCGAGGTCGACGTGGAGTTCACCTGGCGCGTTCACCGGACCACCACCCGGGGGTTCGCGAAGTAGTCGTCCTCGTCGTCCGGGCCTTCCTCGACGCCCGCCGCCGCGGGCGTGTTCCGCTTGACGAAGTCCAGCGCGGCGCCGTCGCCGAGGTACTCGGTCATGATCTCCACGACCTGGGCGCCGATCGAGCGCTGCGCCTGCTGGGCGGTGGCCAGGATCAGCCGGGCGAGCTGCTCGGCCTCCAGCGCCCGGGCCGCCGGGGTCAGCTCGATGGCCTCCAGCGCGCCGCTGGGACCGACGCGGACGGATACCTCGCCGCGCGGTGAGGCGGCGCTGCCGCTCACCCGCCGCAGGTTCTCGTCCGCCGCCTTGGCGTTCGCGGCCGTTCGCGCGAGCTGCTCGTCGTAGCCCGCCAGCCACTGCGCTGCTGCTTCCACGATGTTCCCTCCGTAAGGACTGCTCTCAGAATGGATCTGCGTGGCGGTGCGGGTGGCGGAACCTCAGTCGCCGCCTCGCTCCGGGCGCCCTTCCTCATGTACGAGCGCGTGCACAGCGTCCGGGCGTCCTCGCGAGGCGACGCTGAGAACCCGCGGCGGCGCCGGTTGCCTGCCCCACCGCGAAGCGGCTCCGCCGCTTCCTGCAAGGACCCCTGGCTCGGAATCGGCTCCCGCGCGGATTCACCGGGGAGCCCGGGCGATCGCCGCCAGCGCGTCCAGCTCGCGCCGGAGATCCGCGCGCCGCAACGGGTTGATGCTCACCCAGCCGTCGCGGGCGCGGTCCACCCGGAGCCGCCCGAGCGGACCGTCCAACCAGGACAGCTCCGCGCCGGACCGGGTGCTCCCGGTGGCGGTCCGCCGGGTGGCGCCGAGCTGGCCCCGCCCGGTCGGCTGCGCCAGCACCCCGGTGAGCCGGTCGAGCGCGGCGGGGTCGCCGCCGCAGCGCCGGACCAGGTCCCGCAGCGACCGCGCCCCCGCCGCGTCCTCCCCGGCCTCCGCCAGCACCCGGCCCGCCTCCTCGATCACCTGCTCGGGCAGCGCGATCGGCAGCGACCGGGCCGCGTCGAGATCGGGCACGGCCGCGAGCAAGGGGTCGGCGAGCGCGTGCGCGGGCACCCGGCGGACCGACACCTCGTCGGCCGGTTCGCCGCGCAACGGCTGCTCGCAGATCAGCGCCCACGAGCGGTGGACCAACGCGACGACGGCTCGCGACCCCGACCCGCCGGTGAGCACGAGGTCGACCGTGCCGCGGTGCTCGCGCAGCGCGGTGACCAGTTCGGCGGCCGCACCGGTCGGCCCGTCGTCGTCGGCGAGCCCCCGGGCGCGCAGCGTCCGCCCCGCCACGCCGAACAGCACCTCCCGCTCCCCGGCGATCCGCCCGAAGGACGGCACCCGGAGGGGGAAGGGGAGCGGCACCCCCGCGTGCGTGGCGAGCAGGTCCAGCTCGACCGGCCCGAGTCCGGTCCCGCCGCGCTGGGCGGTGCGGGCGGTCGTCATGGGCGGTCACCCCCGGTGGCGCGCAGCTCCTCGGCGGTGCGGTCGTCGACCGCCACGTAGCCGGTGACGGTCGCGTCCAGCGCCGAGCGGAACCCGGCCAGCTCGGTGTCGGCCGCGCTGATCTCGCTGGTGAGGCCGGACCGGCCGGCGGCCTCGCGCAGGCGCATCGCCAGGTGCATCGCGGGTGGTGCGGTGCCGAGCATCGGCAGCCGTTCGGCCAGCCGGCCCGCGGAGGTCACCAGGCCGTGCATCCGCTCACCGATCCCGGTGAGCTCGGTGACGCGCGTCGCCAGGTCCTGCGGTGCGACCTGGTACCCCGGTCCGGGGTTCGCTGGAGAGTTCAAGGGTCCGCTCCCGTCTCAGAGCCCGATGACCGGCTCGCTGGCCGGCCGGTCGTCGTCGAACAGCCCGTTGTCCAGGGTGGGCAGCCGGTTCTGGTGCACCACCTCGTCCTCGTCCTCGCCCCGCCGTCCCACGCCCGGCGGCAGCATGCCGCCGCCACCGGCGCGGCCGGCGAGGCCGGCGCCCGCGCCCCGGGCGGCGAGGCCCGATCCCGCGCCCCGGGCGGGCAGGGCGGCATCCAGGAGCCCGCTGCGCCCACCGGCCGGCGGGTCGGCCGAGACCAGGTGCCCCCACGGCGTCCCCCCGCCCGCCGCCGCACCTCCGGAGACGCCCGCGGCGGTGGTTGCCGCCGGAGCGGCGGGCGTCCCGGCACCGGTCTCCGTCCCGTTCCCGACCTCGGTCGCGCGCGCTCCGGCCCCGCCCGCCGAGCTGATCGCCTGGCTGCTGCGGCGCAGGTCGTCCTCGTAGCGCTGCATCACGTGCACCGCCTCGGCCTTCTTCTCGGCGGCGGCGACGCTGGCCAGGAACAGGCTCGCGCCCCCGGCGGCCACGGCGCCGATCGCGGCCCCCATCACGGCCCCGGGACCGGCGCCGACGCCGCCCGCGCCCGCGCCGAGCACCCCGCCGATCGCGGCACCGGCACCCGCACCGGCGGCGGCGCTGGACGCGGCGAGGCCCAGCGCGTCACCCGGCGGTGGCGGCATCGTGTTGCGGGCGACGGCGAGCGCGTCCCCGGCGTCCTGGGTCGCCCGCTGGACGGTCCCGGCCCGGTCGCCGATGCCGGAGGTGCGCTGCTCCAGCGTGCCGAGGCGCTCCACGGCCAGGTCGGCGGAGGTGCTGCTCCAGCTCGCCCGCAGGGCGCCGCCCTGGTGGCGCAGCGAGTCCGCGTGCTCCACCAGCGCGGTGCTGTGCCGCTCCCATTCGGCGGCGGTGGCGCTCACGTCCCCGACGTCGGCGTTCTGCCAGAGCATCCCGTGCAGCTCTTCGTGGCTGTAGGAGTTCCAGTTCGTCCCGCCGGGAGGGATCGGCGAGCCGAAGTAGCCCTCCCACACGTTGCGCAAGGCGTCCACCACCGGCTGCACCAGCTCGCCGACGGCCCCGGCCTCGCCCAGCACCGAGGTGGCGGCGTCGGCCAGCTCCTGCACGCCGGCGGACGCGATGTCCAGCACGTCCATCGCTCCCGGATCGCTCGTCATGTCCAGCCTCTGCCTCCCGATCGGTCGGCCGGTGCACCGGTTCGGCACCGGCCGAGTGGCGGAAACGCTCTCCCGCCGCGTGGTCGGCCACCACCGGGGACGGGAGTGCGGCCGGGCTCCCCGCGACGGGGTACGGCACCAGTCCAGCAGCGGACGGCCGCGGAAACATCGGCAACATCGCCGATGTCGGCCGACCCCGCTACTCCCGGTGCTCGAACTTGAGCGCGATCTCGACGCGCGAGGAGTAGCCGAGCTTGGCGAGGGCGCGCGAGACGTGCGAGTCCACGGTCCGCACCGACACGACCAGGCGCTCGGCGACCTCCCGGTTGGTGAGGCCCTGGGCGACGAGTTCGACGACCCGGTATTCGGCGGCGGTGAGCGCGTCCCAGCCGTGCTTGGGCCTGCGGCGCGGTTCGGTCGAGCCGCGCCGCAGGCCGAAGGAGCGCATCTCCGCCTCGGCGCGCCGGATGGCGTGGGTGGCCGACAGCGCCCGGTAGGCGTCGATCGCGGCCTGGTAGGTGGTGCGCGCGCGGGCGGACCGGCCGGACGCGGCCAGGACCATCGCCGCGTCCTCGGTGGCGCGCGCGGCGAACATCGGCGACACGGTGCCCGCGAATTCCCCGGCGATGGCCAGCAGCGCGTCCGCGTCACCGTCGAGCAGGCCCTGGCAGTACGCGAGCGTGCCCCGCTCGGCGTTGGAAGCACCGCTGTTCCAGGGCTTGAGCTGCTCGACCAGGGTGGCGGCCAGCTCCCGGTCGCCGGCCCGGACCGCGACGCGGACCAGCGCGGCGCATACCCCGGCCACCGCGTGGCCGTGGTGCACCCCGACAACGCCGTCGGAGACGCTGCGCACGAGCGCCAGCGCGCGCTCCTGGTCGCCCACCGCGTCGGCGACCTGCGCGCTGCACACCACCGTGATCTGCTCGTAGAACATCGCGACCCCGCGCCCGGGGGCCTGCCCGGCGAGCTCGTCGTGGAGGCGCGCCCCCGGGATGTCCCCCCGGTGCAGCAGGATCCAGCTGGCCAGGCCGTGCAGCGGGCCGCCCAGCCCGTACTGGTCGTCCATCGCCACGGCGGCGCTGATCTCGTCCATCGCCCGCTCCCAGCGGCCATCGTTGAAGGAGGCCAGCGCGGCGATGGTGTGCAGCCAGGCGAGCAGGCCCCGGCCGATCAGCCGGGCCATCGGGCGGGCCTCCGCCACCGTGTCGAAGACGGCGGGGTCGTGCCGCAGGTCCTGGACCACCGCGCGCATCAGCCGCGACATCAGCCACTGGCCCCGGTCGTGGACCGCGACGTCGAGCAGGGCGTCCACCCGGTCGAGCAGCTCCAGCGCGCCGGTGAGGTCGCGCGTCAGGCACCGCCCGACGGCCTGGACGTTGAGCAGGTACACCTCGACGAGCGGATCGTGCGCGGCGGCGGGTGCGGCTTGCGCGATCGCCCACGAGGCGCCCTCCAGGTCCGCGGCCAGCAGGCGGGCGTAGGCGTCGACGGCGGCGAGCCGCGCGGGCAGTTCCCCGTCGCGGCGCTCCGGGTCGAGGGCCGCGGACGCCGCGGCGCCGTCCATCTCGCAGATGGCGGCCAGGGCGAGGACCGCGCGCAGCCGCTGCCGGGTGGCCGGGTCGGGGCGCGCGGCGAGGCTGGTGGTCGCGGTGAGCCGGGCGTCGTCCGCGTGCCCCGACCACAGCAACGCCTCGGCGAGTGCCGCCCGCAGCGGGTGCAGCCGCGAGTTCCCCTGCGGGAGGCGGGACACGGCCCGGTGCAGCAGCTCCACCACGTGCGGGGTGGGACGCAGGGCCAGCCCGTCGGCGTGCTCGTCGAGCCACGCCGCGGTCCACGCGTCCACCGGGGTCCGCGCGAGCTGGCCGGCGACCGCTTCGGGCGCCGCGCCGCGCGTCGCGAGCGCCCGCGCCACCGGGGCGCGCAGCCCGGCGGAGTTCGTCGCCACGTCCTGCCGCACGAGGGGATGCCGCAGCCGCACCTGGCCGGCCTCGGCCACCACCAGCCCCAGCGCGGCCAGCCGCCCGACGCCGGCCAGCACGTCCACCGGGGCCGCGCCCGCCACGTCCGCCAGCTCGTCCACCGAGGTCGGCTCGTCCAGGACGGCGGCGAAGCGCAGCAGCGCGGCGTCCCCGCCCGCCAGCTCGGTCGCCCAGGTCGCCACCGCGGTCGTCCGGTGCTCATCCGCGAGGCGGGTCAGCAGCCAGGGGTTGCCGCCCGCGCCCGCGGCGAGCTGGCGCAGCGCTTCCGGCGGGTCACCGCCGATCGACGCGGCGAGGACCGCGTGCGCGGCGTCGTCGTCCAGCGGCGGGAGGTCGTGCACGACCGCGTCGCGGTCCAGCCGCGCGAACCGTTCCGGGGACGCGCCGCGATGCCGCCCGGTGACGATCAGCAGCGCCCGCCCGGTCAGCTCGTCGGCGATCCCGTGCAGCGCGAGCAGCGTCGCGTCGTCCACCCGGTGCAGGTCGTCGATGACCACCACGGCGGGCCCGGACCAGTCCGGCGGGCGGCCGACCGACAGCGCGGTGCGCCCGCTCGGCGGGAGCACGGGGATCCGGTGCGTGCGCAGGCCCGCGTCGCGCATCGCCGCCAGGTGGGCGTCCAGCACGGCGGTGACGCCGAGGCCGGGGTCCGCGCGCACCATGACGAGCCCGCCCCGCCCCTCCCGCGCTGCCGCCGCGGCATCGGCGAGCAGGCGCAGCGACCCGCCCCGTCCTGCCAGCTCCACCATGACCTCGCGGCAGAGCGTACGCGCGGAACGCCCCGCCCGAGGCCGGTTCCGGTGAAATCCCGGGCGGCGCCGGACCGCCCGGTGCCGCCCGGCGGGGGGTCCTGGTGGCGCCACCGAGATGGCCATCTCGCAGGCCGCGTGGGTGGCGTCGGGTGCGGAGAGTCCTCGGCGCTGAATCCGGACGATCTCACGGGACGAAGCCGTCGAGGGTGAGGTCCTCCTGCCACAGCACGCTGGCCGCCATGGTCGGTGGGCTACGGGACTGCGACCGTGCCGTCCTCGGCGGCGCGACCTCGGTCGTTTCCGCGAACGCGGAGATGAGCGGAGTGGTCCAGGGCGACAATCCGGTGCGCGGAAGCTGACCTTGCGTGGTTGACTGGGAGGGTGCCCGACAGCGACGTGATCGTGCTCGGTGGCGGCGCGGCCGGTCTGGCCGCGGCGAGCACCGCCCGACGGGCGGGACTGCGGGTCGTGCTCGTGTCCGACGGCGAACCTGGTGGCGATTGCACCTTCAACGGCTGCGTGCCGTCGAAGACCTTGCTGCACGCCGCGGCGTCCGGAATGTCGTTCGGCGACGCGCTGGCCCGCGTTCGCCGCACTGTGTCTCGCGTCGCGGCCACCGAGAACGACGACATCCTGCGCCAGCAAGGCATCGAGGTGGTCCGGGGCCGTGCGCGGTTCAGCTCGGCCCGCACGGTGTCCGTCGATGGTCGCCGGATGACGGCGCGGCGGATCGTCATCGCCACCGGGGCCCGCCCGGCCGTCCCGCCGATCCCCGGGTTGGACCGCGTGCCCCTGCTGACGACCGAATCCGTGTTCGACCAGGCCGAGGCGCCTGGCTCGCTGGCCGTGCTGGGCGCGGGCGCCGTGGGATGCGAGCTCGCCCAGGCGTTCGCGCGGCTCGGCGTCGAGGTGACGGTCGTCGAGACGGAGCCGGGAGTGCTGCCCGGCCTCGACCCCGAGGCGTCCGCAGCGCTGTCCGACGCTTTGACCGAGGACGGGGTTCGGCTGCGCACGGGCACGACAGCCCGTGCGGCTGGTCGGGACGGTCGGCAGGTCCGGCTGGATCTCGACGACGGCGAGACCGTCCGCGCTGACCGGCTTCTGGTGGCCACGGGGCGCCGCCCCGACACCCACGACCTCGCGTTGAACTCGGTGGGCGTCCGTACCGACGAGCGGGATTTCGTCCTGGTCGACCGGCACATGGCCACCAGCGCACGGGGGATCTCGGCCGCTGGGGACGTCACCGGGTTGTTCCCGCACACCCACGGTGCTTACGCGATGGGGCGCATCGCCGTCACCGCTGGGCTGCGACGCACTCGCCGCCCTGCTTTCGAACCGAGCTCGATCCCGCTGGTGGTGTTCACCGAACCCGAAGTCGCCGTCGTGGGCACCGCCGAGCACGACCTCGCCGGTATCTCGGCCAGGGCGGCCTATCTGCCGATGACCGAGGTGGACCGGGCGATCACCGCGGCCGATCCGCGCGGGTTCGTCAAACTCCTCGCGGGCCCGCGCCGCCTGCTCGGCAACGTCGGAGGTGGCCGTGTGCTGGGAGCCACGATCGTGGCCGAACGAGCGGGTGAGATGATCCACGAACCCGCGCTGGCCATGCGCACCGGTATGTTCACCGGACGCCTCGCTCAGGCGGTGCATGCCTACCCGACCTGGTCACTGGCCATCCAGCAGACCGCGGCCCAGTTCGTCGGAGGCCATGCCGGACGGGTCGCGAGGACGATCCGCACCTGAGCGGTCCCGGCCGAAGCGTCCGGTGGTGAACAGTGCTGCTGCGATCAGGACCGCTTGCTGCTGAGCTGTGCGAGCAGGTCGATCACCGAGACGGAAGCGGGGCTCCAGCGTGGCGCAGCAGAAGCAGGATCGCGACGAGGTGTTCGTCGAGTACACCAAGAGCATCTGCCCGGTGTGCAAGGTCGTCGTCGACGGCCAGGTCAACATCCGCGACAACAAGGTGTACCTGCGCAAACGCTGCGCCGAACACGGATGGTTCGAGGCCCTGGTCTACGGCGACGCGCAGGCGTACCTCGACTCGGCACGGTTCAACAAGCCGGGCACGGTTCCCCTGGCATTCCAGACCGACGTCAAAGATGGCTGCCCGTCGGACTGCGGGCTGTGCCCGGAGCACAAGCAGCACGCCTGCCTGGGCATCATCGAGGTCAACACGAACTGCAACCTGGACTGCCCGATCTGCTTCGCCGACTCCGGCCACCAGCCCGACGGCTACTCGATCTCCCCGCAGCAGTGCGAGCGGATGCTCGACGTGTTCGTCGAAGCCGAGGGCGAACCCGAGGTCGTGATGTTCTCCGGCGGCGAGCCCACCATCCACAAGCACATCCTCGACTTCATCGACCTCGCCCAGAAACGGCCGATCAAGGCCGTCAACCTCAACACCAACGGCATCCGCCTGGCCACCGACAAGCGCTTCGTGCGGGCACTCGGGGAACGCAACCGCCCCGGCAAGCGGGTCAACATCTACCTGCAGTTTGACGGCTTCGACCAGCGCACCCACCTGGAGATCCGCGGCAAGGACCTCCGGGACCGCAAGCGGAAGGCACTGGACAACTGCGCCGAAGCCGGACTGACCGTCACGCTGGTCGCCGCGCTCGAACGCGGCCTCAACGAGCACGAGGTCGGCGACATCGTCCGCTTCGGCATCGACCACCCCGCCGTGCGCTCGGTGGCGTTCCAGCCGGTCACGCACTCCGGACGGCACGTCGAGTTCGACCCGTTGAACCGGCTGACCAACTCCGATGTGATCGAACTGCTGGCAGGGCAGTGCTCGGAGTGGTTCCGCACCAGCGACTTCTTCCCGGTGCCCTGCTGCTTTCCCACCTGCCGCTCGATCACCTACCTGCTGGTCGACAAGACCGGCGAGCGCACCGATGTCGTGCCCATCCCGCGGTTGATCAACCTCGATGACCACCTGGATTATGTGACCAACCGCGTCACGCCCGACCCCGGGGTCCGCGAAGCGCTGGAGAAGCTCTGGAGCGCGTCGGCCTTCATGGGAACCGAAACCACCGCCACCAAGCTGGCGACCACCGCGGCCGAGCTTGAATGCGAAGCATGCGGAATCGACTTGCCGGAAGCCGCCAAAGATATCGGCGACAAGGCATTCATGATCGTCGTGCAGGACTTCCAGGACCCCTACACGCTCAACGTCAAGCAGCTCATGAAGTGCTGCGTGGAGGAAATCACCCCCGACGGCCGGATCATCCCGTTCTGCGCTTACAACTCCGTCGGCTACCGCGAGCAAGTCCGCGCCCAGATGTCCGGCGTCGGCGTTGCCGACGTCGTCCCGAACGCGACCGAACTGCAGCCCATCGTCACCGACTCGCCCTGCGGTTCGAAGATCGCGACGCACACCGGCAACCGCGTCGTGGGGCAGGACCGCACGAACGTGGGGCAGAAGGCGGTGGAATCGTGAGCACCCCACACAGCCCGGCCGACGCCGCGCAGATCAAGAACTGCTGCGCGGCCGCGTATGCCAACGACGCGGTGGCGCTCCTGCTCGGCGAGTCCTACCACCCAGGAGGGCAAGCCCTCACCGAGCGCTTGGCCGACGCCCTCGACCTTCGGCCCGGGCAACGCGTCGTCGACGTCGCCGCGGGTCCCGGCGCCACAGCTCGGTTCCTGGCGACCCAACGTGGCGTGCACGTCGACGGAATCGAGTTCAACCAGACCACGGTCGACAAGGCGCGGGCGACCATCGAGAACGCCGGGCTCACGCCCGCGGTGCGTTTCCACGCGGGTGACGCGGAGAGAATTCCCCTCCCCGACGCCGAGTTCGACGTCGTGGTCTGCGAATGCGCGTTCTGCACGTTTCCCGACAAACGCACTGCGGCGGTCGAATTCGCGCGCGTGTTGCGACCTGGCGGTCGAGTCGGCATCACCGACATCACCATGCACCCCGAGAGTCTCCCCGCTGAACTCACCGGCCTTGCCGGTTGGGTCGCGTGCATCGCCGACGCCCGCCCCATCGACGACTACATCGCCATCCTCGCCGCCGCCGGACTGCGCACCCTCCGCGCCCAACGCCACGACGAGGCACTGCGGTCGATGATCGACATGATCGAAGCGCGGCTGAAACTCCTCCGCATGACCGCCGCCGACCAGCTCGCCGCCGCCCGGATCAACGTAGACGCCGTACTGGACTACACCCGACTCGCTGGTGAAGCCGCCGCCAACGGCACCCTCGGCTACGCGCTGATCATAGCGGAAAAGCCACGCTGACCTCCGACGGTCCGGTACTCGGACGGATCACCTCAGTGCTAGCTGAGAGCGGCCGTCTCGTTCCCCGGCGCCCTCCAGGAAGCGCGTGACGGGCCCTGCGTGGGTGAGGTGGAGCTCGTGCATGGCCCTGGTGCACGCGATGTAGAGCATGCACCGGTCGATGTCGTTGGTGTAGTTCTCGGCATCCGCGTGGGGGATGATCACGGCGTCGAACTCGAGGCCCTTGGCGATGTGCGCCGAGGTGATGACGATGCCCTCGGCGAAGGCGGTGCTGTCGTAGTCGAGGCAGGTGAGCTCGACCCCGGCCTCGGCCAACGCGCGGTGCAGCGCCTTGGCCTGGGCGACGGTCTTGCAGACGATGCCCAGGGAGCGGTGGCTGCTGTCGTGGTGCTGCTCGATCAGTGCCAGGATCCGCGCTTCCTGGTCCGGTTGGTCGGCGCAGGCGACGACCCGGGGTGGTGGCCCGTGGCGCTCGACCGGGACGAGCTTGTCGTTGCGGGAGATGTGCTGGGCGAAATCGGTGATCTCGACCGTGGAGCGGTAGCTCTTGCGCAGTTCCAGGCAATCGGCTTCCGGGAAGATGTCGTGGATGGTCGGCAGGGACGAGGAGCTGAAGGGGTTCACCGACTGGTTGGAATCGCCGAGGATCGTCATGCCGCAGGAGAAGAGTTCGCGCAGCACGGCGTACTGGATCGGGGTGTAGTCCTGCATCTCGTCGACCACGAGGTGGCGGATGTGGCGGTAGCCGTCCTGCCTGCTCGTCCTGATCATGGTGTAGATCAGCGGGAACACGTCGGCGTGCTCGATCCACTTCCGCCCTCGTGGCTTGAACAGATGACGCCGGGCCGGGTCCCGGTAGAACGCCTTGTACAGGGCGAACGCGTCCTTGTGCGGGAACAGGGCGCGGACCTGCCTGCGGACGCCGGCGGTGTCGGCCGATCCCCACTTGCCGCCCTTGTCCAGGACCCGGTGCTTGAGCGAGCGGACGGCGCGGTGGGCCACGTGATCGAGCCGGGTGAACACCGGGAGCTCCCGCGCCTCGTCGAAGGCGTCGGCGATCCATTCCGCCGACAGGCGGTGGTACTTCTGCTTGATCTCGGCGGGTGCGAAGTCCTCGTCGGCGCGCGAGGTGATCCAGGCGTCGAGCTCGGAGACGAACCCGGGTGTCGCCTTGTAGCGCACCCGCTCGGCCACCGCGTCGTCGGCGTGGTCGATGAGACCAGCGACCTGTTCGCTGAACGTCTCGTGGTCCACGAGCTTCGCGAGGAACGTGCTCGCGATGCGGTCGAAGTCGATCTCGGCGATCTGCTCCTCGCCGAGTTCGGGGAGCACGTTGGCGATGTAGTCGCCGAAGACCTTGTTCGGGGAGAGGATCATGACGTTGTCGGACGAGAGCGTGTCCTTGAAGCGGTAGAGCAGGAAGGCCACTCGGTGCAGCGCGATCGACGTCTTCCCCGAACCCGCCACGCCCTGCAGGATCAGCACCTCGGCCGTCTCGTTGCGGATGACCGCGTTCTGCTCCCGCTGGATGGTCGCCACGATGTTCTTCATCCTGTCGTCGGCGGACCGGCTCAGTTCCCGCCGCAGGACGTCGTCGCCGATGTTCAGCGCGCTCTCGATCACGTACTCCAAGCGCCCGTCCTCGATCTTGTACTGGCGCTTGCCCGTGATCTCGCCTCGGGTGGTCCCCACGGGGGTGTCGAAGAAGGCGGCCCCGGACTCGAAGTCGTAGAACAGGCTCGACACCGGCGCCCGCCAATCGTGGATCAGGACGTCCTGGGTCTCGGGGTCCGAGAAGTTGTGCACTCCGATGTAGAAGGTGCCGGGGCCCGCCTCATCGTCCGCGCGGAAGTCGACGCGGCCGAAGTACGGGGACCCCAGGAGCCGCTCGATGCGCTTGCGGCTCCGGTCGGCGTGCTCGACCGACCGGACCGACATGTCCACCTCCTGGCGGTAGCCGGCCTTCTCGGCGAAGTCCATGTCGCGCCAGTTGATCCACATGTGCTCCTTCTGCTCTTCGATGGTCCTGGCGGAGCTGTCGATGGAACCGGTGAGGCGCTCCAGCTCCGTCGCCAGCCGACGCACCGTGTCCGCCAGGTGCCGGCGCTCCTGTTCCTCGTCCTGCGTCCGCACGTCGGTCAACGCCATCTCCAGTCAGACTTCCGACGACAACTCTACCTTTACGTCAGGATAGGGTAATGGTGCGTGCGTCGGCACCGGCCCTGCACGGCGCTGCCCCGCCGGGGTGGCGGGCGCTACTCGGTTGCGGTCTGGCGGCGCGGGGGCACTGGCGGTGGCCGCCGCACGACCGCCGCCATGAGGATCACGGCCGCGGGCAGCAGGCACAGCAGGAGCAGGACGGGGCGGTAGGAGTCCGACCACGAACGCCCGAGGGCGAGCAGGAGCGGTCCGAGCGCGGAAGCCGCGACGGTGCCGGAATGCACCACTCCGCGCAGGGAGCCCAGGTGGCCGACGCCGAAGCAGCGGGGGAAGGCCACCGCTTCGAGCGTGCGGACCCCGTTGGCGCACACCCCGAGGGCGACCCCGTAGGCCAGCGCGCTCCACCCGGGTTGGACCCAGCCGGCTCCGGCGGTCGCTCCGGCCAGCATGGCCATCATGGCGATGATCAGGGCCCGGTCGCTGAAGTGGTCGGCGAGCCAGCCGAGGACGACGCTGGCGGCCAGTCCCGCGAGGGTCTGCGGGAGGAAGGTGACCGCGGCTTCGGTGGCGCTGAGCCCGCGTTCGCCGAGCACGGCCACCAAGTGGAAGGTCAGCCCCGTGGTGATCAGGCTGCACGTGCCGACCCCTGCGGTGACCATCCAGAACATGCCGGTCCGGATCGCCTCCGCCAGGGTCCAGCTCACGGCGGGTCCACCGGAGGTTGCGGAGGTGCCCTCGTCCGCCACCGCAGGTGCCACGGCGGTTCTGGGCGCGCGTGGCAGGAGCAGCAGGGCGGCCGGCAGGACGAAGGCGGCCACGGCGATGCCTTCCCAGATCCAGACCCGCTGCCAGCCGAAGTCCGCGACCAGGCCTTCCAGCAGCAAGGGCGCCATGGAGATCCCCGCCGTACCCACGGCGGCGGTGAGGCCGGTGGCGAAGCCGCGCCGGCGGTGGCCGTAGACCGCGACGGTCGTGGTCGCCACCAGGTTGAGCGCGCCCTGCCCGGCGACCCGGAGACCGATGAACGCCGCGGTGAGCCCGAACAGCCCGGTGACGGCGCTGGAGGCCAGCAGGAACACCGCGAAGGCGGCGCCGATGGCAGCCATGATGAGCCGGGGGCCGAAACGATCGATCGCGCGTCCCAGCACGGGCAGGACGAACGCCCCCGACAGCGAACCGACGAAGTAGGCGGCGGAGACCTCGGTCCGGGACAACGCCAACGACTCGATCAGCGGGTCGATGAACACCGAGAGGGCTGCCGTCTGGCCGGGTGCGGTCAGCGCCAGGGCCACCGACGCGGCGAGGACGACCCTCGCCGTGTAGCCGCGCGGGTCCGCATCCGGTGGGGCCGCGGTCCTGGTCGTCGACTGCGCGGGCGTGTGGTGCACGCGGGATTCCTCCCTGGTCGCTCGATGTTCCCGGGCCGCGCGGACGGTCGTCGCCGACTGCGACAGGTCGGCGGGTCCCGTGCCGCGCTGATCGCGCCGGGCGCCGTCGAGTGGCCGCGGCGGCCCCGGGGGTGGCACGGGACGGCGCTCACCGCGGGCCTCCCTCGTTCCCGCGCGGGATCACCGAGGACGACGGTGTCCCCGGGTGCCCACCGAAGGTACCTTCACGTGAGAGGAGGGTGGGACGGTCGTCCCGCGCCCGCGGGCGTGCGCTCGTGTCCTGCCCGGGCGGCGCGGCCTGCGCTCACCGTGCGAGGGCGGCGTGGAGCAGGTAGTGGCGACCGCGGGTGGGGCGGACGCCGGGTGTTTCGGTGCTGATCCGGTAGAGCTCGTCGAGGTCGGCGGCGGCCACGGCGGCGTCGTGCGCGGCGAGGTCGGTCCACTCGGCGTAGTTGAGCACCCGGCTGCCGTCGAGGCTGTGGTGGAAGTGCGCCGACACCGCGCCCGGCAAGCCCCCCAACCGCGCCGAGCACTCCAGGAGCGCGTCGGTGATGTGCCGCTGCCGCCCCGGGCCGTCGACGTCGAACGTCGCCGTGATCAGGCACCCCGGCGATCCGCCACCGCTGGCCGTACTGCGGTCCAGCCGGTACCGCACGGCCGACCGCAGGTCGACGCCACCCGCTTCCGGACCGCTCGTCGCCGCGTACGCGCGGTGGGCCGCCTCGTCGGTCCACTGCGCGTACGCCAGGACGGTCTCGCCGTCGCCGCTGCGGAAGCAGCTCACCGCCAGCAGGCCGTCCGGAAGCGGACCGCGTTCCACGTCGGCCAGGGTGGCCTCGGCCAGGGTGCGCTGCCGTGCCGGCGTCCCGGCGTAGACGGAACCGACCACGACCACGCCGGCATCGGACCGATCCACCCGGGGCAGCACATTCGCTCGCACCCCGCGAGCCTGCCCGGTGCCGGAGTCGAAGTGCAACGGCTTTTTTCTCCTGGGCGGGACAGCGGGAAGGCGGGCGCGTTCGCCGCGGATCACCGGGGTGGTGTTGCGTTCCCGGAGCCGACCACGGGGCGGAGTTCGAGTTCCGGATACCTCCGCAGCAGCGATCGCAGCGCCATGTCATCGGCGAACAGCGCCAGGGGAGTGCCGTCAGGCCGGTGGAGGACCTCGCTGGTGCGCGTGTCGACCACGACCCGCTGGCCGGCGTCGGCGAGGATGCGGGCCACCCGGTAGGGCAGTTGTTCCAGCCGTACCGGCGCCCGGAACTCGTTCTCCATCCGGTGCACGGCCACGTCGAACTGCATGGGCCCCACCGCGGCGAGCACGGGGGCGGCTTCCCCGCGCTTGTCGGACCGCAGCACCTGCACGACGCCTTCCTGGGACAGCTGCTCGATCCCCCGGCGGAACTGCTTGGACCGTCCTGGATCGGTGGTGCGCACCACGGCGAAGTGCTCGGGGGCGAAGCTCGGGATGCCGGGGAATTCCACCGCGGGCTTGCCCGAGTACAGGGTGTCGCCGACACCGAGGGCACTGGCGTTGACCAAGCCGACCACGTCGCCGGGATAGGCGCGTTCGAGGGTGTCGCGCTGCTGGCCGAAGACCTGCTGGGCGTACTTGGTCGCGAACGGCTTGCCCGTCGCGGCGTGCGTGGCCACCATGCCGCGTTCGAAGGTCCCGGAGCACACCCGCGCGAAGGCGACGCGATCGCGGTGCGCCGGGTCCATCCCGGTCTGCACCTTGAACACGAACGCCGAGAACGGCGCGTCCAGCGCCCGCTGCTCGCCCCGCACGTCCGGTCGGGGCGCGGGACGCGGGGCCAGCGCCACGAGCTGCTGGAGCAGGTGCCCGATGCCGAAGTTGCGGACCGCTGACCCGAACAGCACCGGCGTGGCGGTCGCGTCGAAGAAGGGCGCGTGCTCGAAGTCGCCCCCGGCGGCCGAGAGCAGCTCGGACTCCTCGACCGCACGACGCCAGTCCGGCCCGAACTCGTCGTGCGCCTGCTGCGCCGCCAACCGGTATTCGGCTGCGACGGTGGCACCACCGGCCGTGCGTTCGTAACCGACGAACTCACCGGTGCTCCGGTCGAGCACGCCCCGGAACCGGCCGGACTCGCCCACCGGCCAGGTCAACGGCATGGGGCGCAGGCCGATGCGCTGCTCGATCTCGTCGCACAGCTCCAGCGCGTCGCGCCCGGGCCGGTCCCACTTGTTGATGAAGGTGAGCACGGGGATGCCGCGGTGGCGGCAGACGTCGAAGAGCTTCAAGGTCTGCTGCTCCAGGCCCTTGGCCGCATCGAGCAGCATGACCGCGGAGTCGACGGCGGACAGGACCCGGTAGGTGTCCTCCGAGAAGTCCGCGTGCCCCGGTGTGTCGAGCAGGTTGATCACGCAGTCGTCGTAGGCGAACTGCAGGGCCGCCGAGGTGATCGAAATCCCTCGTGCGCGCTCCATCTCCAGCCAGTCCGACACCACACCGCGGCGTCCGGCCTTGCCGTGCACCGCTCCCGCCTCGGCGATGACCTTCGCGTGCAGCGCCAACGCTTCGGTCAGCGTCGATTTGCCCGCGTCGGGATGGCTGATCACCGCGAACGTGCGACGCCGCCGGGCTTCCCGCAGGGCCGGTCCGCCGTGCTCCCGGGTCCGCGCCCCGGCGTTGGTCGTACCAGGAACGCCCGGCCGGGCCGCGGGGGAGACCTGTTCCGTCACGCCGCTTCCCTCCCACATGCAGACTCTACCCTCACGTTACAGAAAGGTGCGCCGGTCGGAGCGGGCGCCTGGCGAACCCCGGTCGCGTCGGCGGCCCGCGGAGTCCACCAGACTCAACGCTTACGTTAGTGTAGGTTTGTTCCCGGCTGGCGGAGACGTGGCCGGAGCGGATCACCCAGCGCCGGATGCGGAGCTCGATGCCACGAGCCGATCCGATCGCCCGCAGGTCCCTCCGGTCGGTGGCCGGAGGGTTTCCGACCGCGCCGCAGGTGCGGCCGTTCGAGAGGAGTTGACGGACGCTTGTTGGCGAGTGCCGACCACCCACGCACGAGCCGCGGCCCGGTGGCGCTCCAGCCGCCCGCCCCCGGCTGCACCGAGGAGGCGCCGCCCCGGTCCGAACGCGGGCGCACCCGCGTCGGCACACCGGCCCGGCCACCGCTCCGCCTCGCCGCCCCGGCATCCGAGGGCCTGTCGTGACCGTGCCGCGGCCCTCCGCCAACACCACCGCCCAAGCGCGCGGAACCCTGCTCGGCGCGGCGCTCGGCGACGCGCTCGGCGCACGATTCGAAGGCGAGGACGTCGTGGGCGGACCGAGCCTGGTAGCCCACGACCGGGCCGCGGAACCGCTGCGCTACACCGACGACACCGCCCAGACCATCGTGCTCGCCCGCCACCTGGTCCAGCGGCGGGACCGGGCCCCGGTGGACGAGGACGCGCTGGCCACCGATCTCGCCCGCGCGTGGCAGGCGGAACCCTGGCGCGGCTATGGAGCGGGCAGCCGCCAGGTCCTCGAACTGGTCGCCGCAGGAGTCCCGTGGCCGGAAGCCACCCGGGCCTGCTTCGGGGGACACGGCTCCTACGGCAACGGCGCCGCGATGCGCGTGGCCGCTCTGGCGCTGATCGCGACCAGCCTCACCCACGCGGCCCAGCTCGCCGACCGGACCGCGAAGGTCACCCACGCCCACCAGCACGGACGGGAGGGCGCCGAGCTGCAAGCGTGCGCGGTGTTCCTCGCGCTGCACAGCGATCCCGTGCGGCCCCTCGACCGCGACCACTACCTCGACGAACTCAGCCGGGCACTGCCGAGCACGAGCTGGCACGGCCGGATCGACCAGATCCGCGCGATGCCGCCGACCGCCTCGCCGAGCTACGCGGCCTCGCTCCTGGGCAACGACGCCACGGCGATCCGCTCGGTGCCCATGGCCCTCCACTCCTTCCTCCGATATCCCGACCATCCCGCCGAAGCCATCCGGTACGCGATCAGGGCAGGCGGTGACACCGACACCATCGCCTCGATGGCCGGGGCTCTCGCCGGGGCCCGCACCGGTATCCACGGCCTGCCCGTCACCTGGCTGGAACGCCTGGAGAACGCCGACCGCATCCGCGCCCTCGCCGACCGGCTCGCACCCCGCATCCCGCGCACGCGGTGACCGGTGCGTCGGCATGCCGCCTCGTCCCGCACCGGAAAGGGTCGCCATGCAGGCCGATACCCCGAAACCGCTGTCGGCCCCCACCCTCGGGCTCCGCCCCGAGCAGGACGCGCTGGTGCGGGCGGTCGGGACCCTGTTGCCGGGCACCGCCCAGCACGCGCCCGCGCCCCTGCGCCTCGGCGAAGGCAGCTCCGCCGTCCTCCTGCACGCCTACGACCGCGCGAGCCTCGCCGCCCGGGACGAACTGATCACGATGCTCGAGACCGAGCACGTCACCGTCGAGACGCTCGCGCCCGAACCCGCGCTGGGCACGCTCACCCGGCACGTGCAGCCGAGCGTGGTGATCGCGGCCAGCGGGAACCTGACCACCGCGGCCGAGCGCTGCGGAGCCCTGTGGTCGGCGCCGGTCGTCGTGGCCGACCTCGCCTGCGACCAAGCGGCGCCGCTGGACCTGGTGATGCGGCCCAGGCCGGTGGTGTGCGTGCGGTTCCCCGGCCTGGCCCCCGACATCGTGACCCGCCAGTTGCGCCTCGAAGGCCCGCTGAGCTGGTCGCGCCATCCCGGTACGGCGCAGCACCGGAGCACCGGAGTGGTGGTCGAGCCGACCGGGGCCGGACTGGCGCTGACGCACGACCCGCGATCCCCGGCCCAGGGCCACTACCGGACGCACAACCCGGTGGTCCTCGGGCTGCGGAGGATCACCGCCGGCGAGGTCGACGGACGTCCCCAGCTGTTCCGCCCCGGTGTCGTGCTGCTCCAGCTCGCGGCACGGCCCCTGTACCGGCTCCACGCCGCATCACCACCGAGGCGGCGCGAGCGGTGAGGCCGACCGAGTGGCGTCACCGGGGCGGTGCGCGATCAGGCGGGCAGGCGCGATCGCAGTGCCGCCACACCGTCCTCGGCCGCTGCCACCTCGCCCCGCAGCCGTCGGCACCGATCCTCGACCCGGTCGGCGAATTCCTGCAGCCGGCGTCTCCCGGCCGCGCCCAAGCAGCCTCCGCCGACGCGGTGGCCGGCCGCGGCGTCGAGGAGGTCGAGCAGTTCCCGCATCTCCTCCAGCGGCAGGTTCAGCGGCTTCATCCGCTGCACGGTGCCGAGCCGGTCGATGTCGGGTTCGGTGTAGAGGCGGAAGCCGCCCTGGCTGCGGGCGCTGGGCACGACGAGCCCGACCTCGTCGTAGTAGCGGATCGTGCGCAGGGACAGCCCCGTGCGTTCGGCCACCTCACCGATCTGCATCCGCCTGGCCACAGGCCGGGTCCTTTCGCCGACGACTCGGCTCCCGCGTCACCGAGGCCGCACCGGCAGCACCCGTTCGCTTCCGGCCGCTCTGCCGGGCACGGCGGGCCGCCCGCGCTTTCCCCGTGCTCATCCGGAAGCCAGCGACACCCCTACAACACTACACTGACGTTAATGTAGGGTAATGCTCGTGCAGGTCGACGAACGCGCGCAGCGCCCGGTGTCGCGGATGGAGATCCTCGACGCGATCGACAACGCCTTCGCCCCACCACCCACCACGACGCACCAGATCATCGCGGCCGCCGAGGACGCCCACGCCCGCTCCGAGCTCATCGCACTGCTGCGCCGGCTACCGCACCGCCAGTTCAGCGATGTCCGCGATCTCTGGGAATTCCTGCCCGACGTACCCGTCGACATCTGAAGCACCGCACGCCTTCCGGCGCTCCCGCCGGAATGAGTCCTGCTCCGGTCGGCACCACCGTGCGGCGCTCGCCACCTCCCCCGGGCGGCGCCCACCACGACTGGAACGGGCCTGGGCACGTCCCCGCCGCACGAGAACCGGTCCTCCGCGGAGACGTACCAGGAAAGCGGTCCGGCCGCGGGCGGTGTCCTCCGTACCCCCGCGGCCGGCCCACCCGCACGGGCCGACCGTCAGCCGGCCCGCGTCTCGCGCTTCACCGCCACAGCACGGGCATCGATCTGGCCGCGCATACCGCAGGAGCACGCGGAACCCGCGGCTGCCGCGCACCGGCGACGCCGTCTGCTTCCGGGTTGAACGCCACGACTCCCTCGCCCCGGACAAGCGGACCCGCCGGAACGGTGTCGCGCTCGCCGCGCACTTCGCGCGCGCGTCATGCTGCCGCTGGTGCGGACTGGGCGGCCCACAGGCGTGCGCGGGAGCCTCCGGCTGCGAGCAGACGTGCCTTGGTCGACGATGCGACCGTCCGCCATCACGAGGATGATGTCGGCGTCGCGGATGGTGGACAGCCGGTGCGCGATGACGAAGCTGGTGCGTCCACCGAACTGGTCGCCTCATCGAGGACGAGGAGGGGCGCTTCGACGAGGAAGGCGCGGGTGAAGGTGATCAGTTGCCGCTCACGGGGGCGACACCGCCGACCGGCCGGTGCGCGCCTGGAAGCAGGGCCACCCCGCACTGCGCGCGAAGGTAGTGTCGTACCCCTGGACGCATGAGATGGCCGCGTCTTGTGCGGCAGCGAGACGGAAGAGGATCGGCGTGGGCGAGCGGATGCAGATCGGTGAGGTGGCCGAACGCACGGGGCTGTCCCTGCGCACGATCCGCTACTACGACGAGGTCGGGCTCGTCGTGCCCAGCGCCCGCAGCCAGGGCGGCTTCCGCCTCTACACCGAACCCGACATCGACCGGCTGCAGCTGATCAAGCGCATGAAACCGCTGGGCTTCCAGCTCGAGGAGATGCGGGACCTGCTGGCCATCCTCGACCCCACGCCCGACAGCCCCGCGATCGAGGACCCCGAGGCGCGCCTGGCGGAGTTCAGCGCCACCGCCGAGAACGCCTGCGAAGACCTGCGCGCGAGGCTGCGCATCGCCGAGGAATTCGCCGCCACCCTCCGCAGCCACCTCGCCCCGAAGCGCACGCGGAAGCAGTCCGCGAGTGCGAAGCGGCCTCAACGCTGAGCATCCTGATCGACCGGCGCGATCGAGCTTTCGCCCCACCGCGGCGTGATCCCGCGCTCATCTGACCGGGACCATGCGACGGTGCGCCACGCCCTCGTCTCTCGTAAGGAGAGAGTTGCGGCCAGCGGAGGCGAGCACCCCGCGGCGCGGCCCCGACGCCCCCGACCTCGACCACGAGCCGAGGAGCGCGGGCCGAACGCCCAGTTCAAGAGCAGGGAGGACAGCAGCAGGCGCCGGTCGCCCGTAGCGGACCTTGGTCAGCACCGGGTGCATCATCACCAGCAGCCCGAGGGCGATCGGCAGGGAGGCCCCGGATCTGGACCACGCCCAGGGCCGTGCCGAGCCCGGGATCCAGCGCCCGGCCAGCAGTCCGACCAGCATCGCCACGCCGATCCACACCGGCAGGAACCGGTCGAGCGTGGACAGCCTCGCGACCACCGCCGGCTCGTGGGTCGTTCCGGTCATGCGGGGACGGCTTCCCCGCCGGCGGGGGCGAGGGTCTCCGACACCAACCGCAGGGTCTCGGGGCGCACGCGGTAGTAGATCCAGGTCCCGCGTCGCTCCCCCTCGATCACGCCGGCTTCCCGCAGCACCTTGAGGTGGTGCGAGATCGTCGGGCCGGACAGCTCGAACGCGCCGGTCAGGTCGCACACGCACGCCTCACCGCCCGCGTGCGAGGCGATCAGCGACAGCAGCCGCAGCCGTACCGGCTCGCCGATCGCCTTGAACACCCGCGCCAACTCGCTCGCCCGTTCGGCGGTCAGCGGTTCCCGCATCACGGGGGAGCAGCAGAGCCCATCATCCCGCCCTTGATTCGACATGCATCTATCTTGACATCCATCGAGACAAGGGACAAGCTGGCCACGCAGCCTGGTTAGATTCTCATCGAAACAAGGAGTTCCGATGTCTCGGATGCAACT
This sequence comes from Saccharopolyspora cebuensis, assembly GCF_039542665.1. Lineage (NCBI taxonomy): Bacteria > Bacillati > Actinomycetota > Actinomycetes > Pseudonocardiales > Pseudonocardiaceae > Saccharopolyspora > Saccharopolyspora cebuensis. Next base: position 528,273 of record NZ_BAABII010000010.1, read on the forward strand.
GGCCCTCCGGGTCGGCGACCTGGAAGGCTCCATCGCGTTCTACTCGAAGCTGTTGGGGGCGGGACCGGCCAAGCTCAGGCCCGGCTACGCCAACTTCGCCATCGCAGAGCCCCCGCTGAAGTTGGTCCTGCTCGAAGGCGAGTCCGGTCAGGACACGGTCATGGATCACCTCGGCATCGAGGTCGAGAGCACCGAACACGTCAACGACGCCACCGAACGCCTGAGCTCGCTCGGGCTGTTCACCGATGTCGAGCAGGACTCGACCTGCTGCTACGCCAAGCAGGACAAGGTCTGGGTGCACGGCCCCGGGCGCGAGCCCTGGGAGGTCTACGTCGTCAAGGCCGACTCCGCCACGTTCAGCTCCGCACCCGTCGAAGCTGAGGCGCCGGAATGCTGCACCGACGAGACCGACCCCGCACGGGTCTGACCCGGGGCGGCGCGGCTGCCGCCCGCACGGCAGAGCCGCGCCGCCCGGCCACCGGGCGCCGCTCGACGGACCGAACACTGGTGTCGAGTTCGTTCACACCTGCTCCATAGCCGCAGCGGTGGACGAAGCGGCCGTGATCGCACCGAAGTCGTCGACACGGTCGGGCACCACGCGGCCGTCCTCCGCTACCTGAGCCTGCGGATCGATTCGTGGTGGCCGAGCACTTCGTGGTGGGTGAATCGCACCGGCTTGTGGCTGAAGTCGAAGAACAGGGGGAGCTGGTCCCGGTAGTGCCGGGTCGTCGAGCCGTCCGGTGCGACGAACCCGCTCTGGCCGGGTGCTGCGACCTCGACGGCGGTGACTCCCGCCGGTTCGAGGGCGATCATGTTGTTCTCGCTGCCGCGGTTGAGGAAGGTGCCACGCTCGATGGCCTCATCCGCACCGGACTGCGGTACTCCGACGAAGTTCCGGGAATCGAACAGGGTGGGTACGACCGGCGGGAGCCAAGCCGCCATGTCCGGTCCGAACGCGGCTTCGAGATCGTCCAAGGCGGCGCTGAGCGCTTCTCGGACGACGGTGAGCGGGTCGCGCCCGTGGAAGAAGTCGAAGTGCTGCGCGATGCCCGATTCCGGACCCAGCAGCGCGTTGTGCACCAACCGGGTTCCGGACCCCACGTTGACCGAAGCCACGTCAGCGGGGGAGTCGAGGTACCCCGAATCGGAAAAGCGCTGGTAGGTGGCGGGCGGGAGGTCGCCGGCGAGGGTCCTCTCGATCATCCGGCCCAGCCAGGCGCGCATGATCGCTGCGCCCGGGTGGTCGTGCCGCCCGTCACCGTCCGAGTCCACATGGGACCCGTTCCACTCCTCGAGCAGTCGCACCGCCCGTGCTTCTCTGGAGCCCTCCGGCATCGGGGCCACGGAATCCCGCAGGTGGTGCCGGAAGTAGCGCGCGTTGACGTCGACGGTCGATGTCTCCCGGATGATGTCCCAGGCTTGCTGCGGCGTCAGCTCGGCGCGGTCGCGCAGGAGGTCGTCGATCTCCCGCACGCGGTCGGCGGACGACCAGAGTTCCGATCCTTCGTAGCCCGGTGCCGGCTTGTTGTTCCAGTTCGCGAGGTAGCCCTGCGCGGGGTTGAAGACCTTCGGGTTCCAGGAGAACGGGTGCAGGCCACGCCACTCCCACTCGCCGGTCCCCGGAACGGGCAGGCGAGGGTCCGCCGCGGGATGGCGCCGCGGGTACTTGCCGGTGTGCACGTAGCCGATGTTCCCGCGGTCGGCGTAGTACCAGTTGATGGTGGTCGCGTTGCGCGCGGCCTGCGCGAGCCACGCGGGCCAGGACCTGGCGCGGGTGGAGTCGATCCAGCCCAGCAGCGAATCCAGTTCGTACCCGGCCCAGGAGCGCTTCTTGCTGTAGGCCACGCCCGCGTCCGGATCGCTGGCGATCACCGGACCGTGCACCGTGGAGCGCACGGTGATCTCCACAGGCTCCTGGCCGCGCACGGCGATGATTTCGGTGCGCTCCGCCATCCGCCGGTACGCACCGTCGAACGAGTACTCCCGCGAGTCGTCCGGGTTGAGCCGCTCGGCGTAGAGGTCGACCGTCGCCCCCAGACCGGCGGTGGATCCCCACGCGATGTCGCCGTTGTGCCCGAACAGGACGGCTGGATAGCCGAACGGGGTGTTGCCCACGAGGTCGAACCCGGCGCCGTGCAAGCCGATCGAATACGTGTAGGCCGGTTGGAAGAACCCGAACTGGGGGCCGTTGACGAGGATCGACCCGCCGGAGGCGGACTTGGCTCCGCCGATCAGCCAGGCGTTGCTGAACCGCGCGGGGCCCTGCTGGCCCGTTCCCGCGGCCGCGAATCCCGCGAGCATCGCTTCCGCCGGGTTCATGCTCGGCCCCGTGGCGGACCGCGGATTCGGCGCCACCGCTACGACCGGTAGTTCCGACTGGCGCGGATCGATGCCGAGGGGGAAGTGGGCGGGACCCGCTTCTTCGGGCTGAGACGGGGGGATCGTGGTCGGGGCCTTCGGGTCGTCGCGCCAGACGATCTGCTCGAAGAGCGCCTTCCCGGTCCGTTCGCCGTGCCGGGCGACGAGGTCACGCAAGGTCGCGAGGTTGTCGAGCTGCTGGGTGCCGTCGGAGTAGCGGTGCGCCATCGTGCCCACGAAGATCATGACGACGTCCATGCCGCTCCAGCCGGAGGGGTCGAAGCCGCTGTCGTGGTACTGCTTGGGCAGGCGCGATTCCCGGTCGGCCAGGACCTCGTCGATGTGCGCGTTGACGCCGTCCGCGTAGCCCTCGAAGATGTCCCGCTCCTGGTGGGGGAGCGCGTCGTACTGGGAGCGGATCGACCCCTGGTCCGCGCTGGAGCGCACCGATCGGTCGTGCTCGATCCAGTCGGGCCCCAGCACCTCGGCGACCCGGCCGGTGAAGGAGCGCCGTGCCATGTCGAGCTGGAACAACCTGTCCTCGGCGATGCTGTAGCCGTACCCGAAGAACAACTCGCGCCGGGTGTCGGCGTAGACGTGCGGGGTGCCCCAGTCGTCCCGGATGACCGTGATGCCGGGCGCCGGGGAACGCTCTTGCCCGGCGCGCGTCTGCCCGAAGGCCGGAGCGTGCGGGGCCGCACCGAGAGCGGCGGCGGCCATCAGCGCGGTACGGCGGCTCACCTTGCGGGGATGGGTCATCGCTCTCCTCGGCTCGGGCGGTGGCGGTCGGGCAGCGGGTTCGGCGTCCGCGGCCGGGTGCGCGTCACCGGGCCACGCCGTCGCAGCGATCGGGGCGACGACCGCCGATTCGTCGGAGGCGCGCGTGCTTTCAGGCTCGTCGTGGCTGCGCCATCCGGGCGCCTACCGCGACCGACTTATTTACTGACCGATCGGTTGGTAAGTGTACGGACAAGTCAAGCACAAGCGGTTTCCGCTGTCAACGGTCACCGCCGACCGCATTCGTGATCCGGGCGCGGCGAATTCTTTCCGCGAATTTCCAGAATTCGGCAGGACGATCTTTGTTGATCCGGAACCAGGTGTGCGGTGCGGGTTTTTCAAGCCGTGTCCCCGGGCGGTCGGGAACTCCACCACGTTCGACCAAAGTCGCAGGTCCGTGCGGCGCGGCCACGCGCGTCGGTGTCCGAACGCAACCAGCGCACCGAGCGCAGCCGGAATTCTGCTCTGGTGGCCCCGTCGACTATGGCCGTCGTCCGCGACGGCGCCGGGCGATGCGTGGTCAGTAAGGCGGAATCCGAAAGTCCGACACCAAGATCCGGCGTGAACGAGGCGCGAGATCTTCTCCCGGGGAGCAGGAACTCAGCAGCTCTGCTGGCGCATGGCGGTGACATCGGGCGTTCGTCCGGTGGCAGCGAGGTCCGCGATCAGAGTGTCCAGCAGACGTTCCTCGTGCACGGGGACAGGAGTTTGGCCGTATACGTTCCGCAGCCCGATCACAGCCGACGCGAGGTCCTCGGCAGGATCGTACTGCTGGCTCAAGCCTCGTTCACGTGCGTAGGTTCGCGTATCGAACCGCCAGGACCGTGCGTGGGGCGCGACCGACAGCACTTGGTCTGCGATCGTGAAGCCGGCGGTGTCGAAGTCCGCCCGTGCATGGATCGTGCAACCCATTTCGGCGAATCCTGCGAGGAGGTCGAGCGCAGCGCCGGAGGCGACCCCGTCAGTGCACACCAGCGGTGGGCACCTCACGCCGAGCGCGTCTGCCGCTGCCTCAGCGAGGGTGGGGTTTTCGCAGAGGAAGATGTCGCAGGCGGGAGCGGTCCAAGCCCCGGTGAGGGCCCGGAGGGTCAGCCAGATCGGCTCCCCGGGTGCTGCGGTGCACAGCCGTGCTGCGGCGGAATCTCCGCTGATCGGAAGGTTCAACGCCAGCACGCGGGAGGAGACACCGTCGCAAAGAACGCCTGCACTCGCCCACGCGGCGCGCCACGCTCGTCCGGCGCGCTGGGGCCGTGGGAGCCCGCTTGTGATGGCGAGAAGGCGGGCTGTTGCGCGTCCCAGGAGTTTGTCCGCGTCGAGGGTGTGGGCATCGTGTGAGAGGTCCGCGGCGAGTTGCCCGAGTCGGATTCCGCCGTTCGCGTGGTGAAGTCGAGAGAGGACGGCCGTGATCTGTTCGACCAGGGTTGTCAGCTCACCGGTTCCAGGCTTCGGCAGACCGCCACCTGCCGACCACTGCTCCACGTCGGACCGTGCCGCTCCCGCAACGATCAGGGCCCGGAGGGCGTCTTCCCGCTCAGCCTCCGCCGCATCCCGCTCCCGGTCCCGGCGGGCCCGGTCCGGTTCGATCTCCTCGCCCCAGAGCGATTCGACCAAGCCCCGCACGGTCAGCTGATGTTCGGCGAGTCTGGCAGCGAGATCCTGGAGCCGGACGGGTTTGCCCGACAGTTCCCATCCGGTGCCCAGGACCAGTGCGACTTGCTTGCGCTGCTCGGCGCTCAGCGCCAGCGCCGCCAGCGTTCCTGCTTCGGTGCGGTGTCCGCGCCGGGCCCGGGTGTGCACGATCTCGAGCACAGCGGCAGGCCCCGGCAAGCGTGCCCACTCCAGGATACCTTGGGGAATTCCGGTCATAGGTCGGCGTCCTGCTCGGCGAACAGGCCTTCGGAGGGCAGCGCCGCGTCTACGGTCGTTCGATCGGCGGCCGAAGCGTCGACGACGGTCCACTCACCGCCGCACCATAGGTAGGGGACCGCATCGACCCCTGGCAAGCCCTTGTGCCGGGCCAAGTCGTACACGGCGACCGCCGGCACCGTCGGGTACTTGCACCACTCGTCGTGCGCGGTCAGCATCACGTCCAGGTCGAAGCCCACTGTCAGGCCCATGAAGGAGGCCTTGATCTCTTCGTCTACACCGGTCATCGCTTCGTCGAGCCAGACGCAGCGAGGTGCCCGCTCTCCCGCGGCGTTGTAGGCGACCACGGCTGCGGCGAACAGCGGTTGGGACAGCAGTACGACCTTCTCCCCGCCGGATTTGGCCCCGTGCCTGGCGGCGTCGAAGGGGACCCACCGGCTGGTCGCGCCGGGGCGGTACTCCAGCGAGATCTTCAGCCAGCCGCGGTAGTCGAGGGCGGTCGAAAGCTGTTCTCGCCAGTCGCCGGATCCGGTGGCGGAGGCGTCCGACCTGGCCTCGTCGATCTTGCGGGCGAGGAACGAGCGCACCGTCTCCTGCCGGGCGCGGGAAAGCTGCTGGTAGCCTTGGGCGAGCGCATCGATCACGGTACCCGCGTCCGGATCGGTGGGGTCGGGATTCCACCTCAGCTGGACGGCGTTGCCGTGCCGGGTCGGGTGGCTGGTCAGCTGGGCGTTGATGTCGGTGAAGGTTCGCGCGGTGTAATCCAGCCGATCCTTGAGATGTTCGATGAAAGTCGAGCCGAGCAGCGTTGTCAGCACCCGTTGCTGCTCGTTGTCGAACGCGCCCTCCTGCTCCCGCACCTGGTCGGCGAGCTGGTCCGCGGCCGCCGCAGGCGCTTGCCAACCGGATGTGCTGTCGGCCAGGAGGACCACGCGCGGCACCCCGCCGTCGCGCTCGGGCTCCACCACGCGCGCGTCCCGGTCCGGTAGCAGGCCCTGGCGCAGCGTCTCGAATTTGCTGTAGCAAAGCCGCCAGAGGCGGTCCTCGTCCTTCGCGTTCGCAAGTTCGCGGCGCGCGGCTCGCGTCGATTCGCGGGCGGATTCAACAGTCCGCCTATCCGGTTCCGTCAATCCGACAGGCTGTGAGAGTCCGGAATCGTAGACCTCCCACCACGCCGCCAACGCCACATCGCGATCCTGCTCGGCTCCCTGGCGCCGACCTTCGTGCTTGGCGAGCGTTTCGTCTGCCCTCGCTGACGTGAGCCGTGCATCCGTGAGTTCCTCTCGCAGGTCCTCCAGCCCGCGATCCGCCTCCTTCAACGAGGTGTCCAGCTCGTGACGACGATCCAGTTTCGCCTGAGCGTCGCTGGTCAGCGCCTTCTCGGCGGTGGCCAGCTGAATCCCGGCTTGATTGCGTTGCTCGCGCAGATCTTCCCGCTCGGCTTCGATGTCGTTGAGCCGCCCCTGCGCTGCGGCGTGCTCGTTGTCCGCCAACTCACCGGCTTTCGTGCGCAGTTCGAGCAACTCGACCTGGTGAGCCAAGTGGTCCACGGCGCGCCGGTAGGTTTGCAACGCCACGTCGTGCTTCGCGAGATCGTGCACGGGAAAGGCGTGCTCTCCGGCATATTCGGAGAAGGCCGCCCACGTGGTATCCCGTACCGCCTCGTTACCGCGGTGCACTTCCTCGGCACTGCTCACTTTCCGCTGGCACTCGTCGACACGGCGTTCCCGTTCCCGCAAGGTGCTGACGGCATCGGTGACGATGCGTTCTCCGGGTGCTCGCACGGCTTCGTCCGAAAGTCGGCTCAGGTCGCGGTCGATTCCCTTAATCCGTTCCTCGAGCTCGTTGATCGACAAGCCCAGCTCCGCCAGCCGTTGGTGCAACTGCTCGATCTCGCGTTGCCTGGCTGCCTCGCGGGCAGTGGCGCCCAGGTAGGAAGCGGGTTGGATCGACTCGGCCCGACCGGTCAACGCGGCGCACCGCCACGTGCCGTCCGCTGCCAGCCAGACGCCCGATCGATCGTCTTCCGGCCGGGATTCGTACCAACCGATCGCCGCCAGCACGGCACGGATCGTGGGAGCCGCCACCCCGCCCGCCGGGGTCGGTTCCAGGACCGAGGTCAGGTTGCCCGTGGTCCGGACTTCTCCGGCCAGGATCGAGGTATCGACGGGTGTTCCGTCGACGGCTGTTGACAGCCCCCCGTCGGGGTTGACCCAAGCGTCCAGCAAGCCAGCAGCGGCCAGGACCGCTTCCAGCAGGTCCACTTCCGTGGCGGACGGCTCGCCAGCGGGCTGGACGCATCGCCAGAACGGCGCGCCCAGCTTGTCGGCGAGCGTCGGCCGGTCTCGTCGGTACCACGAGTGGGGAGGCTCCGGGGGCCTTTCCGTCCTGGCGAGGACCTCCTCCAGCTTCGACGAGAGCTTGCTCTGTTCCGCGGAGACAGCGGACCGCTCGTGCTCAAGGTCCACACGTCGCGCTCGAAGGTCCTCCCGGATTTCACCGACGTGGCGGGCGATCTCCGCGGCGGGTGAGACGCGCTGACCCTCGGCCGGGTCCGCCGCGGTGAGCTCGGCGACCAGATCGCACCAGTCCTCCACCGTGCGCTCATCTGCTCTGGCCAGAAGGGTGCCCGCGTTCCATTCGCGGATCTGACCACGTACGGTGTCAACTGCGGACGACAGTTCGTCGCACGCCGATTCGCGTTGTTCTGCCGCGGCGGTCAGATCGGCCGTTCGATCGTCCAGGGTCTCGGCCGACTTGGCTGCCTCCCGATCGGCCTTGTCATAACTCCGGCGCAGTTCGCGCAACCGTGTGAAGCGCTCGTGCCTCTTCGAGAGATCGACGCGCAGCGCGGCGAGGTCGTGCGAGGGGAGGTACCGGCTAGCTGAGCTGTGCAGACCAGCCGGTTGTGCGGTCTCCTGGACGAGGGAGGATGCCTGTGACGCTGTGGCTCCTGCGTCCTCGATGTCCTTGGCGGCTCCACGTGCTGTCAAGGCAGCGGTGGACAGGTCCTTCTCCGCAGCCGCATAGCGGTGCTGGGCCGCGGCGTGCCGTTTCTCCAAGTCATCGAGCTGCTTGCGGAGGGCGCCGACGCGGTTCACCGCCCCGGCCGCATCCTGGAACGCCTGGCTCTCCAGCAGTTCGCGGAGTTCGATCTCGAGGTCGTTCCGCGAGGACCCGGCGGCCGCGACGCGTCGCTCCAGGTCGATGACCTGCTCGTTAGCCGTGTTGAGATCGCGCTCGGCGAGCCGGCGGTCCTTCGTCGTGTCGTCCAGTGCGGTCGTCGCCGAACTCAGCGCGTCAGCGCGCCGCCGCACCACGGTCTGCGCCCACGGCATCCAGCCGGAGCGGACGAAGCCGGCCACTTGTGAGGCTGCGGTCCGCGTCTCCTCCACCGCCGCCCGAAGCTTCTCCAAATTTTCCCACCCGTCGGCGAGCTGGTTGATCTCCGAGCTCGCGAGTGGTGGTAGCGCTGCGCGGAGGGTGTCGGCGAGGCTTGCCGGGTTGAGCCGTTCACCGAGCTTGGGTCTGCGCAGCTGCTTGAGCAATTCGGTCAGGTTGTCGTAGGCGTCCGGGCCGAGTCCGAACAGTGCCCCCGCCACCTGCGTGCGGTAACGGGTCGCGTTCTCGGGAACCGTTACGCCGGAGATCTTCTTGAGCTCCCTCTGATCGAGCGGTCTGCCCGCTGTGGCCAAGTGGAGATCACGGCCCGGTCGCATCCGGGTGATCAAGTGCCACGTGGTGACCGCCGATGTGCCGCTGCCACGCCTGGCGCTCACTCCGAGGCCGCACACGAAGAATTGCGGCTCACCGTTCTCGTCGATCCGGCCGAACTCCACCCAGGCGTAGCCCAAGCCAGCATCCGCGGATGGACGCGGATCGTCATCGTCGCCCGTCGGCAGAAGGTTGAAGCGCATGGTGCGGTGCTGGGAGCCGAACGGGTCCAGCACGGTCGGGCCGATCTCGCCACGCAGGAGCATCAAGGTGGTCAGCTCGAGCACCTTCGTCTTGCCCGCGCCGTTGCCGCCGCGCAGCACCAGGCGGCCGTCGGCGAACCAGAACTCCGCCTGGTCGTACTCCCACAGGTTCAGGATGCCCACCCGGAGCGGTTGCCACCGCCGTAATCGGGGTTCGGGCAACTCACCTGAGAGCGCGGCCGACAACCACCGCTCGCCGACCGGTTCCGGCCCTGTCACGCCTGTGCCTCCTCGTCCAGCCTCGCGTTGACGGCGACCACCCGCGGATTTCGGTAGCGCGCGGCCACCGTGGTCAGCAGCCACTTCTCCGGGGAATCGGTCGGCCGCAGCAGGTCCAGCGCGATGAGCAGGTGCCGCGCCTCGGACTCGACAGCGGTGCCAACGCGCAGGTCGTTAGTCATCGCCTTCGGATAGCGGTCCCTGACCTCGGCGGCCGCTGCACCCAGGTGCTCGCTGGTGATGACGACGCCCGTGCCGTGCCTGCGGATCAGCTCGTCGAGCACCATCAACGTGGCGAAGTCGGTGGCGCGCAGCTTCGGGAAGGGCAGGTCCGTCTCGCCCTCATCGGCCGCGATGAGCGCCATTCCCTCGGCGCGTTGCTCGATCGTCCACCCGGTCATCTCCGCGCACCACGCCAGCACGCGGTGTCGCTGGCTGGCGAGGTAGGTCCGTTCGGCGTCGGTAAGATCGTCGTAGAACAGCACCGGCAACTCGATCAGTCTGCGCATCAAGCTGAACCGGGCAGCGGACTCGTGAGGTGGGACATCGGAATGCCCACCCGGAAGAGCGGAGCGCAACGCCGTCGGGTCGACCATGCGCAACAACAGCTCACGATGCACCTCGTAGGCGCCGCCGATGGGGTCACGATGATGCGCCCATCCTTCGCGCTGTTGCTCGTAGTCCCGGCCGGTCGGACGCAGGGCGCCCACGGACACCAGGATTTGGACCGCCTTGACGAACAGCGTCCGTTCGGCGAATCGATCGGGATCGTAGGGCGCGAGTGTGACGTCTTCGTGCGTGGACAGCGCCCGAACCCGATCGGACAGGTCTTGCGTGGTAGTGATGTCCTCGGCGTCTTCCGCCGCCGCTGCACCGAGTATGGCCAGCACCAAGACCCGGCGGGTGGGTGGCCGGAACCGGCGGGGTGCGAGCACAGCTCCCTCGACTGGCAGCCGAAACAGGCGGGCTGCAGAGTCGGTGATAACCAGCCTGTAGCCGAGCCGGTGCGAGAACCACTCCCCGAGTGCGGCTCGATGTACCCGCACCAAGGACCACAGTTCGGGGTGGGCGCGACGATCGAGTACCGGCGAGCGAAGCAAGGCTGTGAATGCACGCTGCCGCTCGGCTGCGTCCCGGTTCACGCGGGCTCCATTCGGAAGTGCCAGTTCAGCGTCACGAGTTTGCCGCTCTCAGCGCGCAGCGTGGTGGTGTCCCGCACCGACGGCGGCTTGCGCAAGGTGATCCTCCACCGGCCGTCGCCGGTCACCGAGCTTTTGGAGGGTGCGCGCATGACCATGCCGACCAGTTCCAACAGCAGGTCCAGTTCGGGGTCGCTGATCTCGCCCCATTCGGATAGGTGGGTGCCCGAACGCTGCCGTAACGCTGCTTCTGCACCGCTGCGGGCCGCCTGGGCTGCCAGCCGAGCCCTCCGGGCAGCGTTCTTGCCGGTGGAGTAGTCAGGAATCTTGCTGCGTCTGCCGACCGCGGCCCGCGTGCCCTGCTCTCGGAACCTGGCGGTGATCGGTGCAGGCGGCGCTTGCGCCCAGCGCAAATCGCTATCGTCAGTGGAATCCGATGCCAGGAGCAAGTGCCTGGTGGAGAACACGCCCACTGCGCTGTCCCAGATTCGCCACGCCGCTTCATCGTCGTGGGCGCGCTCGATGGCCACCGCCAAGGACAACAGTTCCGTGCGCCGGGTAACCGCGCCGCCGGTGTCGAGCAGGATCTTCATGTTGCGCGCCCACGGAGCGACCAGATCGCGAAGCTGCCGCCGCAGTTTCCGGGCTTGGCCCGTGGTGCCGCCGAACCATGAGCCGAGCGCTTCCCAGGTGTGCATCCATCGCCGCGTCTGGGCGTCTAAGGATTCGACGTCGAGCTCGGTGTCCACCGAGGCGCGGACGCAGGCCTGCCACACCTCGGGGGTCAGCAACGGATCCAACTCGTCCATGAGCTCCGCGATGCGAGGGCTGTGCACGTCGACTTGCTCGCCCCACATCCCGATGTAGGAGCGCAGGGTCTGCCACAGCTCCTCCTGCTTGCCGGCGTCAGGGCCACCGGACAAGGCGTGCGCCAAGGTGCGTTGCCAACCGCGTGCCGTGGTGGCCATGGCCTGGTGCATGGTGCCGATCTGCTGGAACTCGGTGGCCGCACTGGTGTAAACGGTTTCCCGGATCGACTCGGCGAAGGTGACCAGCCTTTCATGGATCGCGCGCGGCGCTAGGGTGAGATCGCCTGCACCTTCCTCCGCATCGTCGATCGATGACCAGAAGGAGTGCAGGCTCGCCGCCCGCGGAGTGAGCTGATACCGGTCACGTCGACGCAGGAAGTCCTCGCCGGTGCGAGCGGGCTCTTGCCAGCGCGTCACCACCCGCCAGCGCACCAGGCTCTGCATCCGCGTGTCGAGGTGAAGTACCTCAGGTGCCATCAAGCGGTCGACGACGTCCACGGGAACCCGTTCCGCGAGCCGTGCACGCACCCCGGCCACCACTTCGTCGAAGGCCAGTCCGGTCAGGCTCGTGTCCTGCTCGGCGAGCAGGACTTCGACGATCATTCGGTACTGCGACGCGAACCGCGAGGTCAGGTACGCGGGGACCAGGTCCTGTCCCGGAAGTAGAGCTGACCACGGATCGGCCGGTGCCTCCGACTCCGGCGTCTCGTCGTGATCGTTCACGACCCCAGGTTACGGAGATGAGTTGCCAACCTGCAGGCAACAGCGGAACGTCACCTATTTGGACTAGCCGTTCTCGCGGAGTGTGTCGCACTGGGCCGGTATCGGGCTGATGTCGAAACCTGATAGGTGATAGTGAGAGTGGGCACTGGCTGGTAGTTGCGGATGGTCGGGGCGCAGCGAGGGGCAGTCAGTGCTTGAGCCTGCGACCTTCCAGTGGAGCGTCCCGCCGCGGCGTTGGGCTGCTCAGCACCGTCGAGGGTGTTGTGGTTCCGCGGCCGTGGGGGATGTCAGGCGGCGGTGGCGATCACCGCGGCGAGCCGGCGGGCGCGGTCGTGGGCGTCGGACAGGGATGCCTCGTGCTTCGGGAGGAGCTCGGCCAGGGACGGTGAGTGGGGTGCCAGGGTCAGCTCGGGAACCACGGTGGTCACATCGAGGCCAGTTGCCCCTCATGTCCGAGCACGGTCTCGGTCGTGGGCACCACGTAGTCGAGGCCGTGGTTGGGCGCGCCGGGAGCGTAGCTGCCGCCGCGCGCGGAGATCAGCACCGCCGGTCGGCCGGCGGCCGGGGATGGCCTGAAGGTGCGACCGAAGACCATGATCTGGTCGAGCCATGCCTTGAACACCGACGGCATCGACAAGTTGTACATCGGCACCGCGAACAAGTACGCCCTGGCGCCGAGGAACTCCTCGATGAGCTCGTCCTGCAGCGCGGCTGCGGAAGCCTGCTCGTCGGTGTGCTGCGCCGGGTCGGTGACGCGTGCGGTGATCCCGGCCTCGCTGATGTGGGGCACGGGCGCTGCGGCGAGGTCGCGGTGCACGACCTCGCCGTCCCAGCCTTCGAGGAAGGACTGGGCGACCTGGCGCGAGACCGAAGCTTCGCCGAGCGCTGAGGAGTCGATGTGCAGCAGGTACGACATGATGGGCTGTTTCCTTTCCGCAGTGGTGTGGGAGCGGGCTCCAGCGATCGACGGGCGTCGACTGGGTGCTACATATTGGTGGTGCGGTTGCGAACCGGACGAGAGACGAGTGGGATGGCGTCAGCGCGACAGATCAGTGGTCCGTGCCAGGCGTGGCCGGACGACAGCGCCTTCATCCGCGAGGTGCTCGATCGCATCGGTGACAAGTGGACGGTGCTGGTCATCAGCACGCTGAGCACCGGCTCGCTGCGCTACTCGGACTTGCAGGCGAGCATCCCGGGGATCTCCCAGCGGATGCTGACCCAGACCCTCAAGCACCTCGAGCGGGATGGGCTGATCACGCGGACCGCATACCCCGAGGTTCCGCCGCGAGTGGAGTACGAGCTGACTGACCTGGGCCGGTCCCTGTTGGATGCGGTGACGGCGATGGCTGATTGGGCCGCCGCCCACCACGGTCGGATCGCCAGCAACCGGGCCGCCAGTGAACGGACCGGAGTCGGCCGGGGCAAGACATCGGTCAGCGCGTCGACAGGCTGAGCCGCCGGTGATGCTCATCGCTGCGCAGTGCCGGGCGCATCGCCCGCGGCGTTCTGGTCGTCGGCCTCCGCTCCATCGGCAGGTCCGATGTGGCACACCCCCGTCACGGGATCGCACCCGCTGGCGGGGATCGCCACGATCTCGAGCCCGTCCTTCGCCCGGTTCACGACACGCGCTCACTCGGCACGGGACCGGCCACCTGCTCCAGCAGCTGGCCGTAGACGGGGACCTGCTGGGCGCCCGACGCTAGCACCACGGGCAGCCCACGTCGGCCCACACCTCGATGAGGACCTTCGACCCCTCGGAACGAGTTGACCGCTCAACCATCCGTCTCACCTCACCAGTAGTGCGTAACGCCATCATGAGTGAGTGGGCGACGGTGTACAAAAGGCACTGTGAAGTGCGTCAGCAATCACGGAGCTGTCGGTGAAGCCCCGCTCGGCTTCCACCTCGGCGACGTAGTTCTGGGGAGTGGCCAGCGACGAGCCTCTTCAGACTGGCGGTTGTTGGTCGAGCAGGCCGACGGGGTCGGTGCTGTAGGCGACCATCCAGCTGGGGTCGATGCGATACCACACGTTCTCGTCCCAGAACGGGTTGTCGCTGTCGTCGTCGTAGTGGTGGACGAGGTAGTCGCGGACGGTCGGCCAAGTCGGGTCGCTGCTGGTCCCTTCGGGGTTCAGCGGAACGGCGCGTCCATGCGTGAAAATGCCGAGCTGCTCGCCGCGCATGAAGGTCGCGCTGATGCCGGGCCGCGCCGCGAGATGGCGGGCTTTGGCGGCCTGGCGGTGGGTGCCGACGATCCAACGGCCGTGCAGGAGGTGCCCGTCGGCTCCGCTGATGCGTGGCTCACCGCGCCGGGTGACTGTGGCGATGGCCAGGGTGCACATGCCTTGGCAGACTTGGACGACCTGCTCGGCGTCCAGGGTGCTTTCACCTGGTCGGATGATCGATTTGAGGTGGTTGCTGGAGCCGGCCCAGGACGTGTCGAGCAGGACTTGGAGGCTGTGGAGCTCGTCGGGAGTTTCGAACATCCGGTCAGGTAATCAGGTCCCACCGACAGTGTCGGCTCAGTGCGCAGTCGCCGACCGGGCGAAGGTGAGTCGGTCGATGATCGCGGCGCGGAGCCGTGGGTCGGTGAAGGTGCGGGCCCAAACCGTGCGCCGGTGCACCCCATGGCGGCGGGCGAGCTCGCGCACCCCAGCATCCCCGCGCCGGGCGTCGCGCCGGATCTCCTCGAACAGCTCCACCCCCGATAACCCCATTCCGGCCCACGTCATGCCCAGCGATCTTCGCCAGGTGGGGCCTGTTCGAACCGTCACCACCTCCCGGCGAGCCAACCCCGGTGGAGGCAGAGCAGGCTGGCATCCTCACGTGCGTGGTGGAGCCTCGGGCGGCCCCGCCCCGGCGTCGCGGCTCCTCCGCGCGGGGACCCCTCGGTGGTGCGAACGGCGTGCGCGGTCGAGCGGCGCCGCTCCCGGTCGGCGCGGGGCCGTACCGGCGCTCGCCGGTCGCGCGACCGCCGAGCACCGCAACCGGTGCTTCAGCTCCAGGGGAATCGTGTGACCCGAAATGCTTGACATTGCCGGATATCGGTAACCGCAACCGCCGTTCCGGTGGCATCGGAATTGCGCGGATGTTGCACGGAGAAGGCGATTAAGATCCTTGACTTCATTGCTCCGTGATCGATACATTCGGTGTCGAGATCCCTGTGCGAGGGGGGAGTTCGGGGGCCTTGCCATTCCGTTTCGCCAGGGAAGGTTCGTGAATTGATCCCGATCGTTCACCAATTGTCTCTGAACGAGAATCACTGGCCGATGCTGCCGGGGGTGCACGAGGCCGCGTCGACGTCGCTCGCCTCGATCAACCTGACCGGTGACGCGCTCGCCGCGCGGCTGGAATCCCGGCTGGCGGCCGAACTCGGGACGATCCCCGGGCGCGTCGTGGCGGGTGCCGGCTCCGGGGCGTTGCTGCAGCAGTTCCTGGCCGCGCACGGCGGGCCCGGCAGCACCGTGCTGCACACCTGGCCGTCGTTCGACCTCTACCCGCTGCTGATCCGCAACGCCGGCGCCGAGCCGGTCGCCGTGCCCGACGACGCCCGAGGCCGCCAGGACCTCGCCGCCGTGGCCGCGGCGGTCTCCGACCGGACCCGGGTCGTGCTGGTGTGCAACCCGAACAACCCCACCGGCGAGGTGCTCGGCCCGGATCGGTTCGCCGCGCTGCTCGACGCCCTGCCGCCGGACGTGCTGGTGCTCGTCGACGAGGCCTACCGCGAGTTCGCCGACCCGGACGCGATCGCCGACGCGGCGGAGCTGGCGGAGGTCGACCGGCGGGTGGCGGTGGTGCGCACGTTCTCCAAGTCGCACGGCCTGATCGGCCTGCGCGTCGGCTACCTCACCGGGGCCGAGGAGGTGGTGGCGCCGCTGCGCCGGACGACGCCGTTCCACCGCGTGCCCACCGTCGCGCAGGCGGCGGCGCTGGCCGCGCTCGACGCCGGTGAGCGGATGCGCCGCCAGTGCCGCGAGGTGGCCGCCGAGCGGGACCGGGTCCGCCGCGGCCTGCGCGGGCTCGGCTTCGACGTCCCGCCGAGCGGGGGCAACTACCTGTGGGTCCGCCTGGGATCGCGCAACCAGGAGTTCGTCGATCACCTGGCCGCGCACGGGGTGGCCGTGCGGGAGATCGCCGGAGCCGGGGTGCGCGTGAGCACCGGGCTCCCGGTTGCCAACGACGCCGTGCTCGCGGCCGCCCGCGGCTTCGCCGGGCAGGGCGACCGCTCCGACGGGTTCGCGGGGGAGGCCGTCCGATGACCGAAACGATGAGCACGGTCCCGCTCCGCCCGGGCGCGGAGGACGACGACCTCGCCGGGATCCGCGACGCGCTCGGGCGCAGGCGTCCCGAGTCCGGCGACCGGTTCGACGAGATGACCCGCTACGCGATGCTGGCGCCGGGCAAGCTGCTGCGCCCGATGATGCTCGTCGCGTCGGCCGAGGCGGTCGGCGGTCGCGATGCCGCCGCGCTCCCCGCCGCCGTGGCGATCGAGCACCTGCACGTGGCGTCGCTGGTGCACGACGACATCATCGACGGCGACGACCTGCGCCGCGGCCAACCCTCGGTGCACGCCCGCTACGGCGTCGCCGACGCCATCGTGACCGGTGACGCGCTGCTGTTCGAGCTGTTCGACGCGGTCTCCGAATGCGACGCGCCGCCGCGGACGGTGGTGGCGGTCATCTCCGAGCTCGCCCGCGCGGGCGGTGAGCTGTGCCGGGGGCAGGTGCGGGAGGCGGCGCTGGAGCCGCCGGGCGCCGGGCGGATGGGCAGCGCCTTGGCGGACTACCTCGAGGTGGCCGCGCTCAAGACGGGGGCCCTGTTCCGCGCTGCGTGCCGGGCCGGTGCGCTGCTCGGCGGCGGCACGCCCGAGCACGTCGACCTGCTCGGCGACTACGGCCACCACACCGGGATCGCCTTCCAGCTGCACGACGACCTGCTGCCGTACCTCGTCGACTCCCGGGCGTCCGGCAAACCCACCACCAGCGACGCGAGCAACCTCCGGCCGACCTGGCCGGTGCTGCTCGCCCACCGCGACGGCGGACCCGAGCACCGGGAAGCCGTCGAGACCGCGTTGTCGGGCGCGCTCCCCGCGGGCGAGACGCTCGAGGTGCTCCGGTCCGCCGTGACCGGCAGCGGTGCGCTGGCCACCGCCCGCCGTGGCGCCCGGGAGCGATCCGACCGCGCCGTCGCCAGGCTGGACGAGCTGCCCCGGCCCGCTGCCGCGCGCAGGCTCGCCCGCATCGCCGCGATCGCCGCCGATCGTGACCGCTGAGATGCACGGCCGCCCCGCCGCGCTCCCGGCGCGCGGCGGGTGGGTGGCGGCGCACTGGCAGACCTGGCGGCCCTACACGACGTGCTACCCGGCGCTGCTCGGGCTGGCCGGAGCCCTGGTCGCGGGCGGGCGGGACGCGGCCGGGCTCGTCGTCGCCGCGCTGGTGCCCGCCCTGGGCTGGCTCGCGGGGCACTACCTCGGCGACTACTTCGACCGGGACCTGGACGCGATCGCCAAGCCGCAGCGACCGATCCCCTCCGGCCGGCTGGCGCCGACCACGGCGGTGGCCTGCGGCGTCGGCTGCGCGGTGGTGTCGTTGGTGGCGGCGCTCGCGGTGAACTGGCGGATCCTGCCGGTGTTCGCGCTGGCGATGGGCGGGATCGTCGCCTACAGCACCGTGTTCAAGCGGAGGGGGTTGGCC
Organism: Saccharopolyspora cebuensis; assembly: GCF_039542665.1. Taxonomy (NCBI): domain Bacteria; kingdom Bacillati; phylum Actinomycetota; class Actinomycetes; order Pseudonocardiales; family Pseudonocardiaceae; genus Saccharopolyspora; species Saccharopolyspora cebuensis. The sequence goes on from NZ_BAABII010000010.1 coordinate 545,832, forward strand.
GGGAACCTCAGCCGGGGGGCGTTGTCGGCGCTCGCCCTGGTCGTCGGTGCGATGACCGCGGCTCCGTGGCCGCCCTGGGCGATCGTCCCCGCGGCGGTGGTGTTCCTGCTGCACGACACGGCGTCCAACCTGATCGGCACGATGCGCGACGTCGACGGGGACCGGGCCGGCGGGTACCGGTCGGTGCCGGTGCGGCACGGGCTGGTGGTGGCGATGCGGCTGGCCGCCGCGCTGTGGGCGGCCGGGACGGTGGTCGTCGGCCTCGGCGCCGTCCACGCGGCGCGACCCGGTGCGCAGCTCGGACTGCTCGCGGTCGCGGCGGTCGTCGGCGGGTGCGCCCTGGCGGCGGTCCGCCCCGGGGCCGCGACGGCGCGGCGCGCGCTGCGGTCGCACGAGCTGCTGGTCGCCGAGCGGCTCGTGCTCGCCGGTGCGGTGGTGGCGGGCGCGGTCGGCCTCGGGCCCGCCGTGGCGCTGCTGGTGCCCGCGCTCGCCTTCTCGATCGTCATGCAGGCCCGGATGCGGGCCCGGCACGAGTTCCCGGCCACCGCCGGGGACGGAGAGGACACGCCATGAGATCGGTCCGCACCGGTACCGGCCGGATCCCGGACGAACTCCCGACCGCCATCGCGGGCGGCGCCGAGGCGCTGCTGCGGGCGCAGCGGCCGGACGGGGTCTTCGACTTCGGCGCGGACGGCTTGCGGTCCACGCTGGCGACGGCGGGTGCGGTCACCGCGCTGCACTTCGCGGACCCGGGTGGCGCCGCCGACCTGATCGCCGCGGGTGCCGAGCGGCTGCGCCGCACCCAGGACGACGACGGCGGGTGGGCGATGGTGCCCGGTCTGGCCAGCGAGCAGGGCCCGACGGCGGTGTCGGCGGCGGCGCTGCACCTGGTGGATCCGGTCGGCAGTGCCGAGCAGGTCGCGGCGGGCCGGCGATGGATGGACGACCGCGGCGGGTTGGCGGCGATCCCGCACCCGGAAGTCGTGCTGTGGTGCCGGCAGTTCTACGGGTTCGCCGGCTGGCTCGCCCCGCAGGACATGCGCCGCTTCCCGCTGGAGCTGGCAATGCTCCCGGCGCTGTACCGGCGGGTGTTCGACCTGCGGCTGCCGATGGCCTCGGCGCTCGGGCTCGCGCAGACCCGGCACCGCCCGCTGACCCGGGTGCAGCGGCTGCTGGCCCGCCGGGCCGAGCCGCACGCGCTGCGCGTGATCCGGCAGGCCTACGAGCACGAGGGCGCCGTCGGGTCCTGGTCCGAGGACGCCTGGGTGACCGGCTTGGTCTGCACCGGGCTGGCGCGGGCCGGTCTGGGGCAGGACATGGTGGACGCGGCGGTCGGGTGGCTGCGGCGCGGGATGCACGCCGACGGCTCGTGGGCCACGACGCCGCTGGACTCGGCCTGGACGATGTACGCGGTGCGGGGCCTGATCGAGGCCGGTTACCGGGACGATCCGCGGCTCGCGGCCTCGGGGGAGCTGTTCGTCCGCAACCAGCAGCACGAGCCCTTCCTGGCGTTCGGGTGCCCGCCGGGGTTCTGGGGCTGGACCGGGGCCCGGGGGTGGCCGGCGGTGCTGGAGACCGGTGAGATCGTCTCCGCGCTGTCCCGGCTGCCCGGCACGGGGCAGACCGACGCCGTCCGGCGGGGCGTCGAGTGGCTCAGCGACCGGCAGGACGACCGCGGTTCCTGGGGGCTCTGCGTCCGCAACACCCGGGTCGCCAACAGCGGCCCGTGCCCGATGACCACCGCGCAGGCCGTGGACGCCCTGCTCGACGCGGGCGTCGCCGCAGGCGACCGGCGGATCCGGCGGGCGCTGCGCTGGCTGGGCCGGGCGCAGCTCCGCGACGGAGCCTTCGAGTCGGTCTGGTACCGCGAGCACGCGATGGGTACCGCGGCGGTGCTGGAGACCTTCGCCCGGTGCGGGCAGGCGGGGGCCGAGCCGGCGGTGCGGGCCCGGGAATGGCTGGTCCGCGCCCGCAACGCCGACGGTTCCTGGGGTGATGGCCACGGGGCTCCCGGAACGGTCGAGGAGACCGGGTGGGTGGTGTCGTCGCTGCTGGCGGCGGGGGCCGACCCGGCCTCGGTGGAGACCGCGATCCGGTGGCTGCTGGACGCCCGCCTGCCCGGGGGCGGGTGGCGGCCGGAGCCCGTGCACGAGTACGTCCGCCGGGTCAGCAGGTACGCCAACCCCGGGTTCACCCACGGCATGGCGCTCCGGGCGCTGGGCCGGTACCGGGAGGCGATCCGATGAGCGCCCGGCACGACGTCGTCGTCTGCGGTGCCGGGGTGGCCGGCCTCGCCGCCGCGTGCGCGCTGGGCCGGCTCGGACACCGGGTCCTCGTGCTGGAGAAGCGCCCCGCGCCCCAGCCCGTGGCCAAGGGTGAGGTGCTGCAACCGGGTTCGCTGGCCGTGCTGCGGGAGTGGGGCGTGGCCGACCGCCTGGAGCGGGCGGGCGCGTTGCGGCTGTCGAAACTGGTCGCCCGGGCCGCGGATGGCCGGCCGCGGATGGTCCTCGACTACGGCAGGCTCCCGACCGAGCAGCCCTGGCTGCTGGCCCACGACTACCCGGCGATCCTGGCGGCGCTGGCCGACGCGCTGCCGCCCGGGGTCGAGGTGCGGCGCGGGGTGGTGGTCCGCGAGCCGCTGCGCACCGGGGACCGGGTGACCGGGGTGCGGTGCGACGACGGCGACGTGCCCGCGTCGCTGGTCGTGGCCGCCGACGGGATCTCCTCGCGGGTCCGGCGCGCGGTCGGGCTGACCGCGCCGCGCCAGGACTACCCGCACCGGTTGGCGGCCTTCGAGCTCGACGGCGTGGCGGAGGTGGAACCGGACTTCTCCGCCTACGTCACCGAGAACGGGCTGCGGCTGCGCTACCCGCTGCCCGGCGGTCGCGCCCGGCTCTACGTCCAGGTCGGGCCGGACGAGCTGCGCGGGCTCGATGCCACCGGGCTGCGCCGGTGGACCGATCGGGTCCTGGACGGCTGCCCGGCGCTGGCCCCGCTGGCCGAGGCGTTCCGCGCCGGGGCGCGGGACCGGCAGGTGCTGCCGGTGTCGCGCTCCCTGGCGGCCGCGCTGACCGCCCCCGGACTCGCCCTGGTCGGGGAGAGCGGCCATTCGGTGCACCCGATGGCTGCCCAGGGCATGAACAGCGCGATCGCCGACGCCCACCAGCTCGCCGCGGTGCTGCGCCAGGGCGGCTCGCTCGCCGCCGACGTCGTCGACCACGCCTTGGGCCGCTACGACGCCGCACGCCGTCGGGACCTCCGGCACATCGGCCGGACCAGCCACAACGCGGCGCGGATGATCACCAGCCGGTCCTGGGTCGGCCGTCGCGCCCTCACCGGGACGGGCGGCAACGACCGCATCCGCCACGAGGTCATGCACACCATGTCCGGGCTGGGGGTGCGGCGGCTGACCCCGCTCGACCGGCTGCACCAGCTCGGGGTGCTGCCCGACCCGCGCTCCGGTCTGCTGCCCGCCTGGGTGCCCGCCGCCCCGGACCCGGCCGGATCCGGGGCGGCGAACCGGTGAGCTCAGCCGCGGGCGTACTCCAGGACCACCAGACCGCCGGCGCCGTCCCGCCGCCCGCGCGGCACCAGCCCGGCATCGGCGGCGAGGGCGTCGAAGTCCTCCGGCCGGCGTTCGCGGCCGCCGAGCAGGGTCAGCGACTGGAGGTCGAACGACGCGTTGTTCTTGGCGTGCTCGGCACCGGCGAGGACCTCCACCACCACGACCCGGCCGCCACCGCTGACCGCGTCCGCGCAGCGGCGCAGGATCCGGGTGGCGTCGTCGTCGGGCCAATCGGTGAGCACCCGCGAGACGAGCAGCACGTCGAAGCCTGGTGGCAGCGGCTCGAGGAAGCTGCCGCCGACGAACGCCGCGCGGTCGGCGAGCCCGGCTCCGGTGAGGTACTGCTCGGCCTCCGGCCGGACCTCGGGCAGGTCCAGCACGGCTCCGGTCAGGTGCGGGTGCGCGGTCAGCACGGCGCCCAGCAGCGCCCCGGTGCCGCCACCCACGTCGAGCACGCTCGACACGGGCCCCCAGTCGTACCCGGCGGCGACCTCCGGGCCGGTCTGCCAGGAGAACCCGGCCATCGTGGCGCCGAAGAACAACCGCAGGCGTTCGTCGGCGCGGTAGTCCGACCAGAAGTCGGTGCCGTGCACCGCGCCGTAGGCCGACCGGCCGGTGCGGACGGCGTGCAGCATCCCGCCGTAGGCCAGGTCCATCTTCAGACCGGGCCCATCGGCGTCGAGCCAGGCGCGCAGCAGCGCGTTGCGGTCGTCCAGCAGCGCCCGCGACACCGCGGTGAGCGCGTGCTCGCCGGGCGCGGGCTCGGCGAACAACCCGACCGCCACCAGGTGGCGCAGCAGGCGGGCGAGCGCGTCCGGATCGGCCCCGGATGCCCGCGCCAGCCCGGCCGTCGTGGTGTGCCCGTCGCGGACCAGTTCGGGCAGGTGCAGGGCGACCGCGGTCCGCACCGCGAAGGGCGTGGCGAGGTCGACGAGCGCGGCGAGAGCGGTGGTGCCGGACGCGGAATCGGTGGTCCCACTGGCCACGGCAATCCTTTCCTGGATGGTCACCTTCGAATTCGGGATTCCCCGTGACGATCGCACCGCGCTGGGATGCGGGCAAGCCCCTTCGGCATCCGGTTCCATTCCGTTCCGCGCGCCGCGGAACGGATTCGAAGAATACGCGAGAAAGGGAGATGAACATGATTCCTCTCGACGTCCGACCCATTTCCGGGGCGCTGGGAGCCGAAGTCCGGGGCATCGCGCTGGCCGACGTCGACGACGGCTCGTTCGCCCAGATCAACAAATTGCTGCTCGACCACCTGGTGCTGTTCTTCCCGGACGCGGCCGGGCTCGACCCCGCCGCCCACGAGGCGTTCGGCCGCCGCTTCGGCCCGCTCGAGGTCCACCAGTTCCTGCCGAAGCTGCCCGGGCACGACGAGATCGTCGTCCTCGATTCCGACCAGGGCGCGAAGGCCGACGTCTGGCACACCGACGTCACGTTCTCCCCGTCCCCGCCCATCGCCTCGGTCCTCCAGATCGTGCAGTGCCCGGAGGTCGGCGGGGACACCATGTGGAGCAACCAGTACCTGGCCTACGAGGCGCTGTCCGCCCCGATCCGGGAGCTGGTCGACGGTCTCACCGCGATCCACCTCTTCGAGCACCCCGCCGGCTCCTACCGCAGCGAGGCGGAACACCCGGTCGTCCGGGTGCACCCCGAGACCGGTCGCCGATCGCTCTACGTCAACCGCATGTTCACCCGGCGCATCCCGCAGCTCACCGCCGAGGAGAGCGCGGCGCTGCTGAACCACCTGTTCGCCGTGTCGGAGAGCCCGCAGCGGGTGTGCCGGTACCGGTGGGTCGAAGGCGCGGTCGCGGTGTGGGACAACCGCGCGACCCAGCACTACGCCGTCAACGACTACTCCGGGCACCGGGTCGGCCGCCGGGTCACGGTGCTCGGCGACACCCCCGCGGGCGATCCGCCGCGCTGGCCGAACCACCAGCTCAGCGGGATGAGCGCGACCGCGGTCAAGGACTGAGGGAACGGAGGCACCGATGAGCGAGCCCACCCCCGGAGCCGTCACCGAGGCGGCCTTCCTCGAGTCCTACTGGCGCGACCCGCACGCCACCCTGGCCCACGCCCGCGAGCACGCCCCGGTCCGCGAGGTGACCTTCGAGACCGGACCGACCTGGCTGGTCACCCGCTACGCCGACGTCCGCGCCGGGCTGGCCGATCCCCGGCTGGCCAAGGACTGGCGCGCCACCCTGCCCGCCGAGGAGCGCGCGTCGGCCCCGCCCGGCCTGCCCGCACCGATGTCCCACATGCTGACCTCGCTCGATCCGCCCGAGCACACCCGGCTGCGCCGATTGGTCACCCAGGCGTTCACCGCGCGCCGGCTGGCCGCGCTGCGCCCGCGGATCGAGACCCTCGCCGACGACCTGCTCGCGGGGCTCCCCGGGGACGAGCCGGTCGACCTCGTCGCCCGCTACGCGATCCCGCTGCCGATGGAGGTCATCTGCGAGCTGATCGGCGTGCCCGAGCTGGACCGGGAGGACTTCGCGCACTGGTCGACCGTCCTGATCGACGAGTGCCCCGAACCCGAACTCGCCCGGGCCTCGGCGCAGCTGGCCGACTACCTCGGCGGACTCGTCGCCCTCCGCCGCGACGACCCGGACGACGCGCTGCTCTCCGGCCTCATCGCGGCCTCGGAGGACGGGGAACGGCTCTCCGACATCGAGATCGTCGCGATGGCGATGCTGCTGCTGATGGCCGGCCACGAGACCACGGCGGTGTTCATCACCAACAGCGTGCGGGCCCTGCTGGCCGACCCGGCGGCCCGGGCCGGGGTGACCTCTCCGGATACCGTCCCCGGCCTGGTCGAGGAACTGCTCCGGTGGGTCTCGCCCGCGCTCAACGCCTCGCTGCGGTTCGCCACCGAGGACCTGGAGATCGGCGGGACCGCGATCCCGCGCGGTGCCTCGGTCACGCTCTCGACCGGAGCAGCCAACCGCGATCCCGACCGGTTCTCCGATCCGGCCCGGCTCGACCCGGGCCGCGATCCGGCCGGCCACGTCGCCTTCGGCCACGGCATCCACCGCTGCCTCGGCGCGGCGCTCGTGCGCTTGGAGGCGGAGATCGCCCTGACCGCCCTGTTCCGGCGTTTCCCGGATCTCCGGGCCGCCGGACCCGACGAGGCGCTGACCTTCCGCCGCAGCGTGCACGTCCACGCCCCCCGGACGTTCCCGGTGCTGCTCGGGGTGTGATGCCGGACGGGCGGACTCCCCGGTCCGCCCGTCCGGACCCGGTCCCGCTCCATCGGTCGGGACCGCTGCCGACGAGCCACGCCGGTGGGTCCTGGCGGTGCTCGGCGACGCCATGACCCGGGTTCGCGATCACCTGCGTGCCCGGCCACCCCGCTCGGCCGCTCCCCGCAATCGACGCACCTGAACGGCACGTCCACCACGCGCCCTTCTCGGTGTATGCCGATACACGGCATCAGGGTCGTCGCGAGAAGGCCGCTGAGAACCCGCGGCGGTGCCGGTTGACGGCCGCACCGCATGCGGCTCCGCCGCATCCCGAAAGGACCCCTCAGGGAGCTGAACCGCACAGGCCCGGCGGATGGTTGTCCGCCGAGACGGGCGGAACCCGGCAGCGGTACATCGGCACCTTCGAAGCCCACCACGGCCACGTGACGAGGATCGATCGCTGAGGACGCGTTGAGGTCGTTCCGCGTGCTCGGTTGCACTGGATGCGACGGCTGCAGAGCGCTGAGCGTCAGGTCGTGATGAGGAGGTCGAGGACCACGGCTGCCGTCCAGCTGAAGTGGTGCGCGCCTCGGCCCTCGGCGGTTCGGGGGTCGACGTACTCGCGGAAGCCCGAGCGGGAGGCCGCCTCCAGCATTCCGCCGCGCAGGGCGCGGGCGAGTTCGTTGGCACCGTGGTCGGTGAGACCGCGCTGGAGCAGCCAGGTGATGTTGAACCAGGCCGGTCCGCGCCAGTAGCGGGACGGGTCGAACAGCGGATCGGTGAGGTCGTAGCTGGGGGCCAGACCGAGCTCGTCGACGCGGAACCGGGGTCCGGTGGCCGTGTCGACGAGCTCCTGGGCCTGCGGCAAACCGGGCACCACCAGCGGGACCAGTCCTGCGACGCTGCCGCCCCGGATCAGCGAGCCGCCGTGCACGTCGAAGGAGTGGAACAGCCCGTCGGCGTGCAGCAGCGACAGGGCGTCGCGCAGTCGCGCCACCTCCTCCTCGTGCGGCTGCGGGGATTCGCCGAGTTCCCGGGCGATGCGGGCGAGCGCGTCCTCGGAGGCCGCGAGCAGCGCGTTGGTCAGCGGGTCCTCGGCGGCGAACTCGTGCACGTCGAGGCGGTCGGCGTAGCCGTGGTCGCGGTAGGTCGCGGCCAGCCGGACGTAACGCCCGTAGTCGACGTCGGTGGGCCGCTCGGACGCGTCGGCGTGCTCGAGGTCCCGACGCCGGAACTCACCGGCCGGAACGGGTTCCACCCGCTGCAGCGGAACGTCCCAGGACGGGCTGTTGTCCATCCCCGACTCCCACGGGTGCACGATCGACACCAGGCCGCGACCGCCGAGGTCCCGCGACCGGCGCAGATACCCGTGCCAGGAAACCAGCCTCGGGTAGAGCCGCTCCAGGAAACCGCGCCGCCGCGCCGTTTCCGGGTCCGCGGTGAAGACCTCCCACGCCGCCAAGGCGTGCACCGGGGGCTGCACGATCCCCGAGGTGTCGGCGTGCATCGGACCGTTGACCTGCTCGGACCGCCAGAAGTCCGGACCGGGGAAGTAGCCCTCCCGGGGCGCCGACGGGTCGAAGACGATGTGCGGCACCCGCCCGTCGGCCCACTGCGCGCCGAACAGCGACTCCAGCTCCCGCTGCGCGCGCAGCGGCGAGAGGTGCCGGAGCCCGATGGCGATGAACGCCGAGTCCCAGCTCCACTGGTGCGGGTACAGCCCCGGTGCCGGAATCGTGTTGTGGCCGCGCCAGTTGCCCAGCAGCACCTTCGCGGCCTCGTCGTGCAGGTTCACCCGTGCCTCCGCAGGAACTTCGGCACCGACGCGACGGCCTCCGCGGGCTCGCCGCGCAACCGGCATTCCACCGCCAGGTACCCGTCGTAGCCGCCGGCGGCCAGGGCGCCCAGCAGCGCTGACCAGTCGAGGTGACCGGTGCCCGGCTGGAACCGGTTCGACTCGCTGACCTGCACGTGACCCAGGTGCGGCACCGCGTTCAGCAGCGCGGTCACGGGGTCGTCCTCCTCGATGTTCATGTGGTAGGTGTCGGCGACCACCCGGACCGGGTTCAGCCCGACCTCGTCGACCAGGTCGATCGCCTGGTCCAGCCGGTTGACCATGTGGTCCTCGTAGCGGTTGAGCGGTTCGAGGTAGATCTCCACGCCCTCGGCGCGGGCGTGCTCGCCGAGCTCGGCCAGGCCTTCGAGCAGCACCTCGCGGTCCTGTTCCGGGGAGCGCGGCGGTTCGAAGGGCGGCAGTCGTCGGGAGAACATGCCCCACGAGGCCGGGGTCATCGCGCCGCGGCCGCCGATCTCGGCCATCACCGACAGCTGCGACTTGAGCTGCTCGGTCGCGTCCCGCCGCAGGTCGGCGTCGAAAGCCGCGAAGAAGTGCGGCATCTCGACGCACACGGTGGGCATCACGACGCCGTTGTCACGGGCGCGGCGCAGTTCCGGCAGCCGCTCGCGGAACTGGAAGTCGCCGCGGCCGCGCAGCTCGATCGCCTCGAACCCGTTCTCGCGCGCGAAGTCCCACTTGACTTCCAGCGAGTCACCGGGCAGGAGTTGTTCCTGGCAGGCGAGTTTCACGTTGGCTCCTGTCCGAAGTCGAGGACGATCTGCAGCACGTCGGGCGCGCCGTCGTCGAGCAGCCGGTAGGCGTGCTCGACCTCCGAGGGCGCGAGCAGGTGGGTGACCAGGGCGGTCGGGTCGACCGCGCCGTCGGCGCACTGGCGCAGGAACGTCGCGTTGAGCCGGTCCTGGTCCCAGCGCCCGGACAGCTTCGGCGGCACCCCGCCGATCTGCGAGCTGACCAGTTCGATCCGGTTGTGGTGGAACTCCTCGCCGAGCCGCAGCCCGACGCCCTCGTCCTGGTAGAAGCCCGCGGCCACCACGCGCCCGCCGACCACCACCGTCCGGATCGCCTCGTGCAGCGCGCGGTAGGAGCCGCTGAGGTCGATCGCCACGTCCGCACCGCCGAGCTCGCGCACCCGCTCGGCCGCTCCGTCGCCCTCCAGGGCGTGCGCGGCGCCGAACTCGACGGCCTTGTCCCTGCGCTGCGCGACGGTGTCGACGGCGACGACCTCGGCACCGCTGCAGCGCAGCAGCCGCGTCGCCAGCAGCCCGATCACCCCTTGGCCGAATACCGCCACCCGCTCGCCGAGGTGCACCTCGGCCAAGAGCACGGCGTTGAGCGCCACCGCCCCGACCCGCGCGAACGCGGCCGCCAGCGGATCGAGTCCGGCCGGCACCGGGCGCACCTTCTCCGCCGGGAGGACGGCTTCGCTGCGGTGGCCCCAGATGCCCCACACCTGCTCGCCCACCCGGGTCGCGTCCTCGGCCTCGACGATCTCGCCGACCTCCGAATACCCCCATCCCACGAGGGGGTACGGCTGCGACGGCGCGTCGGCGGCGGTGGTGAACAGGCGCTGTTCGGGGTCCCAGGTCCGGGTGAGGTACGGGTTCGTGCCGCGGTAGGCGGTGAGTTCGGTGCCGGCGGAGATGCCGGAGTACCGGGTGCGGACCCGAACCTGGCCCGCCGCAAGGGGTTCGCTGGGGACTTCGGTGACGTCGACCTGCCGGGGACCGGTGAACTGCACGACCCGTGGCACTGAGCCTCCTCGCTCCGAGATTTGTCGGGCAGTTTACAGACTTATGTCTTGTCGGCAAGCATAAGTAGGTGGTGTGATGTCCGCCGCGACGAACGCGCGAAGGAGCGTGATGGGTGATGCGGGCCAAGTCCGGGCTGAAGACCGTCCTCGCGGCGGTGATGAGCTGCACCGCGCTGCTGTCCGGCTGCGCGCCCCCTGCCGAGGACGACGCGCTGGTGGTGTGGAGCCTGGAGAGCCAGACCGACCGGGTGCGCGCGACCGAGGCCATCGCGCAGCGCTTCACCGCCGAGACCGGGATCCCGGTGCGCGTGGTCGCCGTCGACGAGAACCAGTTCAGCCAGATGGTGATGTCCTCGGCCGCGGCCGGGACGATGCCCGACGTCATCGGCGCCCTGCCGCTGAGCGCGACCTGGCAGATGGCCGGCAACGAACTCATCGACACCCACGCCAACCAGGAGATCCTCGACGCGCTCGGCCCTGCCACCTTCTCCGGCCGCGCGCTGGAGCTCACCGCCGACGGTGACCGCCGGCTGGCCGTGCCCTCCGATGCGTGGGCGCAGGTGCTGGCCTACCGCAAGGACCTCTTCGCGCAGGCCGGACTGCCGGTGCCCGACACCTACGAGAAGATCGAGCACGCCGCGCGGGTCCTCAACCGCGACGGCACCTCCGGCATCTCGATGGCCACCCACGCCAACGACACCGCCACCGGCCAGGCCTTCGAATCCTTCGCCCTCGCCAACGACTGCCACCTCGTCGGCGCCACCGGCCGGGTCGAGCTCGACAGCCCGCAGTGCCGCGAGTCCTTCCGGTTCGTGCACGACCTCATCACCCGGTACTCGCCGCCCGGAGCCCAGGACATCGACTCCACCCGCGCCACCTACTTCGCCGGGCGCTCGGCGATGCTGTCCTGGTCGACGTTCCTGCTCGACGAGCTCGGCGGCCTGCGCGCCGACGCGATGCCGGCCTGCCCGCAGTGCCAGGTCGACCCGTCGTTCCTGGCCCGCAACACCGGGATCGTCAGCGCCATCAAGGGCCCGGACGCCGCCGAACCCGCCCAGTACGGCGAACTGACGTCGTGGACGGTGCCGGTGGGCGCGCAGCGCGAGCGGGCCAAGCGCTTCATCGAGCACATGCTCGACCAGGGCTACCCGGACTGGCTGGCCATGGCGCCGGAAGGCAAGCTGCCCGCCCGCAAGGGAACCGCGCAGGACCCCGAGCGCTTCACCCGCGCCTGGCAGCAGGCACCGGCCGGGGTGGACCTCAAGCGCCCGCTCACCGAGATCTACCCGCGGGAGACGATCGCCGACCTGCGCACCGGCATCGACCGGTTCCGCCGCTGGGGGTTCGAGCAGCGCCAAGGCGTGCTGGTCGGCGCCACCCTCGGCGAGATGCCCGTCCCGCACGCGGTGAACTCGATGCTCAACGGCGGCGATCCGGCCGAGGCCGCCGCCGAGGCGGCTGACGAGATCCGCGCCATCCAGACCTCCCTGAACTAGAGGGCGTGATCATGACTTCGACGACTCGGGTGCGCACGCTTCGGCAGCGCGAGAACCGGGACGGCCTGCTGCTGATCTCACCCACGCTGCTGGTGGTGCTGGCGGTCGTGGTGCTGCCGATCCTGTGGACGGTGGTGCTGGCCTTCCAGCGCATCCGCCTCATCGACATCCAGCGCGCAGGCCTGTTCGACGCCTACACGCTGCGCAACTTCACCACCGTGCTCGGCTCGCCGGGCTTCTGGAGCTCGCTGGGCACCACCGTGGTCTACGCGGTCGGCGGCACGCTGCTCTCGCTCGGGCTCGGCCTGGTCGCGGCCCTGGCGCTGCGGCGCCCGTTCCGGGGACGCGCCCTGCTGCGCGGCGCGATGTTGCTGCCCTACGTGGCCCCGGTGGTGGCGGTGGCGTTCGTGTGGGAGGTGATGCTCAGCCCGCAGTACGGCATCGTCAACGACTGGGGGATGCGGCTGCTGGGCTGGGACGAGCCGATCGCGTTCCTCACCGACCGCGAGACCACGTTCTCGCTGCTGGGGCTGCAGATCCCGGTCCCGGTCGCGCTGCTGACGGTGATCGTCTTCGAGGGTTGGCGGTACTTCCCGTTCGCGTTCCTGTTCCTGCTGGCCCGGACGCAGGCGATCCCGCGCGAGCTCGAGGAGGCCGCGGTGGTCGACGGTGCCGCGCCGACGCAGCGGTTCCGGCACATCGTCTGGCCGCAGCTGGCGCCCGTCCTGGCGCTGCTGGCGATGCTGCGGTTCGTCATGAACTTCAACAAGTTCGACGACGTCTACCTGCTCACCGGCGGTGGATCGGGCACGGATGTGGCCAGCGTGCGGGTCTACGACTTCCTCACCGCGCGCTTCGACGTCGGCGCCGCCTCCGCCCAGGCGCTGGTGCTGGCGGTGGTGCTGCTGGCGTTCCTGGCGGTCTACCTGAAGTTCTTCGCCCCCGCGGCCGACGGCAAGGAGTCGTGATGACCCGGATCGGTTTCGAGAACAGGCTCTTCGGCGCGCTGCGCTGGGTGGTGCTCGCGGGGCTCGCGGTGGCGACGCTGTTCCCGTTCTACTACATGCTGCTGCTGTCGGTGCGTCCGGTCGAGCAGCTGCTGCAGGACCCGGGAGCGCTCTGGGTGGGCTTCTCGGAGTGGACCACCGAGACCTACGCCGAGGTGCTGCGGCCCGAGGACGCCGGGGGCCAGGGCATGCTCGCGCTGCTGACCAACTCCGCGCTGGTGTCGCTGGCAACGGTCGTGCTGACCCTGGTGGTGACCATCCCGGGCGCGTACGCGGTCAGCAGGTTGCGGTTCGTCGGGCGCGGGCAGGTGCACTTGCTGTTCCTGGCGGTCTACATGTTCCCGGCGATCCTGCTGGCGGTGCCGCTGTTCGTGGCCTTCACCCGCCTCGGGCTGCGCGGTTCGCTGCTGGGCCTGGCCATCGTCTACATCGCCCAGACCGTGCCGGTGTCGATCTACATGCTGCGCAACTACCTGTCGACCATCCCGGACGCCATCGAGGAGGCCGCCGCCATCGACGGCTGCTCGCGCTGGCAGACGATGTGGCGGGTGACGATGCCGCTGGCCGCACCAGCGCTGCTGGCCAACGGCCTGTACGTGTTCATGATCGCCTGGAACGAGTTCCTGTTCGCCCTGCTGTTCCTGGTCGAGGACCGCGACGGCTGGACGGTGTCGCTGGGCCTGGCGCAGCTCTCCAGCGGCATCGAGGTGCCCAAGACGGTGCTCATGGCAGGATCGGTGGTGCTGACGATTCCGATCGTCGTGCTGTTCTACGCGGCGGAACGAATGCTGACCGAAGGGCTTACCAGCGGTGCCGACAAGGGCTGAGGACCTGACCAGCGCCGGCCACCTGCTGTGGCTGGTGCGAACCGGACGCGCCCGCACGCGCGCGGAGCTGCAGCAGGTCACCGGCCTGTCCCGGTCCACCATCGGGCAACGCCTCGACGCGCTGCTCTCGCGCGGGTTCCTGCGCCCGACCGGCGTCGACTCCTCCACCGGAGGCCGGCCGCCGGTGCGGCTGGACTTCAACCACGAGCACGGCGTGGTGCTGGCCGCCGACTTCGGCGCCACCCACGCCCGCACCGCCGTGTTCGACCTCGCCGGTCGCGCCCTGGCCGAAGAGGCCGAGGCGATCGACATCGCCGACGGGCCGGAGGACGTCCTGGACTGGGTCGACCGGCGCTTCCGCGACCTGCTGGACCAGGCGGGACGTTCGCCGGAGGAGGTGCGCGGCGTCGGGCTCGGCGTTCCCGGGCCGGTCGAGTTCGACGCGGGCGTGGTGCGCCAGCCGCCGATCATGCCCGGCTGGGACGACTACCCGATCGCGGAGGACCTGCGCGCGCGCTGGGACGTGCCGGTTCTGGTGGACAACGACGCCAACGTGATGGCCATCGGCGAGCGCACGGCGCGCTTCCCGGACAGCACCTCGTTGGTGCTGGTCAAGGTCGCCACCGGGATCGGTGCGGGCATGGTCCTCGGTGGCGAGGTCTACCGCGGCGTCGACGGGGGAGCGGGCGACCTCGGCCACGTCCGGGTGGGCAACGCCTCGCAGGCGCAGTGCATGTGCGGCTCGACCGGCTGCCTCGCCGCGCTGGCCACCGGCTCCGCGCTCGCCCGCAGGCTCGACGCCGCCGGTGTGCCGACGGCCTCCAGCCGCGAATTCGCCGCCCGAGTCCGCGAAGGGCGACCGGAGGCCGTGCGGCTGGCCCGCGAAGCCGGGCAGCTCATCGGCGAAGTCCTCAGCACCGTGGTCTGCCTGGTCAACCCGCAGGTCCTGGTGCTGGCCGGGGACCTCGCCGAAGCCCAGTTCGTCAGCAGCCTCCGCGAAGTCCTCTACCAGCGAGCCCTGCCCAGAGCCACCCGCAAGCTCCTGGTCACCACCACCGAACTCGGTGACCGAGCCGGAATCCTCGGCGTCCACACCATGATCATCGACTCGGTCTACTCACCGTCCTCGGTGGACGTCCTGCTCGCCGCCGACTGACCTTCCTGCCCTGCCGTCCCGGGCGTGCGGGGAAGGCGAAAGCCCGTCGCGCACCACACGTGCGGGTGCGTTGTGCGTCGTTCCGTTGGAAACGCGGCCGCGCGCGGGTCCAGGCCGATGACCAGGTACGCGGTCTCGGGCGTCACCGCGCCCGTGTCCTGGTCCCTCCGTCGAATGCCATCGACGTGGTTGACCGAGGCGACGTTCTCGTGGCGCCCGTGCGCTTCGCGCGCCCCGGAACAGACCTCATCAGCGAACCCGCCTTTCGGACAAGGTTCCCTATTCAGTGATCGAAAGCGCCTCGGTGGGGCAGGCCGCCACTGCGCGGTGGACGTTCTGCTCGTCGTCCCCGTCGACCTCCCACTGCAGCACGTCAAGCGTGCCGTTGTCCTGGACCTCGAAGTACTTGTCGGTCTCGAACTCGCAGAGGCCGTTGCCGGCGCACCGATCCCAGTTCACCTCGATACGCATCCGTCTCCTTCCCCGCGGTTCGCTCCTCGGTGGGGGCCGCCGCGATTTCCTCGGCAATTCTTCGACCACCGCGTCAGGAGCACGAGCTCACGGGTCCTGTGGCCGGGCATGCGCGTGTGCCGTTCGGCTGACATTCAGCCCAGGTGGACGGGCAGCTGCTGGTATCGGGTCCACAGCGGCATCGGCTCGAAAGCCAGCTCGTCACGCGGGACGGCCAGGGTGATCGCCGGGTGCCGGGCGAGCAGCACCTGCACCGCGACTCGGGCCTCCATGCGGGCGAGGCTGGCCCCGAGGCAGAAGTGCTGGCCGTGACCGAACCCGAGGTGGTGATTGGGCGTTCGCGTGATGTCGAACCGGTCCGGCTCGTCGAAGACCGCCGGGTCCCGGTTGGCCGAGCCCAGCAGCGGAATCACCACGGACCCGGCGGGGACGGTCTGCCCGTACCAGGTGATGTCCTCGACGGCGGTGGCCGGCTTGGTGCCCCCGACCGGTCCGGCGAAGCGCACGATCTCCTCGATGGCCGAGCGCCACAGCGCCGTGTCCTCGGGTGCCTCGCGGAGGCGGGCGAGGTCCTCGGGGTGGTCGAGCAGGGTGACCACCGCGTTGGTGATCAGGTTGAACGTGGTCTCGTAGCCGGCGACGATCAGGGTGAACACCATGGCCACGAGCTCGTCCTCGGAGAGGCGGTCGCCGTCCTCCTCGGCTTGGATCAGGCCGGTGAGGATGTCCTCGGCGGGCTCGGCGCGCTTGCGGGCCACCAGTTCGCGCACGAAGTCGACCAGGTCGCGGATCTTGGCGTCCCAGTCCTCCCGGGTGCCCTCGTAGTCGCTGAGCATGGCGGCCACTCCGAGCTGGAACCGTGCGCGATCGGCCTCGTCCACCCCGACCACCTCGGCGATGACTGTGAAGGGGATCGGCAGGGCGTACTCCTGCCGCAGGTCGAGGACGTCCTGTCCGACCAGTGCGTCGAGCCTTTCGGTGGCCAGCGCGCGGACCCGCTCGCCGAGTCGTTCGATCATCTTCGGGGTGAAGGGTTTGGCCACGAGTGCGCGCAGGCGCTTGTGTTCGGCTCCGTCCTTCATGATGAGCGACTCTTGGCTCACCATCCGGATGTGCTCGGGCAGCCCGGTTGCCATCGCCGAGCCGTCACCGGGCGAGCGGGGCAGGCGAGGGTCGGTGAGCATCGCCCGGCAATCCTGGTAGCGCGCGAGCACCCAGACGGGCTGGGAAACCGGTCCGTAATCAATCCGAGTCTGCGCAACGGGGGCGTGCTCGCGCAGCCACGCGTAGTGCCGCTGCGGGTCGGCAGCGAACTCGGGACTGCCGAGGGGCGGCAGCCCCTCGGTCATCGGCGTTGTCGAGCTGGTCATCTCGGACCTCCATGCGGCGCTGCTCGTGGTGGGTGAACGGTCGGGTTGCTGCCGCGGTAGCGGGCGGGAACGGGACCTCAGCGGTCGAGATCGAGCTGGGGCCGGTACTCGCGCCAGCGCGCCATCACCCCGTCCAACTCGGCACGCAGGAACGCGAAGAACTCCTGGCTCTCCCGCATCCGCCGGCCGCCGCGGGTATCCGGCCCCAGCGTCTCGACGCCCTCGGCGGCGGCCTTCTCGTAGTGGCTGAGCAGGTCCGAGCGCTGCAGGAAGATGTGTGACCAGATGTCCCGGTCGTCGATCCGGTACAGGTCGCTGCGCATGCCCGGCTCGCGTTCCTTGGTCACCAGCCCGACCTGCACCAGGTAGCGGACCGCCCCGGAGATCGCCGCCGGACTGACCCGCAACCCGGCGGCGAGCTCGCTGGCGGTGTAGCGGTCGCGGTCTTCGGCCAGGACGTAGGCGAAGACCCGAGCCGGCATCCGCGGGACGCCGGACTCCTCGAGCACCTGGGCGAAGCGCTCGACGTAACGCAGCAGCCGGGCGCTGGACTCTTCGCCTGCTTCAGCAGTCATATACCCATCATAAACACCACGTGTTTCACAAATCAATGAAATCTCTCCGGCTCCACTGCGGGCGGGACGTCGTGGCCTGGCGCACCGGCTGCCGCCGCGATCGGCGGCGTGGCGGTACCAGCTCGGTGGCGATCTCGGTGATCTTCCTGTTCCTGTTCTCCGGTTCCGGGCGGTCAACGCGCTGCTGGAGTCGGCCCCGACCGTAGGTATGGCAGAACCACCGCTGCCGCGGGGTGTTCGCGTCCGGACGTAGCCACGGCGAGACGTCCACGGCCAACGCGATGCGATCGTCCGCTGCGCTCGGTAGACGTTGCGCGAGGTCTCCAACGCCCCGAACGCCACCTCGCGATCGGGATCGTGCACACTGACCATCGCAGCCCTGGAACGATATTCTTCCTGCCGCAAGAGCGAGTGATCACCAAAGGCGGCTCAGGATGACGCCAGGGACTGGCCGGACTACCGTTGGTTCATGGGAGGACCTCGGCAGTTCTCGGCAGACCGGCTTTGTCAGCTGATCTTGGACCAGGCTGCTGGGCCGCTGGCGATCCTGGACCTGCAAGGGCGCTACATCCACGTCAATCCTGCTGGATGTCGCCTGATCGGCTACGCCCTTGAGGAGCTTCTCGGGCACGTGCCCCGCGAGTTCACCTTTCCGGATGATGATGCACTGGACCGCGAGGCGATCGACCGCGTGATCCAGGGCCGCGACGATAGCTACGAGGTGGAGAAACGATTCCTGGGCTCGGACGGCCACGTCGTTTGGGCACTGGTGACCAATTCACTCATCCGGGACGACGACGGTCGTCCCCTCTTCTTCTTGTCGCAGGTGCAAGACATCACTGTCCGACGCGAATTCGAGAGGCGCTGGCAGCAGACGGTGTCCAATGCTCCCGTCGGGATGGCCCTGATCGACCTAGAAGGGTGCTTCACCGAGGTGAACGACCGGTTGTGCGCCGAGTTGGGCTACAGCAGGGACGAACTGTTGGGAACGAATTTTCTCGCCCTGACCTATGGCGCCGATCTGCCGGCGGCACAGGAGGCCTTCGCTGACGCGGTAGAAGGCCGCCAGGACAAGGTGAGCGTCGAGCGCCGCTACCGGCACAAGGATGGTCACCCGCTGTGGGTGTTCGTCCGCGCCGGCGTGGTCTCGGACGCCGACGACCGGCCCGCTTACCTGGTCGTTCAGTTCGACCCGGTCGGCGAACACCTGGGGGACAGGCGGCTGGCGTACCTGGCCCTGCACGACACGCTGACCGGATTGGCCAATCGCACCCTGCTCCTCGACAGGCTCGAACAGGAACTCACCGAGCTGCCCTCCGGCGAGGATGAAGTACTGGCGGTTCTCCTGGTCGACCTGGACAACCTGAAAACGATCAACGACCAGTACGGGCACGCCGCTGGCGATCAGTTGTTGACCACGACCGCCGATAGCCTCCTGAAGGCCGTGCGTGCTGGCGACACGGTCGCTCGCCTCGGCGGCGACGAATTCGTCATTCTCGCCCGGTTGGCGAGCTCGAGCGCCGCCGAAGCATTTCGCCTTCGGATCGCACGGCTCCTGGGCAGCGAAGGCGTCACCTCCGGTGAGCTGCTCCGGCCGCGCGCCAGCGTCGGGATCACCACCACCCGAGCGCCAAATGTCCCGCCGGAAGAGCTTATCGCTGAGGCGGATCAAGACATGTATGCCCGCAAGAAGGAACGAAAAGCGTCCGACAGCCTTTGAACTCAGAGCGAGCCCCGCTGCCGCGTGATCACCGCGGGCTGCGGGTGTGATGACGAAAGTGCCTTGCCCGTTGGGAAAACTGGGCTTGTTGGTTCACCTCAAGTGTCGTGGTTGCGGCCACCCCTTGCTCGAAATGAGGTTGATCGCTTCGTCGGTGAGTCGCTCTCTTGATCACGATCTATCCGCGTAGGCGGGCCCGGATGTCGCGGGACCTAGGGGGATTTCTGGTCCGGACTGCCGGACGGCTTTCGTCACGAAGAGCGGTCGGCGCGCCGAGGGATGCGGAGGCTCCGGAGGCCGGGCCCGCCCGGCCGGCCCTCACTTGCGAGCCCGCTCGGGCGGACCGCAGCGGCCGTTTTGCGCATCCACACCTGCAGCAACGCTCGAGTTCCTGCCCGAGCGGGAGCACCGGGCGTAGCCGAAGCGGATGTCCGCGCTCGCCCGCGTCCGACCGGTCGGCCTTCCACGCTACGACGCACACCGCGGGGCGTGCGGGGTCGAGCTTGTACCCCCCACAAACCGGACCTGCCACGCCTGGCGCAGGAGCGGTTTCCTGGAATCGCGTATCGGTCACGACACCGCCGACCGTCGCGCATTTCCTGCCGATCGAACACGAGGTGCACTCCATGGAACGTCGCAAAGCACTCGGGCTGTTCGCCGCTGCCGCCTCTGTCACGGCTCTGCCTGCCTGGGGTGCGGGGACCGGCCGCGCCGCAGGCGTCGCAGGAAAGGACGGGGCCAGCGACTACACCTTCGCACTGGACGAGAACGTCCAGCGGACCTCGGTGCGGTTCAAGAACCGCTTCGGCATCGAGGTCGCCGGGGACCTCTACGTGCCGAAGAACGCCAAGGGCAAGCTGCGCGCGTTGGCGCTCAGCGGACCGTTCGGCGCGGTCAAGGAACAGTCCTCGGGGCTCTACGCCAACGAGTTCGCTCGCCGCGGCTACGTCGCCCTCGCCTTCGACCCCTCCTTCACCGGCGAGAGCGGCGGCGCGGTGCGCGACGTGGCCTCGCCCGACATCTACACCGAGGACTTCAGCGCCGCCGTGGACTTCCTCGGCCTGCAAGAGATCGTCGACCGGGAGCGGATCGGCGTGCAGGCCGTCTGCGGCTTGAGCGGTATGGCGCTCACGGCGGCGGCCGCGGACAGCCGCATCAAGGCGGTCGCCACGGCCTCGATGTACGACATGTCGCGCAGCATGTCCCGCGGCCACGAGGACTCCTACACGCGTGAGCAGCGCCAGAAGGTCGTGGACTACCTCAGCCGTCAGCGCTGGATCGACGCCGAGAACGGCACCTACGCCCGCGGCTCCCACGAGGTGCCCTTCGACGAGAACGGCAACGTCGCCCCTGCGAACCGCGTCCTGCCCGAGACCCTCCCCCCGGACGCCGATCCGATCACCGCGAGCTTCTTCGACTACTACCGCACCGAGCGCGGCTACCACCCGCGCTCGATCAACTCCACCACCGCATGGACCGCGACCACACCGATGTCGTTCTTCGGCTTCCAGCAGATGACGAACATCGACATGCTGGCGCCCCGCAAGGCCCTCCTGGTGGCGGGAGCCGACGCGCACTCGCGCTACTACTCCGAGGACGTCCAGGCCAAGGCCCCCGACACCGTCGACCTCGTGATCGTCCCGGGCGCGGATCACGTCGGCCTGTACGACCGCAAGGAGCTCATCCCCTTCGACAGGCTCGACGAGTTCTTCACCAACAACCTCGCCTAACCGGAATGCGAATGCGGCTCCTCCTGCTGAGGCGGAGCCGCTTCGTCTGCTGGTGTCGCGGTGGTGATGGGTGCTTCGAGGTAGGGCGAGAGCTGGCGGAGTCCGTCGCGGTTTTCGATGATGCGGCGCTAGTACCGGTTTCTCCGATCCGCCGTGCCCGGAGCGCTTCGCGAAGGGGTGAGGCGTGGTGTTCCCGAGCGTTTCGTAGTTGAGCGTCATGGGGTCGAACACGGCCTCGATCAGCCGGCCCGCCGACCCTCGGTTTTTGTGCTGTGTTCGTGTCGCCCCGTCCGACCGTGGTTCAGCGTGGGGTGGCGACGGCGGCGTAGAAGTTGCTGTTGCGCGGGTCGTGGCCGGGTGGGGGTGCGGAGTCCGGGCGCCATTGGGAGGGGTGGACGACTCCGGGTGCGAGGAGGTCGAAGCCGGCGAGGAGGTCGGTGATCTCGCTGCGGCTGCGCAGGACCATGGCGTCGCGGTCGCTGGCGTCGGCGTTGAAGATCGCCACCGCCTGGTCCATCTCGTCGGGGAAGTCGTCGCCGGTCATGTGGGAGAACACCACAGGCCCCTCTGTGGGTCTTGCTCACATCGCTCGGCGCCCGTACCAGGGGGCTGACCTCCTGACTGCAGCACTACTTGATCACCTCGGAAGGTGCGCAGTGAGACGTATAGGTTCCCGCAATGCCCTCCTTCCTCATTTTCTCGTTCTTGCTGGCCTCGGATTGATGGCAGTTTACACTCTGGGGTCTTTCAAAGAGGGTTCTATCTTTCATTGGCTGGCCTATGTCGGCTTGGCGGTAGGTTTGATCGGCCTGGCAAGCTTGTGGAAACACTTCCGAAATGACTTCAAGTGATTTCCCCGAGGCCTCATCGGGTTGTGCGGGCGTTATGTCACTCTTGCCGCTGCTCCGCGATCGGCACCCGGCAGTGCATCGGCGAGGCGCTCGGCATCATCATGGAACGCCACAAGATCCCCGAAAACGAGGCCTTCGCCGTGCTCCACCGCGCTTCCCAGCACGGCAACACCAAAGTTCGCGACCTCGCTCACCGCGTCGTGACCACCGGCGAGTCGCACGACAATGTTCGGCGGTGCGACGGGAACGGACGGCCCGGCCCCTCACCAAAGCTGTCCTCAGTTCAGCTGGGCCAGTTCGTCGCGGGCACTGGCGAGGTCGTCGACCAGTCGGTGCGCGTCGGTGGACAGGCTCTGGAAGGTCGGCCAGCGGTCCGGTGAGTCGAGTCCTTCCCGCTCCAGCCGGTTGCCGAGTTCCTGGCAGCACCGCTGCGCCTGGTCGAGGCGCTCGGCGAGCTCGCCGTCCTCGCCGAGGTCGGCGGCGGAATGCACCTCGCCCAGCAGGCGGCACACCTCGGCCACCGAGGACAGCAGCTCGCCGTAGGAAGCCAGCCACCGCTGCTGCGAGGCCGCGTCGGCCTCGTCGTCGGTGTCCAGCGCGCGGGCGACCGACTGCAGGTCGTTGACCACCCGGGCCAGCGCGTTGACCGTGAAGTAGTGCCCCGAGAACGACGGTGCCCGGGCCAGCAGCCTGCGCGGGTTGTACTGCTGCGACTCGGCGGCGTCGTCCACGCTCAGCCGCGCCTGCGTCGCGAGGCGGGACAGCTCCTGGGTGCGCTCCCACAGGTTCTGCGCCCGGTCCCGGGGCGGCAGGCCCTCGTTCACGGCGTCGGCGAACTCGGCGAGGCAGTCGGTCACCGACCGGCTCAGCGACCGGACGTTGTCCTCGGCCGGCTGGTACCGCAACGGCGGCACGAGCACGAGGTTGGTGACCACCCCGATGACCGCACCGAGCACCACCAGCCCGCACAGCACACCGAGCTGGACCCAGCTCGCGCGCCAGTCGGTGGCCTGGGCGAAGTACTGGTAGGCGAACATCACCGCCACCGCCACCTGCCAGCCGTGGCTGCCCAGCCGTCGCCACTGCCCGATGACCAGGGCGACCAGCACGATCAGCGGGAAGGTCACCAGGCCCTCGCCCAGCAGCGTGGTGAGCGCTCCGGCCAGCAGGATGCCCCCGACCATCGCGACCACGTACCGCACCGAGTGGTGCACCGATCTCGACACCGTCATGTACACCATCAGCAGCGCCGAGAACGGGGCGAACGACGCCGCTTGCGCCTGCAGCAGCTCCGCGGCGATCCACCACGACACGGTGGCCGCCACCGCGCTCTTGACCACCAGCAGCCCGGTATCGGCGTAGCCGTGAAAACGCCCGAAAACGGTCATAACACCACTGAGGATGCCGCCTACTCGGCCCGCGCCCACGTCGCCCTGCGATCCCCGGCCTTGACCACCCACAGCCATTCCACACCCCTCGCGAGAAGGCACCACCAAGACCACGACGCCAACCTGCACTACCCGAACAGACACAGGTTCACGCGCGGTGACCGCGCCGGGACACCGGCCTGAGGCCACGCCCGGCGGTGCGGGCAGTGCTGCGGGACCCGCTGCGATCCGGGACCAGGTCCGCCTGCTGAGAGGCTCGACATGGCGACTTGCTCGCTCAGCTCGGTTGCCGTGCTGCCATACCGGGCAGCTGTGGGGGCGCCCGAGCGGCGTCATGCCTCGGGCCCTCGGGCAGGACCGGGCGGCCCCCCACCTGTGTGGACGGGTGGCGCTGCCCGACCGCACCGCTCGCGACGACGAAGGGATAGGGCAGCGATGTCCCGCAGGCCGAACAGCGGATCGAACTTGCGCAGGTGGGGCGCGGTTTACGTGCTCGTGGTGCTGTTCGTGGGATCGTGGATCGGCCAGTTCTTCACCTCCATGGCCGAATTCGCCGACACCCAAGCGCAGCACGGCCAGCCGTTCGAGTGGGGTGCCTTCTTGTACCAGTTCTTCTCCGCCACCTTCGAGAACTGGCAATCGGAATGGCTGCAGGTCGTGTTCCAGGCCATGTTGCTGATGGGCGCCAAGCACTGGCTGTTCCAGGTGGATTCCGAAGACCTCGAACGCATCGAGGACAAACTGGACGATCTTCTCCATCAGCGCCGGACATTCGAGTGAGCGGCGCGTGGAACACCGGCGCGTCGGTAAATTCGCGGGGCAGCCCGGAGTGGCCGGGGTGCTCGAACGCGTTCGAACATCCACCAATCGTCGCGCACGGCACCTGCTCGCGTTCGCCGAGTCGGTCGGAGGTACGCCCATGCAATCGGGTTCGCCGCATCCCCCGGGCGCCGCACCGCGCTACCACGTTCCTGACCGGCGTGTCCATATCTGCCTGGTCCATGTGATCGCGGTTTGGCGATAGCCGTCCTGCGGGCAGTCTTGGGGGTGCGGTTCCCAGCCCGGGAACCGATCGGTATTGCAGGAGGTTGGTCATGGCGCAGGCGACCACGCACCAGGGTGATCTCATCGACGTCCTGGTCAAGGATCATCGTGCGGTCGAGGATGCGTTCGGAACTTACGAGCGTGGGGGGCTGTCCGATGAGCACCGTCGCGCGCTCGTCGATCACATCATCACCGAATTGGTCCGGCACTCCGTGGCTGAGGAGCAGTACCTCTACCCGATGGCGCGGAAGAGCCTGCCGGACGGCGACGCGGTGGCCGATCACGAGATCGAGGAGCACACCGAAGCCGAAGAGGTCTTGAAAGAACTGGAGCGCTTGAGCCCGAGCGAAGCCGAGTTCGACCAGAAGGTCCGGAAGCTGATCAGCGACATCCGGCACCACGTCGAGGACGAGGAGCGCGACCTGTTCCCACGGCTGCAGCATGCCTGCAGCCAGGAAGAGCTGCAGGAGCTCGGCGCCAAGATCGTCCGGGCGAAGGAGGTCGCCCCCACCCGGCCGCACCCGTCGGCACCGAAAACACCGCCCGCGAACATGATCCTCGATCCGGGCGCAGGCTTGATCGACCGGATGCGCGACGCGCTGTCGCAGCGCGGTCGGTGAGCTGGGGGCCCATCATGAGCGAACAAGTGCGCGTGCTCAAGCTGGGGATCGGGGAGTTCGCGGCCGAGGTGCACGAGGGCGAGCAGATCACTGAACACCGCGTGGTGATCTCGGACCGGTTCCGCGACAAGTTGCTCCTCGCGGAAGTGGACGAGCAGCGATTGATCAGCGAATCCCTGAAGTGCCTGTTGCAGCAGATCCCGGTCACGTCGCTGCCGCACGACATCGATCTGGACCAGATGGACGAGAACTACCCCGAGTTCCTGCCCGAACTGCGCGCCCGCCTGGGCGAGCAGGCGCCGTAGCGCACCGGGCGCTGGACCCGTCACGATGGCTGGCACACGCTTCACCGGGCACTGCGCCGCTGCGCAGCACCGCGCCCTGAGGTGCTGAACCGGACAGTTGGCCTTTTCACCATCGAAACGGTGGGCCCACGACCGTCACCTGGTGTTGTCGAGCCTGTAGGTGGCGTGGCGATCCACACGAGGCGCATCGGCCCGATTCGCGCGCCACTCATGCGGGCACGCCAGTGCGATGAAGCCGGTAGCCATGCCCGTGGCCGCCTGAGGCGTCGGAGCAGGGTTCTGGGAGGAAATGGGGAGGAACCACCTGCGCTGAACGGCGTCGAACTGGCTCGACAGGTACCAACTGCACCGCCCGGACCTGCGCAAAGCCGTTCAGCGCAGGTCAGGCGATGCCGAACGCTACCGTGACACGGTAGAGGTCACGAAGCCCTGGCTGCAGGCTTGCTCAGTTCGCGGCCCGGGCCGTTCTGGGAAGGCATGGCGAGGTGCCTTCGGCGATGTTCTTCGTCGACATCTGCCTACCCCGAGGGGTGGGGGCAGACGGTGGGCGTGGCGGATACCGAGCTGCAGGTGAGAACGTCTCCATCAGCTGGCCGTGACAACGTCGGGGCGAATGCGTCGCGAAGCGGCGTGGTATCGCGGCTGCGAGAGGTGCTGTGGCGCATTACTGTTCGGGGACCCGTAACGGTCGCCTGAGGAGCAGCGCCGCCAGCAAGATCCACGGCATGATCCTCAGCGCAACATCAAGAAGCCCGCTGACCTGCGCTTTCGCGTCAGGTCAGCGGGCTTCCGTGACCGTCGGGACGGCGGGATTCGAACCCACGACCCCTTGACCCCCAGTCAAGTGCGCTACCAAGCTGCGCTACGTCCCGGTCACCGCTCGCGGTGTGGAACCAGCTTAGCGCACCGCCGAACGGGCGATCATCGGGGGCTGGGTTCGGCTGTTTCCGCTGGTCGTCGGGGTTCGGGTGGGTGTCGGCGGGGTGCTGGCGTCGGCGCATAGGATGATCCGTCGTTGTCGGCGGGGGGAGTGGCGCACCGTGGCGTGGCAGTTCGGGCCGTACCGGGTCGACGGGGTGATCGCGCGCGGCGGCATGGGTGAGATCCTGCGCGCCTACGACACCCGTCACGACCGGGTCGTGGCGTTGAAGGTGTTGGCCGAGCACGCCGCCGCCGATCCCGAGTTCCGCGAGCGCTTCAAGCGGGAAGCGCACGCCGCGGCCCGGCTCAACGAGCCGCACGTCATCCCGATTCACTCCTACGGGGAGATCGACGGCCGGTTGTACCTGGACATGCGGTTGGTCGACGGTGGTGACGTGGGGTCGCGGCTGGCCGCCGCCGGGCCGATGCCTGCTGCCGAGGCGGTGGGCGTGGTCGAGCAGGTGGCGCAGGCGCTGGACGCCGCGCACGCCCAGGGGCTCGTGCACCGGGACGTCAAGCCGTCCAACATCCTGCTCGGCGAGCACGGGTTCGCCTACCTGGTGGACTTCGGCATCGCGCACTCGGTGCGCACGGGAACGACGCTGACCTCCACCGGTTTCGCGATCGGCACCCTCGACTACATGGCGCCGGAGCGCTTCGACGGCTCGCCGGGCGATCCGCGTTCCGACGTCTACTCGCTGGCCTGCGTGCTGCACCAGTGCCTCACCGGGGCGAAGCCGTTCGCCGGGGACACCGCCGCCTCGATGATCAACGCCCACCTCAACCACCCGCCGCCGCGTCCGACGTCGCTGCGCTCGGACGTGCCACCGGGGTTCGACCGGATCGTCCAGCGCGGTATGGCGAAGAACCCGGACCACCGGTTCGCCGGCGCCGGGGAGCTGGCCCGGGCCGCGCGGGCGGCGCTGACCAGCCCGGTCCCGCTGGGCTCGGGCGCGGCGGCCGGTGAGCCGCCCCGGGGGCCGCGGCGCTGGCCGTGGCTCGCCGCGGCCGCCGCGGTGGTGGTGATCGGCGCGGTGGCCGCACTGCTCGCCTCGCGGCCGACCGAGATCGCCGGGCGGGTGGCCGCACCGGAGGGCCCGCCGAGCGCTGCCGCGACGATGGCGCCCACGTCGGTCCCCGCGGAGGTCCCGGCCGCCTCGCCCGGGCTCGAACCGCCGCCGCGGACCGAAGCCGAGTCCGAACCGGCGGTGCCGCGCGCCACCCGCTACTGCCGCACCTTGGAGCACGCGGGTGTCGCACGCGGCACCGGCTGCTTCAAGCCCTACGGCGACCGGGTCTACGCCCACGACACCCGCGCCGACGGCATGTCGATCCGCACCGACGTCGCCACCGACTACGGGCGCACCGAGGAATGCCGGGACGTCGGCAGCGGGGGCCCCGAGGTGGAGTGCGAGTTCAACCTCTCGGAGC
This sequence comes from Saccharopolyspora cebuensis, assembly GCF_039542665.1. Classification (NCBI taxonomy): domain Bacteria; kingdom Bacillati; phylum Actinomycetota; class Actinomycetes; order Pseudonocardiales; family Pseudonocardiaceae; genus Saccharopolyspora; species Saccharopolyspora cebuensis. The sequence continues at coordinate 573,102 of NZ_BAABII010000010.1, forward strand.
AGGGCCGGATGCGGTTCCAGGTCGAGCTGTGGGACGACGGCAAGCGCGTCACCGAGACCCGGTGGACCGAGTACTTCCCGATCGGCCGGTGATTCGGTGCCGATCGTGACGGGTAGTCGGTGGCTGAACCCGATGCGGGAGGTGTTACCGATGCCGCAGCGAGCCTGGAACTCCAAGCGCGAGCGCCAGTACGAGCACATCAAGAACCAGGCCGAGGAGCGCGGCACCAGCAGCGGCCGCGCCGAGGAGATCGCGGCCAGGACGGTGAACAAGAACCGGGCGCAGCGGGGTGAGTCGAAGCGGCGCAGCAAGACCGCCACGCAGGACATCCCGCCGCAGCGCCGGGGCGGGATCCGTTCCGGCAACCGCACCGGTCCGGGGGGCCGCACCAAGGACCAGCTCTACGCCGACGCCCAGCGGGCCCGCATCCCGGGCCGGTCCACGATGACCAAGTCCCAGCTGGAGCAGGCGCTGCGGCGCACGAAGTAGCACGCTCAGGCCCCGGTCGCGACCACGACGCCGACGTCGACCAGCGCCACGACGAGGACGGCGCCGAACGCCGCTCGCGAGCCGGGCCGCCTGCCCAGCAGCAGCCCGGCCGTGAGCAGCAGTCCGGAGGTCAGCACCAGCAGCGGTCCCACCGCCACCGGTAGCGGGGCCGACCAGCCCAGCGCGAGCGAGGTGGCGAACACCAGCGCTGCCGCGATCCCGGCGCTGGTCGACGCCCCGAGCCGGTGCGGCAGCCCGCGCACACCGGTGGCGCGGTCGTCGGCCAGGTCGGGCAGGGTGTTGGCGAAGTGCGCGGCCGAGCCCAGCAGGATCGCGGCCACGACCAGCCACGGCGGCGGCACCGTCCCGGCGGCCAGGGAGAGGAACACCGGCAGCAGGCCGAAGGACAGCGCGTAGGGGAAGACGGACAGCGGACCGGCCTTCATCCCGAGGTCGTAGGCCCAGGCCGAGCCCAGTGCCAGCAGGTGCGCCGCCGCCGCGGCGGCGCCGAAGGGCAGCGAGAGCCCGATCGCCGCGACCGCCGACACCAGCACCGAGATCAGCACCGCGCGCCGGGACACGCACCCGCCCGCCACCGGCTTGTCCCGGCGGCCGACCGCCGCGTCGCGCTCGGCGTCGACCAGATCGTTGAGCCACCCCACCGAGAGCTGGCCCGCCAGCACCGCCGCGGTCACCACCACGAGCGCCCCGGGGCCCGCGCCGGTGGACGACGCCAAGGCCGCCGCGACCGCCGTCACCACCACCGTCGGAGCCGGGTGCGAGGCGCGGAGCAGGGGCAGCGCTGCGAGGTGCCGCACCCGGCCGAGTGTGCCAGCCTGAAGCGCATGGCACGCTCCGGCGAGGCCGTCCGCCGCAACGATCCCGAGCTCTACGAGACCCTCGCCGACCAGTGGTGGCACCGGCGCGGGGCCTTCGCGATGCTGCACTGGCTGGCCGCCGCCCGCGCCGCTCTGGTCCCGCCCGCGCCGCGCCCCGGCGCGGTGCTGGTCGACCTCGGCTGCGGCGGTGGTCTGCTGGCCCCGCACCTGAGCGGTTACCGGCACGTCGGGGTGGACCGCTCGGCCTCGGCGCTGCGGACCGCCGCCGCGCACGGCGTCGAGCCGGTGCTCGCCGACGTCGGTGCGGTCCCGCTGCCCGACGGCTGCGCGGACTGCGTGGTGGCGGGGGAGATCCTCGAGCACGTCACCGACCTGCCCGCCGCGGTCGGCGAGGCGTGCCGGTTGCTGCGGCCCGCCGGGGTGCTGGTGCTCGACGCGCTGGCCGCCACCGCGCGGTGCCGGTGGGTGGCGATCGGCCTGGGCGAGCGGTTGCCGGGGATCGCGCCGCGCGGGACGCACGATCCCGCGCTGCTGGTCGACCGACGCGCCTTGGTCGAGCTGGCCGCGGCGCGGGGCGTGGAGCTGCGGCTGCGCGGCGTGCGGCCGAGCGTCCGCGACCTGCTCGGCTGGTGGGGCGGGCGGACCGAGGACGTGCGGATGGTGCCGTGCGCGAGCACGGCGGTGCTGTTCCAGGGGGTCGGGTGCAAACGGGGGTGACAGGGGTGACGGCGTATCCGGTGTCGGTCGTCTCGGAGGCGGTCGGGGAGCTGGTGCCCCGGTTCGCCGAGCGGGCCGCTGCCCACGACGACGCGGGGACCTTCCCCGCCGAGGACTTCGCGGACCTGCGCGGGTGGGGGCTGCTGGGGCTGATGGTCCCGGTGGAGCACGGCGGTTTCGGCGCCACGTTCGCCGATTACGCGGCGGTGGCCGCCGGGATCGCCACCGGAGCCGGGTCCACCGCGTTGATCTTCAACATGCACGCCTCGGTGACCGGAGCCCTCGCGCACACCCCGGACGACCTGATCCGGCAGATGGGCGCCCCGGGCGGGTTCGTCGACGCCCGCGACCGGGTGCTGCGCCGCGCGGCCGCCGGGGCGCTGTACTCGGTGGCGATGAGCGAGCGCGGCGCCGGATCTCGGTTGTCCCGCACCACCACGGGGTTCCGCCGCAGTGACGGCGGTTACCGGATCACCGGCAGCAAGGCGTTCGTCTCCGGCGCCGGGCACGCCGACGCCTACCTGGTCACCGCCCGCGACGAGGCGGCCGAGGAGCCGCTCGTCTCGTACTTCCTGGTGCCGGCCGGGGAAGGGGTGCGGGTGGAACCCACCTGGGATTCGATGGGGATGCGCGCCACCGGAAGCCACGACGTGCACTTCGACGTCGAGGTGGAACCGACCGCCCTGCTCGGCGGCGTGGAGGGCATCACGCTGGCGCTCGCGCAGGTGATGCCGCAGTGGCTGGTCGCCTCCTACGCGGCCGTGTACCTCGGGGTGGCGCGGTCGGCGCTGCTGGCCGGCGCGGAGCACCTGCACGAGCGCGGGCTGGGGAAGCTGCCCCAGGTGCGGTCGCGGATGGGGCGCGCCGACGCGGCGGTCGCGGCGGCCGAGGCGGTGGTGCTCGACGCCGCGCGCCGGGTGGCCGAGCGGCCCGGCGACCGCGAGACCAACCGCTGGGTGTTCCGCGCCAAGCTGGTCGCGGGCGACACGGCGGCCGCGGTGAGCTCGTCGGTGCTGGAGGCGGCGGGGGCCTCGGCGACCCGGCGAGGACATCCGCTGGAGCGGATCTACCGCGATGCCCGCTGCGGCGCGCTGCAACCGGCGACCTCCGACGTCTGCGCGGACTGGCTGGGCGTCGCCGCGCTGGGCGGGGATCCCGACCGGGACAGCGAGACCCCGCGGTGGTGAGGCCGGTGATCGCCGGCATCGGCACCGCGTTCCCCGCGGCCGTGGCGCAGGACGTGCTGTGGGAGGGGTTCTTCCGGGACCACTTCGGCGGCGCCCGGGTCGCCGAGCGGATCTTCCGCGCCCCGTTCCTGCGCCGCAGGCACGCCGCGGTGAACCCGGTGCTGGAGGACGTCTCCGGGTGGTCGACCGGGCGGCGGATGCGCCGCTACGCCGAGGAGGCCCCGCCGCTGGGGCACCGGGCGATCACCGCCGCGCTGGCCGAGTCCGGACTCGACGCCGCCGACATCGGCCTGCTCGCGGTGGTCTCGTGCACCGGGTACAGCACTCCGGGGCTGGACGTCCGGCTGGCCGAGTCGCTGGCCCTGCCCGACCGGGTGCAGCGGCTGTGCATCGGCCACATGGGTTGCTACGCCGCCGTTCCCGGGCTGGGCGCGGTGGGCGACTTCACCGCCGCCCGCGACCGCCCGGCGGTGCTGCTGTGCGAGGAGCTGACCTCGCTGCACCTGCAGCCGCCGACCTCCGATCCGGAGCAGATCGTGCCGCACGCGTTGTTCGGCGACGCGGCGGTGGCCCTCGTGGTGCGCCCGGGCGGGCGCGGGCTGGAGCTGCTCGACGTCGACGCCCGCACCGACACCTCCGCGAGCGCGTACATGACGTGGGACATCACCGACCTGGGCTTCCGGATGGGGCTGTCGCCGAAGGTCCCGGACGTGCTGGCCGATCACGTCGCCGAGGTCACCGCGGACCTGCTCGGGCGCAACGGCTACGGCCCGGACGACGTGCGCGCGTGGGCCGTGCACCCGGGCGGACCGCGCATCCTCGACACGGTCCGGGAGGCGCTGGGGCTGGCGCCGGAAGCGCTGGACGCCTCGTGGTCGGTGCTGGCCGAGCACGGCAACTGCTCCTCGGCGACGCTGCCGCTGGTCGTCGACGAACTGCGCCGCGGCGGTGCGCTGGACGGCGGTGGTCCCGTCGTCGCGATGGCCTTCGGTCCCGGACTGACCCTCTACGCCGCGCTGCTGCGCGCGGGCTGATGGGGCCGACCGGCGACACCGCGCCGCACCGCATCGGCCCGGCGCCGACTTCGCAGCTCTGGCGCGACGCGGTGTTCCTGCACTGGCCGTGCGATCCCGACCGGCTCGCCCCGCTGCTGCCGCCCGGCACCCGCCCCGACGTCTTCGCCGGGACGGGCTGGCTCGGGGTGGTGGCGCTGCGGATGCCGGTGATCCGCCTCGCGGGCGTGCCGCTGGGCGGGATGACCCAGCTCAACGTGCGGACCTACTGCGTCGACCGGACGGGCGGGCGGGGCCAGGTGTTCCTCGCGATGGAGCTGTCCCGACCGGAGCTCGGCGCGGGCCTGCGGATGCTGTCCGGGCTGCCGTGCCGCGGGTCGCGGGTGCGGCAGCGACGGAGCGGCGGCACCCTCGGCTACCGGGCCGAGCGGCGCGGACTGCGGGTCCGGTTCCTGGTGCGCCCCGGCGAGGCCGTCGAAACCGGCCCGCTGGAGCGGTTCCTCACGGCCCGCTGGGCGCTGCACTTCGCCCGCGCCGGGCGCACGGTGCGGCTGCCGGTGACCCACGAGCCGTGGCGGCTGCGCTCCGCCGAGCTGCTCGGCCTGTCGCACCGGGGGCTGGCACCGCTGTTCGCCGGGTGCGCCACCGGGCCGCGGTGGCCGCACGTCCTGGTCGGGGCCGGGGTGAGCGCCCGCTTCGGATTCCCGGCTCTGCTCCCGCCGCGCCCCGCCTAGGATGAGGTCGTGCCGCACGCGACGAGTCACGACGGGGCCCGGATCTGGTACGAGGCGATCGGGTCCGGTCCACCGCTGGTGCTGCTGGCCGGGCAGGCCAACGACCACCGCTGGTGGGACTCCGTCCGCGACGACTTCGCCGCCGCGCACCGCACCGTCGTGCTGGACCACCTCGGCACCGGGGACAGCGATTCGCCCGCGGAGGCGGAGTACAGCACCCGGCGGTTCGCCGCCGACGTGATCGCGGTGCTCGACGCGCTGGGCCTCGCCCGCGCCCACGTCTACGGCACCTCGATGGGTGGCAAGGTCGCCCAGCGGGTCGCCCTGGACCACCCGCACCGGGTCGGTGCGCTGGTGCTCGGCTGCACCTCGGCGGGCGGGGCGGAGGCCGTGCGCGCCTCGGCGGAGGTGTCCCGCTCGCTGGTGGGCGCGGGTCCGGAGGCCCGGCGCGCGCTCGCCGAGCTGATGTACACCCCGGAGTGGACGCGCGCGCACCCCGGACCGCACCGCACGCTCGGGTCGCCGATGCGGTTGCCCGCGCGGCGCGGTCACCTGCGGGCCAGCAACGCCCACGACGCCGCCGCCGAGCTCGGCCGGATCGGCGCGCCGACGCTCGTGCTGCACGGCACCGACGACCTGCTGACCCCGCCGGACAACGCGCGGCTGCTGGCCCGCGACATCCCCGGTGCCGAACTCGTGCTGCTCGACGGCGCCCGGCACGCCTACTTCGAGGAGCAGCGGGAGCTCGCCGCGAAGGTGGTGCTGGACTTCCTGTCCCGGCACCCGATGCCCGCCGCGTCCGGGACGGGCGTCGAGCGGGACGGGCGGTGACCGCCCGCGCGCGACGGGAGGACGCCGCGACGACCGCTCCCGAGGTCCGCACCGCGTCCGGTGCGGTGCGCGGTCGCTGGTCCGGCGGGGTGGGGGTGTTCCTCGGCATCCCGTTCGCCGCCGCACCGGTCGGCCCGCGCCGGTTCGCCGCACCGCAGCCGGTCCGGCCGTGGGACGGGGTGCGCGCGGCGTCGGAGTTCGGTCCACCGCCCCCGCAGCCGATCGGGATTCCGGGCGGCACCGGGGACGACTGGCTGACCGTCAACGTGTGGTCGCCCGACCCCGGGCGCGAGGCGGGGCTGCCGGTGCTGGTGTGGATCCACGGCGGGGCGTACCTGCTCGGCGGTTCGTCGCAGCCCGGTTACGACGGTGCCCGGTTGGCCCGCGACGGCGGCGTCGTGGTCGTCACGCTGAACTACCGGGTCGGGGTCGAGGGTTTCGCGCAGCTCGACGGGGCGCCGCCGAACCGGGGACTGCTGGACCAGGTCGCCGCCCTGGAGTGGGTGCGGGACAACGTGCGGGGCTTCGGCGGTGATCCCGGCCGCGTCACGGTCTTCGGCGAGTCGGCGGGCGCCGGATCCGCCGCCGCGCTGCTGGCCATGCCGAGCGCGGCGGGCCTGTTCGGGCGGGTCATCGCGCAGAGCGTGGCCGGGACCTTCTTCTCGGCCCCGCTGGCCGCCGACGTCGGTGCGGTCCTGGCCGCAGCGGCCGGGCGGCGGCCGTCGGCCACCGAGCTCGCCGAGGTGGAACCGGCGCGGCTGGTCGCCGCCGGGGACGCGGTCGCCGCGGACCTCGGGAGCCACGAGCACCGCTGGGGCCCGGTCGCGCGCACGACCACCCCGTTCGCCCCGGTCGTCGACGGCGAGGTGCTGCCGGTCGCGCCGTGGCAGGCGCTGGCGGCCGGTGCCGGGCGCGACGTCGACCTGCTGGTCGGGCACACCCGCGACGAGCAGCGCCTGTTCACCTGGCTGGACGGTCGGCTCGGCGCGGTGACCGAGCAGGAGGCCGCCACCGCGCTGCGGGTCTTCGCGCCCGGACCGGACGGCGCGCGCCGCTACCGGGAGGCCCACCCGGACGCCGGTCCGGAACGGCTCGACGAGCTGGTGCGGTCGGATTGGCTGTTCCGGATGCCCAGCCTGCACCTGGCCGAAGCGCAGCTCGCGGGCGGTGGGCGGGCGCACCTCTACGAGCTGACCTGGACCGCGCCCGCCGCCGACGGCCCGCGCGGCGCCTGCCACGGGCTCGACGTGCCGCTGGTGTTCGGCACCGCCGGTGCGGACCTGGGCGCACGGCTCATCGGCGCGGACTTCACCCCGGCGGCCGAGGAGCTGTCCGCGCACGTCCGGGCGGCCTGGGTCGCGTTCGCCGTCGGCGGCGACCCGGGGTGGCCGCCCTACGACCTCGACGACCGGCCGACCCAGGTGCTCGACGTGCCCCCGGCGGTCACCGGCTACCCGGAGGAGACGTCGCGGCGGATCTGGCGGGACCACGTCTTCGCGCCGCTGCCGCTGCTCGGCTGAGGGCGGTCGTGCGCCGCCGGCGGCCGGCGGCGCCTATGCTCGGTGGATGGCGAAGTACTTCGACGTGCATCCGCGCAACCCGCAGCCGCGGGCGATCGGCCAGATCGTCGACCTGCTGGAGCGGGACGGGCTGATCGCCTACCCGACCGACAGCGGGTTCGCGCTCGGGTGCGAGCTCGGCAACCGCTCGGGGATGCAACGCATCCGCGCCATCCGGAACCTCGGCGACCGCCACCACTTCACCCTGGTGTGCCAGAACTTCGCGCAGCTCGGCCAGTTCGTGCACATCAGCAACGCGGTGTTCCGCGCCATCAAGGCGGCCACGCCCGGCCAGTACACCTTCATCCTGCCCGCCACCGGCGAGGTGCCGCGCCGCCTGCTGCACCCGAAGAAGAAGACCGTCGGCATCCGGATCCCCGACCACGTCACGACGCAGGCGCTGCTGGACGCCCTCGGCGAACCGCTGCTGTCCTCGACCCTGCTGCTGCCCGGCGAGGACGAGCCGATGACGCAGGGCTGGGAGATCAAGGAGCGGCTGGACCACCAGCTCGACGCGGTGCTGGATTCCGGGGACGGCGGCGTCGAGCCGACCACGGTGGTCGACTTCTCCACCGGCGAACCGGAGGTGGTGCGGCGCGGCGGCGGTGATCCGAGCCGGTTCGAGTAGCGGGCTCGTCAGAAGCCGTGGGTGAGCAGCGGCGCGACCGCACCGGTGCCCAGCAGCCGCAGGACGTCGAGCTCGTGCGGCACCACCGGGTCGGGCAGCGCGCCGAGCCCGGCCCAGCGGAGCTCGGCGGCCTTGTCCGGTTCGACCAGGCGCGGCTGCCCGGACCAGCGGCGGCACTCGAAGAAGAAGTCCACCCGCTCGTTGACCGGCCGACCGTCGCCGCCGGTCCGGTGCATCACCGTCAGCGGCCGCAGGTCCTCCGGCGCCACGGTGATCCCGAGCTCCTCGGCGGCCTCCCGCCGCGCCGCGTCCAGCACGGATTCGGCTCGCTCGACGTGCCCGGCGGCCCCGCAGGCCCAGAACCCGTCGCGGTAGCCGGTGCCCCGGCGCAACTGCAGCAGCACCTCGTCGGCTCGGCGGAGCAGGACGTACGCCGACGGCACCACGCTGAACCCGTTCGCCACGCCTCGATCGTAGTCCGGGCGGCGCGGGCGGCGGTTCCCCCGGAAGTTGAGGAACCGGGGGCGCTTCGCCGCCGCGGTGAGCCGGAGCGCGGGGTCAGAACTCGACCACCAACCGCTGGCCCTCCTCCAGGTGCAGTGCTTCGGGGAAGCGGATCAGCACCCGGTCGGCCGCGACCTGCGATTCGTGCGGCACCGGCGCACCGTCGAGCGCGACCTCGGTCGGCGCCGCCGCGACGTCCAGCGCCAGGGTGACCAGCCGCAACCGGCCGTGGCGCAGGTCGATCTCGCTGCGCCGCCGCGCGCCGCGGACCTGGGCGTAGCGGCCCCAGCCCGCGGCGCTGGTGAACGCGGCGGCGAAGTCCTCCGGCCGGATCTTCGGCGCGAAGCCGAGGTGGCCGCGCGGACCGTGGTGCTCGAAGCCCAGCGCGCCGAGGTAGACGCCGAAGCTGGCCATCGACCGGGCGTAGTGGTCGCTGCACTCGATCTCGTTGTAGGGGTTGCGGCGGGAGGCGTCGTAGCGGTCGTGCACCGAGCGGGCCACCGCCAGCCCCTCGGTCACCATGCCCTCGGCGATCAGGTGGGCGGCGACCTGGTACTCGATGCCGTGCCACGACTCGTTGAGGTAGCTGGTCGACCAGTTCGCCCCCGCTTCCTCGCCGCCGCCCCGCGGCCAGGTGCACATCACCAGGGCGGGCACATCGGCGTCGTAGAAGGTCCGGCCGCCCGGGATCGGGCTGGCCTCGCGGAATTCCAGCGGGCGCGGGACGAAGTTGTGCCGCCAGATGCTCTCCAGCGCGGTGCGGGTCTGCGCCGCGGGGAAGACCCGGGGCAGGTCGAGCTGCTCGGCCCAGCTCTGGCCGAGGAGCTGATCGGCGAAGCAGCCCCGGTTGGTGTTCACCGAACCGGGCCGCGCGGGATCGAGCTCGTGGACGTAGTACTCGCCGTTGAACAGCCGCCCGCCGAGCACCTCGGTGCCCCGCTCGGCCAGTTCCGCGCACCGCGCGGCGAAGTCGGCGTCCCCGCATTCCCGGGCCATCGCCTCCCCGGCGCGCAGCGCCGCCACGTAGAGCCCGGACAGCCAGCTGATCCGGCCGAACCAGGTGGCGTCCTGAGTGTTGGGCTGCGGACCGTCGAGCACCCCGTCGGCCCCGGCGTCGTGGCGCATCAGGTGTTCCACGGCCTGCCGGGTCCGCGGCCACATCCGGTGCAGCCAGCCGTCGTCGGCGCTCATCCGGTGCTCCCGGTAGATCCGCAGCACCGTGCCCGCCTGACCGTCCACCGCCGGACCCCGGTCGGCTTCGCCGCGCATGCTGACCTGCCCGGTGAGCTGGTGGAACCCGATGCCGAGGTCGACCCGCTCCCGGGTGTCGCGCTCGACGTCCGGGAACAGCCCGGCCACGGCATGCGCGTAGTGCCACACGTGGGTGCAGGTGCCCGCGCAGCAGTAGGCGCCTTCCCAGCCGTAGAACCGGCCGCCGGCGAACCGGTAGCAGGTGGAGGTGGCCAGGATCGTCGTGCCGGCGGCGACCCGCTCCAGCAGCCACCACGGCAGCGTGCTGTCCTCGTACCAGGTGCGCACCCACTCGGCGGTGCGCCGGATCAGCGGTTCGGCGCGCAGCACCAGCTCCCGCACCACGTCCGCGGCCACGTCGAAGCGCTCCGCGTAGTGCCTGCGCAACCCCGCCGCGCCGGTGAGGAAGCCGAGCCCTTCGCGGTCCGGCACCGGGAACGACCACGCCAGGTGGAAGCGCACCGTGCGCTGCTCGCCCGGGGCCAGTCGCAGCTCGGCCCGCACCGCACCGGCCGAGCGGTCGCGCACCCCGTCCGGCTCGACCTCGGCGGGCCGGGCGTCGAGCACCGCGCTCGGGGTGTCCCACGCGGCCAGCGCGGGGGTGGTGCTGATCCGGTCCGCGCCGGAGGCGGCCAGCGCCACCGTGCCGTGGTCGGGCAGCTCCGCCAGCGGCGGTCCGCTCGGGGCGTGGTCGCTGAGCACGATGCGCCCGGCGCCGACGTGCCCCCACGAACCGGTTTCGGCGTCGACGAGCTCGATCACCGCCTCGCGCCCCGCCCACGGCGCCACGTGCAGCACCCGGTCGGCGAGCTGGTCGCGGGAGGAGCCGGTGGCGGTGCCCACCACGGCACCGTCGACGAGCAGGTTGAGGCAGCAGGTACCGGGGAAGAACCCACCGCTGAGCCGGAACCGCAGGTAGTCGCGGTCGAGCCGGAACGGTGCGCTGCGCAGCGTGCCGGTGGCCCGGTCGCGGGCCGCGGCGTCGGAACCCGGCGCGCTGGCGTGGGAATCGACCATGCGCTGCCCGAAGGCACCGGACTCGCCCTGGTAGTCGGGACGGTCGACGAGGCGCACCGGGCCGTCGCCGAAGGCGTCGCCGGTCGCGGTCCACCCCCGGTAGGTCTCCTCGCTCCAGTCCTCGACGACGATGTCGGGCCGGGAATGCCCCGCGCGGGGCGGTTCGGTGGCGCTGAACTGCACGCCGCGCGCGCCGCCGGCGCGGAATTCCCCGGCGTGCAGCCGCATCGGGCGCCGCTGCCTGCTGTCCAGGCACACCGGGTTCTCCAGGAAGGCGGCGAGCACCACGTCGGCGGGTTCGGTGCCGTCGTTGGTCGCGGTGTACTCCAGCACGACGGCGGGGTAGGAGCTGTCCTCGATCTCGCCGGGGACGAACGGGGAGCAGGCCCGCAGCGCGATCCGCACCGGTTCGCCGCCGTAGTCGACCTCGGCCAGCGGTGGGCGGCCGGTGAAGACGGCGTCCGGGACGTCGCGCTCGTCCAGCCACCGGTCCTGCCCGCCGGTGCGCACCGCGACGGCGTGGTCGAAGGGCGAGCTCGGGGTGAGCGGGTCGAGGTAGTGCGCGTCCTGGATGTTGCCCGGGGGCCGCCGGTTGTCCACGTCCCACAGCCACGGCCTGCCGCCCGCGCCGAGGTAGAGCTGCCCGCAGCCGATGCCGCCCACCGGCATCCCGACGAAGGCGCCGTCGGCGGCCCGCAGCGCGCTCCCGGTGTCCCGCTCGGACAGCGAACGCCACCAGTGCTCGGGCAGTGCGTCGTGGTGCGGGTGCTCAGCGGGCACGGGAGCGCTCCTCGCCGTCGGAGGGCCGGGTCGGCGTAGTTTCCCGCACCCGAGGTCCGCGACGCACCGATCATCAGCTGATCGGAGCACGGTTACGCTCGGCGCCGTGACCGGATCCTGGGAGCCCACCGCGGCCGGGGTGCTGCGCCTGCCCTCCGGACGGCTGGTGCGCGGCCGGGGCCTGCGGGGCGGGCTGCCGGACGGCCCGCTGCCGGACTTCGGGCTGTACCTGGCGGGAAAGCGGCCCGCACCGCCGCGGTGGGAATCGCGCTGGCTGCGCTGGCCGGACTTCCGGTTGCCCGCCGACCGCGCGGCGGCCGACGCGGCGTTGCGCGAGGTGTGGGAGCGCGCCGCGGACGAGCGGGTGGAGGTCGCCTGCGGCGGTGGGCGCGGCCGGACCGGCACGGCGCTGGCCTGCCTGGCCGTGCTGGACGGGGTGCCCCGGGCCGAGGCGGTGGCCTACGTCCGCGAGCGCTATTGCCGGCACGCCGCCGAGACGCCGTGGCAGCGCCGGTACGCGGCCCGCTTCGGCTGACCGGCCCGCTGCCCTCTACCATTCGGCGGATGACCGCATTCGACGATCACGGGGTGTTCGAGGACGCCTCGGCGTTGCCGCCGCGGCAGCAGCAGATCCTGGCCGCGATCCGGGACTGGGTGCTCCGGTACGGCTATTCGCCGAGCACCCGGGAGATCGGCGACGCCGTCGGCCTGCGGTCACCGTCCTCTGTGGCCCGGCATCTGGCCAGGCTCGAGGAGGCGGGGTACCTCCGGCGGGGATCCGGGTTGTCCCGGCCGACCGACGTGCGCCCGTTCCTCCGGGCGGGCGGGGAATCGGAGACCTCCGGGGATTCGGTGCCGGTCCCCGTGGTCGGGGACATCGCGGCGGGCGCCCCCATCACGGCCGAGCAGCACGCCGACGACGTGCTGGCGCTGCCCCGCGAGTTCGCCGCCCGCGGCAACGTCTTCGCGCTGCGGGTGCGCGGCGACTCGATGATCGACGCCGCGATCTGCGACGGCGACGTCGTGGTGGTGCGGCAGCAGCCCGAGGCCCACTCCGGTCAGATCGTCGCGGCGATGATCGACGACGAGGCCACCGTCAAGGTGTACCGGCGCCGCGGCGGCCAGGTCCTGCTCGAACCGCGCAACCCGGCCTACGACGTCATCGACGGTGCCGACGCCGTGGTGCTGGGCATAGTCGTCTCGGTGCTGCGCAGCATCTGACCCGCGCGTTGTGAGATGCGCGGCGGGCCTTTGACATCGGTCCCGCGCCGGGCGACCGTGAGTCGGCCGACCACGACCGACAGGAGCGCCGCCCCATGGCCGAGCACCGCCAGCACAGCGCGCACTGGGGCGCCTTCCACGCGGCGGCCGGACGCGACGGGCTGGACGTGCGGCCCGATCCCGTCGACCCGGAGCCGTCCGCGCTGCTGCGCAACGTGCCCGCCTCGACCCGTTCCCGGGTGCTGCGCCCGCACGTCCGGCGCGGTTTCCTGGAACGCGGTCCCGGTCCGGACGACGCCCGGGGCCGCGACGAGCACGTCCCGGTCCCGTGGGAGCAGGCGCTGGACCTGGTGGCGGGGGAGTTGGCGCGGGTCCGCGCCGAGCACGGCCCGCAGGCCGTCTACGGCGGTTCCTACGGCTGGAGCAGCGCAGGGCGGTTCCACCACGCCCAGAGCCAGGTGCACCGGTTCCTCGGCGTGACCGGCGGCTACACCCGGTCGGTCGGCAACTACAGCTACGGCGCCGCGCTGCCGCTGCTGCGGCGCGTGGTCGGCGACGACGCCCCGGTCACCAGGCCGACGACCTGGGAGGTGCTCACCCGGCACACCGGGCTGTTCGTCTGCTTCGGCGGCATCCCGGCGAAGAACTCGCAGGTCAACTCCGGTGGAGCCACCCGGCACCGGACGCCGGGGCACCTGGCCGCGGCCCGCCGGGGCGGGGCGCGGTTCGTGCTGGTCAGCCCGCTGCGCGACGATCTGGCCGCGGAACTCGACGCCGACTGGCTGGCTCCGGTGCCGGGAACGGACACGGCGCTCATGCTGGCGCTGGCCCACGTGCTGATCACCGAGGGCCGGCACGACGAGGCGTTCCTGCGGCGCTGCTGCGAGGGCTTCGAGGCCTTCCGCGACCACGTGCTCGGTCGCGACGGCGGTCCCGCCAAGACCCCGGGCTGGGCCGAGGGGATCTGCGGCATCGCGGCGCCGGTCATCGCCGACCTGGCGCGGGAGATGGCGCGGAACCGGACCATGATCACGCTGAGCTGGTCGTTGCAGCGCTCCCACCGGGGCGAGCAGCCGCTGTGGGCGGGCATCGCGCTGGCCTGCCTGCTCGGCCAGGTCGGGCTCCCCGGCGGCGGGTTCGGCCACGGTTACGGCGGCATGTCCGGCGTCGGCGACGTGTCGCTGCCCTACCCGCTGCCGACGCTGCCGCAGGGCCGCAACCCCGTGCCCGACCACATCCCCGTGGCGCGCATCGCCGACCTGCTGCTGCACCCGGGCGAGACGGTCGAGTACGACGGGTCGGTGCTGACCTACCCGGACATCCGGTTGGTGCACTGGGCGGGCGGCAACCCGTTCCACCACCACCAGGACCTCACCCGGCTGCGCCGCGCCTTCGCCCGCCCGGACGCGGTGGTGGTGCACGAGCCGTTCTGGACCGCCACCGCCCGCCACGCCGACATCGTGCTGCCGAGCACCACGACCCTGGAACGCGACGACATCGGGGCGGCCCGCCACGACGGCGCGGTGGTGGCCATGCACCGCGTGCTGGACCCGGTCGGGGAGGCTCGCGACGACTACCGGATCTTCAGCGCGCTGGCCGAGCGGCTGGGCGCGGCCGCGGAGTTCACCGAGGGCCGCGACGAGCGGCAGTGGCTCCAGCACCTCTACGAGACCTGGCGGGCCGCGCTGCCCGCCGACGTCGCGCCGGCGGAGGACTTCGCCGGGTTCTGGCGCGCCGGCCGGGTGGACCTGGTCGTCCCGAACGCCGAGCACGTGCTCTACGCCGACTTCCGCGCCGACCCGGTGGCGCACCCGCTGCCCACGCCGAGCGGCCGGATCGAACTGCGCTCCCGGACGATCGAGTCGTTCGGCTACGACGACTGCCCACCGCACCCGACCTGGCTGCCGCCCGCCGAGTCGGCGTACCCGTTGCACCTGATCGCGAACAACCCCGCGACCCGCCTGCACAGCCAGCTCGACCACGGTTCGCTCAGCGCCGGGTCAAAGGTGCGCGGCCGGGAACCGGTGCGGCTGCACCCGGACGACGCGGCGGCGCGCGGCATCGCCGACGGCGACGTGGTGCGGCTGCACAACGAGCGCGGGAGCTGCCTGGCCGGAGCGGTGCTCAGCGAGGCGCTGCGGCCCGGGGTCGTGCAGCTGTCCACCGGGGCGTGGTTCGACCCCAGCGCACCGGAGGTCGCCACCTGCGTGCACGGCAATCCCAACGTGCTCACCACCGACGAGGGCACGTCCCGGTTGGGCCAGGGCACCACCGGCCAGCTCAGCCGCGTCGAGGTCGCCCGGTGGGACGGACCGCTACCCCCGGTGCGCGCCCACGGCTGAGGTCCGGTGCGCGCCGCAGCGGGCGCACGCCCGCCGCTCCGGGGCGCCGGGCACGGGCCGGAACCGGGCGTCCTGCCCGCACACCCCGCACACCGCCCCGCACAGCGCCGTCGGCGCGCCGCGGTCGAGGCCGGTGAATCCGAAAGGGGCCATGAGCAGCTCCTCGTTCCACATCGCGGTCGCCGCTGCTCCCTCGCCCGGGCAACACCACCGGGCTGACCTCGCGTTCCTGGTCTGCGGTCAGCCGCCGGAGCCGATGTCGGCGATGGCGTCGTCGATGCGCCGGGCGAGCTGCAGGTCGAGCTCGGTCACCGCGCCGAGCGACCGGGTGGACAGCGCGAACGAGACGGTGCCGTCGCCGTGGTCGTCGATGGCGGCGTGGTGGCTGAGCTCCTGCTGGGCGGCGTCGATCCGGTTGAACACCGGCTTCCACCGCTCCGGGGGCAGGCTCGCGGTCCGCTCGATGCGCTCGGTCGTGCCGGTCCAGCCGGGCATCTCGGCGAGGGTCCGGGCCAGCTCGTCCTGGTCCAGCGGTCGCGGGCGCGGTTCGGCCGCGGCGGCCGACCACTCCGGCGGCGGCCCTTGACCCGGGGCCGCGAACAGCGGTGCGAGCTCGTCGGGCAGCCGGTGCTCCAGCGAGGCGGTGAGCGCGTCGTCCTCGGCGGCGATCTCGGACAGCACCGCCTGCACCACGTAGCGGGCCTGCTCCGGCGGTCGACCCAGCTCGCGGGCGGTTTCGGCGATCACGTCCTGCTCCTGGTCGACCGCCACGTCCCAGTGCACCGACTCCCGGATGGCCCCGGGCAGCACCGTGGCGAGCTGCCGGCGGTCCACGGCGTCGAGGTGGCGGGCCAGGGCTTCGAGCGTGTGCACGGTCGCCTCGCGGGCGTCGGCCGCCGAGCCCAGCTCGGCCCGCTCCCGGACGCCTTCCACGAACTGCTGGTACTGGACGGGCATGATGCCTCCCCCACGCGCCGGACGTTGCTCCCCTCGGCGTTGCCCGGGCGCCGCCGGACCAAACCGGTCGGCTGATCGAGCGGTGCGGGGATTGACCGGGGCCCACCGCGGGCAATCCCAGGACCGGAACCGAGTGCGAGGAGGAACGCGTGGACCGTGCGGTGGCAGCGGAGTCGATGTCCGGCGGGCTGGTCGAGGCGACGTCGTGGGACGAGGACCGCGAGGTCGTGGAGGTGCGCAGCCCGCTCGACGGCGAGCTCATCGATTCGATCGTCGGGTCGGGCAGGCACGAGGTGGCCGCGGCCGTCGCCGCCGCCCACCGGGCCCAGGCGGAGTGGGCCCGGGTGCCCGCGGGGGACCGCGGCGCGGTGCTGGCCCGACTGGCCGACGCGGTCCGGGACGCCGCCGACGAGCTGGCCACCACGGAGCACCGGGAGACCGGCCGACCGCGCGAGCAGGCCCGGGCCGCGGTGGAAGCCGCGGCCGGCACCCTCGACGAGTACGCCGCGCTGGGGCCGGTGCACCGGGGCCGCTCGCTCAACGGCGAGCACGACGCCACCGACCTGATGGTGCACGAACCGCGGGGCGTCGTGGCCGCGCTGACCCCGTGGAACGAGCCGGTGGCCGTGGCCTGCGGAGTGCTCGGCGCCGCCCTGGTCACCGGCAACGCGGTGGTGCACAAGCCCAGCGAACGGGCCGTCCGGACCGGCGTGCTGCTGAACCGGGTCCTCGCCGCGCACCTGCCCGAAGGGCTGCTCGGCTCGGTGGCGGGCGGGCCGCGGTGCGGGGCGGAGCTGGTCGCCGATTCGACCCTGGACGTCATCGCGCACGTCGGCAGCACCGCCGCGGGCCGCAGCATCGCCGCCGCCGCGGCCGCCACCGGGGCCAAGACGCTGCTGGAGAACGGCGGCAACGACGCGCTGATCGTCGACGCCGGGATCGACCCGGAGCACGCCGCGGAGCAGGCCGCCGTGGGGGCGTTCGCCAATTCCGGGCAGATCTGCACCTCGGTCGAGCGCATCTACGTGCACCGCGACCTGGCCGAGGACTTCCTCGCGGCGCTGGTCGAGCAAGCGCGCCGCCGGGTCTTCGGGGCACCCGCCGCCGACGAGATCCCGATGGGCCCGCTGGTCGCCGAGGAGCACCGCGCCGAGGTGCACCGCAAGGTCCGCGACGCGCTCGACGCCGGAGCGACCCTGCTGGCCGGTGGTGTGCTCCCCGACGGCGACGGCAGCTACTACCCGGCGACCGTGCTCACCGACTGCCGCCCCGAGATGGAGGTGCTGCGGGAGGAGGTGCTGGGGCCGGTCGCCGCGGTGCGCGTCGTCGACGACTTCGACCAGGCGCTGCGCGAGGCGGCCGCCGACCGGCACGGGCTGGCGGCCACCGTGCTCACCCCGGACATGGCGCACGCCCAGCGGTCGTGGCGCGCGCTGCGCGTGGGCACGGTCAAGATCAACGAGGTCTTCGGCGGCGCCCCGGGCGGCGCCGCGCAGCCCAGGGGCGCCAGCGGCAGCGGTTTCGGCTTCGGCCCGGAACTCCTCGACGAGATGACCGCGACCAAGGTCGTCCACCTCGTCCCACCCGTGCTGCCGGGCACCTGACGGGCGGGCTCGGCCCTCACGGGCGGATGAGCACCGGCAGCCGCGCCACGTCGGCGACCTCCGGGCAGCCGGTGAGCGCCAGCAGCTCCGCGAGCTCCGCGCTGATCCGCTGCAGCACCCCGAGCACGCCCTGCATCCCGCTGCGGCCCAGGCCGTACAGCACCTGCCTGCCGACCAGGGCGCCGGTCGCGCCCAGCGCCAAGGACCGCAGGACGTCGGTGCCGGTGCTGATGCCGCCGTCGACGAGCACTTCGAGCCCTCCGGGGCCGTGGCGCACCACCTGTTCCAGCGCGGTGGCCGTGGGCACCGCGCACGGCAGTTGCCTGCCGCCGTGGTTGGACACCACCACTCCGGCGGCACCGGCCTCGCGGCAGCGGCTCGCGGTTGCCGCCGACAGCACGCCCTTGACGTAGACCGGCATCGAGGTGGCGCCGACGACCGCTTCCACGTCGGCGAGGTCCAGCGACGGATCGATCTCGACGTCGTCGGTCATCGCGGGGGCGACGTCGGCGCCGGGGCTGAACTCGGCCGCCCGCTCGCGCTCGCTGCCGCGCCGCACCGGCGCGTCGGTGGTGATCACCAGCGCGCTGCACCCCGCCTGCTCGGCGCGGCGCACCAGCTCCCGGCGCGCCCGCGGATCGCGCAGCCAGTAGAGCTGGAAGGCGCAGCGCGCCCCGGACTTCGCGATGTCCTCGACGCGGGCCGAGGCCATCGTCGAGACCACCAGCGGGATCCCCGTCTCGGCGCAGGCCGCGGCGATCTCCAGGTCGCCGTGCGGCCAGATCCGCGCGGGCAGGCCCATCGGCGCCACCGCGAACGGCGCCGCGGCCGGGGCGCCGAGCACCGAGGTGGCCGTGCTGACCCGGGACACGTCGCGCGGCAGCAGGTGGCCGAGGAAGACCTCGTCCCACGCCTCGCGGTTGGCGTGCTTGGCCACTTCCCGGGAACCCGCCGCCCCGGTGATGAACGCCCAGACCGGATCGCTCAGCACCGCCCGGGCCGCCGCCGCCTCGTCCTCCGGGGTGATCGGAGCCGGTGGGTTCTGCACCATGCCCTGCATGATGCGAGCCCGCCGCGACGCGGCATAAGGGCCGATCGGCGCACAGCGGCGCGGGTCGGCCGCTCAGCGCTCCAGGACGAAGTCGAGGTAGCGCCGGGCCGATCGCTGCACGATGGTCGAAGCCCGGTCCGGCAGCACCGCGTCCCACCACGCCCCGTAGAGCGCCTCGAAGCGGTAGCCGGCCAGCAGCTCGGCGGCACGGCGCACCACCCCGGGCCGCTCCGGGATCAGGTTCGGGTAGCTGTACATGAACGCCACGTGCTCCCGGTCGGGGATGACCTGCACGATGTCGCCGCTGAACAGCGACCCCGCGCCGCGCTCCCAGTGCAGCACCGTGCCGCCCGCGAAGTGCACGCCCAGGTTCAACAGCGTCAGGCCCGGGGCCAAGGTCGCGGTGGTGCCGTCCCACAGCTCGATCGCCGGATCCGGCCTGCCGATCCACTCCCGGTCGGCGGCGTGCAGGTGGATCGGCGCGTCGAACGCCCGGCTCCACTCGACCATCGTCGTGTAGTAGTGCGGGTGGCTGATCGCGATCGCCGACACCCCGCCGTGCGCCCGCACCGCTTCGACCAGCGCGTCGTCGAGGTAGGCGGCGCAGTCCCACAGCACGTTGCCGCCCGGCGCCTTGATCAGCAGCGCCCGTTGCCCGATCGCGAACCGCGGCTCGCAGCCGAGCCCGATCACCTCAGGGCCCTGCTCGCGCACCACCGCCGCGTGCTCGCCCGCGCGCAGCGACTCCAGATCGGTCCACCGCTGCCCGGAGGGCGGGACGTACTGCCGCTCGTCCTCGCAGATCGGGCACTCCGGCCGGGGTTCGGCGTACTGGGTGCCGCAGGTGACGCACACGGGCAGGACGGACATCGGCGCCTCCGGTGATCAGCCGCACTGCGAGTATGCCACCTGCAGCAGGGCTTCGACCTCACCGTCGATCTCGGCCACCGACCCCAGCTCCAGCCGGTGCACCCCGTCCGCCGCCTCGGCCATCCGGTCCGATCCCGGCGGATGCGCGAAGCGCAGCTCCAGCAGCACCCCCGCACCGCGCGCGGCGGCCGACGCGAAGGGGCGCCCGCGCCGGAACAGCACCCGGCCGCCGTCCTCGTCGGCCACCACGTCGTCGCCGAACTGCTCGACCACGTCGCGCAACCGCTCCACGACCGGCCGCGGATCCGCGCTCGCCCGCGACGCCGCGTCGGCGACGGTCCACGCCGGGCCGCGCAACAGGCCGTGCTCGGTGCGCAGCCACCGGTGCACGGCTTCCTGGTCGTGCGGGTCCAGCCCGCTCGCCCGCACGATCCGCACCCACTCGTCGAGGGTCCGGCCGGTGCGCACCACCACGCTCCCGATCGCCGCTGAGGTGCTCGTCGACGCCATGCCCGGAGGGTAAGCAGGCGACGTGACCCCGGCCACTCGCGCGCGGAGCCCGAGGCGCCCGGCGCATCGCTGGTCCGGGTGAGATGCCCGGCCGCCGCGCGGCCGCGAGGGCGGGCCTCGCCCCGCGCGGGCACCACCCCGGCGTCCGCGCAGGGACTCCGCAGCAGGTCAGCCCCGTCCTGGTGACGCTCGCCACGGTGTGCCCGGTGAGGGCGCCCCGCTCCGCACCGCAGCCGTCGAGCGGTCTTAGTATCGAGTGGTGTACGACGAGTTGACCCCCGCAGCCATCTACCGCGCCGCCACCCGGTTGAGGCCGGTCGCGCGGCGGACTTCGCTCGACGAGAGCAGCCGGTTGAGCGCCGAGCTGGGCGTCCCGGTCCGGCTCAAGCGCGAGGACCAGCAGCTCTGCCGCTCCTACAAGATGCGCGGGGCGTTCAACCTGATCTCCTCGCTCGGGCCGGAGGAGCGCGAGCGCGGTGTCGTCTGCGCCAGCGCGGGCAACCACGCGCAGGGCCTGGCGTTCAGCTGCCGCGAGCTCCAGATCAAGGGCCGGGTGTACCTGCCCACCAACACGCCCCGGCAGAAGCGCCGCCGCATCGCCGCGATCGGCGGGGAGTGGGTCGAGCCGGTCATCGTCGGCAGCTCGTTCGACGAGGCCAGCGTCGCCGCGCAGGAGGACGGCCGGAGCACCGGCGCCGTCTACGTGCACCCGTTCGACGACGCGCGGACCATCGCGGGGCAGGGCACCGTGGGCTTGGAGATCGCCGAGCAGCACGAGGGCCCGATCGACACGGTGATCGTTCCGGTCGGCGGCGGCGGACTGCTGGCCGGTGTCGTGCTGTGGCTCAAGGAGCACTTCCCGGACGTGCACGTGGTGGGCGCCGAACCGGCCGGGGCCACCAGCCTGCGGGCCGCGCTGGACAACGGCGGGCCGGTCGCGCTGCCGCACGTGGACACCTTCGTCGACGGCGCGGCGGTCGGCCGGGTCGGCGACCTCGGGTACCGGGTGGCCCGCGACCTCGTCGACGAGCTCGTCGCGGTGCCCGAAGGTGCCGTGTGCACCGAGATGGTCGACCTGTACCAGACCGACGGCATCATCGCCGAGCCCGCGGGTGCGCTGGCCAGCGCGGCCGCTCGGATGCCGCTGGAGCGGGCCCCGCGCGGACCGGTCGTCTGCGTCGTCTCCGGTGGCAACAACGACCTCAGCCGCTACGCCGAGGTCGTGGAGCGCTCCCTGGTGCACGAGGGGCTGCGGCACTACTTCCTGGTCTCCTTCCCGCAGGAGCCGGGGGCGTTGCGCCACTTCCTCGACGACGTGCTCGCCGAGGGCCAGGACATCGTCGCCTTCGAGTACGTCAAGAAGAACAACCGGGAGCACGGGCCCGCGCTGGTCGGCATCGAACTGGACCACGCCGGCGAGCTCGACGAGCTGCTCAAGCGGATGAAGGAGAGCCCGCTGCAGATCGAGCAGGTCTCGCCCGGCTCGCCGCTGTTCTCGTTCCTGCTCTGACGAGCCCGCCGATCTTCGTCCTGACCTGCGGGTTCACCCTTGATCGGGGGGTGGTTCGCAGGGGGTTCGACGGGGTGTGTAGAGTTGTTCAGGTCAGCGCGGAACGGGCCGGGAAACGGACCGGGCGCTGGCGGGGATGGCGAACCAAGCTCCTGCTTTCGGGTGGTAGAGTGGGCTGTCCGTTGAGAACTCGATGCGGTGGCGTGAAGCGGCCGGGATGAACGGGGACCCCCCGGGAAAGCCGGTGTTTCGGGCCTGCTAGGGTGATCAGCACCGAAACGACATGGGAATTGCTCCCCGCGACTGTGCGCCTTGTTGGGTGTGTGGTTGTGGTGTGGGTGTGTTCTTTGAGAACTCAACAGCGAACTGTTT
>NZ_BAABII010000011.1:0-54559 GCF_039542665.1 Saccharopolyspora cebuensis
CCCTGAACCCAAGGGCACCCTTGCCCAAGTAACTTGGACAAGGGTGCCCCTCACTCACGTCACGATAGGGCGGTGGGTCAGCCCGCGAAGGCGGCGACGATGCGGGTGAACTCCCAGGGCTGCTGGTCGATGCCGCTGCACGCGGACGGGTCGCCGGAGCACGGGCGGTCCCGGTTGACCGACCAGAAGGTGAACCGGCCGAGCCCGTTGGCGGTGGCGTAGTCGGCCATCCGCTGGAAGTCGGCGGGGCGGACGATCTCGCCGGTGTCGGTCCGGCCGTTCATCGAGGAGATCCCGGTGCGCGCGTAGGCCTCGGCGTCGCTGTAGCCGAAGGTGCTCTTGAGCAGGTCCTTGAGCGCCTCGGTGGCGGTGATGGTGTCGGCCGCCATGTCGGTGCCGCCGAAGTTGAACGGCATCTGGGTCCACACGTCGACGTCGGTGCCGAGCTCGGCGGCGCGCTGGACCATCCGCACCCCGGCCTGGTTCGGGCCGCTGATCAGCGTCGGGAAGGTGACCACGGTGCGCAGGCCCGGGTTGTTCGCCTCGACGATGCGCAGCGCCTCCAGCACCCGGTCCTGCGCGGCGGGGTCGGTGAACTCGGTGGCCTCGATGTCGATGTCGATGGAGTTGAAGCCGTAGGCGTCGATCACCTCCTGGTACGCCCCGGCGAGCGAGGTCGCGTCCGGGCAGACCTCGCCGAGCTTGGCGCCGTTGTAGCCGCCGATGGACGGGATCACGTCACCGCCCGCGGCGCGGATGGCGTCGATGGTCGCGGCGTCGACGCCGCCCTGGAGCGGTCGGGTGCCGTCCCACGCCGGGTTGCAGGTGCCGTCGGAGAGCACGAAGGCGAGGGTGAAATCCCGGATTCCGGTCGCGTTCATCACCTCGACCGGGTTCGGCGGACTGGCCCAGCCGTTGTAGAGGTAGGGCGAGGCGCCGATCGGGCTCGGCGCCGCGGTCGGGCCGGCCGCGCTGAGCGCGGGTGTCGCGACCAGCGCGCACGCGGCGGTGAGGGTGGCCAGCAAGGTCGTGCGGAGCTTCGTCACCGTGGACCTCCTGCGGGGGCGCGCGGTCGCGCGCCGTGGGGGACCGGGCCGTCGGGGGAGCGACCCGCGGAGCTGAAGAGTCCCAGAGCCCGGGAATTGGTTTAAACCACCAAACGGAGGACGTGAGCCCGATCGCGAACCGCCGCCCTCCCTGCGCCACCGCGTCCGGCGCACGTGGTTCCATCGACGTCGTGCCCGCCCCGACCGCCCCCGTACTGGTCCGCCGCGACCCGACCCCGGCGCGGCTGAGCTGGGACGCCGCCGGGCAGCGCGTGCTGGAGCGCTCCTCGGGATTCCTGCGCGTGCTCGGCGGACCAGGCACCGGCAAGACCACGCTGCTCGCCGAGGCCGTCGCCCGCCGCATCGAGCGCGGTGCCGTCGCGCCGGAGAACGTCCTGGTGCTCACCGCGAGCCGCCGCGCGGCGGCCTGGATGCGCACCGCGATCACCCGGCGGCTCACCGGCGACGACGGGCCGCTGCGCACGGCGGCCGAACCGCTGGTCCGCACCGTCCACTCCTACGCCTTCGCGGTGCTGCGCCTGCAAGCCGTCCGCGACGAGCTGCCGCCGCCGCAACTGCTCAACGGACCCGACCAGGACGTCCTGATCCGCGAACTGCTCGCCGGGGACGTGGCGCTCGGCGCCGCCGACTGGCCCGAAGCGCTGCGCCCGGCGCTGACCGTGCCCGGGTTCGCCGAGGAGCTGCGCGACCTGCTCTCCCGCGCCGCCGAACGCGGCATCGGCCCGGAAGGGCTGATCGAACTCGGGGAGCGCCACGACCGTCCGGAGTGGATCGCCGCCGGGCGCTTCGGGCGGCAGTACGAGGAGGTCACGCTGCTGCGCGGAGCCGGGGGCGCGCAGGCCGCCGCGCTCGACGCCGCCGAGCTCGTCGGCTCCGCGCTGCTCGCCTTCGACGGCGACCCCGAGCTGCTCGCCGCCGAGCGGCAGCGGGTGCGCCACCTGTTCGTCGACGACGCCCAGCACCTCGACCCGCAGCAGTTCTGGCTGGTGCGGCGCCTGGGGGAGACGGCGGCCGAGTGCGTCCTGGCCGGGGACCCGGACCAGGCCGTGTTCGGCTTCCGCGGCGCCGACCCGCGCCAGCTGCTCGACGCCGACCCGGCCGGGACCAGCACCGAGGTCCTCACCGTCGACCACCGGATGTCCGGCGCGGTCCGGGACGCGGTGCGCAGGCTCGCGGAGCGGTTGCCCGCCACCGGACCGCAGCGCCGGTTGCGGGCGACCGAGGACGGCGCCGACGGCTCGGTGCAGGTCCGGTTGCTGGCCACCGAGGCGCAGGAAGCGTCCTGGGTGGCCGATCAGCTCCGCCGCGCCCACCTGATCGACGAGGTGCCGTGGTCCCGGATGGCGGTGGTGGTGCGCTCCACCGGGCTGTCGCTGCCGGTGCTGCGCCGCGCGCTGCTGGCCGCCGGGGTGCCGATCGCGCTGCCGGTGGACGACGTGCCGCTGGCGCAGCGCACCGCGATCCGCCCGCTGCTGGTGCTGCTGCGCTGCGCGGCCCGGCCGGAGGCGCTGGACGCCGAGTCCGCCGCCGAACTGCTGTCCTCCCCGCTGGGCGGCGCCGATCCGCTGGCGCTGCGCAGGCTGCGGCGCGGGCTGCGGCGGCTGGAGGTGGCCGCCGGGGGCGACCGGCCCAGCGGTGAACTCCTCGCCGAGGCGCTGCGCACCGACGAGAAGCTGGCCGCGCTGGAGGACGCCGCCGCGGCCCCGGCCCGGCGGATCGCGAGCCTGCTGCGCACCGCGACCGAATCCGTCCGCGACGGTCGCTCCGTCGAGGAGGTCCTGTGGCAGGTCTGGAAGGCCACCGGGCTGGAACGGCGCTGGGTCGCGGCCAGCGAGCGCGGCGGCGTCGCCGGGGCGCAGGCCGACCGCGACCTCGACGCCGTGGTGTCGCTGTTCGAGGCCGCCGCCCAGCACGTCGACCGGCTGCCCGGGGCCGACGTGGCGGTGTTCGCCGATTACCTGGAAGGCCAGCAGATCGCCGGGGATTCGCTGGCGCCGAAGGCCCCCCGGGACAACGCGGTCGCGGTGCTCACCGCGCACGCCGCCACCGGCCAGGAGTGGGACGTGGTGGCGATCCCCGGGGTGCAGGAGGGCGTCTGGCCGGACCTGCGCTCGCGCGGCTCGCTGCTCGGCGTGGAGCGGCTGGTCGACGTGCTGTCCGGAGTGGACGCCCGGGTCTCGGCGACCGCCCCGCTGCTGGCCGAGGAGCGCCGGTTGCTGCTGGTGGCGGCCAGCCGGGCCCGGCGGTCGCTGCTGGTCAGCGCGGTGCGCGGCGAGGACGAGCAGCCGTCCCGGTTCCTCGACGAGCTCGAAGGCGTGGTCAGCGACCCGGACACCGCCGAACGCCCGGTCGTCGCGCCGGAACGGGGGCTGTCGCTGGCCGACCTGGTCGGCGAGCTGCGGCGGGTGGTGTGCGACGCGGAGTCCGACCCCGGGCGCCGCCGCCGCGCCGCCGCGCAGCTCGCCCGGCTGGCCGAGGCGGGCGTGCCGGGCGCCGACCCCGACACCTGGTACGGGCTGCCGGACAGCTCGACCACCACCCCGCTGTTCGCCGGGGACGAGCCGGTCCGGGTGTCGCCGTCCACGGTGGAGACGCTGAGCAGCTGCCCGCTGCGCTGGATGCTGGAGCGCCACGGCGGGCAGGACACCGCCGAACTCGCCGCCATCACCGGAACCCTGGTGCACGCCCTGGTGCAGCGCGCGGCCGAGGGCGCCGACGCCGAGCAGCTGCGCCGCGAGCTCGACGAGGCGTGGCAGTCGGTGGACGCCGGTGCGCCCTGGTTCTCCCGCCGGGAGCGGGTGCGGGTGCAGGGGATGCTGGAGGCGTTCCTCGGCTGGCTCGGCTCCTCGCGCGGCGAACTGACCCAGGCCGGGGTGGAGCGGGACCTCGACCTCAAGGTGGCGCCCCGCGACGACGGGCCGTGGCTGCGGCTGCGCGGCCGGGTGGACCGGCTGGAGGTCGACGCGCAGGGGCGCCCGGTGGTCGTGGACGTCAAGACCGCCAAGCAGCCGGTGTCCAAGAAGGACGCCGAGGAACACCCGCAGCTGGCCGTCTACCAGCTCGCCGCGGCGCTGGGCGCCTTCGGCGACGCCGAGGGCACCGAGCCCGGCGGTGCCCGGCTGCTCTACGTCGCCAAGGCCGACAAGCACGGCGCCGCGACCGAACGCGGCCAGGCCGCGCTGGACGAGGACCGGATCGAGGTGTGGCTGGACGTGGTGCACTCCGCCGCCGCGGACAGCGTCGGACCGGCCTACCTGGCCACCGAGAACAGCGACTGCGGGCGCTGCCCGGCGCGGACGAGCTGCCCGGTGCACCCGGCGGGCAGGCAGGTGGGCCGGTGATCACCCCGCACCGCATCGCCCAGGCCCTCGGCCTGCACCCGCCGACGCCGGAGCAGGCCGCGGTGATCGCCGCGCCCCCCGAACCGGCGCTGGTGGTCGCCGGGGCCGGGGCGGGCAAGACCGAGACGATGGCCGCCCGGGTGGTCTGGCTGGTCGCCAACCAGGTGGTCACCCCGGAACGCGTCCTCGGCCTGACCTTCACCCGCAAGGCCGCCCGCCAGCTCGCCGACCGGGTCCGCGCCCGGCTGCGCCGGCTCGCCGGATCGGGGCTGCTCGACGAGGTCGACCCGGGCGGGCAACTGCGCGCCGAGGTGGCGGTCGCCGAACCGACCGTGCTGACCTACCACGCCTACGCGGGGCGGCTGGTCGCCGAGCACGGCCTGCGCATCCCGGTGGAACCGGGCGCGCGGCTGCTCAGCGCCACCGCGTCCTGGCAGCTCGCGCACCGCGTGGTGGCGACCTGGACCGAGGACCTGGACACCGACAAGGTCCCGGCCACGGTGACCGGCCACCTGCTCGCGCTGGCCGGGGAGCTGGCCGAGCACCTCGTCGAACCGGCGGCGCTGCGGGAGCACGCCGCGCGGCTGTGCCGGGAGATCGAGGACGCGCCCCCGGCCAAGCGGCAGTCCGCGAAGATCCCGAAGGAGCTCACCGACGTCATCGCCGCGCAGCGGCTCCGGACCGCGCTGCTGCCACTGGTCGAGGAGTACGCCCGCAACAAGCGGCGCGAGGGCGCGATGGACTTCGCCGACCAGATGTCGCTGGCCGCGCTGCTGGCCCGCGAGCACCCGGAGGTCGTGGCCGGGGAGCGGGAGCGCTACGGCGCGGTGCTGCTCGACGAGTACCAGGACACCGGGCACGCCCAGCGGGTGCTGCTGCGCTCGCTGTTCGGCGAGGCCGCGGCGCTGCCGGTGACCTCGGTCGGCGACCCAGCCCAGGCCATCTACGGCTGGCGCGGGGCGAGCGCGGCCAACCTGCCGCGGTTCACCACCGACTTCCCCCGCCAGGACGGCCCGGCCCGGCGCTACGGGCTGCTCACCAGCTTCCGCAACCCGCCCGAGGTGCTGCACCTGGCCAACGCGGTGTCGGCGCCGCTGCGGGATCTGGGACTGGAAGTGGAGGAGCTGCGGGCCCGGGACGGCGCTGCGGCCGGGGACATCCGGCTGGCCCTCACGGAGGACGTCCGGCAGGAGCGGGACTGGGTCGCCGACCAGGTCGCCGCGCAGTGGCACGCCGAGCTCGACGGGACCGGCTCGCCGCCGACCGCCGCCGTGCTGGTCCGCCGCCGCTCCGACATGGCCGACGTGGCCGCCGCGCTGCGCGATCGCGGGCTGCCCGTCGAGGTGGTCGGGATCGGCGGGCTGCTCGACGAGGCCGAGGTCCGCGACCTGGTCAGCGCGCTGCGGGTGCTGGTCGACCCGCTGGCGGGCACCGCGGCGATGCGGCTGCTCACCGGTGCCCGCTGGCGGTTGGGCGCCGCCGACCTCGCCGCGCTGTGGGAGCGGGCGCGCGAACTCGGCGGGCAGGGCGCACCCGCGGGCGGCGACTCCCCGGTGGCCGAGGCGCTGCCCGGGGAGGCCGCCGAGCAGGCCGGGCTGGTCGACGCGCTCGACGACCCGGGCGAGCCGGAGCGGTACTCCGCCGCGGGCGCCCAGCGCATCCGGCGGCTCGGCAAGGAACTCGCCGCGCTGCGCCGCCGCCTCGACCAGCCGCTGCCCGAGCTGGTCGCCGACGTGGAACGCTCGCTGCTGCTGGACATCGAGAGCCTGGCCCGGCCCACCAGCACCGGACGCATCCACCTCGACGCCTTCGCCGACGTGGTCACCGAGTTCGCCACCGCCAGCCCGTCGGCCACGCTGCCCGCGCTGCTGGACTACCTCAAGGCCGCCGAGCAGGCCGAGGACGGCTTGGAGCCGGGCGAGGTGGAGGTCGCCGAGGACCGGGTGCAGGTGCTCACCGCGCACGCCGCCAAGGGGCTGGAGTGGGCCGTGGTCGCGGTGCCGCACCTGGTGCGCGAGGTGTTCCCCGGCAGGAAGAAGAGTTCCAGCTGGCTGCGCTCGGTGACCCAGCTCCCCGCCGGGTTGCGCGGTGACGCGCGCGACCTGCCCGCGCTGGACCTGGACCGGCTCGCCGGGATGGACCGCAAGGAGCTCACCGCCGAACTCGACGCGCACGAGGAGGGGTTCGAGCAGCGCAGGCTCGCCGAGGAGCGCCGGCTGCTCTACGTCGCGGTGACCCGGTCCGAGCGGACCCTGCTGCTGTCCGGGCACTGGTGGTCCGAGAGCGGCACCAAGCCCAAGGGGCCGTCGGAGTTCCTGCTCGAACTCGCCGAAACGCTGCGCGGTTCCGGCGCCGGGGCGATCGACCGCTGGGCCGAGCAACCCGAGGAGGACGCGGCCAACCCGCTCGCCGAAGCGGTGCGCTCGGCGAGCTGGCCCGCCGACCCGCTGGCGGGCAGGCGGCCCGCGGTCACCGAAGGCGCCGAACTGGTGCGCGCGGCGCTGGCCGCGCCCCCGGACGACGCGGCGGAACCCGACGAGGAGTCCGCGGCCTGGGCGCGGGACGTGGACGTGCTGCTCGCCGAGCGGGACGCCGCCGCGCGGCGCCGGGAGCAGGTCCGGCTGCCCGATCACCTGTCGGTCAGCCAGCTCGTCGAACTCGCCGGTGATCCCGACGCGCTGGCCCGCAGGCTGCGCCGCCCGCTGCCCTTCCCGCCGAACCCGATGGCCCGGCGCGGCACCGCGTTCCACGCCTGGCTGGAACACCGGTTCACCTCCCACGCGCTGCTCGACGTCGACGAACTCCCCGGCGCCGCGGACGAATCCGCCCCGCCGCAGGAGGACCTGGACGCGCTGCGCCGGGCGTTCCTGGCCGGGTCCTGGGCGGAGCGCGCGCCGCACCGGGTCGAGGTGCCGTTCGAGACGCAGGTGCGGGGCGTGGTGGTCCGGGGCCGGATGGACGCGGTGTTCGCCGACGCCGACGGCGGCTGGACGGTGGTGGACTGGAAGACCGGCGCGGTGCCGCCCGACGAGCGGTTGCCCGCGCTGTCGGTCCAGCTCGCGGCGTACCGGCTGGCCTGGGCGGAGCTGTCCGGCACGCCGGTGGAGCGGGTCCGCGCCGCCTTCCACTACGTCCGGCACGACCGCACGCTGCGGCCCACCGACCTGCTCGACGCCGACGGGCTGCGGGACCTGATCAGCGCGGTGCCCGAGGCCCGGTAGCCGACCGTCGCCGGGACTCGGCCACGATCACCGGAACCGCTGTCATGAATACACTTTCGAGTTAACTGGCTTGAGTTGCCGGTCCTCGGCGGAAGAACATGCCCGCGATGAACACGGACTGGAAGCTCAAGGCACCGCCGGAAACCGAAGTGAACGTGGACGAGGACGTGCTGGCGATGCGCGCCCCGCTGGTCCGCGTGCACCGCGACGACACCGGTGGTTGGTCGTTCGACGGGCCCGGCGCGGCCACGGCGTCGAAGAGGACGGTGCTGGGCGCCGTGGTCGGCGCGTGGCCGCACGTCGCCGCGCTCTCCGAGCTCGACAGCGGCGGGACCGTGATCTGGTCCTGGCGGCAGCACGGCTGGGCCTCGGAGTTCGAGTGCAAGTGCGGTGGCTGCGAGCAGCCGGTCGCCAGCGACATCGACCGGCGCGCCTGGCCCGCGGACCTGGAGCCGCAGAGCATCGTGAGCGTGGAGCAGGCCGCCCTGTCCGGGCAGGTGACGCTCAGCGACATCCTGCACACCCCGGGCGGGATCGCGCTGCTGGGCCCCGGTGAGCACCACCGGACCGCCGACATGATGACCCCGGTCGCCGTGGCCAACGTGATCCGCCGCTGGCCGCACTGCATGCAGGCGCTGCGCTCGCTCAAGGACGGCCGGGGGATGAGGTGGAATCCAGAAGCCCTCAACTGGCACGAATACGTGGTGGCTTGAGTTCTTCTGGTGCCGTGGTCATGTTGCGTAGGGGTGCCGGTGGCGGAACCTCAGCGGCCTTCTCGCTCCGGGCGCCCTTCCTGATGTACAACCACGTACACGGCGTCAGGGCGTCCTCGCGAGAAGGCCGCTGAGAACCCCGCGGCGGTGCAAGTTGCTTAGGTGGGGCAAAGCGGAAGCGGCTTTCGCCGCTTGCCTGACGGGGGCTGGGTGAGCTGGCGGGTTCGGCTGGCGCCGCTTGCTTGATGGCGCTGGTCAGGTGGGGTTTTCGGTGCGTTCCCGGTCGTGTTCGAGTAGTCGGGAGTAGAGGACTTCCAGCAGCCAGCGCCCGAAGGTGGAGGAGCCGAACTCGGCGGACCGGTCCTCCGGGCGGACCACCAGCTCGGCGGGGTCGTCCTGGCCGCCGCTGACCACCCCGATGCCGTAGTAGTCGAGCTCCAGCATCGACCACGCCCGGTACGGGTAGTTCGGCGGCAGGACCACCGTGCAGGGCGCCAGGGTCATCAGGGTGCCGCACGCCCGCAACGCGTGCCGCGCGCGGGAGACCGGGACCAGGATGCCGACCAGGTCCACGGCCGCGACCGGCACCTGGTCGTGCGGGTGCGCGTCGGCGGAAGGGCGGAAGCGGTGCGGGTCGAGCTCGGGTACCCAGCCGTGGTCGGTGCGCCACCGGTGGACCTCCGGGCGCAACCGCGCCACGGCGGTGAAGCGGGCGCCGAGCACGTCGACGTCCGGGACGAGGTCGCCGTCCCAGCCGACGGCGCGGGCCGCGTGCTCGAATCGCTGCACCGGAGCATGGTAAATCGCCGTACGTGGTACTGGACAAGGTCATCTGGACACCGTGTGGCACCTGTTACTGAAACAGCGCAGTGGTGTGCCGCGGCGCGCCGCTCCGCGCGGGTTACCGTCATCGCCGTGAGCGGTCGGTGCCCGTCGACGACACCGCTTCGGCCTCGGGCCCAAGCGGCGACCGCTCGCGTCCCCGAGCCACCACCGCCCGCCGGTCCCGCACCCCTTCACCAGGAGCACGTGCCATGAGCCCCCGTCGCGCCGCCCGGCTGGCGCACCCGTTCGTCGGCCGGAACAAGGAGGAGCTCACCGACGGGCTGACCAACCGGCCGGACCACACCCTCGTCGGCGTGATCCGGATGCCCGGACCCGGGGTCAGCCCGGCGCAGTCCATCGTCCGCCGCGTCATCGGCGCCGGGATCGCGCTGGCGATCGCGGTCGTGCTGGTCTACCTCGGCCGCGACGGGTACAAGGACAGCGCTGGCGGTGAGCTCGGCCTGCTCGACTGCGTCTACTACGCCACGGTGTCGCTGTCGACGACCGGGTACGGCGACATCACCCCGGTGAGCCCGATGGCAAGGCTGGTCAACGTCCTGGTCATCACGCCGCTGCGGGTGCTGTTCCTGATCGTGCTGGTCGGTACCACGCTGGAGGTGCTCACCGAGCGCTCCCGGCAGGCATTGCGCATTCAACGCTGGAGGTCCAAGGTGCGCGACCACGTCGTGGTCATCGGATACGGAACCAAGGGGCGGTCGGCGGTGACGGCGCTGCTCGGCGACGACATCGACGCCGGCCGCATCGTCGTGGTCGACACCAACCAGGCCGCGCTGGAGGCGGCGTCCTCGCTCGGCCTGGTCACGGTGAACGGCTCGGGCACCCGCTCGGACGTGCTGCGGGTCGCCGGCGTGCAGCGCGCCCGCGCCATCGTGGTCGCGCCCGCCCGCGACGACACCGCCGTGCTGGTCACCCTCACCGCGCGGGAGCTCGCCCCGAAGGCGCAGGTCGTCGCCGCGGTGCGGGAAGCCGAGAACGTCCACCTGCTGCGCCAGTCCGGCGCCGATTCGGTGGTGGTCTCCAGCGAGACGGCGGGCCGGCTGCTCGGCATGGCCACCTCGACCCCGTCGGTGGTGGAGATGTTCGAGGACCTGCTCACCCCGGACGTCGGCCTGGCCATCGCCGAGCGCGAGGTGGATCCGAAGGAGGTCGGCGGCTCGCCCCGGCACCTGCCGGACATCGTGCTCGGCGTGGTCCGCGAGGGGCAGCTCTACCGGGTGGACGCGCCGGAGGCCGACGCCGTGGAGGCGGGCGACCGGCTGCTCTACGTCCGCAAGGTGACCCCTGCCGAACCGTGATCCGGCGGTGCCACGAGTGCGCACGACCGGGTGAGTCGTTTCTGGGACGATCCAGGGTGTGCGGAGGCAACGCGGGGCCGTGGCGGTCGGGCCCATCCTTCTGGTGCTGGGGCTGCTCGGGATCGCGGTGCTGGCCGCATCGATGTGGCCGCAGCTCACCGCCGGTCCCCGCGCCGAGCTCCGCCGCGCCACCGCCACCGTCCTGGAACCCGAGCCGTGCGCCCGGAGCACCCGGGGCGACCTGGTCGAGGTCGTCGTGGACGGACGGCCGCACCGGGTGCGCTACGACGGCTGCGGGCACGTCGACGGGCAGCGGCTGGAGGTGCTGGTGCCCGTCGAGGTCTCCGGCGAGTTCACCGCGCTGCCCGCGGGCGGACCGACCTCGGACCGCGGCGCGCTGGCCGACCGGCTGAACTGGGTGCTGCTCACCCTCGCCTCCGTCAGCGGCGGTTGCTACGCCGTCATGCTGCGCATCCGGCGGCCGTGAGCGCGCACCGGCGTCAGTCGACGTCGGAGGCCGCGGCCAGCCAGGTGTTGCACTGGGTGACCTCGTTCTTGTAGAAGCCCTGCTCCACCCACGCCCGGTTGGTCGCCACGCTGCCGTGGTCGGGGTGGACGTTGTACTCGTCGCCCCGGTTCGAGGAGTCCTCCAGCGCCGGGAAGATGTAGTCGTTGCTGAGGCCGCCGTTCTGCAGCGCGGCCAGCGTCATCCCCTCGAAGCAGGTCGCCTGCAGCTCGGAACGCCGGGTGAGCTCCAGCGCGGCGGGGGAGGTGGGTTCGCCCGCGTCCTGCTTCGCCTGCCCGTAGGCGGTCTGGATGCCGACCATGCCCTGCACCGCGTGGCCGAACTCGTGGACGAACTGGCCGAGGTAGGCGCCCGCCTGGGTGATCCCCTCCACCTCGGAGTAGTACCGCGCGGTCATGTAGATGGTGTGGTTGCCCGGGCAGTACATCGCCGTCTCGTCCCACCCGCGCACGCCGCACGGGGTCTCGACGTCGGTCCCGGTGGTGACCACGGTCGGCGTCTCCACCGGCAGGCCCGCCTCCTCCAGCGCGGGCGTCCACGCTTCCACCAGGCACGGCAGCGCGGCCTGGTAGAAGGCGTCCTGCGCGGCGACGTCGGTGCTGAACGCGGGCAGCGAGCACGAGGTGTTGACCGCGCCGTTGCCCGCGACGTTGATCGGGTGGTCGCCGAGCGCGACGACCGCTCGCGGGCCCGGGGCGGTCTCGGCCCCGGGCGCCCTGGTGGTCGGCGGCGCGCTGGTGGTGGCGCTGCTGCTCGTGGTGGTGGTCGTCGAGGTCGGCGGTGGTTCGGTGCTGCTGGTCGCGGTGGCGCCCGCGTTCGACGCGTCGCCGGAGGTGAGCGCGACGCCGACCGCCACCGCGCCGATGGTGACCAGCACCGCGCCGACCAGCAGCAGCGCGAGCAGCGGTCCGCCACCGCGCTTCGGCGGTCGCGGCGGCTCCCCCCAGGGCTGGTGCGGCGGCGGCCCGGGAGGTGGGGGCCCGGGAGGCGGAGGTCCGGGGGGTGGGGGTCCGGGAGGCGGCCCGAACCGCGGATCGGGCCCGCCGTGCGGTCCGCCCCATCCGGGACCGGGCGGCTGCTGCCAGGGCGGCCCGGTCATGCCTCGGCCAGCGCGGGTCGGGTGTGGACGGCGGGCGCCCGGCGGTGGGTCATGTCCGGTGACTTCCTCGGTGCGACGGTGGCGCCTCCGAGCCTAGCGGGGCGACCTTCGGACGCGGGCGGTGTTGACCGAACGGGCGCGCCGCCGCACCGGGCAACCTCCCGCCCCGCTCGCGCGTGGACACCTGCGGCAGGAGCCGTTCGGGTGAATTCCGGGCGCTCCGCCAGCTTTGCCGGGAACCGCCCCGATGACCCCTTCGTCGGGACTACAGTGGTTCCCGGCTGTGCGATGGATCACCGGAGCCCGGAGGGATGGCCATGACCAGCGCGGTGGGCGGTGGAGCGGGATTCGCCGGTGCGGCGATCGGCCTGAAGGCCGTCGCCGCGGAGCGCGATTGGATCAGCAAGGCGGTCGGCGCGGGCAAGCTCGCCCTAGAGCCGGACGCGGCGGAGAACGCCGCAAAGCACTGCGAGGACGAGATCGACGCCCTCGACGATCTGATCAGCCGCGCACGTGCGATCGAGCGCGTTCACGGACTCGGCGATTACCCGGACGGGCAGGATCTCCAGAAGCGGTTCACCGACAAGGCGGTGGATTCTTCCGCTGGCGCGCTCCCGCTGCTGCGAGAGATGCAGGCCGAGTTGCAGAAGCTCGCCGAGTCGTACCGCCAGGCGGGCAAGGACTACCGGACGACTGACGAGCAGATCGCCGAAGATCTACAGCGAGGTACAGGTGAGTAGTTTTTTCCGCTCCGCACGCGCCACGATGGTCGGCATCGCCGTGCTCGGCGCGGCGGCCTGCGCCGGACCGACCGCGGGAGATGACCGGACGCAGCCCGAGGAGGCTCCCGCGCTGGCGGGATTCGACCCGTGCACCTTTTTCGCGCCCGAGGAACTGAGCTCGTTCGGCGTCGGGCCGGAGGCCGAGGAGTTCACCCCGGTCAGCTTCGAGCCCGGGTGCAAGTGGAACGGCGAGGACATGGATCTCACCTTCCAGAAGAACGAGGACGAGAGCGTCCAGTCGTACGCGACGTCGAACTGGGACAGCTACACCGAGGCCCCGCTGGCAGGCCGGACGGCGGCGATCGCCGTGCCTGCGGGCGGCACCGACCAAGGGGTGTGCGAAGCCGTCGTCGACACCGGTGGGGGTGTCGTGCTGTACGGGATCACGGCGGCCTTCGGGTCGTCGGTCGACGCGTGCGGCGAGGTGGAGGCGATCGCCGAGCGGACGGCGTCGAGACTTCCGGAGTGATGGGGGCGGGAGGAACGCGTGGGCTTCATGGAGTGGGCCTCGAACAAGGCCGATCAGGGTTGGCGGGCGGTGCACGACACCGGGGCCGGTCTCTTCGGGTACGACACCTACGTCCAGCAGGAAGCGCAGCAGCAGGCGCAGGAGGCGGCGCGCGCGGGGACGAAGGAACGGGCCCAGATCGCCGAGGAGAACCGGGCGCTGGCCGATGAGGTCACCGGCTTCGACTCGCCGGGGATCTCCTCGTCGGTGAACTGGACGGCCTTCGACCACGAGCAGATCTACAACACCAACCAGGACACGATCGAGGAGGGCAAGGCGGTCGAGACCGCGCGGGCCTGGCAGGACCTGGGGAAGTCGTTGCGCGCGCGGGCCGTTCCGTTCGACTCGAAGCTGCGGGAGATCATCAGCTCCGGCTGGCGGGGTGAGGCCGCCGAGCAGGCGCAGCGGATGGGCGCGCCGGTCCGGAACTGGATGGAGGGCAGCGGCGCGGCCTTCGAGATGACCGGCAACAACCTGGAGACCGCGGCGTCCGGCGCGGGCCAGGTGCGCAGCGCGATCCCGGAGCCCGAGGGCTACCGCTGGGGCCGCACCGCGGTCGCGGCGCTGGCCGGGGGGCCGGGTGTGACGGCGGACGTGGTCTCCCAGATGCGGGAGCAGCGCGAGGCGGAGAAGCAGGCGCAGGAGACGATGGCGCGGGTCTACAGCCCGACGCTCACCGACGTCGACGCGCGGATGCCCGCCTTCCAGAAGCCCGACGGCACCCCGGCCGAACCGCCGAGCCCGCGCCGCCCGCACCAGGACACCGGCTGGGGCACCCCGGTGCGCCCGCCGGGTCCCGGTGGTGGCGGCGGCGAGGTCGGTGGCGGTGGCGGCTCGTACCCCGCCCCGGGCGGCGGCGGCGCCGTGCCCTGGCGCGAGTCGCCGGGCGGTGGCGGCGAGGTGCCGCCGGACCCCCGCCAGGACGGCAGCTCCGAAGGATCCCGCGGTTCCGACGGCGGTCGCGGCGGTGGTCGCGGTTCCGACGGGCCCGACGAGACGGAGAGCTCCTGGAACACCCCCGCGCCCGGCCCCACCCCGGGGCCCGGCGCCGTTGCGCCGCCCTCCGGTGGCGGCGGTGGCGGTGGCGGCGGGGCCGGGATGGTGCCCGGCCTCGGCGGAGGCGGCGCGGGCGGCGCCGGCGGGGTGCGCGGTGCCGGTGGCGTCGGCGCGGGCGGGGTCGGGCGCGCCGGTGGTGGCGCGGGTTCCGGCATGACCGCGGGTGGCCGGGCCGGGGCCGGGCCGGTGGGCGCTGGTGGCGGTCCCGCCGGAGCCGGTGCCGCGGGCGCCGCCGGACGCGGTGGGTCGAGCGCCGGTCGCGGCATGATGGGCGGCGGCATGGGCGCCGGTCAGCGCGGCCAGGGCGGGGAGGACCAGGAGCACGAGCGGCCGTCCTGGCTGGAGGAGCAGGACGACGTGTGGCTCGACGACATGCCCAAGACGGCACCGCCGGTGCTGGGCGAGTGAACGCGGTCGGGGAGGACGAGCGGTGAGCGTGTCGGGTCGGTGGCGGCTGACGCCGGTGCAGCTGGACGTCGTGCTGAAGTACCTGGGGATCGACGGCCTGACGCTGCCGCTGGGCGCGCGGTCCTACGGGCGCACCGGTGAGGAGTTCGCCGCGATCGTGCGTGCCGAGCAGCCCGGGCTGGTCGCCGCCGGGATCGTGGTGGCCGACGAGATCGAGCCGCGGCTCGCGCAGGCGCTGCGGGTGCTGGCCCGCCCGTACCTGTGGGTGGACTCGCTGTGGTTCCCGCAGGTCGGGGAGGACCACTGCTGGCGCGCGCTGGCGGTGCAGACCGAAGGCGACCGGGTGGTCCTCGGCGTGCAGCCGCCCGGCGAGTCCAGCCGGTACGGCGGGATGCTCACCGTCGAGGTGCACGAGGGCGTGCCGCTGCCGCAGGTGCTGCTGCCCACGCTGCCGCCCGCCCCGCCGGGGAACCGGGGTGCGGTCCAGGTGCCGGCGAGCTCGTTCCGCGTCGACCACCCGGACGACGCCGACGAGTGGGACGTGATGGAGCGGCCGAAGCGGACCACCAGCGGGGACCGGGAGTTCGCGCGGTACCAGGAGATCGGCAAGGCGCCGCACGTCCGGCTCGGCCAGATCGCGGCGAACCTGCGCGACCCGAACGGCCGGACCACGCGCTCGGCCGTGCTGCGCTGGTTCGACAACGCCGAACCCGACGGCCGCTACCTCGACTACGCCGAACCCGGTGCCTCCGGCGAGCGGCTGTACCTGATCAGCCCGGCCGACGCCCGGTCGGTCGGGGCGCGGGTGCGGGCCCTGATCGACCAGGTGCGCTGAACCGCCGCCGCGGTCCGGGCCATCGGCGGAAGCGCCCGCGGCGTCCGGAAGGGGGCGGGCGCCGGGGGCCCGGACGCACGTAGGCTGCACGCATGGTCGAACCAGAGCTGCATCGCGTCACCTTGCCCAATGGGCTGCGCGTGGTGCTGGCACCGGACTCGGCGGCGGGCCAACGAGCAGGGCGGGCTCCCGTGGTCGGTGTCAGCGTGCACTACGACGTGGGCTTCCGCTCCGAGCCGGAAGGGCGCACCGGCTTCGCGCACCTCTTCGAACACCTGATGTTCCAGGGCAGCGAAAGCCTGGAGAAGCTCGCGCACTTCCGCCACGTGCAGGGCTCCGGCGGCACGTTCAACGGTTCGACGCACCAGGACTACACCGACTACCACCAGGTGCTGCCGTCGGAGGCGCTGGAGCGCGGGCTGTTCCTCGAGGCGGACCGGATGCGGGCGCCGAAGATCACCGAGGAGAACCTGCGCAACCAGGTCGACGTGGTCAAGGAGGAGATCCGGCTCAACGTCCTGAACCGCCCCTACGGCGGGTTCCCGTGGATCCTGCTGCCGCCGGTGCTGTACTCGACGTTCCCCAACGCGCACAACGGCTACGGCGACTTCACCGACCTGGAGCAGGCGACGGTCGACGACTGCGCCGCGTTCTTCGACACCTTCTACGCGCCGGGCAACGCGGTGCTCACCGTCGCCGGGGACCTCGACGTCGACCGGACCGTCGAGCTGGTGCAGCGCCACTTCGGCGACGTGCCCGCCCGCGAGGTGCCGGTCCGCCCGTCGTTCGCCGAGCCGGCGCCCGCCACCGAGCTGCGCGGCGCGCACTCCGACCCGCACGCCCCGCTGCCCGCGGTGGCCCTCGGCTACCGGCTGCCGGACCCGGTCGGTGAGCTCGACGCCTACCTCGCCAACGTGGTGCTGGCCGCGATCCTCACCGACGGCGACGCCTCCCGGTTGCAGCAGCGGCTCGTCTTCCGCGATCAGCTCGTGGTCGACGTGCACGCCGGCGCCGGGCTGATGGGTGCGCCGCTGGACGCCCGCGACCCGGACACCTTCACCTTCACCGCGATCCACACCCCCGACGTCGGGGTGGAGCGCGTGATCGGGGCCATCGACGAGGTGCTCGACGACCTCGCCGCCCACGGCCCCGCCGCCGAGGAGCTGTCCAGGGTCACCGCCCGCTGGTCGGCCAGCCTGTACCGGGAGCACGACCGGGTGATCTCGCGGACCCTCGACCTGGGCAGCGCCGAGCTGCTGCACGGGCGCGCGGAGCTCATCTCCGAGCTGCCCGCCCGCATCGGTGAGATCAGCGCCGACGACGTGGCCGCCGCGGCGAAGGCGATGCGCGCCGACGCCCGCGCGGTGCTCGAGATCCAACCCACTGGAGGGGCGGCATGACCCGCGCAACGCACCGCAGCGCCGAGGAGATCGGCCGCACCGAGCTCGGCCCGCGCCCGCTGCCGCCGCTGGCCGAACCGCCCCCGGGACGCACCCCGGAGGCCGTGGACACCGTGCTGGACAACGGCCTGCGGGTGATCGCGGCCCGGCACGGCGTGGTCCCGATGGTCGAGCTGCGGATGCGCATCCCGTTCGCCGGACAGGCCCCGGAGCACCCGGCGCGCGCCGAGGTGCTGGCCGAGACGCTGCTCACCGGCACCGAGCGGCGGGACCGGTTCCAGGTGGACACCGACCTGGCCGAGGCGGGCGCCGACCTGCACGCGGTCGTCGACCCGGAGCGGCTGAGCATCGGCGGGGACGCGCTGGCCGACGGCCTGGACACGCTGCTCGACGTGCTCGCCGACGCGCTGACCGGCGCCGTGTACCGCGACGAGGAGGTCGAGGGCGAGCGGACCCGGCTCGTCGAGCGGATCTCGGTGGCCCGCTCGCAGCCCCGCACCATCGCCCGCGAGGAGTTGCAGCGGCACCGCTACGGCGACCACCCGTTCGTCCGCGAGGTGCCCGACGCCGACGACGTCGCCGCGGTCACCGCCGAGGAGGTCCGGCGGCTGCACCGGGAGTCCGTGCTGCCGCGCGGGTCGGTGCTGGTGCTGGTCGGCGACATCGATCCGGAGCGGGCCGTGGCCGACGTGGCGCGCGCGTTCGACTCCTGGGACTCCCCGGGCGCCGCCTTCGAGCTGCCCGCGCTGCCGGTGGTCACCGGCGGTCCGGTGCGGCTGGTGCACCGGCCGGGCGCCGTGCAGTCGCAGCTCCGGTTCTCCGCGCAGGCCCTGCCGCGCACCGACGAGCGCTACCCGGCGCTGCAGGTCGCGAACCTGGTCTTCGGCGGCTACTTCTCGTCCCGGCTGGTCGAGAACATCCGCGAGGACAAGGGCTACACCTACGGCGCGCACTCGTCGTTCGAGTTCACCCCCGGCAACGGCACGCTGCTGGTGGACGCCGACACGGCCAGCGAGGTCACCGCGGCGGCGCTGCTGGAGATCCGCTACGAGTTCGCCCGGATGGCGCTGACCCCGCCGACCCCGGAGGAGGTCGAATCGGCCCGGCAGTACGCCATCGGCGGGCTGCTCACCTCGACGTCCTCGCAGTCCGGCATGGCGTCGATGCTGATGGCGCTGGCCGCCTCCGGCCTCGGCGCCGACTGGCTCGGCGCGCACCCGGACCGGCTGCGCGCGGTCACCGTGGAGCAGATCGCCGAGGCCGCCGCGCTGTTCGCGCCGACCGCGTTCACCGGGATCGTGGTCGGTGACGCCGACGTGCTGGCCGACCAGCTCCGGATGCTGGGCGGGGTGGAGCTGCCGTGAGCGCGCGAGGTGACCGATGAGCCGTGACGCGACCGCCGGGCCGGGGAGCTTCCCGCTCGACGCCGCACCGCTGCTGTCCCGGTCCACGGTGGACCGCCGGGAGGGCCTGCGGGACACGCCGGACGGCGGGGCCGAGATGTGGACGTCCGGGCGGATGCTGCTGGTCGACGCCCGCGGCCGCACCCCGATCGACGCGGAATCCCGGCTCGACCTGCAACCGGCGGTCGACTTCGGCGACGGCCCGGCGCCGCACTCGGTGCTGCTCGGCGTCCAGGACGGCACCAGCTACTGGGCGATGCGCACCGAGCACGACGGCGCCCAGGACGGCTGGATCAACCTGCGCAGCGGCGGCGCGCTGCTGTCCGACACCGACGCGGGGCTGCTCACCACCGCCGTCGGGCTGCTCGGCTGGCACGACAACGCCCGCTACTGCGCGATCTGCGGCGCGGCCACCGTCCCGGTGCGCACCGGGTGGGCCCGCACCTGCACCGGCTGCGACCGCGAGGAGTACCCGCGCACCGATCCGGCCGTGATCTGCCTGATCCACGACGGCGCGGACCACGTGCTGCTGGCCCGGCAACCGGTGTGGCCGCCGGACCGGTACTCGGTCATCGCCGGGTTCGTCGAGGTCGGCGAGTCGCTGGAGGCCTGCGTCGAGCGGGAGGCCCTGGAGGAGGTCGGGGTCCCGGTCACCGACGTGCGCTACCTGGGCAGCCAGCCCTGGCCGTTCCCGCGTTCGCTCATGCTCGGCTTCGCCGCCACCGCCGACCGGGACGCCGCCATCACCCCCGCCGACGGGGAGATCGAGGACGCCCGCTGGGTGCACCGGGACGTCGTGCTCGCGGCGCTGGACTCGGAGGGCGACGCCGTGGACGGGCTGCGGCTGCCGCCGAGCGTGTCGATCGCGCACCGCATGATCCGCGGCTGGGCCATCTGGAAGTGACCCCGACCAAGTGATCTTTCCCAGGTGAGGGGCACCCTTGTCCCAGTAACTTGGGCAAGGGTGCCCCTCACTCATGACCCTTCCGGGTGAAGTGCGGGGGAGGGCCGTCGGCGGGGTGTGCGGTCGGCCGGGCGGTGCGGATCTGCGAGGATGCCGGGCATGGCCGAGCAACCGCGACTCCTGGAAGGACTGGATCCGGAGCAGCGGCAGGCGGTCGCCGCACCGCGCGGACCGGTGTGCGTGCTGGCCGGGGCGGGCACCGGCAAGACCCGGACGATCACCCACCGCATCGCCTACCTCGTGCAGCGCGGACTGGTCGTCCCCCGGCAGGTGCTGGCCGTGACGTTCACCGCCCGGGCCGCCGGTGAGATGCGCACCCGCCTGCGCGCGCTCGGCGCGGGCGGGGTGCAGGCGCAGACGTTCCACGCCGCGGCCTTCCGGCAGTTGCGCTACTTCTGGCCGCGGGTGCACGACACCGGCATGTGGCAGCTCATGGACAACAAGTTCCGGCTGGTCGCCAACGCCGCGAACAAGCTCGGGCTGTCCACCGAGCGCGAGGACGTGCGCGACCTCGCCGGTGAGATCGAGTGGGCCAAGTCGTCGTTGATCGGCCCCGAGCAGTACCCGGAGGCCGCCGCCCGGGCCGGCCGGGAGCCGCCGGTGGTGCCCGCCCAGTTCACCCGGGTCTTCGCCGGGTACGAGGCGCTGAAGAACCG
The DNA here is from genome assembly GCF_039542665.1 of Saccharopolyspora cebuensis. NCBI lineage: Bacteria > Bacillati > Actinomycetota > Actinomycetes > Pseudonocardiales > Pseudonocardiaceae > Saccharopolyspora > Saccharopolyspora cebuensis. Next base: position 20,121 of record NZ_BAABII010000011.1, read on the forward strand.
CGCCCAGTCGCTCGACTTCGACGACCTGCTGCTGCACATCGCGGCGATCCTGGAGGACCAGCCCGAGGTCGCCGAGGAGTTCCGCGCCCAGTACCGCTCGTTCGTCGTCGACGAGTACCAGGACGTCAACCCGCTCCAGCAGCGGGTGCTGGACGCCTGGCTCGGACCCCGCGACGACCTCACCGTCGTCGGCGACGCCAACCAGACCATCTACTCCTTCGCCGGTGCCTCGCCGCGCTGGCTGATAGGTTTCGCGCGCCGGTTCCCGGAGGCGGCCGTGGTCCGCCTGGAACGCGACTACCGCTCCACGCCGCAGGTGGTGGAGCTGGCCAACCGGGTCATCGGCGCCGCCCGGGAACGCCCGGCGGGCACCCGGCTGAAGCTGGTCGGTCAGCGCCCCGACGGCCCGCGCCCGGACTTCGCCGAGTACGACGACGAGGCCGAGGAGGCGGAGGCGATCACCCGCAAGATCGCCGCGCTGGCCGGGCGCGGGGTGCCGCTGTCCGAGATCGCGGTGCTGTTCCGGGTCAACGCCCAGTCCGAGGTCTACGAGCAGGCGCTGTCGGACGCGGAGATCCCGTACCAGGTGCGCGGCGGGGAGCGGTTCTTCGCCCGCCCCGAGGTCCGGCAGGCGATGGTGGTGCTGCGCGGTGCGGCGGCGGCCGACGACGAGGTCGACGACCTGCCCGGCGCGGTGCGCGACGCGCTGCGCGAGGTGGGCCTGACCGACGAGCCGCCCGCGGGCGGGGCGGCGCGGGAGCGCTGGGAGTCGCTGATCGCGCTGGTGGAGCTGGCCGAGGAGCTGGTGGCCGCGGTACCCGAGGCGGGGCTGCGGCGCTACGCCGCCGAGCTGGCGGGCCGGGCCGAGTCGCAGCACCCGCCGACGGTGGAGGGCGTCACGCTGGCGTCGCTGCACGCGGCCAAGGGCCTGGAGTGGGACGCGGTGTTCCTGGTCGGCCTGGTCGAGGGCACGCTGCCGATCCAGCACGCCGACACCGACGCCGCCGTCGAGGAGGAGCGCCGGCTGCTCTACGTCGGGGCCACCCGCGCCCGCGAGCACCTGCACCTGTCGTGGGCGCTGGCCCGCGCGGGCGGGCGCCGGTTCCGCAGGCGCAGCCGGTTCCTGCACGGGCTCGTGCCGGACGACCACCCGGCGGCGCTGCCGGTGCGCGGTCGCCAGCAGCAGGAGGCGCAGCCGCGCGCCAAGGCGACCACCCCGCGGTGCCGGATCTGCGAGTCCGCGCTGTCCGGCACGCTGGAGATCAAGCTCGGCCGCTGCTCGACCTGCCCGTCCGATGTGGACGAAGACCTGCTGGTGCGGCTCAAGGCGTGGCGCGGCGAGCGGGCCCGGCAGCTCAAGGTGCCCGCCTACGTGGTGTTCACCGACGCCACCCTGACCGCGATCGCCGAGCAGCGGCCGGCGGACGTGGGATCGCTGGTCGGGATCTCCGGGATCGGGGCCTCGAAGCTGGAGAAGTTCGGCGCCGACGTGCTCGCGCTGGTGCAGGGCGAGCGGCCCTGAGAGTCCGCGCGGAGAGGGCGGAGCCTGCTGCGCGGTTTCCACGCGGCGATCCGCTGCGTTGTCGTCAGTCGCCGCAGCTCCGCTGCGACTCCTTCCTCCGCCTTGCGGCTCATCCACGTGGACACCGCTCGCAACGGCAGCCCCTCTCCACGCGAACTCTGAGCCGCGTTGTCGCAGCTCACACCCGTCTTTCGGGTGACTACCGGAAATCTTCGAAAAATGCGTTGCGGCCGGTGCGCCGGGCCGAATAACCTGCATGAGCGTGGGGCCGCGGAGTGACTGCGGCCCGAATCCCCAGGAAGGAGGTGGCTCCGGTGAAGAAGATCGTCGACTTCGGGTACCCGGGCCACCTCGTGGTTCGGGGCATCGGAATGTCTCCGGCAACTGATGCGTTCTCGATCCGCTTCCGCGCGGCCAAGCCGCGCTCCTTCTACGCGCTCTGGCAGACCGTTCCGGGTCTGCGCTGGTCCGCGCGCCGGCGTGTCCTCGATCCACTGATCTAGGCAACGCCTCCAGGCTCACCAAGGCCGCGGACCCAGCCATCGGGTTCGCGGCCTTTTCGTCGTCGTTCGAACCCTCCTCATCGCGACAGCACAACAACAGGCCCCAGCACGATCACAGGAGGAAGTCGTATGTTGACCGCGAGTGTTCCGACAGCCGGGTCGGGTTCCTCGCACGACGACGCGGAGCAGGAAACCGAGTCGGTCGCGTCCTTGTTGACGGCGCCGATCGGAGCGGGGGAGGAGCTGCCGTGCAGCGCCGACCCCGACCTGTGGTTCGCGGAGAACCCCCAGGAGCTGGAGCTGGCCAAGGCCCGCTGCGCCGACTGCCCGATCCGCTCGGCCTGCCTGGCCGGCGCCCTGTCCCGAGGCGAGCCGTGGGGCGTCTGGGGCGGCGAAATCCTGGAACGCGGTGCGGTGATCGCCCGCAAGCGGCCGCGCGGCCGTCCCCGCAAGAACGCGGCACCGGTGGAGCCGGCCGCCGCACGACGTCAGGAGCGAGCGGCATGACCGACATCCGGCACACCACCACCGGCACCACCGGAACGCACGGGAGCGAGATCCAGATGTACCTGCCCGAACACCTGCACGAGATCCGAAGTCGCGAGTTGATGGCCGAGGCGCACCGACATCGGATAGCCCGCGACCTCACCGCCGGGAGGTGGTGGCGCCGGATCGCCGACTACGCCGCGGCGCGCGCCGAGCGGGCCGCGCGCTGACCGGTGCGCGGCCTCGGACGGCGGGTCGTCCGGGGCCGCGCGCCGTACAGTGTTCCGTTGTGGCACATCATCATTCGCACGACAACATCGACTGGGACACGCGGTTGCAGCAGCTCCGCGCGGCCGACGACCTGACCGCCCCCGAGACGGCGCAGCTCGTCGGTGCCGTGCTGGGCGCCGAGGACCGCGCGGTGATCGAGATCGGCTCCGGTGCGGGCGGTGGTTCGGCGGCGCTGGCCGCCGCCCTGTCCCGCTCCGGCGGGCAGCTCACCCTCGTCGACGGCGCCCCGCAGTTGCTGGCGGAGGCGGGTGCCCGTGCCACCGAGGCCGGTCTCGGGCAGGTGGAGGTCCAGACGGTGCTCGCCGACGCGGCCGACGACGGGCTCGCGGCGGCGGTCGGCACGACGGCGGACCTGGTCTTCGCGGCTTTCGTCGTGCACCACCTGCCCGACCAGCTCGCGGGGCTGCGCAGGCTCGCCGAGCTGGTCCGGCCGGGCGGGCGGCTGGTGCTCGTGGAGTTCGGCCTCGAACCGCGGGTGCTGCCCTGGGACCTCGGCCTCGGCGAGCCCGGTCTCGAAGCGCGGTTGACCGCCGCCCGCGACGCGTGGTTCCGGGAGATGCGCGCCGAGATGGCGGGCTCGGTGCGGCTGGGCACCGGCTGGCCGCGGGCGCTGCGCGACGCCGGGCTGACCGACGTCCGCACCTGGAGCTACCTGATCGACCGGCCCGCGCCGATCGACGACGTGGTGCTCGACGCGGTGCTGCGCCGGCTCGACTGGCTGCACGCCGACGGCGAGGACCGCGCCGACCCGGCGGACCTGGACACCCTGGCGCAGCTCCTCGACCCCGCCGGACCGCACTACGTCGGCAAGCGCGACGACGTGTACTACCTCAACGCCAACACGGTGCACCTCGCCACCCGCCCGGCCTGAACGCACCGCAGCCGCTCGGGCCCGCAACGCCGGACCACCCGGAAGGGTGGTGAGTGAGGGGCACCTGCATCCGACCATGCCGGATGAAGGTGCCCCTCACCTGCGAGCGGATCACCTGGTCGGGGTGGACGGCCTGGGCGCCTCGCGGGCGTGTTCCCGCTCGGGTGCGCCGGTGGGCGGGATCAGTCGCCGAAGCCCGGTTGCCACCGGGTGATGATCTCGCGGGCGGGCAGCTCGGCGTCGAGCTGGCAGAGGATGCCGGTGGCGCCGGAGGTCACCCGGTGGATCATCAGGTACTCCGGCGGCAGGTTCAGCGACCGGCCGGTGCGGAAGTCCGGCCCGCTCAGATCGCCGACCCGTTCGGCCTGCCGCTGGAGCCAGGACCGGGTGAAGTGGAACACCGGGGTGCGCGCCGGTTCGACGAACGGCCCCAGGTAGGCCCGCACCTCGTCGGCGGTCACCTCCTGGTCGGCCCGCACGAACCGCTCGGTCCGCAGCAGGTCGAGCAGCTCGTCGGGGCGGTCCTCCGCGGCCAGCCGCAGCATCCGGCCCATCGGCGCGGGCAGGCCGTCGGGCAGCCGGGCCACCGCGCCGAAGTCGATCACCGTCAGCCGCCCGTCGGGCAGCAGCATGAAGTTGCCCGGGTGCGGGTCGCCGTGCAGCATGCCGGACCGCGCGGGGGAGGAGAAGTGGAACTCGGCGAGCAGCGCACCGGCGGCGTCGCGCTGCTCGCGGGTGCCGTCGACGATGAGCCGGGAGAACGGGGTGCCGGTGACCCACTCGGTGACCAGGACCTTCGGGGCGCTGGCCACCACCTTCGGCACCAGCACCCGCGGATCGCCGTCGAACGCGGCGGCGAAGGCCCGCTGGTTGTCGGCCTCCGCGCGGTAGTCGAGTTCCTCGACCATCCGGTCCTGGAGCTCGGTGAGCAGCGGCTTGATCTCGGTGCCGGGCGCCAGCGACTGGAACAGCCGGGTGAACCGCAGGAGCTGGCGCAGGTCGGCGCGCAGCGCCTCGTCGGCACCCGGGTACTGCACCTTGACCGCGACCTCGCGGCCGTCGTGCCAGCGCGCTCGGTGCACCTGGCCGATGCTGGCCGCGGCGGCCGGGGTCTCGTCGAACTCGGCGAACCGGGTCCGCCAGGTGGTGCCGAGCTGTTCGTCGAGCACCCGGCGCACGTCGGCCGCGGGCATCGGCGGTGCCGCCGACTGGAGCTTGGTGAGCGCTTCCCGGTACGGCTCGGCCATCTCCTCCGGCACGGCCGCCTCGAACACGCTCAGCGCCTGGCCGAACTTCATCGCGCCGCCCTTGAGCTGGCCCAGCACGCCGAAGAGCTGTTCGGCGGTGCGGGCGGAGAAGTCGGCGCTGATCTGCTCGGCGTCCTGACCGGTGAGGCGCTTGCCCCAGCCCGCGGCCACGCGCCCGGCGACGCCGAGGGGCAGGCTGGCGAGCTTGGCGGTGCGGCGCGCCGCCCGGCGGGGGATCTCGGCCACCAGTCCTCCTTGATGCGCGCGGGGCTCTCGACGTCCGAAGAGGTATTCGAACCGAACCACCCGGTCACATGCTAGAGGTTCGCGGCGACGTCGTGGGTGCTGATCGCCGCCTCGGCCGAGGCGGGTGGGCGGCCCGACGCCTGCCCACCCGCGGGCCGGTCACGCCTTGCCGAGGATGCGGGTCATCTTGGTACCGCAGACCGGGCAGGTCCCCTTGGCCATCCGGCGACCGTTGGTCTCCGAGACCTCGCCGGAGAAGTCGCGCTTCTCACGGCACTTGACGCAGTAGCCGTTGTACGTCTCGGCCACGGCTCCCCTCCTTCGTGTCGCGCCTCCGGACCTACTCCGGGTGGGCGTGGGGAACGGTACCTGTGGCCTACGGCATATGCAGGCATTGAGATCACCGCGAGTTGGGCCGAATGGAGTCATCGGGGTCCCGCGCGAGTTGAGGCGGGGATCACAGGGGGCTCCCAATGTCGGGCCGACTCGCTAGGGTCGCCAATCGTGGCTGAACCCCAGGTCGAGGTGCGCCGCAGCAAGCGACGTCGGCAGACGGTGAGCGCCTACCGGGACGGTGACAAGATCGTCGTCCTGCTCCCGGCCCGGATGTCCCGCGCGGAGGAAAAGCGCTGGGTGGCGGACATGCTGAGCCGGTTGCAGCGGAGCGAGACGCGCCGCCGCTCACCCGCCCGCGAGTCGGACGAGGCGCTGGTGCGGCGGTGCCGCGAACTGGCCGCCCGGTACCTCGACGGGCGGGCCGAACCGAGCGGGGTCCGGTGGGTGGCACCGATGCGCACGAGGTGGGCGTCGTGCACCCCGAGCGAGGGAACGATCCGGGTCAGCCGACGCCTCCGAGATGTACCCGGATGGGTGTTGGACTACGTGCTCGTGCACGAGCTGGCGCACCTGCTGGTCCCCGGCCACGGCGCGGACTTCTGGAAGTGGGTGCGGCGCTACCCGAAGACCGAGCGGGCCATCGGCTACCTCGAAGGGCTCTCCGCCGCCGCGCACCTCGACCTGGGCCTGGACGCGGACGAGGACTGAGCACCCGCGCGCCTCTCAGCGGCCCGCCGTCGAGCCCGCGGGGCCGTGCTCGCAGAACCCGCGCGCAGGCACGGGCCGACCGCTCCCGGGCCCGGGGCCGCTGCCGGGCAGCGGCCCGCTCGCCTCAGCTCTCGTCGTCGCGGCGCTGGTCGTCCTCCTCGCCGCGGGCCCGCTCGTCGGCTTCCGCGCGGCGGATCGCGGCGATCGGGTCGTCCAAGTCCGCCGAACCGGACTCCCAGCGGTCGGCGAAGTCCAGCGGCTCGTCCAGGTCGGCGCTGCCGGGCAGCAGGTCCGGGTGGTCCCAGACCCGGTCGCGGCTCTCCAGGCCGTGCCGCTCGGTGAGCAGCCGCCACAGGTTCGCCGCGTCGCGCATCCGCCGGGGGCGCAGTTCGAGGCCGATGAGGGTGGCGAAGGTCTGCTCGGCCGGTCCGCCGGTGGCGCGGCGCCGCCGCACGGTCTCGCCGAGCGCGCCCGCCCCGGGCAGCCGCTCGCCGATCGCGTCCGCGACGACCACGTCCACCCAGCCCTCGACGAGGGCGAGCAGCGTCTCCAGCCGGCTCAGCGCGGCCTGCTGCTCGGGCGTGTTCTTCGGCTCCAGCATCCCGGAGCCCATCAGCTCCTGCATCGACTCGGGGTTGGTCGGGTCGACCTTGCCCGCGAGCTCCTCCAGCGCCGAGGTGTCGACGTGGATGCCGCGCGCGTACTCCTCGACGGTGGCCAGCAGGCGCTGCCCGAGCCACGGCACGTGGGTGAACAACCGGTGGTGCGCCGCCTCCCGGGCCGCCAGGAACACCGTGGCCTCGCTGATCGGCCGGTCCAGGCCCTCGACGAAGCGCTCGATGTTGGCGGGCAGCAGCGCCGCGGTGCCCGTCGGGGCCAGCGGCAGGCCGACGTCGGTCGAGGTCAGCACCTCGCCGCCGAGCTGCGCCATGCTGTTGCCGAGCTGCGAGCCGAAGGTCATGCCGCCCATCTGGCCGAGCATCGACAGCAACGGCCCGGCGGCCTGCTTGGCCTCCTCGGGCAGCGCCTCCAGCCAGGCGTTGGACATCCGCTGGGCGACCGGGTCGCAGAGCCGCCGCCAGGTCGGCAGCGTCTTCTCCACCCAGTCCACCGACGACCAGGTCTGCACCGAGCGCACCCCGGCGGGCAGCGACGTGGTGGGGTCCAGCCACAGCTCGGCGAGCCGGACCGCGTCCTCGACCGCCCGCACCTGCTCCTGGCTCGGGCGCTCGGTGCGGTTGCCGGAGTGCAGCTGCTGCACCGCGAGCTGCTTGGCCAGGTCGTAGTTCACCGGCCCCGTGTCGCCACCGGCCCCGGAGTGGCTGAGGGCCTGGCCGAGCTGGGTCAACATCTGGCCGAGGGAGCCCAGGTCGAAGTTCGGCATGCCGCCGGGTCCGGGCATGCCGCCGAATCCGAAACCGGGCTTGTCCCCGGAGCCACCCTCGGACGAATTCCCCTTGTCGGGGTCGTCGGGGTCCTGCGGGCCGAACCCGAACGGCAAGTTGGTCATAACACCACCGTACGCGGCCCGGGCCGCTCTGCTGAAGGTGTCCGGGCCGGTGGCGGCCCCCGGCGGCCCCAACATCGCCGAGGGCGAACACGTAGGCTGTCGCCTCGTGAATCGCCGCACGTGGACGCTGCTGACGAGTGTCGTACTGGTCGCCGCATTCGGGCTGCTCGGTGCGTTCGTCCGGGTGCCGTACGTGGCGCTCGGCCCGGGACCGACCTTCAACACCCTGGGGTCGGACGGAGGCGCTCCGGTGATCTCGGTCGAAGGCGAGCGGACCTACCCCACCGCCGGGCACCTGAACATGACGACGGTGTCGGTGACCGACCACCTGTCGATGTTCGGCGCGCTCGGGCTGTGGGTCAGCGGTCGCTACGCGCTGGCGCCCCGCGAGCTGTACTTCCCGCCGGACAAGACCGAGCAGGAGATCGAGCAGCAGAACACCGCCGCGTTCAGCGATTCGCAGACCGTCGCCAAGACCGCCGCGCTCAGCCACCTGGGCTACCCGACCGAGGTCGTGGTGGACCGGATCGTCCCGGGCAGCCCGGCCGAGGGCCTGCTCGCCCCGGGCGACCGCGTGCTGTCGGCGAACGGCAAGCCGGTGCCGGACGCGGCGGCGCTGCGGACCGCGCTGACCGGCACCACGCCCGGCACCGAGGTCCCGATCGAGGTGCAGCGCGGTGACGAGCAGCCGCGGACGGTGACCGCGCGGCTCGGCGAGAACCCCACCGGCGACCAGCAGGGCTTCCTCGGGGTGGCGGCCGCCGAGCGCGCGGACGTCGACTTCGACGTGCAGATCCGGCTCGCCGACGTGGGCGGTCCGTCCGCCGGGCTGATGTTCGCGCTGGCGATCATCGACAAGCTCACCCCGGGCGAGCTCAACGGCGGCCGGTTCGTCGCCGGGACCGGCGAGATCTCGGCCACCGGCGACGTCGGCCCGATCGGCGGCATCCCGTTCAAGATGACCAAGGCCCGCGAGGCGGGGGCCACCACCTTCCTGGTCCCGGCGGGCAACTGCGCCGAGGCCGCGGCCCAGGCCCCCGAGGGCCTGCAGCTGGCCAAGGTCGGCACCCTCGACGAGGCGCTGGCCGCCTTGGAGGCCCTGCGCAACGGTCAGCAGCCCGCCGGCTGCTGAGCCCCCTCCCGGGCGGCACCCGGCCTCGCGCGGCAGCGGTCAGTCGAACGTGGCGTGCAGGGCGTGCAGCAGGTTGGGCGCGATCTCGGCGCCCTGGACCAGGTCGTCCTCGCCGTCGCCGGTCGCGCGCAGCCGCATCGCGCAGGCCTCGCCGCCGCCGCGCAGCACCGCCGCGACCAGCCGGGCCTCCCGGCGGTCCGGGTGCTCCGCGGCCGCGGTCCGCGCCGCCTCCGGGTCGTCGGGCAGTCCGGCCTCGGCCTCCGGCGGGAGCACCACGATCTCCTGGACCAGCGCGCAGCCGGTGACCTGGTCCGGCCATTCGAGCTGGGCCAGCGCCTCGGCCAGGTCCCCGCTCGGCAGCGACTCCTGCGCGATGGGGGTGAGCGGGGCGTCGGGGTCGACCTGGTCGGCCAGGCCCGGTTCGGCCGCCAGCAGGTCGCGGGTCGCGACCAGGGCGAACACCTGGGTCGGCTGGTCCCAGCCGCCGGTGTGCGCGAAGTCCTCGATCTCCCGGGCGGCGGCGGGCAGCGCCTCGACCAGCTCCGCGGGGCTCTCCGTTGTCATGGGCGCCATGCTCCCAGCAGCGCCTCGGGACCGGTGCAGGCGCCACGACCAGGGATGATTCCGGGCTGCTTTGTCCGCTTCTTCCATTTCGCGATGGCGCTTCCGGGAACTTCCGGGTGGCATCGTAGAGTTGAACATCACGTGGGCTGCCGGGATGGTACGGCCGCCCAGGCCCGATGAACGTCACCAGGAGCGTGCGCTGTGGCCATGCGGCCCCCGGTCGGAATGCCGAAACTGTCCCGGCGAAGCCGAATCCTGCTGATCCTGGGCGGCATAGTGCTGGTCGCCCTGATCGCCGGATCACGGCTGCTGGGCACCTATGTCAGCTGGTTGTGGTTCGGAGAGGTCGGGTACCGGGGGGTGTTCACCACCCAGATCCTGACCCGGCTGGGGCTCGGCGCCGGGGCCGCGATCTTCGTCGGCGGCGTGCTCGCCCTCAGCCTGTGGCTGGCCTACCGGGCCCGGCCGGTGTTCGTGCCGGTCAGCGGGCCGGAGGACCCGCTGGCGCGATACCGGACGGTGCTCACCGAGCGCTCCCGGCTGTTCGCCATCGGCGTACCGGTGCTCGTCGGGCTGATCGCCGGGCTCGCCGCGCAGGCGGACTGGCAGACCTTCCAGCTCTTCGTGAACAGCGTGCCGTTCGGCCGGACCGACCCCGAGTTCGGCAACGACATCAGCTTCTACACCTTCCAGCTCCCGTTCTACCGCTTCCTGCTGACCTGGGCGTTCGTCGCGGTGGCCGTGTCCTTCATCGGGGCGCTGGTGGTGCACTACATCTTCGGCGGCATCCGGCTGGCCGGGCGCTCCGGGCAGCTGTCCACCGCCGCGCGGATCCAGCTCGCGGTGCTGGCCGGTCTGTTCGTGCTGCTCAAGGCGGTCGACTACTTCTTCGACCGGTACGACCTGCTGCTGTCGAACCGGAGCAACCTGTTCACCGGTGCCAGCTACACCGACCTGAACGCGGTGATGCCCGCGAAGCTGATCCTGGTGTTCATCGCGGTGTTCTGCGCGATCGCGTTCTTCGCGGTGATCTTCTTCCGGAACCTGCAGATCCCGGCGCTGGCGACGGTGCTGCTGGTGCTGTCCAGCGTGGTGCTCGGGGCGGTGTGGCCGGCCCTGATGGAGCAGTTCTCGGTCCGGCCGAACGCCAACCAGCGCGAGGCCCAGTCGATCGAGCGGAACCTGGAGGCGACCAAGAACGCCTTCGGGATCAACGACGACAAGGTCGACTTCGTCGACTACCCCGGCCGCACCGAGCTGGCGCCCGCCGCGGTCGCCGACAACAAGGGCACCATCCCGAACATCCGGCTGCTGGACCCCAACGTGCTGTCCGACACGTTCACCCAGCTCACCCAGCAGTACAACTTCTACGGCTTCACCGAGAAGCTGGACGTCGACCGCTACCGCGACGAGAACGGCCAGCTGCAGGACTACCTGGTGGCGCTGCGCGAGATCAACACCGACGGGCTGGCCGCCAACCAGCAGAACTGGCTGAACCGGCACACCGTCTACACCCACGGCAACGGCTTCATCGCCGCGCCCGCCGACCGGGTGGACTCGACCTTCGACGAGGGGGCCTCCCAGGGCGGCTACCCGGTCTTCGAGATCAGCGACGTGGCCAACAACGGCCAGGGCGCGATCCCGGTCGAGCAGCCCCGCGTGTACTACGGCGAGCTGGTGTCGGACTACGCGATCGTCGGCAGCGAGCCGGGCGAGGCGCCGCGCGAGTACGACACCGACACCCGGCAGTACACCTACACCGGTGAGGGCGGCGTCCCGATCGGCAACCTCTTCCAGCGGGCCGTGTTCGCCGCCTACTACGGCGAGCGGAACTTCCTGTTCAGCGGGGTCATCGGGGAGAACTCGAAGCTGATCTACGAGCGCAACCCGCGCGAGCGGGTGCAGAACGTGGCGCCGTGGCTGAAGCTCGACGGCGACCCGTACCCGGCGGTGATCGACGGCCGGATCAAGTGGATCATCGACGGCTACACCACGCTGAACAACTACCCGTACTCGGAGCTGACCTCGCTGGGCGAGGCCACCAACGACTCCCTCACCGGGGTCGCCAGGCAGCCCAACCAGCAGGTCAACTACATCCGCAACTCGGTCAAGGCCACCGTCGACGCCTACGACGGCACCGTGGACCTCTACGCGGTGAACGAGAACGATCCGGTGCTCAAGGCGTGGCAGGGCGTCTTCCCCGGGGTGGTGAAGCCGGCCAGCGCGGTGAGCCCGGAGCTGCGCGAGCACTTCCGCTACCCGGAGGACCTGTTCAAGGTGCAGCGCCAGCTGCTCACCGAGTACCACGTCGACAACCCGGGTGACTTCTTCTCCAACCAGACGTTCTGGGAGGTGCCCGGCGATCCGACCGGCGGTGGCGGGCCCGGCGCGCCGGAGGCGGCCGACCAGCCGCCGTACTACGTCCTCGCCCAGACCCCGGGCCAGGACCAGCCGACGTTCCAGATCACCAGCGCGCTGACGGCGCTGCGGCGGCAGAACCTGGCGGCCTGGGTGACGGCGTCCTCGGATCCGCAGAACTACGGCGACCTCACGGTGCTGAGACTGCCGACGAACACCCAGACACCGGGTCCGAACCAGGTGCAGAACCAGATGGAGTCGACACCCGAGGTCACCGAGAACCGGACGCTGTTCAACAACCCGAACGTGACGGCGATCTTCGGGAACCTGCTCACGCTGCCGGTGGCGGGCGGTCTGCTCTACGTCGAGCCGATCTACATCCAGCGCAACGAGGCGGAGTCGTACCCGCAGCTCGCCCGCGTGCTGGTCTCCTTCGGCGGTCGGGTCGGGTTCCACGAGACGCTGGAAGGCGCGCTGGACGAGGTCTTCGGCCAGGGCGCCGGGCAGGCGGCGCAGGATCCGAACCAGCGACCGCAGCAGCCGCCGGAGGACCCGGGGCAGCAGCAGCCGCCCGGGCAGCAGCCCCCGGGGCAGGACTCGCCGGAGATGTCCGCGGCGGTGCAGCAGATCGACGCGGCGCTGGAGCGGGTCCGGCAGGGCCAGCAGTCCGGCAACTTCGCCGATCTCGGCGCCGCCTACCAGCAGCTCGACGAGGCGATCCGCCGCTTCGAGGAGCTCAACGCCGCGGGCGGCTGACCGGCCGGTGCGCAGGTGCCAGGGCGGTGGTCGCGAGGCGACCACCGCCCTGCCGCCGTTCGGGTGGTCGACGGCCGCGCACCTTCCGCGACCAGGCGATTTGCACTAGGCTGGTGGGGTTCGCTAGAGTGATGGCACAACAGCAGAACACGGCGCGGGGTGGAGCAGCTCGGTAGCTCGCTGGGCTCATAACCCAGAGGTCGCAGGTTCGAATCCTGTCCCCGCTACCAACGTCAACGGCGGTGTGCTCCCGGCACACCGCCGTTGCGCATTTCCCTGTGCGGGCCGCGCCGCGCGGTCGGCACCGCGCAGTGGCGGCGACGAGGCCGCTGAGCGGGGATGATCGCCGAAACCGACCCCCCTGCGAAGGGCTTCGGACGGGCGTGTAGAGTTCACGGCACAACAGAAAAACACGGCGCGGGGTGGAGCAGCTCGGTAGCTCGCTGGGCTCATAACCCAGAGGTCGCAGGTTCGAATCCTGTCCCCGCTACCAACGTCAACGGCGGTGTGCTTCCAGCACACCGCCGTTGCGCATTTCCCGGGGGTGCTGCCCCCGCCTTCGACCCGGTCCGCGGAGCGGCTCGCGACCGCGCGGCCACCGCCGGGGGCGCTCAGCAGGTCCGGCGCCTACGGAGGCCACCCCGGACCATCGGCCTGTGGCAGGCTCCTGCGGTCTGGGGCCGCGTTCGGGGCAGGCGCTCAGAGACCTTCGGCGTTGCGTTCTTCAGAGGCCTTCGGCGCTGTGCTTCAGAGGCCTTCGGCGCTGCGTTCTTCAGAGGCCTTCGGCCCAGCGGCGCGCGCAACCGGGCGAGCACACCCGTCCGTCGCCGCGCACCACGCCGTGCCGCCGCATCGACCGGCCGCACACCATGCACGCGTCCGTCTCGACGTCGAGTTGCGCGGGTACCAACGACTTGGCCCGGGCGGTGACCTTCGTGGATACCTTCGTCCTGCTCGCCGAGAGCTTGGTCCGCAGCCAACTGCGATGCACGTCCGCACCTCCTGTTCGCACGCGGGCCGCCGGTCGGTCGGCCCGTGTGCAGAGTGCAGTGGCACGGGCCCGTCGAGGCAGCCCCCAACCCGTGATAGCACCTCTTCGCGCACGGAAGAACCCCCGGACAGGCGACGTCGTCGCCCGGTGGTCGCCCTCCGTGTCCGGAACCCCGGCCGGACACGGAGGGCGACCGCCTGCCGCCGGACCTCGCGCCAATGGCCCAATCGCTCGTCCACTCGGACCAGTCGACTGCAACCACAGTGGACAGAAACCCGGACCACTGTGGACAGCATTCCGCCGACGTGGCACCGTTGGGGTGTGACCGAGCTGAATGCGACCTCCGCAGCCCTGCTGGGGCTACTGCACGAAGGGCCGAAGACCGGTGGCCAGCTTGTCGCTGCCGCCACCGAGCGCTTCGGCGGGTTCTTCAGCGTGACGCGCAGCCAGGTGTACCGCGAGCTGCCGGCGCTGACCGACGAGGGACTGCTGCGCCTCGGCAAGCAGGGTCCGCGCTCCAGCCAGCAGTACGCGATCACCGCTGCGGGCAAGCGCGCCTTCAAGTCGTGGCTGAACACCGAGCCGGGGCCGGACAACGTCCGCAGTCCGCTCATCCTGCGGCTGGTCTACTCGGGTTCGCTGACGCCGAAGCAGCGGGCGAACCTGGTGGAGTCCGCGCGCGCCCAGTACGCGGTGAAGCTCGACGAGGCCAGGACCGGGGCCAAGGCCACCACCGACCCCTACGAGAAGGCGGCGGCCGACTTCACCGTGGCCTACAACCGGGCCATCATCAAGCTGCTGGACGCCATCCCCGAGTGATCGGCGAGCGGGCGGTCCCGGCGGGGCCGCGATCGCCCGCGCGTGCCGTCCTCGTCGCGGGCCGCACCTGGTGAAGTACGCTGAGCACCGTGAATCCCGACGTCGCCGCTGAGCTCAAGGAATTGTCCAACACCCTCGAGGGCATCGAGGCCGTGATGGACGTGGACGCGTTGCGCGCGAAGATCGCGGACCTGGAGGCCGAGGCGGCCAAGCCCGACCTCTGGGACGACGTCGAGCACGCGCAGAAGGTCAGCAGCCAGCTCGTGCACCGGCAGTCCGACCTGCGCCGGGTCACCGAGCTCCGGCAGCGGGTCGAGGACCTCGAGGTGCTCTACGAGCTCAGCGAGGCGGAGGGCGACGACTCGGGCCTGAGCGAGGCCGACGAGGAGCGCGACCGGCTGCGCCAGGACCTCGGCGCGCTGGAGACCCGCACCCTGCTCTCCGGCGACTACGACGACCGCGAGGCGATGATCACCATCCGCGCCGAGGCGGGCGGGGTGGACGCCGCGGACTTCGCCGAGATGCTGATGCGCATGTACCTGCGCTGGGCGGAGCGCCACGAGTACGCCGTCGAGGTCTACGACACCTCCTACGCGGAGGAGGCGGGGCTCAAGTCGGCCACCTTCCGGGTCAACGCCCCCTACGCCTACGGGACGCTGTCGGTCGAGCAGGGCACCCACCGGCTGGTCCGGATCTCGCCGTTCGACAACCAGGGCCGCAGGCAGACCTCCTTCGCCGGGGTCGAGGTGCTGCCCTCCGTCGAGGAGACCGACCACGTCGAGATCCCGGAGAAGGACATCCGGGTGGACGTGTTCCGCTCCTCGGGTCCGGGCGGGCAGAGCGTGAACACCACCGACTCCGCGGTGCGCATCACGCACGGCCCGACCGGCATCGTGGTGTCCTGCCAGAACGAGAAGTCGCAGCTCCAGAACAAGGCCGCCGCGATGCGCGTGCTGCAGTCCAAGCTGCTGGCCCGCAAGCGCGAGGAGGAGCGCGCCGAGCTCGACGCCCTCAAGGACAGCGGGTCGAGCTGGGGCAACCAGATGCGCTCCTACGTGCTGCACCCGTACCAGATGGTCAAGGACCTGCGCACCGAGCACGAGGTGGGCAACCCGGAGGCGGTGCTCGACGGGGAGATCGACGGCTTCCTGGAGGCGGCGATCCGCTGGCGGCGTCGGCAGGAGTCCGCGGCCTGATCCGGCCTGCCCGTCGACGGGCAGGTCAGCGGCCTCGGTGCCGCCGGTACGGGTGAGCGACGTCCCTCGAACGGCCGCAGGTAAACTCACGCCCCGTGATTCGGCTTGAGCACGTGTCAAAGGCGTACAAGACGTCGACCCGACCAGCGCTCGATGACGTCTCCGTGGGCATCGACAAGGGCGAGTTCGTGTTCCTGATCGGCCCCTCGGGGTCCGGGAAGTCGACGTTCCTGCGGCTGCTGCTGCGGGAGGACGTGCCGTCCCGCGGTCGGGTCTTCGTCGCCGACTGGAACGTGGCCAAGCTGCCGCGGCGCCGCGTCCCCCGGCTGCGCCAGCGCATCGGCTGCGTCTTCCAGGACTTCCGGCTGCTGAACAACAAGACCGTCGCGGAGAACGTCGCCTTCGCCCTGGAGGTGATCGGCAAGCCCCGGCACACCATCCGCAAGGTGGTGCCGGAGGTCCTCCAGCTCGTCGGCCTCGACGGCAAGGCCGACCGGATGCCGCACGAGCTCTCCGGTGGCGAGCAGCAGCGGGTCGCGATCGCCCGGGCGTTCGTCAACCGGCCGCTGGTGCTGCTGTGCG
This sequence comes from Saccharopolyspora cebuensis, assembly GCF_039542665.1. Lineage (NCBI taxonomy): Bacteria > Bacillati > Actinomycetota > Actinomycetes > Pseudonocardiales > Pseudonocardiaceae > Saccharopolyspora > Saccharopolyspora cebuensis. The sequence continues at coordinate 36,239 of NZ_BAABII010000011.1, forward strand.
ACGAGCCCACCGGGAACCTCGACCCGGACACCAGCCAGGACATCATGCTGCTGCTGGAGCGGATCAACCGCACCGGAACCACCGTGGTCATGGCGACCCACGACCACGGGATCGTCGACTCCATGCGCCGCCGCGTCGTCGAGCTGAGCCTCGGCCGGGTCATCCGGGACGACGCCCGCGGCGTCTACGGCGTCGGTCGCTGAGCGAGTCCCCCGAACGACCCGGCGGTCGCCCCCGCTGCCCCCGAAACCCCAGCCAGGAAAGCTGACACAAGATGCGCGCGAGCTTCGTATTCAGCGAGGTCGTCAACGGCCTTCGTCGCAACGTGACGATGACCATCGCGATGATCCTGACGACGGCCATCTCGGTCGGCCTGCTCGGCGGCGGTCTGCTCGTCGTCCGGATGATCGACAAGATGCAGGCGACCTACCAGGACCAGGTCGAGGTCGTGGTGTTCCTGACCGACGACGTCAGCGCCAACGACACCAGCTGCGACCAGCAGCCGTGCGCGTCCCTGAAGTCGGAGCTCGAAACGACCTCCGGGGTGGAGTCGGTGACCTTCGAGAACCGCCAGGAGGCGATGGACAACTTCGCCCGGGTGTTCGAGTCGCAGCCGGAGCTGGTGGAGGTCGCGCGCGCCCAGGCGCTGCCCGCCTCGCTGCGGTTGAAGCTGGACACGCCGGAGCGCTTCGCCGCGCTCGAGCAGCAGTTCGGCGACCGGCCGGGCGTGGACCGGGTGGTGGACCAGGCCACCTACCTGGAGCAGATGTCCACCATGCTCAACGGGGTGCGCAACACCACGTTCGCGATCGCGCTGGTGCAGGCCTTGGCGGCGCTGCTGCTGATCTCCAACACCATCCAGCTCTCGGCGTTCACCAGGCGCACCGAGACCGGCATCATGCGGCTCGTCGGCGCGACCCGCTGGTACACCCAGCTCCCGTTCCTCCTGGAGGCGGTGGTGTCCGGGCTGATCGGCGCGGTGCTGGCGATCGGCGGGCTGCTGGTGGCGAAGGCCGCCTTCATTGACCAGGTGATGGCGCCGTTGTCCGGCACGGGGGTGATCCCGGAGATCACCTACGGCGACATCGGCGTGGTGTCACCGATCCTGCTGCTGGTGTCGGCGGTGGTGTCGGCGATCACCGGCTACGTCACGCTGCGCCTCTACGTCCGGTTGTAGCGGTTCGGAAAACCGGGTGACGGGACGGCTAGAGTTGTCCTCATGGTGAAGGAACGCGGCCGCAAGGTGATCGCGCAGAACCGCAGGGCGCGGCACGACTGGTCGGTGCTCGACACCTACGAGGCCGGCATCGCGCTGACCGGCACCGAGGTCAAGAGCCTCCGCCAGGGCAAGGCGTCGCTGGTCGACGGTTTCGCGACCGTCGACGACGGCGAGGTGTGGCTGCGCAACGTGCACATCCCGGAGTACACCGAGGGCACCTGGACCAACCACGAGCCGCGCCGGTCCCGCAAGCTGCTGCTGCACCGGCACGAGATCCTGCGCCTGGTCGGCAAGATCAAGGAGACCGGGCTCAGCCTGGTGCCGATGTCGCTGTACTTCTCCGACGGCAAGGCGAAGGTCGAGCTGGCGCTGGCCCGGGGCAAGAAGGCCCACGACAAGCGGCAGGACCTGGCCAAGCGCGACGCCGAGCGGGAGATCCAGCGCGAGATGGGTCGCCGGGCGAAGGGCATCCGCTGACGGTGGTGGGACCGGCCGACGACGCCCAGGTCCGCGGCTGGGTCGCGGACCTGGGGCTGCCCGGGCTGGTCGACCTGCACACCCACTTCCTGCCGGAACGCGTGTTGCGCAAGGTGTGGGCGTTCTTCGACCAGGCCGGGCGGCACTACGGCACCGAGTGGCCGATCTTCTACCGGCACGCCGAGCGGACCCGGATCCAGGTGCTGCGCGACCTGGGGGTGACGACGTTCGCGCCGCTGGTCTACCCGCACAAGCCGGGCATGGCGGCGTGGCTGAGCGGGTGGGCCCGCGAGTTCGCCGCCCGCACCCCGGGCGCGGTCCCGACCGCGACGCTGTACCCGGAGCCGGGGGTCGCCGACTACCTGGCCGAGGCGTTGCGCGCCGGCGCGCGGGTGGTGAAGGTCCACGTGCAGGTGGGCGCGTTCGACCCGCGCGATCCGGAGCTGGACGCGGCCTGGGGGCTGCTCGCCGAGGCCGGCGTCCCGGTGGTGGTGCACTGCGGGGACGGCCCCCGGCGCGGGAAGCACACCGGGCTCGACGTGTTCGAGGCGGTGCTGCGCGCCCACCCGAGGCTGGTGGCGGTCCTCGCGCACGCCGGAATGCCCGACTACCCGGGTGCGTTGGACCTGGTGGAGCGGTACCCGAGGGTGCACGTGGACACCACGATGGTCGGCGTCGGCTTCTCGGAGCGGTTCGCGCCGCTGCCCGCGGACTGGCCGTCCCGGCTGGTCGAGCACGGGGACCGGGTGGTGCTCGGCACCGATTTCCCGAACATCCCCTACAGCTACGCCGAGCAGCTCCGGGCCATCGCCGGGTGGGCGGCGGCCGACGAGCGGCTGGGGGACCCGTTCCTCCGGGCTGTGCTCCACGACACCCCGTCTGACCTGCTAGAACTCCGGACGTGATCGATTCGCGGGATAAGGGAATGATCCGGCCGGGGGGACGCGTTATCCTGGGTGCGCCGGTGAGAGCCGGTGGAACGAGAAGGGACATGGGGGTGAACGGTTTCGACTCCGTACGTTGAATCGAGGGAAGCGTGCCGGTGCAGGCGAGAGACCACCGTGAAGCGTCGTCGCAACTCAACAAGCGCCGACAAGAGTCAGCGCGAGTTCGCCCTCGCTGCCTGATCAGCTAGGAGCGACTCTGTCGGACCGGGAGCGCCTCCGGCCCGGAATCCGGCATCAGCTAGGAGGCTCGCACCGCCAGATCCGGTCGCGGGATCTGGTGGGACATCGAACAGCGACTGGGCTCATCACACCGGCTTGTCCGCGTGACCGGTGGAGCCGAGCAGAGGTATAGCGGACTGCGCACGGAGAAGTCTCGATGAGGCGACGGAGGACCCGGGTTCGATTCCCGGCACCTCCACCACCTGCGAAGGGGGCCGACAGCCGTCGGCCCCCTTCTTCGTGCCCGGACGCGGGGCGCCCAGCCGACGGGGCCGACGCTCGGCCCCGCCGCGTCGGTCCAGGACTCCTCAGCCCGGGACTTCGGACCGCTCAACCTCCGCCGGCGCCGTGGCGCCGAGCCTGTGCAGCCGTGCGCCGAGGTCCCGACGACCGTATTGGTCGAACAGCGTGCTCAGGACCCGCTCCGCGTGCGCGCGCGCCCCGTCGTTGAGTTCCTCCCACAGCTCGTTCAGGAGCCGGCCGGCGGAGTCCTGCTGCTCGGGTGCCAGGAGCGCGCGCAAGGAACGAAAGCGTTCGGCGACGTGCGGCAGCTGATCGGTCTTGTCGGGGTTGTCGACGAACCACCAAGCGGTCGCCTGGAGCGGATCGGTGAGCAAAACCTGCATCCGCCGCTCGCCCATGCTGCGCCGGTCGTGTTTCCACGCGTCGATGAGCTCCTGCTTGATCGCCTCGTCCCGGGCGGCGACCGCGGCCACGAGGCCCGGGTCGGCATCCACCGAGTGGCAGTGCGCGCGCGCTTGCACCAGGGTGTTTGAGATCGGCTGCCACGGGATCAGCACCTCGTTGAGCTGGCCGAGCAGCCGCTCCGCCTCGGTCAGCTTGCGCTCGCGACTGATGTCCTCGGCGCGCCGCCAGATGCCCTCCCGGGCGATCTGCAACAAGCTGGCCGGTGGTGGTTCCTGCTCGCTGGCGCCCTCGACGACGAGTGCGGCGGTGAACTGGAGGGCGCAATCGGCGCTACTGAGCACAAGCTCGGTTTCGACGCGATATATCGGTTGTTGCTGGTCCGGCGTATGCCGTACGGTCCATCTTTCCGATGCGTTCTCGGCGTCCACGGGGCGCCACGGCGTGTAATCGATCACGGAGACTGCTCCTACTGCCATACGGGATCGACTTCGTCGAGTCGAGTCCACAGGTGTTTGACGGTCTCGGACAGGCCGTCTTCTTCGGGTGTGCCCGCGCTCAGCGCGGAACCGCTGAATCGGCTCGCGTACTGCAACTGGGAGATCCGGCGCGACTCGTGCCCGGTGGCCGTCACGAGCGACTCGACCATGGCCACGCCCGCTTCGGCGTGGGCGGTCGCCGCGGTGCGAAGCCAGCTCTCCACGGCGAGGCGCAGGATCTCGGGTGGCATCGAGAGCAGCGCTTGCTGCCAGAACGACGTCGCGGTATCGGAATCCACTTCCCAGCCGCGCTCGGCGAGCACTTCGGAGACGCTCTCGGCCACCAGCTCAAGCCGCTCGGGCGGGGCCGCGTAGAACCATTCCTCCAGGTACTGTAAGAAGGCCGATGGACCAACTTCGGCGGCGAGTTGACGAACCGTGGCGCGGGCCGAAGACGCCACCCCCCGGTGGGCCGAACCGACCAAGTGCTTCAGCCGGGTGAATGCCACCCGGGGGAATTCCGCACCGATACCGGCGCAGACGTCGACGGCGAGCAGCTGCAGTACCGGCCTCCCGGTCTTCGACCAGTCCAGCAGCTTCTTCCGGATCGGCCGACCGAGCGATGGGTCGGTCGCCGCCGTGGTCAACAGCCGCGCGGCGATCGAGCGCCGGTAGGGCTCGGGCCACCGCGGCGAATTCTCGTGCGTCCGGTCGCCGGGCAAGACCCACCGCACCGCGAGGTCGATGACCAGGCCGGGGCCGGCTTCACCGGCGAGAGCCGCTGTGCGGTCGGCGAGCTGCTCCAGTGCCGTGCTGTCCATGTCCCGGAGCACCCCGGGGAGTTCGCCCATCCAATCGCGCATCGGCCAGCGGAGCATGTGGTGTTCCCGCCAGACGTGCTTGAGGATCCAGGTGCCTAAACCCGGCTGTTCGAAGGTGCGGGTCGCGGAAACGAACTTCTGCTTGCCGAGTTTCGACAGCGTGACCACGGAGCTCGGTCGCAGCAACGGTGGGAGTTCCGGGGACGGGATCGAGCTGTGCGCCATGGCGAGATCCGCGGCACTGACGATCGCGTCCCCGGATGCGCCTTCGAGGGCGGCAGCCGCCAACAGCAAGGCGATCCACTCGGCGTCCGCAGCGGCTTGATGCTCCTCGATCACGGTGCGGAGGTCATCGCTCCATCCGCCCTGCTCCTTGTGCAGCCATTCGTCGAGCGCCGGTACAGGTGCGGTGCCCTGCGCCACCCGGTCGGCGATCCAATCCGCGAGCTCCTTCACCTTGGGCGGCCACAGGAGGCTAAAGGACTCGTGCGTACCGGCCCGTGCCAACAACGAGTCGACGGCGGGGAGCCCGTCGAGGTAGTGGGCGAGCACCTCCGCGGGGGAGGGGCGCTGGAGCCGGTGCAGCCGTTCCGGGAACCGCTCGTCGAACTGGCGGGCATGCTCCTGCGGCACGATGATGATCAGGAAGCTGCGGCGTTTCGCGAGGTGGTCGGTGAATTCCGCGAGACCGCGGAGGACCCGGTCGATGTCTTCGCTCGCGGCCTCGCGCATGTCGAGCAGGACCGCGGCGGGTTCGTGCTCGGAAAGCAGTTCTTCCGGCGTGAAGTGGAATTCGGAATCCACGAGTTCCTCGCGAACGACGAGGGCATGCGGAACGAGGTCACGCAGCTCCCGCCCCAGCACCAAGCCGGCGGCGAACTGCCCTCCAGACTCCTCCTCGGCCGCGAGGATGATTAGGCCGCGGGTAAGCAAGGCGTGGAACGCGGTGCCCGGCCGGTTTCCCAGGAGTCCGGCTGGCGGCACGTACTTGTTCGCCAGCCGATCCAGCGCCTCAGGATCCTGGAGCCCACGCCCGCCCTGCTGCCGCACCCGGGGAGTGGTCACCTGGCCAACCAACTCGCTGTTGAGGACGACGGCTCCGCGGAAATCGAGGTGGGAGGCGTAGGCGTCCCGGCTCGCGGTCACGTTGTCGTGGCCGTCCACGGTCGGCGGAGCCGGCGCCGCCTCTTCGGGAAGCGGAGACGCGAGCGTTGCGGACAGCGGCGGATCGAGGATTCCGAAGGAGTCGAGGTCCACGTCCCTCACCGACCCGTCTCGTCGCCGTTGACGCCGATGCGCCGTCCGCTGGAGGCCCCGTAGTTGGAATCGCCCGCTGTGCGGAACGTGCCTGAGAACTCCTGCTTGCCCGAGGACTGGTCGATGACGTCCCGTCCAGCTGTGACGTTGTGCCGGCCGTTCACCGCGACACGGCCGTGCACATCGGTGGAGCGGTCGCGGATACTCCCGTTCACGTCTCGGCTCTGCACGATCGTCTCCCCGTCCCCATCGCTGCGGTTGGACACCGACGCAGCCTGGGCCTCGGCTGTCGCTCCCGGTCGGTCGACGAGCAAGCCAGCGGTGAGCAGTTCGCCCGATGGGGCGGGTACGCGCAGATACCCCGTAGCGGTGTAGTTCTTGGCTTCGACGTGTAGCGGGGCTTCGACGAACTCGGTGGGACGCCGGGAGGACAAGCCCGCCGCGATGACCGCGTCCATCACGGTCGAGGACACCACGGACGCCACGAAGGTCACGTCCGGGGCGGAACGGTCCAGGAGGGCCCGGACGGCGTCGGCGTCCACCATCCGGCTGGTCGTCACCATGTCACCGCCGACCGGCGAGTCCGTAACCAGCTCGTCGAAGGACTGGAGCGGACCGAGGTGCAGGCTGGCGCGCAGCCGGAGCTCCACGCCGGAAGCGCGGAACTCGCCCGAGCGGCGTCGCAGTTCGCTCTGCAGGGCGTCGAAGTAGCGGTCCACGACGGCTCCCGCGAGATCGGGGCGAAAGCCCAGGAAGTAGCCGTCACCGCGCGGGGCGCGGAAGCGACGGCCGTTCCACAGTTCGTCGAGGGACGCTCGGTCGGCCGCCTGCTGGAGCACGGTGGGCAGCAATGCCGCGATCGTGTTCTGCTGGACGTCGTTGTGCTTGCTGAAGCCGTGCACGTCCACGGCGAGGATTCCGGAGTATTCGCCGAGCGCGCCGTTGTTGTCGGGAAGTTCCCAGTCCACGGGTTCGCCTCCATCGGTCGAGGGGGTGACACCAACAGAGGCTGCCCGGGTGCGCCGTTCAGTTCTGTCCAGAAGTGGACACATCGGGACTTCGGTGCGCGAGGATCGCCGGGACGTCGTCCACGTGCAGCTTCCCGCGCGAGATGCCGACCAGGCCGTTGCTCTTCCAGTCGGCCAGCACCGGGGTGATCGCCGAGCGGGCCAAGCCGAGCGCGGTGGCGAGCTCTTCCTGCGACATCGCGATGGTGGTGGCCGCCGGGTGGTCCGGACCGGCGGCCCGGATCAGCGTGACGATCAGGTCGGCGAGGCGGGACGCCGTGGTGCGGTGGGCGAGCTGCCACGCGTGGGCTGCGCTTTCCCGCACCTTCCCCAGGACGTAGCTGTTCAGCTGAGGTCGTACGCCGAAGTGTTCGGCGATGGCGTGGAACCGCTGGTCGGAGAGCTTCGAGGTGATGCCCGGTTCGATCGCTTGCACGGTGGCCGACCTGGGCCGCCCGTCCAACCCGGAGAACTCGCCGATCACGTCTCCCGGTCCGCGCACCGCCAGCATGAGCTCGCGACCGTCCGGTTCCGAGTACACCACTTTCAGCCGACCGGACACGCACACCAGCACCCACCCGCCGGGTTCGCCTTGGCGCAGCACCCGGTCCCGGGCGCGATGGGTGGTGCGAACCCCGTCCTGGACGAAGGTCGCCCACGCGTGCGCAGGGATGAGGGATCGGAATCCGCGCGGTCGACGGAGATCGTTGGCCTCGCTCACGCCTTCGTGTGTAGTGCGCGGCCCCTTCGGGCGGGGACGACGTGGCGCGAGATCACCCGAAGGGGCCTGCGACCGGTCGACCGCCGCCGGTGCCCCTCACCCGGCTCCGCGTCCTCAGGTGGGGGAGTGGGGTGCGCCGATGCCGGGGTCGATGCGGTGCGGGCCGGTGGCCGAGGGGCGCACGTCGAAGTCGAAGATGGCGGTCGGGAGGTAGAGGGTCGCGCAGGAGTTCGGGATGTCGACCACGCCGGAGAAGCGGCCTTCGACGGGCGCGGCGCCGAGCAGCAGGTACGCCTGCTCGGGGCGGTAGCCGAAGGTGGTGAGGTAGTCGATCGCGTGCAGGCAGGCGCGCTGGTACGCCAGTTGGGAGTCCAGGTAGCGCTGCTCACCGTCGAGGGTCACCGACGTGCCGGAGAACGCGAGCCACTCGCTGTACTGCGGGTCGGTGTTGCCGGGCAGGAAGATCGCGTTCTCGGACACGCCGTAGCGGTCCATGCCGCCCTTGATCAGGTCGACGCGGAGGTCGAGGAAACCGCCCATCTCGATCCCGCCGCAGAAGGTGATCTCGCCGTCGCCCTGGGAGAAGTGCAGGTCGCCGACGGAGAAGTTCGCCCCGGGTACGAAGACCGGGTAGAACACGCGGGTCCCCCTGGTCAGGTTCTTGATGTCCTGGTTGCCGCCGTTCTCCCGCGGCGGTGCGGTGCGGGCGGCCTCGGCGGCGACCCGGTCGCGTTCGGCGCCGGTCAGGCTCCCGAGGATCGCGTCCTGGGGTTCCGGTGGCAGCGCCAGCGGCGGGACGCGGTCCGGGTCGGTCGCGATCAGCGCGGCTTCGCGGGCGTTCCACTTCGCGAGCAGCTCCGCCGACGGAGCGGTGGCCATCAGGCCCGGGTGGGTGATGCCGGTGAACGAGACCCCGGGGACGTGCCGCGAGGTGGCGGTCTGGCCGGTGAAGTCCCACACCGCCTTGTAGGCGTCCGGGAACCGGTCGACCAGGAACGAGCCGCCGTTGCGCCGGGCGAAGATCCCGGTGTAGCCCCAGCCCTGGCCCGCCAGCGGTCCGGAGTCCTCCTGCGGCAGCGGTCCGACGTCGAGGATGTCCACGACCAGCAGGTCACCCGGCTGGGCACCGCGGATCGCGAAGGGGCCGGACAGGGCGTGCACCCGCGACATCGGTGCGTCGCGGACGTCGTCGGCGGAGTCGTCGTTGCGGATGGCGCCGTCGAACCACTCCCGGCAGTGCACCCGGAACTCGTCCCCGGGCCGGACCTCGACCACGGCGGGGATGTCCGGGTGGTACCGGTTGTGGCCGACGATCCGCTGGTCGGCGAATCCCCTGGTGGAGTCGAGCGGGAAGACGACCTCGGGCATGGCGGGACCCCCTCACGGACGTGGTAGGTGCCGGTGCTTCGGGTTGGTGGTGACACCGCCGCGCCCGCGACGGGGCGGCGGCGCGGACACCACCGCGGGCCGTTCGCGGGTCTGCTCGGTGCGGTCGATCAGCGCCGTCCGCGAGCGCGCCGCCCCGGTGAGCGACACCGCGGTGAAGACCCGGGGCGCGGCCGAGTGGCACGTCGGGCACGGCTGTTCCGCTGCGGCGGAGCCGATCGGGTGGGAGCGGTCGAAGGCGCCGTGCGCCGCGCACCGGTACTGGTAGATCGCCACGCCGGTCCTCCCCCCGAAGCCCTCCACCATTGGAGCACCGCCGCGCCCGCGGCGCCGACTCGGCGGCGGCGGGCGGTGCTCAGCGGGTGGCGATCCAGAGGTAGTCGCGGGCCCGGGTCATGGCGACGAGGCGGTGGCGTTCGCGGGCTTCGCGTTCGTCGCCGCGGTCGCCGCCGTGGTGCTGCTCGTCGGGGAGGAAGACCGAGCGGAACTCGGTTCCCTTGGCGCGGTGGACGGTGCCGACGTGGCAGCACCCGCCGGACCGGCGGTCCCAGCGGTCCAGCGGCTGCACCGGGATGCCGGCCGCGCGCAGCACCTGCTCCCAGCGGTCGGCGGCGGCGCGGGTGCGGGTGAGGACCACGGCGTCGGTGGGGTCGTCGAGGGCGCGCAGCGCGGTCAGCAGCGCCTGTTCCTGGTCGGTGCCGGTCCACTCGACGACCTGGCCGCCGCCCAGCACCGGGTGCGCGGCGGCGAGGTTCACCGTGGGCCCGCCGTCGAGGTCGTCGAACCGGTTGATCGCGGGCAGCGCGCCCGCGCGGTCCACGATGGCGCCCCGGTTCCGGTAGTTGCGGCGCAGGATCTCACCGCGCCCGCGCAACGCGATCCCCGCCTCGGACAGTCGCCAACCCCCGGGGTAGACCTGCTGCTGGCCGTCCCCGATGAGCAGGAGCTGGTTCGGCCCGTCCCCGCTGAGGGCGTGCACCAGGCGCAGCCCGACGAGCGTGAGGTCCTGGACCTCGTCGACGACCACCGCCGCGTACGGCCGCGGGAGCGGGTGGCGGCCGAGCTCGGCGAGGGCGCGCATCAGCACGTCGTTGTGGTCGAACGCGCCGCGCTCGGAGAGCTCCCGCTCGTACTCGCAGTAGAACCGCCAGACCTGGCTGCGCACCGCGGCGGGCAGGTGGGTGCCCCGGCCGCGCCGCGCCAGCGTCCGGTAGACCTCGAACTCCCGGATGCCGCGGCCCTTGATCACCCGCTCGACCTCGGCCCGCCAGTAGTGCTTCGAGGGCCGGTGCGCGCGCAGCGGCTCGGCCAGCGGGGACCGCCACACCGCGGTGAACGCCGCGTCGACCCGCGGTTCGTCCACCTCGGCGTCGCGCCCGCGCGCGGCCAGCAGGTCCCGCGCCAAGGCGTGCAGGTGGACGAACTCGATCCGCCGCTCCAACTGCGGGGCCAGCGACCGGAAGTCCTCCTTGGCGATGCGCGGCAGGTTGTGCACGTGCGTGGTGAACAGCAGCCGCCCGGTGGTGCGCCGCGCCAGGTAGGCCAGCCGGTGCAGCGCGAGGACCGACTTGCCGGTGCCCGCCGGGCCGGTGATCCGCGCCGGACCCGAGTAGTGCCTGCGCACCACGCCGAGCTGGGTGTCGTCGAGGAAGGTCCGCCAGTCCCGGAACGGCTTGTCCAGCGCGCGTTCCACCCGCTGCGCGCGCACGTCGGCGACCTCGAACAGCCCGGGATCGCCGCGCTGGCCGGGGACCACGGCCGGGTTCCAGTCCGGCCGCAGGTGCTCGGCGCGGTCGTCCAGGTGCCGCGCCACCGCCCGCACCTCCTCGGCGGTCAGCACCGGATCACCGCGCCGCAGCGCCCGGTCCAGTTCGGACTCGCCGAGCACCAGGTGCTCCCCGGAGCGGCCGAACCCCGCGGCGCCTTCCGGGTGCACCACGACGGTGCGGACGACGGCTTCGGTGAGCAGCCCGCGCGGGCCGCCGACCCCGGCCAGCAGCTCGGCGACCCGGACGAACGCCGCGCGGGTGTCGGCGAGGTCCGGCGGTTCCGCGCGCAGCAGCACCACCAGCACGCCCGGCGGACCGACCAGCACCGCGTCCGGCAGCGCGGACCGGCTCCGCAGCAGGTACCAGCCGTCCTCGGCGCGCATCCGGGCCAGCACCCGCCGCATCCACGGCGGCTCGCCGGTGGCCGACCGGTCCTGCTGCTCGTCGCGGGGGTGGAACGTCCCGGTCACGGCACCTCCCAGCTCGACCGCGGTGGGCACGCTCCGGTCGACCCTAGAGGTTCGCGGCGCCGATGTCGGAGGTCGCGGCGCAGGACTACCTGGATGTCGCAGGCGTCAGCGCAGCTCCTCGGCGCAGAGCGTGTCCAGCGCCGACACCGGCAGCGCACCGTGCCCGAGGATCACGTCGTGGAACCGGCGGAGCTCGAAGCGCTCGCCCTGCCGCTCCCGCGCCGCGTCCCGGACCCGCTCCAGCTCCAGCCGTCCGACCAGGTAGGACAGCGCCTGGGCGGGGTAGGAGATGTAGCGGTCGACCTCCGCCTCGGCCTCCAACCGGGGCAGGGTGGTGTGCGCGAGCAGGAACTCCACCGCCCGCTCCCGGCTCCACCCGGCCTCGTGCAGCCCGGTGTCGACCACCAGCCGCGCGGCCCGCAGCGCGTCCTGGCTGATCATCCCGAGCCGCGCCACGTCGTCGGAGTACAGGCCCATCTCGTCGGCCAGCCGCTCGGTGTAGAGGCCCCAGCCCTCGGTGTAGGAGTTGATGCTGATCAGCCTGCGCAGCAGCGGCAGCCCGCCGAGCTCCTGGGCGAGGCCGAGTTGCAGGTGGTGGCCGGGGATCACCTCGTGGAAGGCGATCACCTCGGCGTTGTAGCGGGGGCGCTGGTCGGCGTCGGCGGTGTTGGCGAAGTACACGCCCGGCCGCGAGCCGTCCAGCGCGGGGGAGAGGTAGAAGCCGAGCGGCGTGCTCGGCGACGCGGGCCCCGGCACCTCCCGCACCTCGCACGGCTGGTCCGGCAGCCGCCCGAACCAGCCCGGCGCGGCGGCCTCGGCGCGGCCGATGGCGGTGCGCGCCGTGCCGAGCATCTCCGCGGCGTCCCGCCAGCGCAGGGCTGGATCGGTGCGCAGCCGTTCCAGCACCTCGTCCGGATCGCCGGTGCCGAACGCGCGTTCGCCGACCGCGCCGAGCTCGGCGCGCACCTCCCGCAGGTGCGCCAGGCCGGTGTCGTGCAGCTCGTCGGGTTCCCGCTCGGTGGTGGTGTGCGCCCGGATCAGCCTGCGGTAGATCTCCGGGCCGCCGGGCAGCCAGCACAGGCCGGGCCGCCGGTCCTCCCGCCCGTGCGGGGCGATCTCGTCGGCGAGCACCCGGCGGTAGGTGCGCAGCGCCGGGCGGACCAGCTCGGCGAGCACCCGGCGCCGTTCGTCCGACTCCGCGTCGGGCAGCTCCGGGACCAGCAGCGGGTCGTCGTCCGGGGCGGCGAGGTGGGCGTCCAGGTGCGCGATGGCGTCGTCGACCAACCGCCGGACCGGTAGCCGGCCCGCGGCGATCCCCGCCCGGTGCCGGTCGGCGGCCGAGGCGGTGAACTCCGGGATCGCGCGCAGCCGCCGCAGGTAGTCGCGGCCCTGCTCGGCGTCGGCGATCCGGATCTGGCCGAGGTGGAACAGCAGGCCCGCCACCGGCGCGAACAGGTTCCCGATGATGGTGTACTCGGCGGCGCGGGCGTCGAAGTGGTCCACCATCGCCTGCGCGTGCTGGACGACCACCGCGACGGTCAGCCGTTCCTCCAGCCCGGCGTGCGCGGTGTCGATCCCCATCGCGCGCATCCGGATGTCGTCGCAGCGGCGGCGCAGCTCCCACTCGGCCGCCGCGCCGATCACCGGGAGCCGGTCGTCCCGGCCGCGGATGCCGTAGAGGGTGGCCTGCACCGGATCGGCGTCGAGCAGGAGCCCGACGAGCTCGTCGGCGAGTTCCGTGGTGGTCGTCACACGTCCATCCTGCCGCACTCCGGCCGGACGGTGGTGCTGGACCGTCCACGACAATGGGGGCGTGGACCCGCTGCACGATCCCGACGACGAAGCGCTGCTCGGCCCCCGGCAGGCCCGCGACCTGGCCGGGCTGGTCGAGCAGGCCCGGCTGGCCTCGGCCCAGGTGCGCTACGGCAGCCGCACCCGGGTCGGCGACGCGACCGTGGTGCTCAACCCCGACAACCCGCTGACCAGCGCGAACCACGCCTGCGCGCTGTGGGGCACGCTCGCCGGGGTGGCGGGCACGCTGCTGGAGCTGGAGCAGGTGTTCGCCGAGGCGGGCCGGTCCGAGGCGCTGGTGCTGGCCTCGCCGACCACGGTCGCCGAGATCGAGGGCATCGCCGACGACGCCGGGTGGCGCGCGGTCGACGAGCACGTCGCCCTGCTGCACCGGGTCGACCAGGTGGTCACCGAGTCCGCCCGCCCCGCCGGGGAGGACGACCTGGCGCAGCTCGTGGAGCTGATCGCCGACGACGCGGAACTCCCGGCCGGCGCCGAACGCGCGCTGCGCAAGCACTACGGGCACCGGCTGGACGAGCCGCGCGCCGTGCTGCGGGTCGTCGACGACCCCGGCGCCGACCGCATCGCCGGGTTCGCCCAGGGCTTCCTGGCGCGTGGCGTCGGGCTGCTGGAGCAGGTGGTGGTGCGGCCGGGGCGCCGCCGCCGGGGTGTGGGCCGGACGCTGGTCGCCGAGGTCGTCGGCGCGCTGCGGGAGCGGGGCGCGCTGCTGGTGGCCGGGCACCGCGACGAGGGCGCCCCCGCGGAGCGGTTCGCCGGGGCCTGCGGGTTCGAGGAGGTGTACTCGGTGACCTCCTACGCCCGCAACGTCGACGAGCTGCTGTGAGGTCCGCCCCGCCCCGCGCGTGCCGTCCGGATTGACCGACCGGTCCGCGTCTGCTTACCTAGGAGGTCGCGCGTACGGGTGAAATGTGCCCGCTGCTCGCGTGATCTTCTGGTTCGCCTCCCGAGCGCCCGCACCCGCCGCCGCGCCGGAGGAAGTCGCGAGGGGGCAGGCGCGGCACCGCGCGGCCTCAGGACGGAGGAGCGGTGTCGAGCACCTCGGTGCGGCCGGAACCGGGCATCCGCGCTCTGCCCCGGGAAATCTGGATCCTGGTCATCGGCGGCTTCATCGTCGCCGTGGGGATGGGGATCGTCGCCCCGGCGCTGCCGACCTTCGCCACCAGCTTCGACGTCGGGGTCACCGCGGCCTCCTTCGTGATCAGCGCGTTCGCCCTCATGCGGCTGGCGTTCGCGCCGGTCAGCGGGCGCCTGGTGTCCTGGTTCGGGGAGCGGCCGACGTACCTGTGGGGCATCACGATCGTCGGGGTGAGCACCGCCGCCTGCGCGTTCGCCGATTCGTACTGGCAGCTCCTGGTGTTCCGGGCGCTCGGCGGCACCGGCTCGACCATGTTCACCGTCTCCGGGGTCGCGCTGCTGATCCGGCTCTCCCCGCCGCACCTGCGCGGCCGGGCCTCCGGGGTGTGGGCCACCAGCTTCCTGATGGGCAACATCTCCGGCCCGATCATCGGCGGCCTGCTGGTCGGCTTCTCGCTGCGGCTGCCGTTCGTGATCTACGGCATCGCGCTGTTCGTCGCCGCCTTCGTCGGCTGGGCGATGCTGCGCAAGTCGACCCTGGCCGCGCCGCAACCCGACCGCCGCGTCCCCGGCATGTCGGTCCGCGAGGCGCTGACGCACCGCGCCTACCGGGCGGCGATCGTGTCGAACTTCAGCAACGGGTGGGCGGTGTTCGGGGTGCGGATCGCCCTGGTGCCGCTGTTCGTCGTCGAGGTGCTGCGCACCGATCAGGCGATGGCCGGATTCGCGCTGTCGGTGTTCGCGGTCGGCAACGCCGCGGTGCTGATGATCTCCGGGCGGATGGCCGACCAGCGCGGTCGCCGACCGCTCGTGCTGGTCGGGCTGGCCGTCTCGGCGGTCGGCACCTCCGCGCTGGGGCTGACCGAATCGGTGCCGCTGTTCCTGGCCGCCTCGCTGGTCGCCGGGATCGGCGCCGGGCTGCTCAACCCCGCCCAGAACGCGGCGGTCGCCGACGTCGTCGGCAGCGGTCGCGGCGGTCCGGTGCTGGCCGCCTTCCAGATGGCCGCCGACTTCGGGGCGATCCTCGGACCGCTGGTCGCCGGGGTGCTGGCCGACGCGGTGTCGTTCCGCGCCGCGTTCGCCGTCACCGGGCTCACCGCCGTGCTGGCGCTGCTGGTCTGGGCGCGGGCACCGGAAACCCGCGCCGCTCCGGTGGCGGAGGAGAAGGAAGAAGAACCACGCCGCGTCGCGGACTGAGTTGGTCGGTGCCGTGGTCCGGTTGGCGCGCGGTGCCAGTGGCGGAGCCTCAGCGGTCTTCTCGTCGGGAAGAGGTGTGGTGGTCGCGTTGGTGCGGTGCGGGTGGCGGAACCTCAGCGGCCTTCTCGCTCCGGGCGCCCTTCCTCATGTACCAACCACGTACACAGCGTCAGGGCGTCCTCGCGAGAAGGCCGCTGAGAACCCGCGGCGGTGCCAGTTGCGTGCGTGGGGTAAGGCGGAAGCGGCTTCGCCGCTTGCCTGACGGTGGTCGGGTTCGGCTGCAAGCGGATTCACCGCTTGGCTGATGGTGGTTCCGCTGCGGGTGTACTGGGTACTCAGCTGTCGGCGCTGCACCCGCGGCGTCCCGGCGGCCGAGTGGCTGGAGGGCGTGATGAGCATGACCACCGGAGTCCCGGGCGAGGAGCTGTCCGACGAGGTGCTGCGCCAGGAGCTCAAGCACCTCCACGAGACCCGCCACGACACCTTCCTGCACGGCTCGCCGGACTCGCTGCGGGAGCACACCGCCCGCACGTTCGAACTGGAGCAGGAGTACCTGCGCAGGCACCCCGATCGCGAAGTCGATCCCCGACGCACCAGAGAAGGTGCGAGAGGAGCGCCGCACCATGCCTGAGCCCCGGATCGTCATCATCGGCGGCGGCCACACCGGACTGACCCTCGCGCTGCGGTTGCAGCGCAAGCTGCGGTCCGGGGAAGGCCGCATCACCGTGATCGACACCCAGCCGCACATGACGTACCAGCCGTTCCTGCCCGAGGCGGCGGCCGGTTCGCTGGAGCCCAGGCACGTGGTGGTGCCGCTGCGCCAGGCGCTGCGCCGCTCCGAGGTGATCACGGCCCAGGTGACCTGCATCGACAGCAAGGAGCAGAACCTCACCGCCACGCTCGCCGACGGGACCTCCGAGCACATCGAGTACGACGTGCTCGTGGTGGTGCCGGGGTCGATCTCGCGCGCGCTGCCGATCCCCGGCCTCGGCGACGTCGGCGTCGGCTTCAAGACCATCGGCGAGGCGATCTACCTGCGCAATCACGTGCTGTCCCGGCTGGACATCGCGGCGGGCACCACCGATGCCCAGCTGCGCAAGCGGCTGCTCAGCTTCGTGTTCATCGGCGGTGGTTACGCGGGCATCGAGGCGCTGGCCGAGTTGGAGAGCATGACCCGCTACGCCAGCCGCGACTACCCGACCGTCTCGCCCGCCGAGATGCGCTGGGTGCTGGTCGAGGCGATGGACCGGATCATGCCGGAGGTCAGCGCGCCGATGGGCCGGTACACCCAGCGGCGGCTGGAGGAGCACGGCATCGAGGTGAAGCTGAACACCACGGCCAAGACCCTGGAGGACGGGCACGTGGTGCTCTCCGACGGCGACGAGTTCGACGCCGACACCGTGGTGTGGACGGCCGGGGTGAAGCCGCACCCGATGCTGGAGGAGAGCGACCTCCCGCGCGACGGCAAGGGCAGGCTGGAGTGCACCGCCAAGCTCCAGGTGCGCGGGACGCACAACGTCTTCGGCGCCGGGGACTGCGCCGCGGTGCCCGACCTGACCAGCAGCGACCCGGAGGCGCTGTGCGGGCCGTCCGCGCAGCACGCGGTGCGCCAGGCCCGGGTGCTCGCCGACAACGTGGTCGCCTCGCTGCGCGGTGAGCCGATGAAGAACTACGCGCACAAGTACGCGGGATCGGTCGCCGGGCTCGGGTTGTTCCGCGGCGCCGCCGAGGTCTACGGGATCAAGCTCAAGGGCTTCCCGGCGTGGCTGCTGCACCGGGTCTACCACCTGTCCAAGATGCCGACGTTCTCGCACAAGGCCCGCATCGCCGGGGACTGGCTGCTGGAGCTGCCGTTCAAGCGCCAGACCGTCGCGCTGGGCGAGCTGCACGAGCCGCGGGCGGAGTTCGTCAAGGCCGCCAACACCCGCGGCCTGCCCAGCCCGAACAACCGGGCGAGCTGACCGTGCCGGGCGCCGAGGAGTACGTCCCGCCGCGCGTCCGGCTGCCCGGGCTCCGCAAGGCGGTGCAGGAGTGCCGGGGCTGCGAGCTGTACCGGGACGCCGACCGGGCGGTGTTCGGCGAGGGGCGGGAGTCGGCGCGGGCCGTGGTCGTCGGGGAGCAGCCCGGCGACCAGGAGGACCGCGCCGGCCGCCCGTTCGTCGGACCCGCCGGGCGGCTGTTCGACGAAGCGCTGGCCGAGGTCGGCATCGACCGCGACGACGTCTACGTCACCAACGCCACCAAGCACTTCCGGTTCCAGCGGCAGCAGGGCAAGCGGCGCATCCACCAGAAGCCGTCCCGCGGTCAGGTCAACGCCTGCCGACCGTGGTTGACCGCCGAGCTCAACGTGGTGCGGCCGGAGGTCGTGGTGTGCCTCGGGGCGACCGCCGCGCAAGCGCTGCTCGGGCCGTCGTTCCGGGTCAGCAGGCAGCGCGGCGAGCTGATCGAGCACGAGGGCATGCGGGTGCTGGCCACCGTCCACCCGTCGGCGGTGCTGCGCTCCGAGGACGACCGCGAGCAGCGCTACGCCGAGCTCGTCGCGGACCTCCGGGTGGCGGCGGAGACGCTCCGCCCCGGATAGCGGCAGCCCCCGCCCAGGGGCGCACCCCGCCCGACCTGCGCGGACCCGAATGGCCCACCCCCCTGCGGAGCCCCGCGAAGGGCTGTTGTACTGTAGTGGCACACGAGATGAACGGGGAACGGAAAGCCCCGGGACGCTCGGAGAGCAGAACACGGGGCTGTGGCGCAGTTGGTAGCGCACTTGACTGGCAGTCAAGGGGTCAGGGGTTCGAATCCCCTCAGCTCCACCCTTAGTTGATAC